>CAJTMY010000017.1 GCA_910577355.1 uncultured Muribaculaceae bacterium
TATTTTTCACTCGGATAGTTTTTTAACATTTCAACCGGGTTTTGCTGCTGACCCCCTAATACGATTGTGGGACTATACGCGCGCCTCACAATCGCGGACAGTAAAAAATCCGTCCTCTCCGCGATGGGAAAGGACGGACAGTGCAGATATGTTATTATGGATGATTTATCAGCGAACGATCACCTTGTCGGCCTTGCGCGAGCCATCGGCGAGAGTGCTCACACGGATAAGAGCACCGCATGCGCCTGCCTCTACACGCACACCCTGCAGGTTGTAATACTCAACCGCCACCACCTCGGCTGTCTCGACATCGGCAATGCCGGAGATATCGCCTGTGCGGACAAGATTGAGATTGTCGTAATTGGCAATATAATTTGTTTCCGGGGGAGCGGTGAATTCGAGGCGAAGGGTCTTTATACCGGGAGTCTTGATGTCACCAAGTGAAATATGACGGATATCGCTGTATGAACGTGCCTGAGGTGTCATATCGAAGGATGCTTCGATCCCTTCCTCCTTTACACTTACTTTACATGTCCCTTCTCCGTATTTTTTAATACCGAGATTGAGTTCATATGCACCGGCTTCTTGTATGTAGACACGATATTCGGCAGATGCACCATTTCTGATATTGCCTGCATTTGCACCACCGTTTTCGGCTCGTATGCCATTTACGTAGGTTCCAAGATTAAGATTGATAGGTTCATGCCCGTATACATCCTCTGCATGAAGCGATATGCGCCAGTTGCCTGCGTAGTGTTCGGTGCAGCGCGAGTCATCACGGGCAACCGTTACAACATGTTTGCCGCTTGCGAGATTCTCCATTCGGATAACACTCACAGCTGTGTAATTTGACCAACCGCCTGTTATCTCAACTTCGTGCTCTCCTATTTTGTTACCGTCGAGTGATATGAGGAGCGTACCGTTGCTGTCTTGTTGGGCGCCTTGTTCTAGGTAGAAGAAAATGGAGGCTTCATTCTCAAGATAGAAAGGAAAGTCTATGGAAGTGCCTTTGTATGTGTTCCCTATGTCTGTTCCTACCGTTGCTACACCGTTGGATATAGCCTGTGAGAGGTCATAATATGTGCCTGCTCCAAGAGGAGCGACCACGGCGCCGTCGGGGATTTCGGGCTTCTCAGGGAGTTCGCCTACTTCAGCTGTCGCAACACCATTTACTATAAAATTGCGCATGATGTATGGGCGATTGCTTGTGTTGTCGTTTTTAGACTGGAAATAGAGTGTGAAGATAATGGGGGCTTCAGGTGTTGCAGTGATCCCGCTGAGATTGATCTCGTCGTATGGTTTTGTACTCGTTTGATTGTCGCGGATTGGAGTGACTTTGTCTTTTAGGACTTTGTTATAGTTCCCGCATTCCACAACAAGTGTATAACGGCCATCGCCCCATCCTTGATTGGCAAATTGATATGATATTGAAGATGGTTTAAAAGTACCGGTCGGTGTGATTTTGAAAGATATACTGCGATTTATATCGGTAGTAGCAAGAGGCGTAGTTACCAAGAAATGCGTGTATGTTTCCTCCATGAAGGTTGCTGATTCGTTTTTTTGACTTACTTCACTACCTTTGGTAAAGCTTGGTGTGAGGTAATCAGTTGTGGATACTCCCGATATAGCATCAACAGGGCATCCCATAGCCCATGTTACCGAGGCATCGAATGCTTCTTGGGCCTTTGCCGGTAGGATGGAGGCGAGCAAAGTTACCCCCCCTATGAGTAAAGTTTTGATTTTCATTGGTTTATGTTTTGGTTAATGTTTGATTTTGGTATGAGTGTTATGGCAGTCTCCCTCGCGGGGACGGAGACTGCCTGTTGCGAAGATTTATTTCTTGGATCGGTTGCGCCACAGGGCGGTCATATCCTCAAGGGTCTTGCCCTTGGTCTCGGGTACGAGGCGTGCCACAAACCATGCGGCGAGCACGCAGATGATGCCGTAGAGGGCGTATGCGAAGCAGTGGCCGAACTTATCTCCCATGCCGGGGAGCGACATGTTGTACATCGGTACGAAGGTAGACGATACGATGAAGTTGAAGATCCATTGGAATGCCACGGCGATGGCCACCGCCTGCGAGCGTATGGTGTTCGGGAAGATCTCGGCGATAAGTACCCAGCATATCGGACCCCATGAGAACATGAACGATGCCGAGTATACCATGATGCTCACCACCGGCATGAGCGGATGCACTTCCACCACGTTGCTCAGAGCCACACCGAGGGCGCCTATTGCCATGCCTATCGAGCCCCAGATGAGCAGAGGCTTGCGGCCGAGCTTCTCGACTGTGAATACGGCCACGAGGGTGAAGGCGATGTTGACGATGCCCATTATGACGGTCTGCACCATGGGATTGCCCATGTTCATCGACTCGAATATGCGGGGTGCATAGTAGAGCACGGCGTTGATGCCGACTGCCTGTTGGAATACGGAGAGCATCACTCCCACGAAGATGACCATGACGCCGAACGAGAAGAGGCGTTCGCTCTTTACATCGACAGTCGATTTAATCTGGTCGAGGATCTCGCGGGCCTTGGCGGTGCCGTTTATGCGGGTGAGAATGGCGAGCGCCTTCACATCCTTGCCTATGAGGGCGAGGTAGCGTGGCGATTCGGGCACAAGGCATACCAGAATGGTGAAAATGCCGGCCACGAAAGCCTCAGAGCCGAACATGTAGCGCCAACCGGTGGTTATGGTCCAGGGATCGGACGATGCGCTCACTTCGTACAGTGCCTCGCCCATCTTGTTGATGATGGGCTGTGTGTGCTCGCCGAGGATAAGGAAGTTGACGAAGTATACCACGAGCTGACCGAATATGATGGCAAACTGGTTCCACGACACGAGTGTGCCGCGGAGGTTTGACGGAGCCACCTCGGCTATGTACATGGGGCATATCGCCGACGCAAGGCCTACGCCGATACCGCCGATTATACGGTAGATGTTGAATGCGATGAGCAGGCTGAATGTGGGCTTGCCATACTCGTAGAACATGAATTCGGGGTAATATGAGCCGAGAGCCGAGAGGAAGAAGAACACGCCGGCGATGACAAGGGTCTTCTTGCGGCCGAGGCTGCCTGCGAACCAGCCCGACAGCGCCGAGCCGATGATGCAGCCGAGCAGGGCGCTCGACGATGTGATGCCGTGGATGGTGTCGGAATAGACAAAATCGGTGGCACCGAGGAAGAAAGCCTGAAGTCCCTTTTCGGCGCCGGATATCACGGCGGTGTCGTAGCCGAAGAGCAGTCCGCCCAGCACCGCCACGAGCACTATCGAGAAGAGATACAGCTTGCTGCCGTTGTCTTGGTTTTTCATGAATTGAGATTTGATCGGTTTCGTATGAAACACGGCAGGGGATAAGGACGGATGCCTTATCCCCGATACCGTATCGGTGCTTATGCGTACATGTTGATGATGGCCTCGTACAGCTCCTGCTTGCCGGATGTGACGGCAGGTTCGGGCTGAGTCTTGGCGTATTCCACAACCTGCTCGAGGCTGAGCTTGCCTTCCTCGAATTCCTTTCCTTTGCCTGCGTCGAAGCTTGCATAGCGGTCGGCGAGCATCTTCTTGTAGGGGCTCTTCTCGAGCACTTCGGCGGCGCACAGCAGGGCACGGGCCATGGCATCCATGCCGGCGATGTGGGCGATGAAGATGTCCTCGAGGTCGGTGGAGTTGCGGCGTGTCTTGGCGTCGAAGTTGGTGCCGCCGTTGCCGAGGCCGCCGTTGCGGATTATCTGCATCATGGCCTGAGTGAGCTCGTAGTTGTCGATGGGGAACTGGTCGGTGTCCCATCCGTTCTGGTAGTCGCCGCGGTTGGCGTCGATGCTGCCGAGCATGCCGTTGTCGACAGCCACTGCGAGTTCGTGCTCGAAGGTGTGGCCGGCGAGTGTGGCGTGGTTCACCTCGATGTTTACCTTGAAATCGTTTTCGAGGCCGTGGGCCTTGAGGAAGCCGATCACTGTCTCGGTGTCGACGTCATACTGGTGCTTGGAGGGTTCCATGGGCTTGGGCTCGATGAGGAATGTGCCCTTGAAGCCCTTGGCGCGTGCGTAGTCGCGTGCCATGGTGAGCATCATGGCCAGGTGTTCCTTTTCACGCTTCTGGTCGGTGTTGAGGAGGCTCATATAGCCTTCGCGGCCGCCCCAGAATACGTAGTTGCTGCCGCCGAGCGCGATGGTGGCGTCGATGGCGTTCTTGATCTGTACGGCTGCGCGTGCCACAACGTCGAAGTCGGGATTGGTGGCGGCGCCGTTCATGTAGCGGCCGTTGCCGAATACGTTGGCTGTGCCCCACAGGTTCTTGATGCCGGTAGAGGCCATCTTTTCCTTCAGGTAAGCAACGATTTCTTTCATGCGGGCTTCATAGTCGTCTATGTCGCCGAGGTCGCCGATAAGGTCGGTGTCGTGGAAGCAGAAGTATTCGATGCCGAGTTTCTGCATCACCTCGAAGCCGGCGTCGGCTTTCTGCTTGGCTACGGTCATGGCGTCGGGGCCTTCGTTCCATGGGAACTTCTTGGTGCCTGTGCCAAACTGGTCGCCTCCTTCGGCGCACAGTGTGTGCCACCATGCCATTGCGAATTTGAGCCATTCCTTCATGGGCTTGCCGAGGACGACACGCTCGGCGTCGTAGTAGCGGTATGCGAGGGGATTGAACGAGCCTGTACCCTCATACTTGATTTTTCCTATCGTAGGAAAGTATTCTTTCTTAGCCATTTTTTGTTTGGTTTTTAGGGGTTTATATTTTGATTATGATTGTTGATGCTTATTTTTCGAGTTCGCGGACGAGGCATTCCTTCCAGCGCGCGTAAGCCTCGAGGTAGGGCGTGCGGTCGGCATCGGGGTGTATCTCTTCAAGTTTTACGAGCGATGCGAAGGCCTCGTTGTTGTCCTTGTATATGCCTGCGCCCATGCCTGCGCCCTTTGCGGCGCCCACGGCTCCGTCGGTGTCGAACAGATCGATCGTGGCGCCCGATACAGATGCAAGAGTGTGGCGGAATACCGGGCTGAGGAACATGTTGGCCTTGCCGGCGTGTATCTTTTTTATCTCCATGCCGATGTTTTCCATTATCTCCATGCCGTACATGAACGAGAACACGATGCCCTCCTGAGCGGCGCGCAACAGATGGCAGCGGTTATGGATGTTGAAGTTGATGCCATGTATCGAGCAACCTATCTCGCGGTTCTCGAGCACACGCTCCGCACCATTGCCGAAGGGCAGTATTGTCACACCTGCCGAGCCTACGGGCGCCTCGGCTGCGATCTCGTTCATCTCGTTGTATGAGCAGCCCTGTGGGGCTATGTTGCGCTTGCACCATGAGTTGAGGATGCCTGTGCCGTTGATGCAGGTCATGACGCCTATGCGGGTCTGGGCGGCGGTATGATTTACGTGGGCGAAATTGTTTACG
This sequence comes from uncultured Muribaculaceae bacterium, assembly GCA_910577355.1. Lineage (GTDB taxonomy): Bacteria > Bacteroidota > Bacteroidia > Bacteroidales > Muribaculaceae > CAG-873. Next base: position 5,405 of record CAJTMY010000017.1, read on the forward strand.
CGCGAGCGGGGATCATAGTCTACCGTTCCGTTGATGCCGTACACGACTCCCGATGTACCAGCTGTGGAAGCGACTTCGCCGGGGTTGAATACGTTGAGCGAAAGGGCATTGTTGGGCTGGTCGCCGGCACGGTATGTGACGGGTGTACCCTCGGCGAGACCGAATTCTGCGGCCGCCTTGGCTGTGACGCGGCCTTGCTCGCAGAATGTGGGCTTTACCTCGGGGAAGATGTCGGGTCTGTATCCCAGATGCTCCATAAGGAATGTCGCTGGTGCGTTGTCCCTGAAGTCCCACAGCATATATTCCGACAGGCCCTCTGGATTGGTGCATATCTCGTCGGTGAGGCGGTAGGCCATATAATCGGCGGGGAGCATCACCTTATATATTCTGTTGAAGATTTGCGGCTCGTTCTCGCGCACCCACTGCAGCTTGGTGGCGGTGAAATTGCCGGGCTTGTTGAGCAGGCGGGGGAGGCATGCATCTGCTCCGAGAGCCTCGAATGCTTTCTCGCCATAGGGTACGCCGCGCGAGTCGCACCATATTATTGCATCGCGGAGCACCTTGCCATCGCGGTCGATGGCAACGAGGCCGTGCATCTGGTATGAGAAACCGATGGCCTTGATGTCCTTGGGGTCGATACGGGTCTGGTCGAGAACCGATTTTGTGGCAAGCTTGAGATAATTCACCCAATCCTCGGGCCGCTGCTCGGCCCATCCGGGGTTGAGAGCCTTTATTGGCGCCTCGGCTTTCGGGTAGAAATCCGAGGCCATGCAAGCACCGGTGGCGGCATCGACAAGAGCCACTTTCACCGACGAGGTGCCTAGATCATATCCTAAGAGATACATGGTAAAGTTCAGGTTTTATGGTCGTGGTTTATATGATTCTTTTTCAAGAACGATACAAAATTATCCAATCAGGCAGATGTCGTGTGTATAAAAATTGTCGCAAAACGCTCGTTTGTCAAATTTTCCACATTTTTGCGGCTAAATTAGCCCCCTGATGCACACATTGTCAATCTTTCTGAAAGATAATACACTTTGAACAGTCTTTTTATATCTAACTTTGCAAAAAGAAAAATCATAAACGCACGTTATATAAACCATATCATGAAAAAACTACGGATATTGCTCATCATGCTTCTGTTCGGCGCATCGGCCTCGGCCGACATATGGACCGACGAATACCGGCAGGTGGAGCAATCTATAGCGCCGCCGGCATTTGCCGACCGCACATTTGATATCACCAAGTACGGCGCCCGGACGGATGCCGATGCCAGGAAAAATCAGAAAGCCATAAATAAAGCCATAGCCGCCTGCACCAAGGCCGGCGGAGGTAAGGTGGTGGTGCCCGCCGGCACATTCGAGACAGGCGCGATCACATTGCTCGACAATGTGAATCTGGTCGTGGAAGACGGCGCCACGCTTCTGTTTGTATTCCGTCCGGAATTGTATCCCGTCGTCCCTACCCGTTGGGAGGGTCTCGACTGCTGGAATCTGTCGCCGTGTATCTATGCCAAGGACGCATGCAATGTGGCGATAACCGGCAAGGGGACGATCGACGGTGGCGCGAGCAATGATACATGGTGGTCGTGGTGCGGCAAAAAACATTATGGATGGAAAGAGGGCATGCCCCGTCAGCAGGATTTCGGTCGTCCCGAGCTGCTGCGTATGGCCGAGACCGGTGTGGATATGTCGCAGCGCAAATTCGACGCCGATGATTGTCTGCGCCCTCAACTGGTGAATTTCAACAACTGCGAAAATATTCTCATTGAGAATGTTACGCTGCTCCGCTCACCATTTTGGGTGATCCATCCGTTGCTGTCGAAAAATATAACCGTGCGCGGCGTGCAGATAATCAATGACGGCCCCAACGGCGACGGCTGCGATCCGGAGTCGTGCGACGGTGTACTTATAGAGAACTGTTTCTTCAATACCGGTGACGACTGCATAGCCGTGAAGAGTGGGCGCAACAATGACGGACGCAAATGGAACATACCGTCGCAGAACATAATTATCCGCGGCTGCGAAATGAAAAACGGACACGGTGGTGTGGTGCTCGGCAGTGAGATTTCGGGCGGCTGTCGCAACATATTTGTCGAGAACTGCAAGATGGACAGCCCGAATCTCGACCGTGTGTTCCGTATCAAGACCAACACCTGCCGCGGCGGTGTGATAGAGAAATTGTACGCACGTAATCTTCAGGTAGGCCAATGCAAGGAATCTGTATTGAAGATCAACCTTGATTATGAGCCGCGCGAGATATGCTGCCGCGGATTCCTTCCCACAGTCCGCCATATCCATCTCGACAATGTGAAGTGCGACAAGAGCAAGTACGGCGTGATGGTGATAGGTCTCGACTCAGTGGCCAATGTATATGACATCAATGTCGACAACTGCGAGTTCAACAACGTGGCCGACGGAAATTCCATCGCCGGTATGGTCAGAGATCTCAACATCCGCAACACATTCATAAACGGTTCGCTTCATCTCGATTCGCTGCCATACGGAGGCGCGTACAGCCAATGGATGACACGCTCGGAAATGCGTCGGGTACCTGAAAGCTATCTGCTCGATTTTTCCAAGAAGCCCAAATGGAGTTATGTGATGGGAATTGAGCTCGAGCCGATGCTCGATACCTATCACCGTTATGGCGGGGATGACATTCTGGCCTACTGCACTGCTTACACCGACACCATGATTGCCGGCGACGGTACTATCCGCGGCTATGCTCTCGACGCATACAATCTCGACAATGTACGTACCGGAAAATTCATTGCGGCCATGCATCGCAATACTCCCGATGAAAAGAACCGCAAGGCTCTTGCCACACTCATGACACAGCTTGAGAAGCAGCCGCGTACTGCCGAGGGCGTATATTGGCACAAGGCCATGTATGCCTGGCAGGTATGGCTCGACGGCATATTCATGGGGCTGCCTTTCCGCGTGGCCAATGCAGCTGATTTCTACAAGCCAAAGCAGGTCATGGCGATATATGATGACGCTGTGGATCAGCTTGTCAAGACATACAACCGTACGCTCGACCCGGCAACAGGTCTCAACCGTCATGCCTGGGACGAGACACGCGACATGTTCTGGGCCGACAGCGCCACCGGTCTTTCACAGCACTGCTGGGGCAGGGCACAGGGATGGTTCACCATGGCGCTCGTGGAGGTGCTCGACGGGCTTCCGGTCGACTACAATCGTCGCGGCGAGGTGCGACAGCTCCTTGATAAAACACTTGAGTCTGTAATGAAGTGGCAGGACAAGGACAGCAAGCTGTGGTATCAGGTGATGGACGCACCCGGCCGCGAAGGCAACTATCTTGAAGCCACCGCATCGTCGATGTTTGCATATTCTATGCTTCGTGCCGCGCGCCGCGGATATGTCGACGCCAAGTATTATGACCTCGGCAAAGAAGCATACGATGCGATTGTGAAAAATTTCATACGTGTGAACGCAGACAGTACCATCTCGCTTACCAACTGCTGCGCCGTGGCCGGCCTCGGCCCGGGTACAAGCGAAGCGGTGCGCAAGGTGGCTCCGAAGATCACGGAAAGCAATACACGGCGCAACGGCTCATATGAATATTATCTGTCGGAACCGGTTCGGGACAATGACCCCAAGGGAATCGGCCCGTTCATATGGGCATCGCTCGAGGTTGAAGACGCACTAGCAAAAGGAATGAATTGATATAAGGTTTTTAAGGGATGAATCTCCGGCATGGCATATGGCCTTTGCCGGAGTTTCTTTTTTGCAGGCCCGATAAAAAGCATTAACTTTGTCTGATAAAAAACAAACGTATGGCTTCTGGAAAAACTACAGGTTATATATTGGGTATCATCGCTGCGGCATCCTACGGGATGAATCCGGTATTCGCATTGCCTCTAATGAACGACGGCATGGATGCCGTGTCTGTACTGTTTTTCCGCTATCTGCCGGCCATACCCGCAGTGTGGCTTCTGATGAGAATGCGCGGCCGCAGCGCCCGCATAGGGAGTCGTCGGATGTTGCCTGCCATTGCCTTGGGGGTGTGCATGGTGCTGTCCTCGATCACGCTTTTTCGCAGCTATATGTTTATGGATATAGGTATTGCCTCGACACTCCTGTTTGTATATCCGTTGCTTGTGGCGCTGATAATGGCTTTGCTCTATCATGAAAAACTTACACTACAGGCTCTCGTCGGTCTGACAGGTACGTTTGCCGGAGTATTGCTGCTGTGCGATACAGGTTCGGGAACGGGCATATCAGTGGCAGGCATTGTTTTGGTTCTCGTGTCATCGCTTACGTATGCCATATATATAGTAGGAATTAACAGGCCGCCTATAAAAAGCGTGCCTACGCTTAGCCTTACGTTCTGGGTGCTTGTGGCAGGCGCCATAGTATTGGGGCTGATAGTGCTTGGCCGCGGGTCGCTTATTATGCCCCGCACTCCGTGGCTGTGGATAAATGTGGCGCTTCTGGCGCTTGTCCCCACCGTGCTGTCGCTTCTATGCACCAATGCCGCCATAGAGAAGATCGGTTCCACTCCGACGGCTGCTCTCGGGGCGTTCGAGCCGGTAACCGCCGTGATATTCGGCGTGTTGCTCTTCGGCGAACGGCTGAGCATAAATTCAACTGTCGGACTTGTCATAATCATCGTGTGTGTGACACTTGTAATCACAAATGAGGGCATGACACGGCGATTGCTTTCCATTCGCAAACTTTTTCCCAAGGTGCGGCGGAGGCATCATCGAGGCAGGCAATAATCAGCCTGCTCCGACGTTATATATCTGTATGAATCTGCAATTACAATTCCGGAATATAATCATTTCGCTGATACTGTGTGCAGCGGGTATCGCCACAGCTACGGCGCAAGAAAACAGTTCGGCCTACAACTGGCTGGACATCACCTCATCGAGCCGTATCTATGGCCTTGGCGGCCTCAATATATCGCTTGTTGACGACGATATACAGGTGACAGATCAGAATCCCGCTTTGCTCGGTGGGGAGATGTCGGGACAGATTGCCGTAAACTATATGAGATATATCGGCGGCTCCAATCTCGCTGGTGTGCGCTACGGCCACAGTGCAGGCGAGCGCGGAGCCTGGTCGGCGTCGGTGCAGTATTTCGGTTACGGGTCTATGAAGGAGACGTTGCCCGACGGATCGGTAATAGGTACCTTCTCTCCAAAGGATGTCGCTTTCGGTGCGGGATATTCGCATGATATCACCGGCAATCTGCGCGGCGGCATAGCATTGAAGATGCTTTACAGCGGTTATGCCGATTATACCGCCTTTGCATTGGCTACGGATCTCGGCATAAATTATTATGATCCAGACAGGGATCTGTCACTTTCGGCTGTCATAGCCAATCTCGGCGGCCAGATAAAACGCTTCCACGAGGCGTACGACCGTCTGCCTTTCGATATCCGGCTCGGTATATCAAAGTCGTTCGGTACGTTTCCGGTGCGGTTTTCTGTCACAGCTTGGAATCTTACGAAGTGGAAACTTCCGTTTCTTGAGGCCGGCGACGGCACATCGGGTTCACAGCCCGTGGTGAAAGACAAATTTATGTCAAACCTGTTCAGACACCTTGTTTTCGGTGCGGATCTAATATCCTCGCCAAATTTCTATATAGGAATCGGATATAATTATAAGATGCGTACCGATATGGCAACCTATTCGCGTAATTTCATATCGGGGTGGTCTCTCTCGGGCGGTTTCAAGGGCATGGCATTTGCGGTAGGTATCGCCTTCGCTCAGCCTCATACCGGAGCCACCACATTTATGGTGAATCTCTCACTTAGTCTCAATGATCTATTGAACAGATGAATAACTCTACAAAAATCATAGTCGCCATTGACGGCTTTTCATCATCAGGCAAGAGTACAATGGCCCGTCGTCTCGCCTCGGCTGTAGGCTACAGATATATCGACTCGGGTGCGATGTACCGTGCCGTAGCGCTATATGCGCTTGAAAGCGGGCTTGTCGATGTGGCAGGCAATGTCGATGTGCCCGGGCTTGTGGCAGCCCTGCCGCAGATTAATGTCGATTTCGAGCCGCAGCCCGACGGCATGCAGCACACACTGCTCAATGGCAGGGATGTGGAGTCGGAAATCCGGCAGTTGCGTGTCTCTGATGTTGTGTCGCCCGTAGCAGCGATTCCAGAAGTGCGCCATCGCCTTACCGCAATTCAGCAGCAGTTCGGCAAAGAACGAGGTATTGTAATGGACGGCCGGGATATAGGCACCACAGTATTTCCCGATGCTGAATTGAAGATTTATGTTGATGCTTCGGCACAGACCAGGGCACAGCGACGGTTTATGGAACTGGTGGAGAAAGGATCTTCGGTCACTTATGCCGAAGTGCTTGCCAATGTCATGCATCGTGACTCTATAGACTGTAATCGTGCGGAAAGCCCCCTACGTCGTGCCGGTGATGCTATAAGCCTTGATAACTCGGAGATGACAATAGAAGAGCAGGATGCTTGGCTGATTGATAAATTCAATGGCGTGATCGAGTCGTTGTCAAAGTCATGAGCGCTGTAAATATAGAAATCGACGAACGTTCGGGATTCTGCTTCGGGGTGGTGACGGCGATACGAAAAGCCGAGACAGAGCTTGCTGCAAAAGGGAGCCTATACTGCCTTGGCGACATAGTGCACAACTCCAATGAAGTGGAACGCCTCGAGTCGATAGGTCTGAAAACCATCACACATGATGAACTGCGTCGGTTGCACGGTGTGAAGGTGCTTCTGCGCGCTCATGGCGAGCCGCCATCCACATACGAAATAGCCGGAAAGAACGGTATAGAGATTATTGATGCCACATGCCCTGTGGTGCTTGCCTTGCAGAAGCGCATCAAGGAAACATACAATAGCAGCGATGCCCAGATTGTAATATATGGCCAGACGGGGCATGCCGAGGTAAACGGCCTTGTGGGGCAGACCGACGGCACTGCTATTGTGGTGGAAGGAGAAGCCGATCTCGACAAGATCGACTTTAGCCGACCGATAGCATTGTATTCGCAGACTACAAAGAGCGTTGAAGGCTTCAATGCCATTGCTGCCGAGATAGGCAGGCGCATCAAGCCCGGAGTTGGGCTTTCGACCTATGACACCATATGTCGGCAGGTTGCCGGACGGGTTGAGCATCTGCGCAAGTTCGCGGCTGCTCACAAGGTGATAATATTTGTCGCAGGAGCAAAGAGCAGCAATGGTAAAATCCTTTATAACCATTGCCGAGAAGTGAATGCATGCACTCATCTTGTGGCCGATTGTAGCGAGCTTGATGCTGCGTGGTTGGAGGGCGCCGCATCCATTGGCATATGCGGAGCCACATCCACGCCACGCAGGCTTATGGAGCAGGTACGCGATACTGTAGCAAAACTATTACAATAATGACGCTTGAACCGTTTGTCGCCATAGATGTTGAGACTGCCAATTTCGAGCCTACAAGTATATGCTCGATAGGTGCGGTAAAGGTTGAGAACGGTGTCGCTGTCGACAGCCGCTATAGTCTGGTCTGTCCCGAGCCTGATTATTATACGTGGCGATGCAGGACCGTACACGGATTGTCGGAGGAGGATACATTCGACGCTCCGTCGTTCGGTACTGTATGGCGTGAGTGGCAACCATGGCTTGACGGTTACAGACTGATAGCTCATAATGCGGCTTTCGATTCCAAATGCATACGTTCGGCCTGTCGTATTTATGGACTTGAGGAGCCGGACAACTGGGGCTGTACCTTACGTGCCGCCCGTCGCAAGATACCTAAATATGTGCTGCCTTCGAAAAGTCTTGACAGCCTGTGTGAATTTTTTGGAATATGTCTTGATAATCATCACAACGCCCTTGCCGATGCCGAAGCGTGTGCAAGACTCGCCGTTATACTTGCTGACTTATGAACCCCAAAAAGTCTGAAAATAACAGAAAACCTGTAAAGCGTAAGGTGCATCGTCGTTTACACAAAAGGCGCGTGTCTATGGCGTTGACCATCCTTGCATTGATTGTTGTCTGTGTCATGTGGCTTGTGTCGCGCTGTTCAGACAGTTATAGGATATATGGCGGCGATTTCAGGCCACCGGTTGCCGAAGCTGTCCGTGCCGGACGCGAGGATGCCCGGATGGTTATGGCTACCGCACCGCAGTCTATGGAACGTGAACAGGCGATGTTGTTTATCCGTTCGCGTGAGAACGAGCTGCGTAAGGCGGGATACGCCCATGCCGCCGACGATTATATCAATGCAGCCAAAGATGAACTTAAAAAATTAAATATTTACTGATATGAGATTTCATATTGTCCCTGCCAGGAATAATGAAGAACATACTGCTATGATAGCCTGCGCCATAGTTGAGGCAATAGGACAGGACATCGCTCTTGGTCTTGCCGGTTCGCCCGACCGTATTCCGCTTGTATACGGAGTGTTCGCATCTCTCGCGGGTCGCGAGGATACGCAATACAGTTATAGAAACGCGCTTGTGGCATTGGATTCGGACGATGAGATAGCCGGCATAATTATAAGCTATGACGGAGCACGGCTGCGCGAGCTGCGCAAAGCTTTCATCGAGCTCGCCAACAATGTGCTAGGCACAGACTTCGATGAGGCAACGCTTGCCGAGGAGACGTCGCCCGACGAAATATATCTGGACACATTGTGCGTGTTTGACCGTTACAGGGGGCAAGGACTCGGCGGAAAGCTGATAGAGGCTGCCGCCAAGCGGCACAAGGCTTCAGGCAAACCGCTTGGTCTGCTTGTCGATCATGACAATCCCGGTGCGAGAAACTTATACGTGAAGATGGGATTCAAGCCGGTGGGCGAGAGGCCGTTTGCCGGTACCATGATGGAGCATATGCAGCTACTCGACGACTGACACAGATTTCAGAACCGGTATTATCCTGTGGAGCGCATCGGCAAGAATCTTGCGCGGGCATGCGATGTTGATGCGCAGATGTGAGTCGCTTCCGTATATGCCGCCCGAAGCCACACGTACCGCAGCCTTTTCCCGGAGTATTTCCTCAAGCCTGTCGCTGCTGATGCCTGATGCAGCGATGTTCACCCACACAAGGTATGTACTCTGAAGGTCGGCGACTGGATATTGAGGCAGGGCATTGAATGCATCCTTCAGATACATATAGTTGCCCCATAGATACCCACGCAACTCATCGAGCCAGCGCTCTCCGTTTTCGTATGCTTCTATTGTGGCGATGACCCCGAACGGATTGACGTCGCACACCTCGTTGTCGTTTACGGCACGGTCGATCAGTGTTCGTGTCGTCTCATCACAGGCAAGTGTGTTTGCAATCTGTAATCCGGCGATATTGAATGCTTTAGATGGAGAGAAACATGCGGCCCACCGCAGCCCGTGAGGCGCTACTGTAGCAAACGGCGTGTAGTCGTGGTCTGGGTAGGTGAGTTCGCAGTGTATCTCGTCGGATATCACGAATAAGTCGTGGCGCAGGCAAATGTCGGCTACGCGCCGCAGTTCGTCGGCAGTCCATACTCTGCCCGACGGATTGTGCGGATTGCATAATAGAAGCAAACGTGTATCCGGGTCGGCGGCAAGTGCCTCAAGGTTTTCGTAGTCGATGGTGAATCCGTCGTCTTCCGAGCCGGCGAGCCTGTTGGGCGTGAGTATACATCCGTTGTTGCGTATCGACGAAAAGAAACAGTTGTAGGCAGGAATCTGGCAGATCACTTTGTCGCCCGGATTGGTCATTGCCTTGATGATGGCCGACAGTGCCGGTACGACACCGGGCGTATATATGATATTGCCGGTATCCATTGTCCATTGATGTCGGCGTTCGAACCATCGTTTTATGGCACGGTAGTAGCTGTCGGGTACAGCGGTGTAGCCGAATATGCCGTGATCCACGCGCCGCTGCAATGCTTCTATTATGGAGGGGGCTGTACGGAAATCCATATCGGCCACCCACATCGGTGTTACGCCCGGTGCCGTCGTGTCCCACTTGTACGAGTCTGTGCCGCGGCGGTCGATTATTTCATCAAAGAGGCTCATAATGTTTCGATCACGCAATCGGCAGGAGCCTTGATGTTTTTGTCGATGATCAATTCGCCTATCGAGGTTGCCTTTATGCTGCCCGATGTAGGATTTTTCACACTTGTGATATGGCCTTTTATAGTGGCTGTGAGTGTTGACTCTTCGAAAGCGAGATCGCCGTTTGGTGCGAAGGTACAGTCTTCGAGTACAAGATCGCTGCAATAACATAATGGCTGTGTTCCTGATATGTGGCAACGCACCAGACGCAGGTTGTGTGAGTGCCAGCCAAGATACTCTCCTTCAAGTTCGGAGTCATATACAGTCACATTGTCTGTATTCCAGAACGCGTCCTTCGAACTGATGCGGGCATTGCGTATCACCACGTTGCGGCAGTATTGAAAGGAATAGTTGCCCCGATGGCGGTAGTTGTCTATGTCGATGTCCGACGAATGCATGAACAGGTAGTCGGCTCCGTGAACCTCAACATCGCGTAGTCTTACATCGCTTACATGCCACATGGTTTCAGCGGCGTCGGGTATACGCACACGTTCAAGGTTCAGATGCTGCATCTCGCGGAACATCTTTGGCGCCTCCACCAAAGTGTCGCTCATATCAAGGTTAGACGAATACCATAGTGCGGCACGGGCACCAGGTGTGAACAGACAGTCTTTGATTGTGAATCGGTTCACATGCCAGAAAGGGTATTTGCCTTCAAAACGGCAGCCTATGGCGGTGATATCGCTGCATTCCTTCAGAGCCGATTCGCCGGCGTGGACGGTCACATTCTCCAATACGAGCCCGTGGGAGGCAAACAGCGGACGCTCGCCGCCGAATTCTTCATTCTTTATCGTTTTCATAGCTCATCTTATATAATGTGGCATCTCCTCGGGTATCACCATTGAGATCTCGACCAGGCCTGCAACGTTTCCGTCGCTGTCGCGCCATGCGGTCTGATAGATCATTTTTTTCTGTCCTTCTTTCGATATTGTATAGCAGTTGGTGCCTCCTTCGGCCATAAGGAGCCGGATTATGCTTTGTGAGCGCTCGTTGTGATAATCGAGCAGATTGTGGCCGATAAGCTCTGCTCCGCCGCGGCCGGCGAATGTGGCACGTGAGCGCTCGTTCATATAGATGATGTTTAGATCGGCGTCGCATACGGTCACAGCACAGTTCATGGCGTACGCCCAATCGGGTAATGCTTTTTCCATATGACAAAATTACAAAAAAATGATGGCCGAGAAAAATATTTTTGACCGTTCCGCATCGGTATTGCCAAAAAATTCGTAACTTTGCGTGCAATAAATTCAAACCAGTCGTAATACTATGTCGTTTATTGCAGATAGAGTAGCTATGGACGGTCTCACTTTTGATGACGTCCTTCTTATTCCGGCATATTCGGAAGTACTTCCCCGCAACGTCAATCTCAGCACGCGTTTCTCGCGCAACATCACCTTGAACGTGCCTGTCGTATCGGCGGCGATGGATACGGTGACAGAGGCGCGGCTTGCCATCGCTATCGCGCGTGAAGGCGGTCTCGGCGTTATCCATAAGAACATGCCTATCGAGGAACAGGCACGTCAGGTACATGCCGTGAAGCGTGCCGAAAACGGTATGATCTATGATCCTGTGACAATCCGCCGCGGTTCTACCGTAGGAGATGCCTTGAAGATGATGGAGGAATATCATATCGGCGGTATTCCGGTGGTGGACGAGAACGGGATGCTTGTCGGTATCGTGACCAACCGCGACCTGCGTTTCGAGCGGAACCTCAGCCGTCCTGTCGACGAAGTGATGACTTCCGACGGACTGATAACAACAAGCCAGACGACAAACCTTGAGGAAGCTGCAGAGATATTGCAGCGCCACAAGATAGAAAAGCTCCCCGTGGTTGACGGTAACGGTCGCCTCGTGGGGCTTGTCACATATAAGGATATCACCAAGGCAAAGGACAAACCTTTTGCATGCAAGGACAGTCTTGGTCGCCTTCGCGTCGCCGCCGGTATCGGCGTCACACCCGATAGCCTTCAGCGTGCCGAGGCATTGGTGAAAGCCGGTGTCGACGCTATTGTGATTGATACGGCGCATGGGCATTCGGCAGGTGTTGTCGGCGTGCTGCGCGATGTGAAGGCTGCTTTCCCGGGTATCGATGTTGTGGTGGGCAATATAGCCACAGGCGATGCCGCCCGCTATCTCGTGGAAAACGGTGCCGACGGCGTGAAGGTGGGTATCGGCCCCGGATCTATATGCACCACACGCATCATTGCCGGAGTGGGTGTTCCGCAGTTGTCGGCTGTGTACGATGTGGCCAAGGCTCTTAAGGGTACCGATGTGCCATTGATCGCCGACGGCGGTATACGCTATTCCGGTGATATTGTCAAGGCTCTCGCGGCCGGTGCGCACTCGGTGATGCTCGGCGGTATGCTTGCCGGTGTTGAGGAATCGCCCGGTGATACCATCATCTTTAATGGCCGCAAGTATAAGACATACCGCGGCATGGGGTCGCTCGAGGCTATGGAGAAAGGTTCCAAGGACCGTTACTTCCAGGGAGGCGAGAACGATACCAAGAAACTTGTTCCCGAGGGTATCGCTGCCCGTGTGCCCTTCAAGGGATCTCTCTACGAGGTTGTATATCAGATGCTGGGCGGTCTCCGTGCCGGCATGGGATATTGCGGCGCTCCCACCATCGACGCATTGCATAAGGCGCGTTTCACCCGTATTACCAATGCCGGTGTTGCCGAGAGCCATCCTCACGACGTGGCTATTACGGCCGAAGCGCCCAACTATTCGGCAGGCAATCGATAAAAAAGTCGATTTTTCACAGTCTTAACGCAATATATATATATATTGACACGTTATAAATAGTGTTGTGAATCAGTGTAGCTGCTGATTCACAACACATATTTGTTTAAAGACAATCAGTAAGAATCATATTCTACGATGAAAAAGCAATTCATTGCAGCCGGACTGGTATGTGCGACTCTGCTTGCCGTTACAGCCCGCAATGCCGATCCGGTGCTGATGACCGTCGCCGGCAAAGATGTGCATCTCAGCGAATTTGAATATCTGTTCCATAAAAATAATTCGCAGCAGGTTCAACCTCAGTCGATCGACGATTATGTGGGCATGTTTGTGGATTATAAACTTAAGGTTGCCGATGCCGAGGCGGAAGGTATTGATACAACTGCTGCCTTTATCGGTGAGTTCACCCAGTTTCGCGATGAACTTTCAGAACCTTATATGCGCGATGATGCCGTGCTTGATTCGATGGTCATGCAGGCCTACGACCACATGAAGGAGGAGCTTTATGTGAGCCATATCATGTTGCCCGCCGACAAGAAACCGTTGATCGACTCGTTGCGTACGGCTATTGTCGAGGGTAAAGCCAAGTTTGAAGATATGGCGCGTGAATATTCCATTGACAAGTCGTCTGCGAAACAAGGCGGCCGCATGGGATATGTGGTTCCCAACAGATTCCCATGGGATTTTGAGAAGGCTGCTTTCGATACACCTGTCGGCCAGCTTTCACCCGTGGTCAATTCCGGCTTCGGTCTTCATATCATACGTCCCGAAAGCCGTCGTCCGGCTCGCGGAGAGGTAAGCGCCGAGCATATATTGCGTGTGACACGCAATGCTTCAGACAGTGTTAAAACAAGACAGAAGCAGATTATTGATTCTATATATCAGGTTGTGGTAGCTGATCCTTCGGCATTCGAGGATGTTGCCAGACGGCTTTCCGAGGATCCCGGCTCGGCCCGCAATGGCGGTAGTCTCGGTTGGTTTGGCCCCGGCATGATGGTTCATGAATTCGACTCGGTATCTTTCGCTCTTCCTGTCGGACAGATATCTGAGCCGTTTACCACTGCTTTCGGATGGCATATAATAAAGAAGGTCGATGAGCGCGGTATCGGTTCGCTTGCCGACAATAAGGATAAGATTCTCAAGGCCATTCAAAATTCACCAAGGGCAAATGCCCCACGTCAGGCATATCTTGAAAGACAGAAAAAACTGTACAAGGCTTCGGTTTACAAGGATAATCTTGCCAAGATCGATGAAATTGTAAAGCCATTGGGTGAGCGCATGGATAGCTCGGTAATGGCGGTTCTAAGCCGATCGGAGCTGCCGGTCTACACAGTAAATGGAGTGGACTATACTCTCGGCGAAGTAGCTTCCACAATCGCCCCTTCGCATTCGCGTGGTGTGAAGACTCTGCCTCTTGAAATAGAAAATGCCGCAGTGAATATGATGAACGACCGTGTTTATGAAATCTCACGCGAGGAACTTGTAAAGACTGAACCAGACTATCGCAATCTTGTGAATGAATATCGCGACGGTATTCTGCTCTTTGAGATATCAAACCGCAATGTATGGGATCGCGCGGCCAGGGATAAGGCCGGTGTCGAGGCATTCTTTAATGAAAATCGTACAAATTACAGATGGGACGCACCGAAGTTCAAATCGTTTGTCATCTTTGCAACGTCCGACTCTCTGCTCGCAGAAGCTCTTGAATTTGCGGCTACTGTCCCTTCCGATATCGCTCCGGCGGATTTCACAAAGACTATGCGCGAACGTTTCGGCCGCGATATCAAGGTCGAGCGTGTAATAGCCGCCAAAGGTGAGAACGCGATTACAGATTATCTTGCTTTCGGAGGTGAAAAGCCCAAGGCCGAGGCTTCGCGATGGAGCAGCTATGCTGCATTCGGCGGCCGTATCATAGATGCGCCCGAAGAAGCGGCCGATGTACGCGGTGCTGTTGTGAGCGACTATCAGGCCGCACTTGAGAAGGAATGGCTGTCTCGCCTGCATAAGAAATATCCGGTAAAGATAAACAAGAAAGTACTCAGACAGGTGAAATGATATCAGATATCTGTACAAGAATATTGAAAAGCGCCGCGCCGATATTGTGCGCCGGCGCTTTTCTGCTTTCAGGCTGCCGCGATCATAAGAGGGCTGCAGTTGTTTCGGATCCGGATGTATTGGCCGCCGTAGGCTCGCGAATACTCACAGCCGCCCAGCTCGCCAAGGATATGCCTGCAGGGCTTTCATCGGAAGATTCGTCGCGCTTTGTGCGTGCATATGTCAAGGAATGGGTGGAATCTCATCTTATAAGTGACATCGCAAGCCGGGATATCGACATGGCTGATATCGACCGCATAGCCGAGGACTACCGAAGGCGGCTTATAATGATGGAATACCGCAGGCAGATGTTCCGCACCCGTGCCGATGAAATTTCGGACGATTCGCTTCGATCATATTATGAAAGCCACAAGCAGGAGTTTGTCCTTGAAAGGCCTATGGTACGCGGCACATATCTCAAAGTGCCCGATGATGTGGCCAATCTGCGGGTGATGCGGCGGCTTTATCTCTCTGATAAACCGGCTGATGCCGATCAACTTGAAAAAGAAGTCCTTATCGGTGCCATCCATTATGATTATTTCCGGGATCGTTGGGTGGACTGGGAGCAGATAGAAACACGTATCCCTTATGATTTCGGTCAAAAGCCCAATCTGTGGCCGGTGCCGAAAAAGCATCTTGATACTTCTGCCGGCGGCTTTACATATCTTTTATATATAACGGATGTATTGCCGGCAGGAGCATCGATGCCTTATGAGGCCGCCCGCGAAGATATATTGGTGCGTATGCTCAACGCCGATCGCAGGACTTTCGACGCACAACTGCTGCAAGACCTGTGGCAGGCCTCGCGGCAGAATGGCGATCTGATACTGAATATCGAGATGGAATGATCAGCAGCAGAAGAATTGGGTGAATGCTGCTATCATGGCATTGTGGTCGGCAAGCGAGGCTGTCTCACGTACCGAGTGCATCGCCCATATGGCAGCGCCGACATCGACACCACGTAGGGGAATCTGCGATGTAAGGATATTGCCGAGTGTGGATCCGCCGGCCACGTCGCTGTGATTCACGAAGTATTGGCATGGTACTCCGGCTCGTTCGCAAAGGCTGCGGAATACCGCTGCAGAGTCGGCATCGGTCATATACTTGCAGTTTGCGTTGATTTTTATGACCGGTCCTCCGCCGAGGGTGGGATGGTTGGTAGGATCCTGTTTCTCTACATAGTTGGGATGCACGCCGTGTGCGTCGTCGGCCGAGATCATGAACGATGACGAGACTGCGCGGATGTAGTCCTCCCCGTTGCCGCCCTTCGATGCCGATATTCGGCGCAGTATGTAATCGAGCATGGGTGATGCGGCACCCTGTTTTGTGCCTGAGCCGGTTTCCTCATTGTCGAAAATGGCCATGACACGTGTGGCATTGCTGTTTTTGTCGCAGGTATCGAGCAATGCATTGAGAGCAGCATGTGTCATGGACAGATCGTCGATACGGCCCGATGTTATGAATTCTCCGTTGAGGCCTACCACAGCCGCGCGCGTGGTATCGAACAGCGAAAGGTCATAGTCGAGTATATCCTTTACATTCACGCCAAGTTTTTCTGCCACCATACGGGTGATAAGCCCTTTGGCATCGGCTTTGTCGGCAATGTGTCCCAATACAGGCAGCATGTCTTTCTGTTTGGACAGCGGGTTGCCTTCGTTAACGGCGCGGTTGAAGTGTATTGCCAGATGTGGTATCGTAAGCAGATGACGGTCGAATCTGATAAGCCGGTGAGCGGGCTTGAGCGGATTGTCAGACCGGAGAATCACTCGGCCGGCGATTGACAGTGGGCGGTCAAACCACGTATACAGTATCGGGCCACCATATACTTCGGTGTTGAGCTTCACGATGTTGCCGTCGCACAATATCTCGCAATTCGGCTTTATACGGAAACCCGGCGAGTCGCTGTGAGCGGATATTATGTTGAATGGGGCGGTGGCATCGCCGTCTCCGGCAATGAATGCGAATATGGCTGAGTCATTCTTGGTGACATAATAACGGCCAGAAGGCTTCAGCACCCATGCGTCGCACATCTCCAGTCGTTTGAATCCGGCGGCATCAAGGTGTTCGGATATTGTTTTTACAGCCCAGAAGTTTACGGGCGAGGCATCAAGGAATGCTGAGAGGTCTTTATAATCGTTCATTGCAGAAATGTATTGAGTTGAGAGGTCGTAAGACATTGCATAGTGTGGCGCCCCAGAACATGCCGAAGTCATATTTCACAGCCACGATAGCCGAAGCTGTCACATCATCGGTGGCGTCGCGCACGGTCTCGAGATAATTGTAAAATTCCTGAAAAAGATCGGCAAGTCCCTCTGCGAGGCTTGCTCCGATGGGCGAGTCGGAGTATTTCATGTCTTCTTCAAAGACCTCGAGATATGTGTCATTCTCGCCGAGCAGCATCTGCATGGAGCGGCGCAAGGAGTTGTATGTATCCTCGTCGAGACGCTGCTCGATATATCCGTCATCAAGCGCGCCCTCGTCTGTAAGGTCAAAGGCCGATATATAGATACGCGGCAGTATACGCAGCATACCGGTTACAAAAACATCCGGCTCAGTGGCCGCCGCATTCTCTACGGCTGCGCAGAATTCATTGCACAGGGCGGTGAAGGCCAGGGCATTGTTTGTCATTTCTGATATAATTTATGGTCGATGATGTACTTATATACTCCCTGCGGCAGGAAGTATTCCATGTCGCGCCCCTTTGCGATGGCCGATCGTATAAAAGTGCTTGATATATTTATGGTAGGGGCATCGACGACTTCCATGCCGTCGACATGCGCGCTGTCGACCGGATATCCCGGCCGTGGGTACACGATAACTCCGTAGTCGTCGAGTATACGCTGGCCTTCGCGCCATTTATCGAATACAGCCCAGTTGTCTGATCCGATTATAAGCCGGAATCGTTTGCCGGGGTTACGCGATGCGAGCAGGTCAAGAGTGTCGATCGTATATGATGGCGTAGGCATTGTAAGTTCTATGTCGCATACATCAAGCTTACGGGCTCCCTTCAGTGCTATGTTGAGCATTGTGAGCCTTTTGAGATCGGGCAACAGTTCGCCGGGATTTTTTTTCAGTGGATTGCGGGGCGACAGAGTGAGCCATACACTGTCGACATACCCCCATTGGGCCATATATGAAGCCAGCATCATATGCCCTATGTGGACAGGGTTGAACGAGCCGCCCAATATGCCGATATTCTGTGCCGGTTTGTTGCCTATGATGATGTCTCCGTCGCTCATCCTATGAAATCTCTTATAGCTGTGGCGGTGTCCTCAATGGCTGTCTCGAGCGCATCGTTGATTATCTGCACATCGAAGTCGGGTGCGAATGATATCTCATATTCGGCCCGATCTATGCGGGTGTCGATGATATCGGGTGAATCGGTACCACGACCTTCAAGCCGCCGACGCAGTTCCTCTATGCTCGG
The DNA here is from genome assembly GCA_910577355.1 of uncultured Muribaculaceae bacterium. Lineage (GTDB taxonomy): Bacteria > Bacteroidota > Bacteroidia > Bacteroidales > Muribaculaceae > CAG-873. The sequence goes on from CAJTMY010000017.1 coordinate 23,702, forward strand.
AGGCATGATAAATATTGTGCGGGCCGTGTTGCCGTAATGTTTTTTTACGTTGAGAGCTCCGTTTACATCTATGTCGAGAATCACATTGTGACCGGAATTTACGAGCCTGTCTACCTCACGGCGCAGGGTGCCGTAATAACGACCGGGGTAGACCTCTTCCCATTCTATAAACTCTCCTGCGGCGACAGCGTCGCGAAAATCTTCGGTCGACAGGAAGTGGTAGTGCACGCCGTTTTCTTCGCCGTGACGCGGCGGCCGATTAGTGGCCGAGACCGAAAACGCGAGGTCAAACGTTCCGGCGTCGAGGATTGAGTTTATTATTGTGGACTTTCCGCATCCCGACGGGGCGGACAGAACAATGATTTTGCCTTTTGACATAAGGGTATTGGTATATGAGTGTATCGATTTTCGAATGTGCGAATTTACTAAAAATCGATGGCTTTGCAAAAAATCGGCCTTAAAAATACTTTTTGAATCGTCGCCGTACCTTATGTTATGCGAAAAAGCGCTATCTTTGTAGAGATTATCAAACTTTTACATTATGCCACGTTCAATAATATCGATAATAGCTCTTATGGTGTGCCACCTGTTGCCGGCGCAGACAATGGATGATTCCATTATAATAGCCAATACCCGATGGGTGACTGATACAGTCGCGCCCGGTGTTATACTTAGGATAGGCAGTTTTAAAGAACTGTATGGCGCACCTCAGAATGTCGTGTGCATAGAAGTCGATCCGGCGGTGCGGCGCATTGGAATCGGAGTCAATGCACCTGTTGATTACACCAATACCTCGGCAGCGGATGTGAATGCCCTTGCTGCGGTGAACGGTTCGTTTTTCGACATGCGACGTGGTAATTCGGTCTGTTATCTCAAGAAGGGACCGGAGGTATGCGATACCACGCGTGCCGGCGACCTGAAACTCAACGGGGCAGTAGTCGTAGATGGCGGTATGCCGTATGTGCAGCGATGGGATAGGGCGGAGGAAAAGGACTATGCCGACAGAAATCCCGGCCGCGACGTGTTGGTCTCGGGGCCGATGCTGATGGAGAATGGCGCCATGAGCGATATCCCTGCCCGCGACAAGTCTTTCTCCACCACGCATCACCCGCGTACCGGAATAGCCGTACGAGCTGATGGAAAGGTTTTACTCGTTACGGCCGACGGGCGTCGACCCGGAGTGGCAGAGGGAATGTCGCTCGATAGTTTCGCGCATCTTTTCAAGTGCCTCGGAGCTGTAGACGCGCTGAATCTTGATGGCGGCGGATCGACTACCGCATGGGTGTCGCATCTCCCCTATGGCGGCGTGGTGAACAAACCGTCCGGCAACCGGCTGCGCAGGGTCGCTAATATCGTTTTCGTATATTGAAAGCGACGTCACTTTAGCAATAGGTAAAAAAGAACAATATTATATCCCAAATGGATTGTGCCGATTTATGATTTTGTCGTAAATTTGCACAAAATATCAAAGGATGAGAATTGGAAATATCGACTTGGGCGAGCGACCTGTCATGCTCGCTCCGATGGAAGATGTCACGGATGCTTCGTTTCGCCTGATCTGCAAGGAGATGGGCGCCGACATGACCTACTCTGAATTTGTCAGCGCGGATGCGTTAATACGTAATATTCAGGCTACCACCCGCAAGTTGCATATTGTGGAAGGAGAGCGTCCAACGGCGATACAGATCTATGGCAGGGAAGTCGGGCCTATGGTCGAGGCCGCGCGGATAGTGGAGGCTTCAGGGCCTGATATTCTTGATATCAATTTCGGATGTCCGGTGAAAAAGGTAGCCGGCAAAGGAGCCGGTGCGGGGATGCTCCGCGACATCCCGAAGATGCTTGAGATCACCCGGGCTGTGGTTGAAGCAGTGAAAATACCGGTGACTGTGAAAACCCGTCTTGGATGGGATCATGATTCGCGTGTGATAGTCGATCTTGCCGAGCGGTTGCAGGATTGCGGTATACAGGCGATAACCGTGCATGGCCGCACACGTTCGCAACTTTATTCCGGCGAGGCCGACTGGGATATGATTGCCAAGGTGAAAGCGAATCCACGACTGCATATCCCTGTCATAGGCAACGGCGACATTACCTCGGCCGAGAGACTTTTGAAAGCTTTCGAGAATTCTGGCGTTGACGGTATAATGGTGGGGCGTGCCTCTATCGGTGCACCGTGGATATTCCGGGAACTTAAAAATGCGGTATCCCCAGGTTTCGGGCCGGTATTGAATGATGCCGACAAGTTCCGCCTCATACGCCGTCAGATCAGAGAGAGCGTAGACCGTATAGATGAATACCGAGGCATACTCCATATACGCCGTCATCTGGCCGCATCTCCGCTTTTCAAAGGAATCCCTGATTTCCGAGCCACACGCATAGCCATGCTTCAGGCATCCACACTTGCCGATCTTGAGGCGATACTCGCTTATATAGAGAACGATATTTACTCTTCTGTTGTTAATTGACAAACAGCTGTCTTATGAAAAAATACATATATTGCATCGTCTGCGCATTCGTTTCAGCCATATGTGTCTCGGGCGAAGAACCTGCCGATTACAAACTTGAGGTAATGGATTTTACAGAACTTAAGGTAACCGACAACATCAACGTTGATTATCATTGTTCGGCCGATTCGGCCGGTTGGGCTTATTTCACGTGCGATCCTTCTATATCGTCCATGTTGCTGTTTTCCAACAATAAGTCGTGTCTGCATATTCAGGTGGCTACCGACGGGATGATGCCGGTAGGCCTTCCTACAATACATGTATACTCGCATTCGCTGACCAAAGCTGAGAATGCATCTGATTCGACAATGCGTATCATGTCGGATATCCCGGTCAAGAATTTCAGTGGAAAGGTGATAGGCAACGGCACTCTGATAGTGAATAATGTGGAGGCTTCGGTTTTTGAGGCTTCGATTGCGACCGGTAAGGGACACATTGTTCTTAATAACTGTAAATCTCAGCGGGCTAAACTTTCAAATGTAGGAACAGGCCCGATAGAAGCCGGCGGCCTTGTGGCAAATGATGTGAAAGCCATTCTTTTCGGTACGGGAGATGTGGATTGTACGGTTACCGGCACATTGTCTGTATTTGGAGCAGGAAGTGGCAAGGTATATTACGGTGGCAACCCCACAAAGATAAGCAACCGTTCGCTTGGGGTGAAGACTTTTCCGGTAGATGCGGCCGAGGCATCTGAAAAAAAGGAATGACAAGTGTCTGAGCTATCGCTGAAGTCGCGTACGGCGCGCACACTCAAGTGGAATGTGATAGATCGTCTGTCATCCCAGGTGCTCTATGCCGTTACGGGAGTTGTGCTTGCCAATCTTCTGTCGCCCGATGATTTTGGTCTGGTGGGCGCGGTAATGATTTTTCAGGCTTTTGCCTCGCTATTTGTCGACAGTGGTTTCTCATATGCGTTGATTCAGCGTAAACAACCTACCGAGACGGATTACAGTACAGTGCTGTGGTTTAATCTCGGGATATCCGTGGCGTTATACGTGGTTTTATATCTCTGTGCGCCGTTGATAGCCGATATATTTCAGCACGACGAACGTCTTGTACCTTTGTCGCGTGTATTGTTCCTGTCTTTTATTCTGAATGCTTCGGCCATAGTGCAGACCAACCGCCTCATGAAACGCATGGATGTGCGCATGGTGGCGATAAGCAATACATTGGGGCTTGTCGCTGCTGCGATGGTGGGGATATGGATGGCTCTTGCGGGGTATGGCGCATGGGCTATAGTATGGCAGACGCTTACATTGGCGGCTGTGAAGAGCGCTGTGCTCTGGCTCACTCAGCATTGGTTGCCACAGTTCACATTTTCATGGAGCGCGTTGCGCAGTTATTTCGGAATCGGCTCGCGGATGATGTTCACGTCATTCCTCAATACACTGTTCACTAATATATACGGTTTCTTCATCGGTCACCGGGCCGGCATGGCACAGTTGGGATATTACCATCAGAGCGACAAATGGAGCAAGATGGGTATCATGTCGATATCGCAGGTGCTGACATCCTCGTTTTTGCCGGTCTTGTCGTCTGTGCAGGACGATGACGGCCGTTTTTTGCGAGCCTGCTCCAAAATGAACCGTTTCACCGCATATCTGCTTTTTCCGGCGCTGATCGGTCTTATGCTTGTTGCCACACCTCTTTTTCATACACTTTTCGGCGACAAGTGGGATGCGTCCATACCTCTTTTCCGCCTGTTGCTGTTGCGTGGTATTTTTACGGTCATTACCGGACTTTATAATAATTTTCTGCTTGCCAAGGCGCATGCCCGCACTATAATGTGGATGGAGGTGCTTCGCGATGTAGTGGCTTTGTTGGCTTTGTTGGCGACTCTTCCATGGATTACAGTCGAGCACCCTAGGCATCCTGTATGGGGTCTTGAGCTGCTTCTGTGGGGGCAGGTCATGGCGGCCGCTATCGCCTGGGCTGTCACTCTTGTCTATACCGTAAGGCTTGTCGGGACTGATATATGGAGCTTCATACGCGATCTCTTTCCTTATCTGGGACTTACTCTTGTAGGAGTGGCTTTTGCTGCGTTGGCGCCCGTTTTCAGTGATAGGGCCATTGTTGTTCTTGCTGTCCAACTTATAATTGGGGGCGCTGTTTACATCGGAGGCAACAAGATGGCCGGATCGAGGATCCAGAGCGATGTTTTTGACTACTTCCTACATAGAAATAGAAAAGCCGGTCTCGAATGATCGCTGACCGGCTTTCTCCGTAATGTGCTCAGCAGAAAATCTCGCTGAGGGTGGGGTGTGCGTGTATGTACCTCGATGCTACCTTGCCGAGCGGAACGGCATCTGTGACCAATATAGTGGCCTCGGCTATCAGATCTGCGGCATGTGGTCCAAGGATTGAGATGCCTAATATTCGCGATTCATTGTCGTCGGTGACGAGTATCTTGACCGTGCCTTCATATCCGTCGGTAAGCGCTTTGCCTATGCTGCCATATGGTCGTTTTACCGTTTTATGTTGGATTCCGCTTGTCGATAAGGTTGCTGATGTCGGCCCCACTTGCGCTGCCTCCGGCGACGTGAATACCACAGACGGCACAGCATCTGCCTTGAAGAGGGTGGCATCGCCACGCTCCACCACACGACCCTGTGCGATGGCCGAGTGTGCGAGCATCGACAAGCCGTTCACATCACCGATTGCATATACGTCTTCGGCCGATGTGCGCATTAGCTCGTCGACAGCGATGAATCCCCGGTCGGTGAGCCTGATGCCGGCTTCGGTGCATCCCTCCGGTACTACGGGGCGCCGTCCTACAGCCATCAGCACTGTTGATGCCACTGCCGATGCCTCGCCGCGCTTGCCGGTGTAGTGCACGGTGATCATGCCGGTGCTTTCTTGTCGGGAGATACGTTCCACCCGCGCGTTCACAATTATATTCACACCGCGGCGTGTAAGTGCGGTGCGCAGGCGTTTGGCAATATCCGTGTCGAAAGGCGGGAGTATTTCGGGGCAGAATTCTACCACTGTCACCTCTACACCCATAGCATTGTAAAGCGAGGCAAACTCCATGCCTATCACGCCGCCGCCGATTATGATTATCGATCGTGGAAGTTCGGTGAATGCCAATGCATCGTCGCTGCTGACAGCAAGCTCCGTACCTTCGGCAGGAAGTACTGCCGGGGATGAGCCTGTCGCAATGACCAGTCGACGGGCAGCGTGATATAACTCGCCGGCGACTTCAACGATGCGTCCCGGCAGCAGGCGGCCTGTACCGGGTACAATCCGGCAGTCCTTTAGTACTTTGAGTACACCATTGCGCAGTTGCTCTACTATTGAGTCCTTGCGGGCGGCTGCCACTGCATAGTCAAAACCAAGAATATCGACATTTACTCCCATGCTGCCCATATTCGAGGCTGAAAGCAATGCCGAGGCTGCGGCACACAGGCACTTGGTGGGGATGCAACCCCGGTTAAGGCAAGTGCCTCCGGGATGCGAACGTTCCACAATGGCTGTCGACTCGCCTTTGGCGGCAAGAGCGGCTGCGAGTTCATATCCGCCGGGGCCGGCTCCGATGATTATATTGTCGAATTCAATCATGGCCGTTTTTGGCAAGATATTGGGCGTAAGTCACAATGGGGTGTAGAGCCGCTTCGGTATCGTCGGCGCGCCCGGCGGGAGTATCGTGTGGCGCGGATTTCACGAGCTCGGGATCTTTGAACGATTCATCGGCTATGCGTCGCATGGCTTTGATGAAGCCATCGAGAGTCTCTATGCTTTCTGTCTCGGTAGGCTCGATCATCAGCGATTCGTGGAAAAGCAGAGGGAAATAAATTGTGGGGGCGTGGAAGCCAAGATCGAGCAGACGCTTGGCTATATGCAGCGTTGTTACTCCCGTTGACTTATCGCGCAGGCCGTCAAATACGAATTCGTGTTTGCACGGGCCGGGGATAGGAAGCAGATACAGGTCGTCGAGCGAGTGCATCACATAGTTGGCGTTGAGAGTGGCGAGCGGGCCTACATGAGCAAGTCCGTCGGCGCCAAGTGTGAGGATATAAGCCAGTGCGCGTATGAATACGGTGTAGTTGCCGAGCCACGATGATATGCGTCCGAGGCTGTCCTTGCCGCCAGGTTCTTCGATCGAATATGTGCCGTCGGGGTTCTTGAATACGCGTGGAGCGGGCAGGAATTCCTCAAGACCGGCACGCACACCTACAGGGCCGGCACCGGGGCCGCCTCCTCCATGCGGGGTGGAGAATGTCTTGTGCAGGTTTATGTGCATGACATCGAATCCCATGTCGCCGGGGCGTGCCATGCCTACCATCGGATTGAGGTTCGCACCGTCGTAATAGAGCAATGCTCCGGCGGCATGTACAGCTTCGGCTATTGCAGGAATGTTCTTCTCAAACATGCCTACTGTATTGGGATTTGTCATCATCACGGCAGCAACGTCGGTTCCTAGTTTGGATCGCAGATCCTCTACATCCACCGTACCGTCGGCGAGGCTCTTTACTTCCACGACTTCATAGCCGGCGATGTGGGCCGAAGCCGGATTGGTACCGTGAGCCGAATCCGGGACAAGAACCTTGGTGCGAGCATAATCCTCTCGGCTGTCGTGCCAGGCATGTATCACCATCAGTCCTGTAAGCTCGCCGTGTGCGCCTGCAAAGGGATTGAGAGTGAACTCGACCATGCCTCCGATCTCGCTGAGCGCGCGTTGCAATGTCCAGTATATTTCAAGAGCGCCCTGTGCCGAGCATGCAGGCGCATGCGGATGCAGCCCGGCAATAGCCGGCGCGGATGCAAGGGCTTCGTTAAGTTTGGGATTGTATTTCATTGTGCACGATCCCAGCGGGTAGAATCCTGTGTCAACGCCAAAGTTGTTGGTCGACTGGTTTGTGTAGTGACGTACTACGGTGGGTTCGTCTACTTCGGGCAATGCAGTGGCTTCGGCACGCATGAGGCTCTCAGGAATGTCGGCGAGCGCGTCGGGCCATATCGCGCGCGGCAGATCGCATCCATGACGTCCGCTGTGCGAGTGCTCGAATATCAGTTTGTCGTATAAGCGTCGGTTCATGGTTCAGAGGTTGTTGATGGTTGATACATATGATTCTATATCTGCCTTGGTGCGTGTTTCCGTGCAGGCTATTATCATCTCGCGTTCATCGATGGCCACGCCGCCGAGAATTCCGGCTTTGCGCAGGGCTTCGAGTACTGTCGCGGTGTCATAGCCGTCGGCGACTGTCATCGTGAATTCGTTGAGGAACGGTTTGTCGGGATGTGAAAGCTTCATTTTGCCGGAGGCTTCGAGGCGTCGGGCAAGTTCGTGGGCGGCTGATGCCGACAGGGAGTTGACCTCGCGAAGTCCTCTCTCGCCCATAAGTGCCATGTACATGGCGGCATGGAGAGTCATCAGGCCTTGGTTTGAACAGATATTCGATGTCGCTTTTTCGCGGCGGATATGCTGTTCGCGGGCTTGGAGCGTAAGCACGAATACGCGTTGTCCGCGGTCGTCGACTGTAGCGCCGACTATGCGTCCGGGGAGTTTGCGTATGAGAGACTGGCGCGTGGTCATGTATCCGAGATACGGGCCGCCATAGTTAAGCGGCATTCCGAGCGACTGCGCATCACCTACGGCTATGTCGGCACCCCATTCGCCCGGAGTCTTCAGTACTGCGAGCGGAAGGGCGGGCGAGTTGATTATAAAGAGGGCTTTGGCGGCATGGATATCGTCGGCCCAGCCTTCAAAATCCTCGATGATACCGTAATAATTGGGCGACTGGGCTATCACGCCGGCCACATCGCCTGCTCCGAGCATATCTTTGAGCACCTCGCGGTCGGTGACACCGTCGTGTTCCGGAATGGTCTCCACGGCGATATTCTGATAGCGGGCGTATGTGGCTACAACGCGGCTTACCTCCGGGTTGATCGTGGCCGACACCAGTATGCGGCGTTTTTTGCGCGCTGAGTTCACGGCCATTATCATGGCTTCGGCGGTGGCGGTCGCTCCGTCGTACATTGAGGCGTTGCTTACGTCGAGGCCGGTGAGCGAGGCCATCATGCTCTGATACTCAAAAATGTATTGCAGTGTACCTTGTGATATCTCCGGCTGATAAGGAGTGTAGGCGGTGAGGAATTCAGATCGCGATGTTATGGCTGCTATAGCTGCCGGTGTATAGTGGTCGTATGCGCCTGCGCCGGCAAAGCAAGTGAGCGGGGTGCAGCGGGCGAATGCGGCGTCAAACCATGCACGCACCTCAGGTTCGCTCATTGATTCCGGCAGGCCGTACGGGCGTTTCATCAGCAGCTCGTCGGGAACATCGCTGTATAGATCGGCGAGCGACGATGCACCGCACACGTCGAGCATGCGCCGCACATCGTCGGGAGTATGGGGGAAATAGCGGTTGGCCATCGGTCAGTGTTTTTCCGATTTGCAATGCTCTGCATATGCCTCGGGCGAGAGCAGGTTGTCGAGCTCGGACTTGTCGGACATCTCAACCTTGATGATCCAATGGGCTTCCGGATCCTCGTTGATAAGACGGGGATTGTCGATGAGTTCCTCGTTTATCTCGATTACGGCTCCGCTTACCGGTGAGAAGAGGTCTGAAGCTGCCTTCACACTCTCGATGGCGCCGAACTCCTCGCCGGCTGTCACGTCGTCGTCTGCTTCGGGCATGTCGACATAAACGACATTGCCGAGCTGCTCGGCGGCGAAGCGTGAGATGCCGATATAGGCGGTGTTGCCCTCAATGCGGGCATATTCGTGGCTTGGAAGATAATATACGTTTGACATGGTTTTATGGTTTTTGAGGGGTTTGTTTATTTCTTATAGTTGGGAGTATAGAAGCGTTTTTTGATCACTGTGGCGGGGAATACCTTGCGGCGTACCTGCACCTGTAGCTGAGTGCCAAGGGCTGCATAACGGGCATCTACAAGAGCCATCGCCAGATTGCGGTCGAGCGTTATCGAATGATAACCTGTGGTTATCTCGCCGACTTTCTCGCCGTCGGCATTCAGTACGTCATAGCCGTGGCGTGGGATAGCGCGGCCTTCCACCTCGAGTCCCACTACTTTCTGTTTGACACCTTCGGCTTTCTGTGCTATCAGGGCATCCCGGCCTATGAAATTATCTTTGTCGAGTTTGGCAAACATGCCGAGTCCGGCCTCGATGGGTGATATGGCGTCGGTGAGTTCGTCGCCGTAGAGTGGCAGCCCGGCCTCAAAACGCAGTGTGTCGCGGCATCCGAGACCACAAGGCGCCACACCTGCCTCCATCAGTCTGCGCCACATGTCGACGATGGTATGAGGCTCGGCGTACAGTTCAAATCCGTCTTCGCCCGTGTAGCCGGTGCGCGACAGCACTATAGGTGTGCCGTCGGGGGCTTTGAGATCCTTGAAAGTGTAGAACGAGAGATCGGAGCCGTCGATACCAAGTACGTCTGCAATGGTTTTCTCGGCTTCAGGCCCTTGTATGGCAAGTTCGGCCCAATAGTCGCATTGGTCGTCGACGGAGACTTCATATTTTGCGGCATGGTCTTTGATCCAAGCCACGTCCTTGTCGATATTGGCGGCGTTGATCACAAGGAAATATTGGTTGTTGTCGCGTTTGTATACAAGCAGATCGTCGACCACGCCTCCATTGTCGTTGAGCATCATTCCATATATTACTTTTCCGGATTCGAGCGGTGCCACGTCGCCGGAAAAGATGTAGTTGACAAACATAGTAGCCTGATCGCCTGTGATGAGCACTTCGCCCATGTGTGATACGTCGAATACACCCACCGCGTTGCGTATGGCGCGGTGCTCGGCTTCAATTCCTTCGTAGCTGATAGGCATGTCGAATCCGCCGAAGGGCGACATCAGGGCTCCCTGTGCGGTGTGTTGTGGATGTAGGCAGGTTTTCTTCATGGTATTATTGAGTATGTGTTTTCTTTAAGATGTCAAGGCGTCTATAAGTATATTGTCGGTTACGCCCGAGATTATTTTACCGGCCGCGAGACCTGACAGAGCTTTGCGTAGTGCATCCGGTTCGAGAGGTATCCCGCGCAAGCCGTTGAGGAGAGGTTCGATTGGTCGGAGCGGTAAGAAATCGCCCCAAAGTTCTATTTCTGCTATTCGTCCGTGGGAGTCGAGTCGCGTTTCAGCCTTCAGCAGTCCTACGCCCTGATAGTAACGCGCTTCTGTATCGCTCCTGTTCTCGCGCCGCAGATATGATGGATCGAGATACGATTGCATTATGCACAGAATTTCATCGATATCGGTCTGATCTGGAGTCACGGTTCCGTCCGTGCAGAGAAAATCGGTAGCATAATTTATAAATTCGCGACATGAAAGGTCGATGCCTTCGTTGCGCAGAGTGGTGACACGCGCCGGCACGGAAATGACTCCTTTGGATTCGCGTTTGGCCTTTGAAGGAGTTAGTACATGACTCATTGTCTCAAAATCCGCATCATATAACATTGTGCCGTGCACAATGCTACGACCCGGCAGCTTCAGAAAAGCATTTCCTGCTACTTTACGGCCATTTATTGCAATGTCGTTGCGGCCTGTCGGCTCAGCCACTATGCCGAGAGAATGCAGCATCCGACATATCATATCGGTATAGTCACTGAATGTGGTCTGTACATCGGTCGATGTTGTGATGTACGAGAACATTATATTGTTGCGGTCGGCATATACGGCGCCTCCTCCGCTTTTGCGTCTCCATACTTTTATGCCGTGGCCTGCGGCATAATTCATGTCGACCTCGGCAGCCATGTCCTGATGACGACCGCATATCACGGTAGGATCTACTTGCCAGGCAAAGAAGTATTGCCCGGGCGGCAATTTTCCGGCAACCCATTCTTCTGCCGCAAGATAATACGGAAGGATAATGTCCGGGCTGTCGGGGAGTGCTATCAGTTTCATGGTTATTATTGTTTGCCCCAAATTTAATCATTATTTCTGAAAATGCAAAACAAAAAATCTGTCCGATCAAGAATACTCCCGAGACTGATATATTATCCGGGCCATCGGAAGTGTGATATGTATAAAAGAAATCCCTCCCGTCATCTCGACGGGTGGGATTTGTGGGATAAATATTGAATTTGGGGAATGTCTGTTTATTCAGCGACCACCTCGAAGGGTATTTCCACAGCTACTTCCTTATGGAACTGGATGGTAGCGGAGTATTTGCCCACTTCTTTGATGTTCTCCTTTATGGAGATAAGCTTGCGGTCGACATTGTGGCCGAGTTTTTCAAGAGCCTCGGCTATCTGGATGGCGTTAACTGATCCGAAGATAGTGCCGGTGGCGGATGTCTTGGCGCCTATGGTGAGTGCAACACCTTCGAGTGCGGCGGCAGCTGCTTCGGCGTCGGCCTTTATCTGAGCGAGCTTATGGGCGCGCTGACGCTGGTTTTCGGCAAGAACCTTAAGAGCGGAAGATGTAGCTACAACGGCTTTGCCCTGAGGAATGAGGTAGTTGCGGCCGTAGCCGTCTTTTACTTCCACGACGTCGTCCTTGTATCCAAGGCCGCGGACGTCTTCTTTGAGGATAATTTTCATATCGTTGTTCCTTCGCTTAAAGGTTATTTCATAAGGTCTGTTACGTAGGGCAGCAGGGCGAGGTGACGGGCACGTTTTACGGCCTGTGCTACACGACGTTGGAATTTCAACGATGTGCCGGTGATGCGGCGGGGGAGAATCTTGCCCTGTTCGTTGAGGAATTTCTTGAGGAATTCAGCGTCCTTGTAGTCGACGTACTTGATGCCAGCACGCTTGAAGCGGCAGTATTTCTTTTTCTTTACATCAACCGACATGGGGGTGAGGTAGCGGATTTCAGATTGTGCTTGTGCCATGATTTAGTCCTCCTTTGCTTCTACGGGTTGGGGTGCTTCGGCTGCCTTGGCAGCTTTGAGTGAACGACGCTTTGCAGCGTATTCTGCGGCGTACTTGTCCTGACAGAATGTGAGGAAGCGAAGAACGCGCTCGTCGCGGCGGAAAGCGGTCTCGAGTTTGCGGACGATAGTGGGCTCGCCTTCGAACTCAACGAGGGTGTAGAAGCCGGTCGACTTCTTCTGTATGGGATATGCGAGTTTGCGCATGCCCCATTCTTCGGTGTTCACGATGCTTGCACCGTTGTCGGTGAGCACTTTGCTGAACTTTTCTACCGCTTCCTTCATCTGAACATCAGACAAAACGGGAGTTAAAATGAAAACGGTTTCGTACTTCATTGTTATGAATGAGTGGTTATAAAATAATGATTGAAAAATGCCACCGGCATAATTCGACCGCAAAGGTAGTCATTTTTGCCGTAACTGCCAAGCTTTATCGCAATATTTTCAAATTTGTATGAGGTCGCGTATGTATGCATCGGAGATTATCCAGTGCGATGGTGAGATGGACAGATGATTGTCTATGAGATACATGTGGCCGTTGGTGATGAAGCGCTTGGCGTCTGTGAGTACCTTGCTGCGCCATGGTTCGGCTATTGTGGATAAATCGAGTCCGTCGGCTGTCCGGAGGGATGTGACAATGTTGTCGTTTATGCGGTCGAGTTCGCTTTCCTGGTCAATGCTATAAGGTTGCGGTAAAGCTTTTAGCCAATCGGTGATTGACGGTATGTCGATACGGCGCACGAGACCGTCGAATGAATGTGCCGAGGGCCCGAGGCCAAGCCATCGGCTCGACGGATTCCAATAGGCGCTGTTGTGTTTTGACCGGAATCCGGACTTTGCGAGGTTGGAGATCTCATAATGTTCAAAACCGTTTGCCGCTGCCGTCTCACGCAGAATATTGAAATATTCTGTAACTGTATCGTCATCGGCAGGGGTAATCTTTCCGGAAAGCATCTGCCTGTATATCATGGTACCTTCGTGGTATGTGAGGCTGTAGGCCGAAAGGTGTGTTATGGGCGATGTCATAAGAGTGTTGAGATCGTTGCGCCAGCCATCGGGATTCTGCCCGGGAAGGCCATAGATAAGGTCGACAGATATGTCGGATATGCCGCCGTCGCATAGCAGACTGACCGCCCGAATGGCTTGCCGGGGTGTGTGCCTGCGGCCGATGCGGCGCAATATAGCGGCATCGAGAGTCTGTATGCCCATGCTTACTCGGTTGAATCCTGCTGATCGCCATGTCTTTACATTCTCAGGAGTCACATCATCGGGATTGACTTCGATGGTGGCTTCTGATATTTCGTCGAAGGGCAGATTGTCGCAGATGTATCGCAGTATAGCAGAAGGCAATACCGACGGTGTGCCTCCGCCGAAGTATATGGTGTCGAAAGAGCCTTCGATTTCGTTGCGTCGTGCTTTGTACTCGGTGATGATTCCGTGTGCCGCCGACTCCATTAGTCCGGTGCGCGGTATCGAATAGAAATCGCAATAAGTGCATTTCGATCTGCAGAACGGGATATGTATATATAATCCTTTCATCAGTTGAAATCGGGGGGCAAGGTACGGCCGCATATCGACAGGAACGGGCAGTACTTGCAGTTGTTGACGTCGTCGGTCTGGTAAAACGGTTCGTTCGGATCGAAAATGCGTGTGAAGAGTTGATTGAGCAAGGGACGGAATTCGTAGGACAAGGTCGGAAATGGTGGCATTGGCGATTTATTGTATGTTATAGGTGCGATTACACCTTCCCTTACGATATCTTTTATAATATGTAGTACCGGCAGTATCTGTACCGATGGATCCACGAGGTCATGATAGGCTTCTGCATATATCAATAGCTGGAACACCGCATTACGGCTATGATCGCCCAGAAAAAGATTTTCGATCGAATTGCCTGCCTTGTTGCTGTCGTTGCCTGTCTTATAGTCGATGAAGCGGAGCAATCCCGGCTCTATGCGGTCCACGCGGTCGATCTGCATTCGGAAGTTGACCTTGAGGCCTGGTGTCACCTCCCATTGCCTGTCGTTTACATCCATTTCGCCTTCGATATATTCAAAGGTTCCTGAAGAGCAGTATTGCGATGCTTCGGTATGCAACATCGACCGTAATTGGGCGGCAGTCTGATTATGTATTATCATGGATTCATACGGAAGATCCGAAAAACGGCACGTGCCGCTATCCATACCGGCCATTTCGGCAAGTTCGCTTACCAATATATTGCTGAGCTGTTCCGAATCTGCGAAAGATGTCAGCATTTCGGCAGTGACGGGTCGGCCTTTGAATGAGTCGTAGATACGCTTTGCAGAGCGATGAAATATATCTCCGAGTCGCGCGGCATCGAGATAATCTGTTGGATCATCTTCATCTCGCAGGCCGTTGACATATTGCAGATAGAAGCATAATGGGCATCTGATGAATGTCTTTAATGCCGATGCGGACAACTTAGGCCCTTTGGGATTTCTGAAATCATCAAGTTGTTGCAGTATATGCTGTGTTTTCGGTATCGTGATTGTGCGTGCGGCCGGCTGTGTGCCGGTCATATCTACCCGACGATGGTTTATATTGCCCGAGTCGCCGTAAAGATAGATCAGTTGGGAAAGATAACGCGACATCTCGCCGGTGCCGCGTCCGGGGGGGCGGGTGTCGTAAATCAGCGATACGTGCGAGGCCCGGCTGATAGCTCTGAAAAAGTGATAGGCGTAGAAACTTTCGCTTTGTTCGATGGGCGGGAGACCGTATCCGTGGCGCAGGTTGTTGGGTATCATGGTGCGCACATAGTCGCGACGCGGAAATGTGCGTTCGTTCATTGCCAGGAATATGATGTTGTCAAAATCGAGGTTGCGGGTTTCAAGTACGCCCATAACCTGTAGCCCTCGCAGCGGAGTGCCCTCTACATTGATTATCTTGGATTGCAGTATACGCTCGAATAATGCCAGCAGTGTCGATTCCTGCATGGTGATGGAATATTTGTCGATAAGCCTGCGCAGTTCTTCGACATTTTTGTCAAAGTAAGACAGTATCTCTATCTCAAACGAATTTTCAAACGAATATGCGTCCGATGATCTCGACAGTGCTTCTCTGAGACCATGCAGCAGTCCGGTTATGTATTCATATGTGTCATTGAGATTGTCGGGCGAGTTGATGGGACTGAAGATGAAGGCAAGTTCCTTGAATTCGGATGCAAGCATATCGGCGTCGATATTGAATAGCCGCTGGTCGTATATGTATTGGCGCACGGCGTTTGCCTTGTTTGGCGCGAGCAACTGTAGATGTGGATGGACAAGTACTTCGAGTACATCCTGAAAAAAATATGTGCGGGTGCCGTTGCGGCGTTTGTGTGCGTGCCGCTGCATCAGCACCACTGCGCGCATGAGAGTGGCGAAAGTCGTGGTCGAGTAGGGTATGCCCATGGTTACGTTTAGAGCCGGCAGGGTGTCGGGAAGGCTCAGCATAAGCGGCATAAGCTGTGATGGATCGGGTACTACGATCGCCGTATTGAATGCGCTTTTTTCGTCCATTCCACCTTTTTTTGAAAGATCGGTGATCAGGTTTCCTGCAAGTTTAGCCTGGCCTACCGATGACGGTATGCCGTATATGTTTATTGTGCCGAACGGTTCAGGCGTTCCAGGATCAAAGTCCTCGGGCGACTTGAACATCTTTGCCAGGGTGGATATGATGCGCAATGCTTTATTGTCGGTATCTATCTTTCCGTCGGGTGTGAGGAAAGCCGGTGATGATATGTCCCAGAAGAAGTCGGCTGCGCCAGCACGGGATATACGCTCCATTATGGCGATTTCTGCATTCGACAGGTCGGACAGGCCTACAAATACATAATGGCGGCGGCGTATCTCTTCTGGCAGCATATTCTTGAATGCAGCGAGTGCATCGCGCATTATCATGCCTGGTGTCGACAGCCCCGCATGGCGCAGACGCGAGCGGAACTCTTCGTATATCTCTGCGAGTATCTGCCACAACGAAATGAATTTGCGTGTGAGTTCCGACTCACTGCCTGGCGGGGACGTGTGCAGCCAGAACCGGTCGACATGTTCGGTGAGATTGGTCTCGCCCCATATTCGGCGTATAAGTTCTTTTTGCTCTTCTGTGAGGTAATCGGATGTTAATTCGCGTACGTCTCGAAGGTTGGAGTATAACTTGTGCGGGTCTGCGAGCGAGATGTCTATGTCGTCGAAATCGCTTAGTATCATATCGCCCCAGAATATAAAGCGGTCGAAGTCCCGCGCCTGCTCTTTACGCCCGGCCGCGGTAGCGGCCAATACAGATGTATATGTGCGGTATAGCATGAACAGCAGCTCGTTGTGCGATGCCTCAGGCATCCGCACAGTATCGGATGCCAGTCGTGCGAATGTGGTGAATCGCGGCATAAGGCTGTACTCGGCTTTAAGGTGTTGCTGGATGTACAGTTTCAGAAACATTGCCGAACGCTTGTTGGGAAATACGAATGTGATATCCTGCAAGTCGGCGATATGTCCGGGCGAAGTATAATAATCGGCTATCTGTTCAAGAAATTTCATGCACAAATATAGTGCAAAAGAACGTAACAGGCAAACAAAAAAATTACCCGGCGACACATAATTGCACGCCGGGTAATTTTATGAACAGGATGCGGATTATTCCTCGTTGAGTATCTCAAGCATCTTGATGGCTGATTCGGGGATGCGGGTGCCGGGGCCGAAGATGGCGGCGACTCCTGCTTTGTATAGGAAGTCGTAATCCTGGGCGGGAATCACACCTCCGGCTGTAACCATTATGTCCTCGCGGCCAAGCTTCTTGAGCTCTTCAATCACTTGAGGTATAAGTGTCTTGTGGCCTGCGGCAAGCGAGCTGACACCGAGGATGTGGACATCGTTCTCGACGGCCTGGCGGGCTGCTTCTTCCGGAGTCTGGAAGAGCGGGCCCATATCTACGTCGAAGCCGCAATCGGCATAGCCTGTGGCGACTACCTTGGCTCCGCGGTCGTGTCCGTCCTGGCCCATCTTGGCTATCATGATACGGGGTTGGCGACCTTCGCGTTTTGCGAATTCCTCGCACATCTGCTGAGCACGTACGAAGTCGGGATCTTTTTTGGTTTCTGCTGAGTACACGCCTGAAATGGTTCTGATTACTGCTTTATAACGGCCTACGACATCTTCGCAGGCATCTGATATCTCGCCGAGGGTGGCGCGGAGTCCGGCTGCCTTTACGGCGAGATCGAGGAGATTGCCCTGCTTTGTGCGTACGCACTCGGTGATTGCGGCAAGAGCTTCCTTTACCTTGGCTTCGTCGCGGTGGGCACGGAGGTCTTCGAGACGTTCGATCTGCTCGGTACGAACCTGTGTGTTGTCGATCTCGAGGATGTCGATTGGATCCTCATGGTCGAGACGATACTTGTTGATGCCGACGATTGTCTGGCGACCCGAGTCGATTCGGGCCTGAGTACGTGCGGCGGCTTCCTCGATGCGGAGCTTGGGCAGACCGGTCTCGATAGCTTTGGCCATGCCGCCGAGCTTCTCAATCTCCTGGATGTGCTCCCATGCTCGGTGAGCGATCTCGTTGGTGAGCGCTTCCACGTAATACGAACCGCCCCACGGATCTACCTGCTTGGTGACGAGAGTCTCTTCCTGAATGTAAATCTGAGTGTTACGGGCGATACGTGCCGAGAAGTCGGTAGGCAGGGCGATAGCTTCGTCGAGCGCGTTGGTATGAAGGCTCTGTGTATGGCCGAGGGCTGCGCCCATGGCTTCGATACATGTACGGCCTACGTTGTTGAACGGGTCTTGCTCGGTGAGCGACCATCCGGATGTCTGCGAGTGAGTGCGCAGGGCGAGCGACTTGGGGTTCTTGGGGTTGAACTGCTTTACGATCTTGGCCCAAAGCATACGTGCGGCACGCATCTTGGCCACTTCCATGAAGTAGTTCATGCCTATGGCCCAGAAGAACGACAGACGGGGTGCGAAGGCATCGATATCCATGCCGGCGTTGACACCTGCGCGGAGGTATTCAAGGCCGTCGGCGAGGGTGTATGCCAGCTCGATGTCGCATGTCGCACCGGCTTCCTGCATGTGGTAGCCCGAGATGGATATCGAGTTGAACTTGGGCATGTTCTGCGATGTATACTCGAAGATGTCGGCGATGATGCGCATCGAGAATTCAGGCGGGTAGATGTAGGTGTTGCGCACCATGAATTCCTTGAGGATGTCATTCTGTATGGTACCGGCCATTTCTTCGAGTTTGGCTCCCTGTTCAAGACCTGCATTGATGTAGAAGGCGAGTACGGGAAGCACGGCGCCGTTCATTGTCATCGATACGGACATCTTGTTCAAGGGGATACCGTCGAAGAGCACTTTCATGTCTTCTATCGAGCAGATCGACACACCGGCCTTGCCTACGTCGCCTACCACACGGGGATGGTCGGCGTCGTAGCCGCGGTGTGTGGCAAGGTCGAATGCCACCGAGAGGCCTTTCTGGCCTGCGGCAAGATTGCGGCGGTAGAATGCGTTTGACTCTGCGGCGGTAGAGAAGCCGGCGTATTGGCGGATTGTCCAGGGACGCAGGGGATACATGGCGCTGTACGGGCCGCGAAGGAAGGGAGGAATACCTGATACATAGTTGAGGTGTTCGAGTCCCTGAAGGTCGTCTTTTGTATATACGGGCTTGACAGGTATAAGCTCGGGAGTGAGCCAGTCCTGCTCGGGGTTGGCAGCTACGGCAGAGGGCTGAGCGCCGAACGCGTCTTTTGTGATGTCAATTTTGGTGAAATCGGGTCTCATTGTCTTTATTATGTAGCTGTGATTATTTGTTGAGGAGACGGGCGTTGAAGTCGCGGAGGGTTTCGAGGACGTTGCAGCGAACGTGTACAAAATCCTTTATGCCGGCTGCCTGGAGTTCTTCGGCGCAGGCCGGATTGCCGGCAACTACGAATTCAGCACGGCCGTCGAGGTACTTGAATGCTTCGGGGGCGAGAGTTGCGTATTCGTCGTCCGACGAGCACAGAACAACTACATCCGCACCTCTCTCGAGAGCGGCGTCTACGCCCTGCTCTACGGTGTCGAAGCCGAGGTTGTCGATGATTTCGTATCCTGCGCATCCGAAGAAGTTGGTCGAGAATTGTGCGCGTGCAAGACGCATGGCAAGATTGCCTATGGTGAGCATGAATACTTTGGGGCGTCTGGGTGCTGCCTCGGTAGCAAGGCGGAGAGCCTCGAAGTCGGAGGCAGCGCGTTTGCCGCAGAGTGCTTTGTCGGATTTTTCAGCTGAGCATCCACATGTGCAGCCTTCGTCTTTGACTATTTTGTCGGCGGCGAATTCGTTGATGTTGGGATATTGGTTTGTTCCGAGAAGTATCTCTTTGCGGCGGGCTACCTCGGTGTGACGTTTCACGCAAGAGGCATTCACTGCTTCCTGAATTTTGCCTGCTGATGCGAGGGCGAAGAATCCTCCGTTCTGCTCGCAGTCGAGGAACAGTTTCCAGGCTTCATTGGCCAGCGATACGGTAAGAGTCTCCACATAATATGAGCCACCTGCCGGATCCATCACCTTGTCGAGATGGCTTTCCTCGCGGAGGAGGAATTGCTGATTGCGGGCGATACGCTCCGAGAAAGTGTCGGGAGTCTTGTAGGGTACGTCGAACGGGGTTGTGGTGATGGAGTCCACGCCTGCGAGGGCGGCCGACATCGTTTCGGTCTGCGAACGAAGAAGGTTTACGTGCGCGTCGTATATCGTCTGGTTGAAACGTGATGTCGAAGCGTGTACAAGCATCTTGGCGCAGTCGAGCGAGGCAGGCTTGTACTGTTCCACGATCTGTGCCCAAAGCATGCGGGCCGCGCGGAACTTGGCAAGCTCCATGAAAAAGTTGGATGATACGCCCATGTTGAATTTAACGCGGGCAGCGACCTCATCTACAGTAAGACCGGCATCGGTGAGCAGTGTGAGCCAATCGGCGCCCCATGCGATAGCGTATCCGAGTTCCTGATATATGAATGCGCCTGAGTCGGAGAGCATGTCCGAGTCGACGGCGAGTACTTTGAGGCCGGGTATGCCTGCAGCGGCTGCGATCAGTGATTTTGCGGTGTCGATTGCAGCCGCGATATCGATGTCTTTGCCGTGGCGGAATGCGGGACGAAGGGGATTGAAGTCGACAGAGCCGCGGAAAGCAGCCTCGGCACCTTTTTCCTTTATGTATCTTACGAGAGCCTCGGTGAGTGCGAGCGATTTGCCGGGGCAGCAGTTGAAATTGATCTCAACCTTGGTGATGTCGATGCCATCAAGTAGGGCGGCCACGGTATTGTAGTCGGGCTCCTTGACCTTGAATCCGAGCGATGTCACACCTTTGCCGAGAATCTCAAGCGCGGTTTCATTGGCTTTATTGATGTCGCCATCAATAATTTCCTGACGTGTGAGCCACTCGTTGACGGTGCGTGTGCCGCGAACGTAAGGGAACTCTCCGGGAAGGCTGTCGGTAGTTTTAAGATCAGCGGCGTCTTCAGCGCGGTACATTGGCTGCACGTTGAAGCCTTCATTGGTCCGCCAAACCAGTTTCTTGTCGAAATCGGCACCCTTGAGGTCGGCAACAACTTTTGCACGCCACTCCTCGGTGGATATCGGAGGGAACTGGTCAAACAATTTTTCGGTCTTTTCTGACATAACTGAAGTAAGTTAGTATAATTGTGGGTATTTCTTCATGGTCGTTTTAGCGCATATGCGGGCATGCACTGTGTTTTGTGTGCAAAGATACATAAATAATTCATATTTACCCATAGTAAAAGCGATAAAAATGTTTTTTACGCCTGCCGGCGCGGACTTTCCGAAAAAATTCCTAAATTTGTAAGATTTTTAACCATTATATATGAAGAACAGTAATGCAATATCAGATTGGCGACATCAGAGAATTTGATGTTATTAAGGATTTTGGAGAGCGCGAGGATTTTTTCAGGCTTCATATTCCGGGCGCCGGAGAAGCAAGGCTCCCTAAGCTTAAGTTTCAGCGTGAGGAGCCTTTGCCGGCCAGGGTCAAATGCCGTATCAAATATATCAACGGCGATATGCCTGTTCCGGGTCATTTCGTGCCTCAGTATGTCAACCGGTTTTATAAATCGGGTGTAAGCCAGAAACGAGATTTTGAGTTTATGGTTGTGGGTCTTCCCGCACATGCCGGTGATAAGTTTGTCCTGGAGGACAAGTACGGTATCAGGTATAATCTCGACGGACGCGGCAATATTCTTGCCGAGGGACAGAAAGTGCTGTGTCACTTCACTAAATTGTCGAATACGCTTTTTAATCTGGAACTTACAAAGAGCGATATGCGCCTTCCGTTTTTCGCTCCCCATGAGTTCCTCAACGAGATCGGGGTGCGTGGAATTATGAATCCCGTGCTCATACGCCTTGCCGAGAAAACCCTTACGGATGCCCGGGACGAATTCAAGGCAAACAATCCTTTATGGGTGGTCACAGCGCTTAAGACTGCGGTATCCCAGCTTTCCGAGTTCTTTGTAGGTTCGGATGTAAGACGTCACAATGTATTTTTTGGCAAGTTGCTTGATGTTATCCGCTCGGGTTGTCTTTATCTTATCGAGAATTCTCGGTTTTTGCGCAATCTTTCCGACAGACATCGCCGCAGCATACAGGCTGTGCTCACCGAAGCGGTTGAGAGTCTGGAGCCATATCGCGATCTGCTTGACCTGGTGGTTGACAGCAAGCAGTGTGTATTTGTCGAAAACCTTATGCATAAGCTGCGTGAGAGCGGTTATCTGTATCATCCCGCGCGACAGTTCTCAATGTTGATGATGATATTCCGTACGCAGCCAGAGCTGGTGCAGGAGTACCTCGGCAAGATATTCGAGACCATTATGGAGTGGCGTCTTGAGACATGGACTACCGAGCCTTTCCGCAGCGCATTCGTCGGACAGTTTGAATTGTATATACGCCAGGCCTGCCGTGAAATTGACCTGTTGCCTCAGGCCGATACCGAGGCCGATGCCGACCGTATCGAGAAGATAGTGACAGCTATTGCCTTGCAGATGTTGATATCGGGCGATTCGACGAGCGACCGTTACCGCCGCAACCGGTCGTTGTTTTATCGTTACATATCGCTTTTGCGTCCGGTTAAAGGGGAGGATCTGCTTGATAAGGCATTCCTTACGCTTATGGGTGTGAACTTCCCGCTCGAATTCAACTATGATACCATCAAAGAGCCTCTTATGCTCATGACAAGGGCTACTGTGCGTCCGGCCGATGATAAGTGTCATTTGCAGTCGATACATACCTATCGCGAGGGTGGGGTGGAGTTCACGGTCTCGGACAATGGTATAGCCCTTCGCCGCACCGATGAAGACAATGCCGGCCGCATACTTCCGAACGGCATGATGGACTGGCTGTCTCCTCAGATTTATCTTGACGGTGTGCAGAGCCTGAATGGCAGCCAAATAAACAGTTTTGACGCGCATCGCCGCCTGTGGGCCAATATAGAGAACGTGTTATTTGAGAAACGCGTACATGTCGAGGAGGTCGAGGAACAGCACAAGGCCGAGCCGGGCGATGTTGTAAAGATCGTGATATCGTCCGACGAGAATCCACGCAGTGACAATCCCCGCTGGGTGGCTCTGATAGATGATGACCGTTATCTCCCGATGCCGGGGTATATATTCCGCGACGATATCGTGGGATTCACCTTGCGGTCGATAGATCTCGACCGCGACCGTATCACCGCCCAGAGCGCATTTATGGGCGAGAACGGACGTCCCCGTCATTTTATGGCCACAGTGAAGGAAATAGATTCCGATGGCAGATATCACTTCTCTTTGCTTGCCGATGTCGCCGAACAATGTTCGAATATAATGAGCTATGACGAGACATTCCGTGCCGTGATAGCCCAGAGGCATGAATATGAATACAGCGGAATAGCCGAGACCGGCTATGGTGTGTATCTGCGCCCTCAGCCGGGTTCGGATGGTTTTGCTCCGGGCGATATAGTTTCTTTCAGGATATACGACCGTTCCAATCCTGGACATATCGTCGGCACGATCATTGACGATATGGAGGCCGGCGGCAACCTTGACAAGGTTACTGCCTTTGCCAATCTTATGAAAGGTATAAGTCTTGTCGTCGACAAAGAAGAGGATGAAGAGTCCATGATTCTCGATGTTGACGAAACGCTGACGCGTGAGGATGTGTCGGAAATTGTGGAGCTCATACGATTTAAGGCCATATCGTCGTCCACATTGTTGCTTGCATACGATTATCTGCAGTTTGGCCGTATGCTGGCCCTGGCTATCGAGGACATACAGTTGGCCGACCGCCTGCAGACTCATGCCGACCTGTTGCGCATGCACCAGTTCTATGCCACAAACCGTCGTGTCGATGCGGAGGAACTTGAGCTCTATCGGCCCAAGGTTCAGGGATATCCGTTGCTCGAAGTTGTTTTCCATCGTCTCGAAATAGTGTCGTGGCTCGGCGACAGTGACCGTAACGGTGATCTGTGGCAGACTGTGAATATGCAGCGCAATCTGCTTGAAAGCAATCTCGCGCGGCTGGTATTGTCGTACAACATGTTGCCGCCATCTCACGGCGTAGAGACTGACAAGAGCGTATCCGAGGGGCTGAAGACAAAGATAGCCCGTATGTTGGGCGTGAATTACGAAGCACGGCAGCTTAAGTCGTATGGCCGTGAGAATCAGTTTATTGAGTTTAAGTCGAGCCTTGTGTATCCGGCCCGTAAGTTCAAGCATGACAAGGCCAAGGCCGATCCGGAGGCACAGCAGGCTGTAATACTCAAGATAATCGCTTCGTTTCTGAACTCGTCGGGCGGTACACTTTACATCGGTGTGAATGATTCGACCCATTGCGAAGCCGGTCTATACGAGGATTTCGAATATTACAAGCATCACCGCGCATCGGTAGGTGCATATCAGTACGATATGCGCAGTGTCGACAATATGTGCGTGTTCCTTGCCAATCTGGTTCGCTTCACGTGGGGTAATATCGTAGCCGGCAGCATTCAGATCGAGCAGGACGGCGAGGCCACGCGCGATGTTATAATAGTAAAGGTGCAGCCACGCACCACACCGGTGCTTCTCGACGGCAAGATTTATGTGCGCCGCTCGGGCAATACCAACATGTTGCTTGATGAGGAGCGAGTGGAGTTCATCAAGGAGCGACAGGAACTCGAAATACGCAAACAGGAGGAATTGCGCGTCAGGAAAGCTGTGGCTGAAGAAGATCAGATCCTGCCGGAACCCAAGGACAAGGCTCCGCTTGCGGCAGAGAGTCGTGATGCCTCGGTATTTGAAGTTGAGCCGTCGGCCGAGCGCAATGGCAGTACATCAGCCTGGCGACATAATGTGCTTCACGAATGGGAAGACGGTTTTTTGCCGCCCGCCGGTTATCTGTACCTTAAAAAGGACAATACATTTGTACGCACCGCCGAAGACCGTCAATACGACTACGACAGTGACTGCTGGCTGGCTCTCGCATTTACAGAACGCGAGGCGACACAGGGAATGCTGGTGATTGTGTATGACAGCAAGCGCGTGCTTAAAGTTCCGATGTCTGAAGTAATGGAGAAAGATCTCGACCGCTCTGTCGGTTTCAGCAATGCCGGGAAGCCGATGTTTGCCACTGTCGCGCTTCCTGCCGATGCGCTTATGGCATATCTTACCGATAATAAGAATACTCTATACCGCCGAGTGATCCCATTGTCCGACATCGAGACCCAGCATCTCAATTCAACACCTGTCTCTCTTACCGATGCTCCGGGTGTAGCCGGTGTGGTTGCATGCGAGATCGCTGCCGCATCGTCGTTGGGCGCGTTCGACGGTTCGATGAGCAAGGATATGTCGACCCGCCAGATAGGCTATACGCTGCGTACCACCGCAGGATCTGAAAAGGCCATGGAGATACTCAACGAAGACCGCAATGCAGGAGCCCCGCGATAAGATGAACGACGAACCATTGTTTTCGATAATAACTATATGTTATAATGCCGCGCATACCATCGGTCGTACGATCGATAGTGTGGCGTGTCAGTCGTTCACAGATTACGAGCATATCATCGTCGATGGAGCTTCTACCGACGCCACTCTTGAGATTGTCGGCGCCGGAGCCGGCGCGGATAGACGCCGCGTACAGTCGGAGCCCGACGACGGGCTGTATGATGCCATGAACAAGGGCATCGGTCTGGCCCGCGGCAAGTATCTGATATTCCTGAATGCCGGCGACAAGTTCCACCGGGATGATACACTCGGGCTTGTCGCACGGACGATAACCGATAATGAAATGCCGGGAATTGTGTACGGGCAGACACATCTTGTGGATGATGAAGGCCGTTTTCTGGCCGGGCGTCATCTTTCCGCACCCGACAATCTGTGTCTGGCCGATTTTGCCCGTGGCATGCTTGTGTGCCATCAGGCATTTGTGGCATTGCGGCGCATAGCGCCGTTATATAACCTCAAATATCGGTTTTCGGCCGATTACGACTGGTGCATCCAGTGCCTGATGCATTCGCGTAGAAATGTAAATACCGGCGAGGTGCTTATCGACTATCTTTCGGAAGGTGTCACCACGGCCAACCGTCGCAAGTCGCTCATCGAGCGCTTCCGTATCATGAGCTTCTATTATGGATTCTGGCCAACGGCTTTCCGTCACCTTGGATTTATATTCAGATTCATGTCTCACAAAAAAAGAATGAAAAATGCACATATATAATATAACATTCGGCGTTGACCCGGCAGTCGAGGCCGAATTCCTTGATTGGCTGCGAGGCGAGTTTATAGAAGTTTCCACCGCCGACGGCGAATACTTCAGCTGTCCGGAGCTTATGCGTGTGCACGCCGATTCGGCTGATGGCAGCAGCTATGCCCTGCACATGCGTGCCGCTGAACTTGACGACATCAACAAGTGGTATGCCGACCATGGCGCACGTCTTTTCGACAAGATTCAGCGCACGTGGGCCGGCCGGGTCGTTTTCTTTCCCACCACTCTCACATTGGTGTGATGGAGGTCGACAGGCATGTACGCGACTATGAGCGCGTCATATTGGGCATCGATCCGGGTACCAATGTGATGGGCTACGGTATTCTCGGGGTCAACGGCAAGCGCCCGGCGGTCATTGCCATGGGAGTGGTGCGTCTCAGCAAATTCGAGAGCCATTATCTGCGCCTGAAACGTATCTACGACCGCGTCATCGATCTGTGCGCCCAATATCTGCCCGACGAACTGGCCATCGAGGCGCCGTTTTTCGGCAAGAACGTACAGTCGATGCTCAAGCTTGGCCGTGCGCAGGGCGTGGCTATGGCGGCGGCTCTTTCGCGCGACATCCCCATTACCGAGTACGAGCCGCGCAAGATAAAGATGGCCATTACCGGCAACGGCGCATCGTCGAAGGAGCAGGTCAAGGAAATGCTGCGGCGTATGCTTCACATCGCCGACGAGAATCTGCTGCCGGAGCTTGATGCCACCGATGCCCTCGCCGCCGCACTTTGCCACTTCTATGAATCAGGCAAGCCTGCAGTGGCCAAGGCATCGTCATGGAAAGATTTTATAGCAAAACATCCCGATAAAGTAAGATGAAACATACGATTCTCTCCCTTTTGCTTATGTCGTCGGTCTCTGCCGCGGCTCAACTGTCGGTGACCGGCACCGAATTCGTGGAACTTACACCCGAGCCGTCATCCGGACTTCAGACAGTATATGTGCTCCGCGACGGATCTGCGGCGTTCTTTAAATATATCGCCGAGCGCGGCCAGAGTATATCGGTACAGCGTTTCAGCAGCCTTGGCGGAGGCTTTGCCGAGGATATACCCAAGCCCGAGGTGCGCGGCACTTCAGACGGCAATAATCACACTTGGTACAAATGGGCGGCCGGTAGCGAGGATATGGGCTATATCATCACTGTCGCGGGCAAGCAGACGTGTATATGGGCGTGCAACTATGCTTTGCGCCCATACAGTATCACAGATATAATCCCCGCCGAGCACGACTGCGACCGCATACGTTTCAGCCTCGTCGGTTCTGCTCCCGAGATGTTTTATTACAGCATCAACGGCCGCAGGATAGAAATAGACCGTGAATTGAAACTTGAATACAACACGCTTGTATACGATTCAGCCGAGAAGATATACCGGCAATCGACTGTGACACACGATATCAGTCATGCCGACGGCTATATTTCGGCTCCGGCTCCGCTGTGCGATACCGAGTTCACGCTGCACCCCGGACGCTTCGGCGCCTTGTGGGGCGGACATGATGTGGTGTCGCCGTCGGTGCAGGCATTTGCCGTGCAGGCTGAGACTTCGGCAGAGCAGGCCGCCCGGGATGCCGACAACGAGCAGAAAACCGAGAACGAGAGTCTCGGCGGCTCGGCGCCGTGCGAGATTACGTTTACGGCAGCCGTCACCGATGCCGCCGTCTACCGCCGTTGGGAGATCGCTACAACGCCCGATTTTGTCGATACATACCTCACATACGACCAGCTCGAGTTCACGCATACATTCACCGACGCCGGCAATACCTTCGTGCGTTTCACCGCCAACAATGCCGACGGCAACTGCGAATATATCGGCGAGACGTATCAGATCAGCATCGGCGAGTCGCGGCTCGAATGTCCTAACGCTTTCACGCCAGGCACGTCGGAGGGAGTGAACGACGAGTGGAAGGTGTCGT
This sequence comes from uncultured Muribaculaceae bacterium, assembly GCA_910577355.1. Classification (GTDB taxonomy): domain Bacteria; phylum Bacteroidota; class Bacteroidia; order Bacteroidales; family Muribaculaceae; genus CAG-873. The sequence goes on from CAJTMY010000017.1 coordinate 51,692, forward strand.
ACAAGTCCATTGTGTCGTTCCATTGCGAGATATTCAATCGCTGGGGGCAGAAGCTGTGCACGCTCACCGACCCGTCGCAGGGCTGGGACGGCAGATATGGCGGCAAGGTCGTGGGCTCCGGTGTATACTTCTATGTTATCAAGGCCCGTGGCGCCGACGGCAAGGATTACAGCCTCTCGGGCGATATCAACGTCATCGGCTCACGCCGCGACAATACACCCGGCATCGACTCCGGGATTACAGATTGAGCAGGCGGTGGATTAGGCGGTCGTCGGTGCGGGGTAGGGCGTCCTTTATTCTTTCGTACAGCCGCATATAGGATTGCTCGGGTGTGCGCCCGGCGGCATCGCAGGCTTCGAGGCCGTACAGAGCTTCGGGTGTGGTATAGCGCGCCACTCCCCATCCGTAGGTGTCGCCGTGGCGGTCGGTCTTGTATTCAAAATCGGCTATCACCACGTAGCCGGCCATCTGCAGGCGCATGATGCGGGTGTCGAATCCCAGGTCGCGGGCGCCTCGCGTGGCGGAGCGTTCGATCATGCGCTCGAGCGGCGAGAGGCGCGGAGCGGCTTTCCGCCGCCGTGTGAAGCCTGACAGGTCTTTGAGCTCGCGCGAGAGCAGTGATTCATGTTCACGCAGCACATCGAGTATGTGCGATTCGAGCGGATTTGCAGCGAGGTAATATTGGCTGCGGCGCAGATTTATGAAATCTGCCAGCAGGTCGAGGGCGATATAGCCGGCCTTGCGGTTGAAGAATTTGCCGTATGCCACCCGCCATCCGCGCACCAACGTGCCTTTCCATATCCACGGCCCGTCGGCCAGATCCCAAAGTATTGGCTCAGGCACTGTCTCTTCTATCGAGAATCCGCTGATTTTGTTGCGGAAATACGGCAGTATGCCGGTGCGGAGCACCAGTTCCTCCAGTTCATATGATGTGGTTATCGGCTTCATACGGCAAAGTTAAGGCAAAATAATCGAACAACAAGCGCGTCGGGAGTGTTTCATATCAAACACCATCTAATGATCTTTCACTATGAATAGTTCCCTTGTCCGTAGCGCCTCCGTCAGTCCGTTTGCAATATATCTTGCCGTCGTGCGTGTGCTTTCGTTGGTCATTACTTTTATCACAGGTCTATGGTGTGAGCGTGCCGGTGCTGCCGGCAACATTGATATTGCGCCGGTGCTGTCGGTTGTTCACGGCGTCAGCGGACTGCTGTTTGCCACATTGGTGGTATATCATATATGGTGTCGGCGTCGATGGTTTGCCGATCTGCTCGCCGAGCCGGGCTGCTGGATGCAGCAGGCGCAGCATCATGTGCTTACATTGTGTATGGCGCTCCTTGCGAGTGTCGTTGTGAGCGGTATCGCGATAGCCTCGGGCATTGTGTTGTCGTTGGCTTTCCACATCGGAGCGGGTATGATGCTGTGTATTGTGGCCATAGTCCATACAGTGCTCAATATAATGCGGAGATTCAGATAAAAACTTCGCCGGATGGATTAAAAAACGTAACTTTGCACCATGCAAACCGAAGAGAGCAGATACGAGATAGAGACACATCCATGGAAGCCCTGGCTGCCTGTCGGTGCCAAGGTTTTGTTCATGGGGACATTTCCGCCCGGAAACCACCGGTGGTCGATGGATTTCTACTATCCCAATCCCACCAACGATTTCTGGCGCATAATGGGGCTTATATTCGAGGACGATCCGCAGGCTCTTTATATTCCGGCTGAAAAACGGTTTGACCTTTCGCGCATCAAGGCTCTCACCGAGCGTTACGGAATAGCTATGAGCGATACGGTAAAAAAAGCCCGGCGGCTTCGCGGTAATGCGTCCGACAAGTTTCTTGAGGTAATAGAAGGGAACGACCCGGCCGATCTGCTCGCCGCCATTCCGCAATGCACCGATCTGGCCACGACAGGCGAGAAAGCCGCCGATGTTATCGCAGGGATTACGGGTACAGAGGCGCCAGCAATGGGCAGGTATACAATATGGGATATGTCTGAGAATCGCAGCATACGCATTTGGCGGCTTCCGTCCACTTCGCGCGCATATCCGCTCAGACTTGAAAAGAAGGCTGCCTATTATCGTGATATGTTGTCATTGGCCGGAGTGTTATGAATATCAATATATGATTTATTAACAATATTTAACTATTGATATTTTTGCATAATCGTAAAAAATTCATAATTTTGTGATGATAACGGTGGTTGTATTATGGCCGTGTACTATCGGCTTGATCTACAGCGCTATCAGTAAATCATCTAAATATTACTTTAACCGAGAGTAAAGTGTTATAAGAATCCTTCCGACTACAACAATTTCCTTCTGCAACACAATTTGTTTCCGCTGTCGCACATTTTGGGAATACTATAACCAAATTTTCGTGAACACTTTCGACTATCGCTGACAGCTATAGTGGAGTTTGCGTTTGCCGGTCTGGGAATCATTGTTGGATTATAATCTATATTATG
>CAJTMY010000018.1 GCA_910577355.1 uncultured Muribaculaceae bacterium
ACACCATCAAAAATCTTTTGTAAACCCTCTCAACAGGCACATGTCAACACAGGGGGCAATTTAAATAATTTTATGGGGGTCAGTTTGTTGGGAATATCCACTCACGGTGAAGTATCATGAAACCAATCAATAATTTGCGTCGTTTTGGAGACAACATTTCTCTGTGGCTCTCATATTTTCCTGTTCTATACAAGGTTTACGATTTTGATTACTCCGGTATCCTATCCGTAGAGCGTCATCAGATAAAGAGAGTGCGCAACAGTATCAGCCATTACAGAAATCATCTGAATTGTGAGCAGGACGTCGCATCAATGAATCTTGCCCTCAAACTTCTTGACATAATAGAGAAAAATGGTGAGGCAAAGATGATTGGATATGAACCATTTGAAACAGATGAGAAAGGACATTGGAAGCCCAATCCCAATGTCAGATGGGAATTAGACCGATATGGCAATATCCGGAATGCCACACGTTTTAATTCCAAATGGGATTTATCCTTCTTCAACAACTCGAAAGATGTGGATTTAATAAAAGATCAACTGCGAGTTGAAAAAGCACGGCATCTTTACCACAAACTGAGACAATACAAATCGAGAAGTTGGTGGGACTGATTTCCGGTTGCACCCCTAAATAAAAAAATGTACTCCGATGATACGATAACACATACCCGGCAGGGTCGAAAAACAGTATGGCAACACCTATCTCAACATGCACAACAGTACATAAACAAATTCTTTCTCAAAGCATAAGCGAATAACGATGGAACACGTCGGTGTTATTCGTTTTCTTTATAATTCTATCTTATAAAGCACGTGGGTGAGCAAGGAGGAATCCTTTGGCAATTTCGGATGATCGAACTCCCCGACTTTTGTCATTCCTATTTTCTGCATCACCCGCTCTGAGGATATATTAATTTTAGCCGTGAAAGAATATAGGCAACCGATGCCCGACTCCTCAGCCAACTTTAGTACTGACTTCGCCGCCTCAGTCGCATAACCTTGGTTGTGATAATCAGCGGCAAGACGCCAGCCAATCTCAATACCGGGAGTAAAGTCCGCTTCAAAGCCTATTTCATGAAGTCCGACATATCCGATAAACTCTCCGGTGGACTTTATCACCACAGCATAGAGTCCCCACCCCTTTCTGTTGAACTCATCTTGTATTCTATTGTAGAATGCTTCCGTCTCAGCCTCGCTCAATGATGCCGGGAAATAGCGCATGACGCGATGATCCTTATTCATGTCGGCGAATAAAGATAAATATTTCGATTTCCACGAACGCAAAATCAGCCGTTCAGTCTCTGCGTATATCATATTCATTTTAATTATATTGCAAAGTTAATGAATATAATCTAAGGGTGAGATACAAGATACGAGATATAACTCGCGGTGGGATGGTTCGACATGATCCATCTACCAAGAGCATTCTCTCCGCTCCGGCAACTTCGCTGACCCATCGAATCGGCATCACCTTCACAGACAGAAAGGTGCAGAAAAATCAGCTCAATCCGAGCCCATTATTCAAGGAATTTTAGTAATTTTGAGCCGATAGATCTTTTTGATATGACTCAAGCGATTGAAATACTCCAGTTTCTTCACTATAATTCTGAGGCTACAAGGGCCGAGATCAGTGCGACGTTGACTAATGCGCCAAGTCTGGCGACACTTAAACGACTGATCGCACATACTGCCTATAAGGGACGTATTGAGATCACCGGGCCAGGTTCGGCAGCACGTTATCTCCTCTTTTCGCCGGCTCATCCCAATCTTGCTGACTTACATAAGATATGCAATGGCACGTGTCTGGCACCGCTTCGATTTTTCAATAATAACTTATTCAAATTTATAATATACTGAATATTGAATGAACAATGATTGGCTACAAGAAATGGGCGTGTTGCAACTCATGCAGATGCTGCAGGAACTGCACCGACGCGGCTATCAGAAATTGAGATGGTTTTCTTGTATAGCTACGAACGGATGTGCTCTGCGATGTCATATAACCACACAAGACAATATCCGCTGCAATCGGGAGATTTATTCGGTCAATGCCGATTGTTGTCTTGGGATTTCAATCTCACGACCCGATTCCGGAAATGACGGTCGCCGGTATGCAGACTGTTTTGAACGGGATATGCCTCGGTTGCTCGAAAAAGGGCGCGGTAAAGACAGAGAGTATGTCTATTGGTTCAATCAGATTGTATATGAAGCCCTAAAGGGCAAATTGCCGTCTTTCTATGGAGAATGGTGGGTCGCGTCTTTAGGTCGGATCAAGGTTGGCGATAATATCATTCCAGGGCCGCCTATGACCATGCGGATAATCAGTTGGAACATCGACGGCATCAATGCCAAGTTTGAAGCCTTGAAAAAGCTTGTCGCCGACCATGATCCCGATGTGATCTGCCTTCAGAAGGTCAAAGATATCAACTGCTCGAAAGAATTCAGTCTATACGGCTATATCCGTAAGGATTCACCCGGCCGGTATGCCGGAGTCGCCACATTCATAAAAGAGTATCTCGTGAGTGAAGACAAGACGACAGGCCTCAATCACACCATTGACGGACATCTGACAGGCACCGAGTTCCGCTATCCTCATTTCACCCTGTATAACGTATATACACCCTACTCCAATCCTCAGATAGAAGGGTCGACAACGCATCGGCAGGATTTTGACCGCAGCCTCGCAGCACTTATCGCCAATACCGCCGACCGCATCATAATATGCGGCGACATGAATATTGTTGTCGACGAACGGGATTGTTGGGATGGCCGATTCGAGCGCAATCAGGCCAATTTCCGCAAGTGCGAACGCCTTGCATTCAATCTCATCTGCAAAGCCGGCTCGCTGGTCGATACCTACCGCACTTTGCATCCTTTTGAACAGGGATATTCATATTTCTTCCGCAACGACCCTGAGGTGAGAAAAGATAATCATGGATACCGCATCGACTATTTTCTCGCAAGCGAATCATTCGTTCCGCAAATCAGACGTGCAGAAATTATAGATGATGTGACAGTCTCGACCAACAACCCGATACTGCTGGAATTCTCATACTGATAGAAAAACAGTTTTTATTTCAACAACCATTAAAAAATCGACCTATATGGCAAAACAGGAATATATGGAGAAAAACCGTCAATGGCTCGCCGCCAAAGCCAAAGAGCACGGAATAAGAGCACTTGACAAAGGTATATTGTATAAGGTCATCAAGGCAGGCAACCCCGAGGGGGTGATGCCCAATCGCGGGAGCGTTGTCACAGTACACTATACAGGCAAGACAATAAACGGCAGGACTTTTGACAGCAGCCGTGGAGGAGTTGCCCCGGCATTCAGGCTCCGCGACCTCATTCCGGGATGGATCATAGCCCTTCAGCATATGCACATCGGTGACAGGTGGGAAATATATCTGCCTGCCGAACAAGCTTACGGACGCATGAATCAGCCGGGTATCCCCGGTGGATCAACTCTAATCTTCGAGATAGAACTTATCGGCGTGGCATAAAGATCCGTGAATATGATCGAACAGACAGAATTCTCGCTCAGGCCTTTTCCCCGCGGCATCCATCTGATTACCGACGATGTGCTGAGGCAGCTTCCAATACTGCCCGGCAAGGGGCTTATGAATCTGCTTATAAAGCACACCTCTGCTGCACTGGCTCTCAATGAGAACGCCGATCCCGACGTGCGCCATGATCTCAATGCGGTCTTTGACCGTCTAGTACCCGAAAATGCGCCATACTACCTGCATACCGACGAAGGCCCCGACGATATGCCTTCGCATGTGAAATCTGTAATAGTGGGATCATCCCTCACGCTGCCGATTACCGGCGGACGCCTCAATCTCGGCATATGGCAGGGGATATATCTATGCGAATTCCGCGACCATGGAGGTCCACGCACGATAGTAGCGACCATAACAGGCGAGTGAACATCCAAAACCGCTCACGTAGCCTGACCGAATTCAGATGATGCAGGCTCTCAGCCTATTTTCGGACCGGCAATCATATCTCTTACGGCCATAAGCGCGAAACCAAGAAGATTCTCGCCCTTCCATCGCGCAGGTATTACAGCATCGTCCGAGAACTCATCAAGGCCTATGCCCCATATCGCATCTTTCGGACTAGCCTCTACAAGGATTCTTGAAGCGGTAGAAAGAAGGTAATTCTTCAGATCCTTGTTCTGCGAGAACTTCTCATAATTACCGCGTACCGACACCTGCTGTCTCACAGCCGTCCATACCGCATCATCATAATCCTTTACCCTCCGGCCAAGCTTCTTTATCACCATCGGGCCGGTTTCCGACATTATCTCGGCCTCCGTCTCCACATCACCGAAAAGCCGGGCTTTTTCAGCCATCAGGTATTGCTCCATGCAGCAGTAACACTTGCCGTCAACGACAAAAGGACGCCCATACCATTGGCTGAGGCAACACTTTGCCGATCGCCCGTCTCGATCGATATGTCCCCAGAAAAATACAAAATCATCCTTTGAATAATTCCTTCCGACCAGATCCTCTACTCTTATCATCATTGCAAGATATTTTATATGTTTAACATGATGTGAATTTTCCATCAATCGAGCAATCTTCCGCAGTCATTCCAGTCGCCTATCATCTCGCCCCGTCTGCTCGCCTCGATAAGCTTCTTCAATCTGCTGTCGAATATATGCCTGCAGTTTTTATTGCGCTGTATATTATCAATCCGTACACGTTGATACAGAACAGGAAATGAACTGAAATTCTCCCATGCCGTCCGATCGGCCCTGAATGCATCAAGAACCTCCGGTATCATGACAAACCCGTCATCAATGCCGGGACACGCGGCACGCCCGCTGTCGGTCATAAGCCCGAGTCTGTCGAGACGGCGGAAACGCGCCTTGTTGAGTTCCGTCCAGTTGCTGCCACGCGACCGCGGGCCGAAACGTTGCAGTACGACTCCGCCGACATTTTTTACCGTGGAATCTATCCATCCGAAACATAAGGCCTCCTCCACAGCATCGAGATACCACAAAGAACCGGCCGGCACAGCCTTGCCACGCTTCACCGATATCCAACACTCCCTCTCACGGTCATGGTTTTTCATCAGCCACTCCCTGAAGGCCGCCCTGGTACGTATATCAAGTATATTCTCAGGCATCATCATTTTTACCCCATGATATTGATTTTTTGCAAAGTTATACATTTTCACTGAAAAAAATATCCTGCACCTGAAATTATACAGCCGCAAAAAATCACCGCGATCCGGAATCAAAGGATTTCCGCACCGCGGCAAAAGCGAGATACGCCAGCCTGTCTTTTATACGCGAATGTTCCGTTTATCCCATGAAGGATGTGCGGGATCCTCGGCCACAAGGGCTTCGTCAAGATCGATCGACAATGCGTCGGCAAGCATACGTCCGTATTCAGCATCTGCGTTATGACAGGCCCTTACATGACGCTGCTTTATAAACAACGGTATGCCTTCCATCTGGGCAGCCGTATTGCGGCACGTTGCCAATCTGTCATCAGCACTCATAAGCCGCCAAAGTTTGCCGGGCTGAGTATAATAATCGTCGTCGTATTCACGCTCATCGTAGCTGTATAATTCACCATGAAGCGCCATCGGCGGTTCTTTAAGCCCGGGCGTATCCTGCCATTCGCCGAAACTGTTAGGTTCATAAGCCACAGTATCCCCGTAGTTGTCGTCGGTACGCATCTGTCCGTCGCGATGATAGGAGTGGAACGGACACCGGGGACGATTCACAGGTATCAGGTTATGGTTCACTCCGAGCCGGTAGCGCTGCGCGTCGCCATACGAGAAAAGACGGCCCTGCAGCATCTTGTCGGGCGAGAAACCGATACCGTCCACTATATTGGCAGGGTTGAATGCCGCCTGCTCTATCTCCGCAAAGAAATTCTCAGGATTGCGGTTTAACTCGAGTATGCCGACATCGCGGAGAGGAAAGTCATTGTGATACCACACTTTGGTAAGGTCAAACGGGTTGATGTGATATCTACGGGCCTCATCCTCGGTCATAAGCTGCACCTGAAGTTTCCAACGCGGAAAATCTCCGCGCTCGATAGCCTCAAACAAGTCGCGCTGATGCGATTCCCGATCCTTTGCTATTATGGCCTCGGCTTCCTCATCCGTAAGGTTCCTGATACCTTGAAGGGTAATGAAATGAAACTTGACCCATGTACGCTTGTTGTCCTTGTTTATGAAGCTGTATGTGTGGCTGCCGAATCCATGCATATGGCGGAACGATGCCGGTATGCCCCTCGGCGACATGGTGATTGTGATCTGGTGAAGTGCCTCGGGCAGAAGAGTCCAGAAATCCCAGTTGGCCGTCGGATTGCGCATCCCCGTACGCGGGTCGCGCTTTATGGCATGATTGAGATCCGGAAACTTCAGAGGATCGCGGAGAAAGAACACCGGAGTATTGTTGCCCACAAGATCCCAGTTGCCGCTGTCGGTATAGAACTTCATGGCGAAGCCACGTATATCGCGTTCAGCGTCGGCAGCGCCACGTTCGCCGGCCACTGTCGAGAACCTTACCAGGCACGGTGTCTGCTTTCCGATCTCGGAAAATATCGATGCCCGTGTGAATTCTGTAATGTCGTGAGTTACGGTAAACGTGCCGAATGCGCCGGAGCCCTTGGCGTGCATACGCCTTTCCGGTATTACCTCACGGTCAAAATGCGCTATCTTCTCAAGATACCAGGGATCCTGGGCTGAGAACGGCCCGCGCAGACCTGCGGTAGGAACATTCTGGTTGTCGGGGATAGGGCGGCCGTTTTCCGCGGTGAGTCTTTTCTTGTCCATACAATCACAATGTATAATTTAAATCTATGATTAAACAATACATTAAACGTACGAACACATACAAAGGTTTTACAGAATACAGACCATCGCCCTATCAAGGCCTGCATAGGTCTATATCATGTATTTTCATGGCTTCCCGTCGCCAAACATTATGCCATTCCTTACACGTTTGCGATAAATTTTGAAGTTATCGTAAGCCAGATATGTAATAACACACGCACCGAAAATCTCAAACCACCCGTTGCCATCGATGCTACCTCGCTCTATTATCGGATCAAGTATTCTGACGACAAGTATGACACATCCCAGAATGGTAAGTCCAAAATGGATATTTCTTTTTATGCGATTACTTACAGCCATATTCCAATGTCGTATATACGTAACAACAAAAAAACGTCGGCCACCTTCAATATTACTTGAGTGCCAACGTTTTATCTTGCGGAGCGACCGAGATTCGAACTCGGGATACGCTTTTGGCGTATACACGCTTTCCAGGCGTGCCTCTTCAGCCACTCGAGCATCGCTCCTTTTGTGTGTGCAAAGGTAGTGGTTTTGCATGGATTTGAAGCCACGCAGAATGTTAATTGTTGTTAATCAATAGTCTGCCGAAGCTTATTCAGCAGTCTGCCGTATAGTACTGATGCAGTGTATGTACTGAGAGCTTTCGTAATCGTGCCGGCTTACTACGCGACCATCCCACAGCACGAGGTCGATGTCTATGGGCATCACTCCGGTTGCCTTGGATTGTGACGTACGTCCGAGCAGTCGTTCTGTTTCGGCAATATATTCCTTGACTGCATCGACATCAAGTGCGGTATCGCACTGTACGGCGATATTGGCATACGGCTCTCCGAGTCCGCAGCGGTCGGGCGACACGTATATGGCGGAGCGGCAGGAGACATCAGCTATGGCTTCGAGATGACGGATAGCGGCGTCAAGCCTGCTCTCACGATCCGCGACATTGCTTCCGAGCAGCAATACGGCCTTATGAGTCATGGCAGATCTTTGATTGACAATGATATGCGATGCCGGTCAAGATCAATATCAATGATCTTGACCATCAGGCGCTGGTTGATTTTAACTATTTCGCCGGGATTGGCAACTCTCCGGGCGGCCATCTGCGACACGTGCAGCAGACCGTTCTCCTTGATTCCTATGTCGACAAAAGCCCCGAAGGCTGTGATATTGTTGACTTTTCCGGGCACTACCATTCCTATGGCAAGGTCGTTGATGGAATGAATGCTATCGTCGAAAGCTACATTTGCGGCATCGGTACGTGGATCGCGTCCGGGTTTGCGAAGCTCGTCTATGATATCGGCTACTGTCTCGGAGCCGAATTCATCATACCGTGCGGCATCGATACGGTCGATCAGTGCGGCATTGGCAGGGAACTCCGACACGGCTGCGCCGAGGTCGGAGGCCATTCGCTCCACTATATGATATGATTCGGGATGTATGCCGGTATTGTCGAGCGGATTGGCCGATCCGGGCACACGCAGGAATCCGGCAGCCTGCCTGAATATCTTCTCGCCGAGGCGAGGCACACGCAACAAGTCGGCGCGCGAGGCAAACGGACCGTTGGCCGTACGGTATTCCACGATGCGCGCGGCCATCGTCTTGCCGATGCCCGCTATATAGGCGAGCAGCTGCGGCGACGCTGTGTTGAGATCAACGCCGACAAGATTCACACAGCTCATCACGGTAAAGTCGAGAGCGTCGCGCAGGGCAGTCTGATCCACATCGTGCTGATACTGCCCCACCCCGATTGACTTAGGATCGATCTTCACGAGTTCGGCCAACGGATCGATAAGTCGACGTCCTATCGACACGGCTCCCCGCACAGTAACATCCTTGTCGGGAAATTCGCTTCGGGCGAGGTCGGAGGCGGAATACACCGATGCACCGTTCTCGCTTACAACAAATACATCTACAAAATCGGATATACCTGAGGATTTCAGAAAAGCCTCTGTCTCGCGCGAAGCCGTACGGTCGCCGAGAGCTATTGCGTTGATATCATATTCGTCGATCATCCCCATAAGCACACGCATGGCGCCTACGGTATCGCGCCGCGGCTCGTTGGGGTATATGACACTGTCGGCCAATAGGGTGCCGCTTTCGTCAAGCGCGACTATCTTGCACCCGGTACGAAATCCCGGGTCGATGGCCACGATGCGCCGGCCTCGCAGAGGCGCAGCAAGCAGCAACTGGCGCAGATTGTCGGCAAAAAGACTTATGGCAGACGCATCGGCCTTCTCTTTCCATTCTCCGGCCATCTCGGTCTCTATCGACGGTCTGAGCAGCCGCTTGTAACCATCTGCGACGGCTCCGGCTATAAGCCGACGTGATGCCGGTGCTGAACCTTTAGGGATGAACCATGATGAAATGCCGTCCACGGCTTCTTCATCATTGACAGATACCGACAGTTTAAGCAGTCCCTCGGCTTCTCCGCGTCGGAGTGCCAGATACTGATGCGAGGCGATATTTCCGAGCCTGTGCGTGAACGAGGCGTAATTGCGGAATGTGGCGGCCTCGGCTTCCTTGCCTTTCACGACCGACGATCTCAACGATGCCTCGCGCCGGAATCGTCCACGCAGGCCGTTGCGGGCGCGAGTCGACTCACTCACCCATTCGGCCACTATGTCGCACGCACCGGCCAGAGCCTCGTCGGGAGTAGCTATCCCGTCTTTGACAAATCTTGCGGCCGCGGCCGCCGGGTCGGACAATCCGGCAGCCGACATCAACATCTTTGCGAGAGGCTCGAGGCCGCGTTCGCGTGCCACAGTGGCACGTGTGCGGCGTTTGGGACGGTATGGCAGATATATGTCTTCAAGAGCCGACATAGTAGTAGCGGCATCAAGCCGGCGCATTATATCGTCGGTAAGGTTTCCCTGTTCGGCAAGTGCAGCCGTTATTGCCTTGCGCCGCTCGTCGAGCAGGGTGAGGCGTGCGATTTCCGTCTCTACCACGCGCACTGCCACTTCGTCGAGATTGCCGGTCACTTCCTTGCGGTAACGCGATATGAAAGGCACCGTGTCACCGCCGGCCAACAATGCGGCTGTCGCGCGCACATTTGGCAAAGGCAAGCCTGTGTTGGCCGCCGCAAGAGCTATGATATCCATAATCAGAGAGCCGGTTTGAGTGTTATTAGGGTTATTTCAGGCGTGGCGCCGATCCTTGCCGGCATACCCACCTCGCCGGCACCTATATTGACATAAAGATGGCGACCGAGCGAGTCGGCATAGAGGCCGCCCCATCTGTCGTAGCGCCATGCGGCCGGCGACCATCCCAACAGCTCGCACTGCATGGCATGTGTATGCCCCGACAGTGTAAGGGCAATATTCACATTGTCGTTGCCGGCCACCTCGGCATCCCAATGTGCGGGATTATGACTCAGAAGAATTTTCACCGAGTTGTCGCCGAGAGCCGGATATGCCTTGGCGAGGTCGCCATATACAGTAAAAGGCGGATCACCGATATTTTCCACTCCGACAAGAACTATCGAATCGTTGCCGCCACGTCGCAACACGACATGGCTGTTATTGAGCATATGCCACCCCATTGATGCCTGCATCGCCTGCAGTCGGTCGATATCATCCTGCCTGGCCGAAGGCGTGGGCCACGCACGGTAGTCTCCGTAATCATGGTTGCCCATGATGCTCCACACACCGTCGGGTGCGCAAAGTCCGGAAAGGGCATCGGTGAAAGGTATCAACTCCGCCGAATGTCTGTTCACGATATCTCCGGTGAATATTATTATATCCGGGCGCAGACCGTTCACTTCAGAGACAAGACGTTCAACAAAGCGTGTATCTCCGCCGAATGTCCCGGTATGCATGTCGGATATCTGGGCTATACGGTATCCGTCATATTGCGGAGGCAATCCTTTCACCGGCACGGACACATTCCTGACATCTATGTCGAAGCGGCAGAACAGAGCACCCCACCACAGCAGGCACAACAGCCCGGCCGATGCGATGCCGCCTACAATAGCAATGCCCCTAAGACGCCGGTGCAGAATCCGGCCCAACAACTGTTGCACAAACATGAACAGCGCCATCAATATCTTCGGCACATATACCGACAGGTATACAAACAGGCTCCACATCAGCCATGTAAGCGCCATGTCGCCTGCAGCTTTCTTAGGCATAAAGGCCACAGCAGCCAATCCCAGCGACACAAGCAATGCCAATGCGGCATACATCCAGCACCATCCTCGCCGCACACCGGCATGACGCATACGCCGATAAATGTAACAATCGACAAGCAGCCCTGCCAGCAAGAGCAGCATTACCGGTAAAAGAGGCACACGCATCAGAAATCTCCGTCGCAGGCACCGCCGGCCGCAATCTGGTTTTTAAGCGGGTTGGCGTACATTGTCAGGATCATTCCGCGCATGAACTCACGCTCTTCGGCAGTCACATCAGGCACATCCACCCGGTCGATCTGGCGATCAAGATATTCATCGAACTTGCGCACATCGTCGGCTGTATAATATGCCGAGAATCGCCGTCCGCCCTCCGCCTCATCATAGGCGATATAATTGCATGGGAATATATGATAGCCGCAATGTATTGCACGGTCGATAAGGCTACAGGCCTCCTTCACAAGCTCGTTGCGCGTGGTGCCGCCAAAACGTTCAAGCTCGCTGTTGATCGGCAAACCGACGCGGAAGTGCACACGGCCTTTGTATTTCAGGATACCGGTCTCCATACTGAACAGATCGTCGTGCTTGCTCTTCTTGTATGCCGGATCGCGTCGGCGCAGCAGAAACTCACGTGCTTTCAGATAATCATTGGGGTCGTATTCATACGATATCGATACAGGCAGCAGGTGCGCGCCGAGCAGATTGCCGCGCACATCGCGGTCATCTGGCGCCAGTCCGAGCATCTTCACCAGGCTCTCCTGCGTACGGTCGTTGGAATCCTTGGCACGCCCTTCGCGCTGCGCTATCCATACCGATTCATTGCGTGTGTTTATCACATAATGTATATAAGCCGACAGATGGCGGGCTTCGTTGAGCGCGTCGACAAGCCGTACATCGCGTTTCACTATGAAGCTGCGGTTGAGCTTCACAAGATCGGTTATCCAGTCGTATATAAGCAGATTGTTGCCTATTGCCACCTGTGTGAGCGGCATATGCCGACGTATGAAACACAGGTTCAAAAACGAAGCATCAAGTACTATATCGCGGTGGTTTGTGATGAAAGTATAGCTCTGTCCCGGGCTTATATTCTCAAGGCCGTCGCAGCTGAGACCGGCCGTGGTATGCTTCACGAGCATCTCGAGAAACGGGCCCATCACGTTATATTGGAAATCATGCTGATTGTTTACCTTGAGCAATTCCTGCACAAACTTCGGATAATCCACATCGGGATACACATAACGGACGGCATGCTCAAAACCGGGTTCGACGGACAGAGCCGCGATCTTGCTGCGGTACTGACTGTCGTCGTAGGGGGCTATATCTTCAAATTCTGCGGGTAACTTACCGGCAGTGTTTATGTTGTCTGTAGCTGTCATATCATTAGATCCAACCTTGATGCGTGCGCATCAAAGCTCGAAAGAGTTAATATCACGCATCAAAGTTACAACAATTTATCCATACCACAAAATCGTGTCCTCGGTTAAAAAAACTTATCATATCTTTATTTCGGCGATCTTATGTTGTATATCATTATAATTATCACTAACTTTGCATAGACAAACCTGTAATGACAGACTCAAAAATGGATCGAAAGCAGCCCACTTTATATATAATAGCAGGATGCAACGGCGCCGGCAAGACAACGGCCTCGTTCACAGTGCTGCCCGAGATACTGCACTGCAAGGAATTTGTCAATGCCGACGAGATAGCCAAGGGGCTCTCGCCCTTCAATCCGGCCGAGATGGCCATCAAGGCCGGAAAGATAATGATATGCCGCATCAACGAGCTTCTGCTACGGCACAGCACATTCGCCATCGAGACAACCCTGTCGACACGCTCATATGCCGGCTTCATCAAGCGTGCCCGCGAGGCAGGATACACAGTGGTGCTGATATTCTTCTGGCTGCCGTCGCCGAAGATAGCCAAGGAACGTGTTGCCCGCCGTGTGGTGGAAGGCGGCCACGGGATTCCCGAGCACGTTATCGTACGTCGCTATTACCTCGGTATCAAGAACCTTTTCGACATCTATATCCCCATAGTCGACTCATGGGCAATATACGAGAACGTATCCAAGGCCACCCCCATAGCTTCAGACTATTGTACAGACCAACCATTAAAACTCGAATACATAAAATGTCAGACGCAGACAAGAGACAACTGAGAGAACGCCTCAACGAGGGTCTCCTCCTTGCCCACGAACGCATGTTGCGTGAAAAAGCCATGCATGGCTGGATCGTAATCTATGGCGACGAAGGCGGGAACCCCGTGGAAATGTCGGCCAACAAAGCTCTCAGCGAATTTGTGGAGCGCTACGGCACACGCATACCGCGTCATGCAACCACAGCAGCCTACTGCCACGACTGATTCACCGACGTCGTGTCCACATCCTTTTTAATATTCCGATACGTTATCTCCCAAATATATTCAAGTAAAAAACACCACCGGCCGTATGTTCAATATTTTCAGTAAACGACGCGATCCACAGCGACTTTTCTTCACTACCGACATCCACTGCCACATATTGCCGGGCATAGATGACGGTTCGCCGGATGCGGCCACATCGGTCGAATTGGTCGAGCGCATGCGCCGGTGGGGAATAACACGCATCTTCGCATCGCCACATGTAGCATACGGATCTTTTCCGAACACCCCCGACACCATAGCGGCGTCTCTAGCCGAGCTGAAAGAGACCCTTGCCGGCGGCAACAATGATATTTTCATATCAAACTCCGCCGAGAACCGTATCGACGACTTGCTGATGCATAATCTCGATAATGATACTATACTCACGCTTCCGGGCAAGCGCATACTCATCGAAAACTCTTTCATGCAGGAGCCATGGAACCTCGACCGGCTCATATTCGACCTTCAGGTGAAAGGATACAGCCCCATACTCGTCCACCCCGAGCGATACTCATATTATTATACAAAGAAAGACCGTTACGAGGCACTCCACTCGGCAGGCGCCGCATTCCAGATCAACCTGCTTAGCCTTGCCGGATATTACGGCCGCGACGAAAAACGATTTGCCGAATACCTTATTGATCGTGGACTTGTCGACTATATAGGCACAGACCTTCACCGACATGCGCACGCCGACTCCATCGACCGCTATCTGGCCTCAAAAGATTACCTGCATCATCGCGACAAACTTCAGGGTCGCATCGGCAACGACTCCATCTAATCGAGCATCAGGGATATGAAGGGGCGGACGGAGGGGATACCGAATATCTCGCCTGTGCGACTGTCTGAAAACAATATGCCCGCCAACACATCTATCTCCACGTCGAGAGTGATACGGCGCATAGTGTCGGGAGCACGGCGGCAGGAGCCTTTGCCCACCACAAACACCGCATTATTCGTCTCCAATATCGGATCTCGCACCCTTATCACCTGCTCTACCTCGGGATGCGCGGCAGCCAGAGCGTCGAGCAGCATATCCACATTCAGTATCCGCAACATGCCGCGCGGCCGAATGGATGCGCTGCGCCCGCACGGCATGCCGATCACCGACACGGCCTTCTCCCCCACTCTCGCACGCACTACCGAAAGCACAGCCTCGGCGGCATAGCCGTCCGTTGCGAGCAGTTCGATCACTCTCGCCTCGACGCCGTTGTCTACAAAAGCCATAGCCTCACCGCCGGCTCTGTCGCTTACGGCAACAACAAAACCGCCCGACAGCCGCACATCGTCCAAGACACATGAATAATCCGTCTCGCTGTGACGCAGCGAGCACGGACGCATCGCCTCAAGGCGCCGGAACATGGCATATTCCGGCTCCACCTCGGCGAAGTCGCGCTGTCGGGCAAAAGCATGCAGAGATGTATACCGCTGTTCATCGACATAATATACTGTCTCGAAGCCGAAGTCGGAATAAAGATAATATAGCCGGCTCTCAGCCGGTATTAGCGACACGGCCGCATAGCCACGTCCGGCACATATATTGAGCGCACGCACCATAAGCCTGTGCATGAGTCCCTGCCCGCGCTCGGCACGGGCCGTGGCCACACACGATATATAGCCCGACGGAAGCAGCGATCCCTGATACATCATATCGCAGCGGCTTATCATCAGCATCGACGCGGCTTTGCCTGTGGCTGCTGAATCGAGCGTGAGCAGGTTGTCATCGCTATACACACGCTCCATATACCATTCAAGCCAAGCGGCATTCCCGTCGAAAGCCTCGCGGAACAGACGCCTGAAGTCGCCGCGGCGCGTCATCAGCCCACGCTCCCTTCTCCGCGGTAATCGGCATCACCGGGCTGCGCGGCTGCCGGCGGCATGGGCGCAGGAGTCACCGGTGTGTGCGGCTCCTTGTTGGGTTTGAGAATCATGCGCAGCGATGTGGCAAGACCGCAGTAGCTCCATATCCAGTTGATAAACACCACTATCTTGTTGCGCATGCCGAGCAGAGTAACAAGGTGCACCACAAGCCAGGCCATCCATGCAGTCCATCCGCTTATATGCATCTTGCCCATATCAACCACGGCACGGTTTCGCCCTATCGTGGCCATAGAGCCTTTGTCGTTGTAGTCGAAAGCCTCTTTAAACTCACCTCGGTTGAGATTGCGGGCCAGACAACGCCCCTGCTGTATGGCTGGCTGCGCCAACTGCGGACATCCGCGCGGGAAACGCCCGTCGACGTGACTGCATATGTCGCCTATGGCATATACATCCTTGAGACCATCCACGCGGTTGTATTCGTCCACCGCATAGCGGCCGCCGGGGCCGGCCTTCACATCCGAGCCTACTATGGTGAATGGATTGCCTACGATGCCGGCTGTCCATATCACCACACGGCTCTTCACCTTCTCGCCGTCTGCGAATATCATCTCACCGTCCCTGTATGCCTTCATAGTCTTGCCCAGACGCACATCGACCATAAGCTGCCCCAGGTCGCGCAACGCGTCGGCCGATGATTTCTCACTCATGGTACGCAGCAGTTTGTCTGTGCCCTCATACAATATAACCTTCACTTCCTCAGGCCGTATGCGGGGATATTCCTTGCCTATGATCCAGCGTTTCATCTCGCCGAGAGCACCGGCTATCTCCACTCCGGTGGGACCGCCGCCCACCACGGCAAATGTGAGGAGAGCCTTGCGCTCCTCGGCATCCTCACACTGCGAAGCCCGCTCAAGATTGTAGAGCACAGCATTGCGTGTACGGATACTCTCCGAGGCACTTTTCATCGTATATACATGATCCTGAAGACCGTCGATGCCGAAGAAGTTATTGGTGGCGCCGGCGGCTATCACAAGTATGTCGTATGGCAACTTTTCGAATTCGGTAAGCACCTCCTTGCGGCTCACGTCGATAACACTCACCGTGCCCATGCTGTATCGGCAGCCGCGCATACGCCGGCGGTGCATCTCGCGGCGCAGCGGAAAGGTGATCGCCGACGGCTCGAGCCCCGATGATGCGACCTGATAGAACAACGGCGCGAAACTGTGATAATTGTTCTTGTCGACAACCGTCACATCATACTTTTTCTTGTCGAGATACTTGGCGAGATTGAGGCCGCCGAAGCCGCCGCCGATTATTACAACCCTTTTCTTCTGTTGATCCATAACAACTTTCTTGATCTTTTTACCTTGGTTTGCAGACTCCTTGTTATAATGACATTGTACACTAATAACGCACAAAGATACGAAAAAGTAGGCACAAGGGCAATTTTTTCATTAACTTTGCCGCATGAAGCCGACTCTTACCATAGTCATCCCTGTCTACAACCGCGCCAAAAAGGTGAAGGCCACCCTCGCGTCGGTCGCAGCCCAGTCTTATCGGCCGCTCAGCGTCATACTCGTCGACAACAACAGCACCGACGGCTCGCCCGAAGTGCTCGAGCGATGGCAGGCCGACAATCAGACCCAAGACTTCGATATCCGCGTGATAAACGAATCCACGCCGGGGGCGTCGGCAGCACGCAACGCAGGGTTGCGTGAGGTCGACACACCATGGACAATGTTTTTCGACTCCGACGACTCAATGTTGCCGTGCCATGTAGAAAAGATTATGCAGGTAATCGGCTCCGACCACGACGTAGATGTGATAGGCAACAAGTTCACGCTGCTGTATCGCGACGGGCGCAGACGCACAGTAAACTTCACCGACAGAGATACTGTATACAACAACATACACCGCTCCATCTTTTCCACACAGCTTTACTGTGCCCGCACAGATATCTTCCGACGCACGGGAGGTTGGGACGAGAGCCTGTCGATGGGCGACGACGTGGAGCTCGGCAGCCGCATTCTCGACCTGAATCCAAAGATCAGAACATTGAAAGGCGACCCGACGGTGATAGTGAACGAAAGCGGCGATTCGATCTCAAACAGCCACGACCGTACCTTCGCGCTCATAAAGGCCCTGCGCAAGATTCAGGAAAGGTTGCCAGAACACCGCAAACATTGGGTCGACCTGCAGATCATCATCCAGCTGGCGGCATTCAACAAGCACGACTCCGAGGCTTGCCGGCTTGCCGGCGATATTATCGGCAGCACCATGCCCCGCCGTCGCCGCATATTGTGGGGCTTTCTATACAGATACACCCTCGCCGGCCACAGGGGCGCAGCACGCATATACCGTGTGCTGAGCCGGCTTGGTATATAATAGAACCGTCACCCGCAAAAAACGGATGACGGCGCAGAGAGAGGAGAATGTATATGTATTTTGGAAACATTTATTCCGCTCCTATTGTTTTTTGGCTTTATTCCGGGCCGCCGCTTTGGCCTTGCGGCGTTCCGCAACTTTTTTGCGGGTCTGCTCCGCTTTCTTACGGTTTATTTCAGCTCTTTTACGGATATCTTTGTTTGCGTTGCGCATGCGCGGAGCCATCTTGGATTCCTGATCGTAGAGCATCTGCACCTGCTTTGCCGTAAGCAGTTTACGATATTCCTTGTAGTATTTTTTGCGCATGTCGAGTATCTTCTGACTATGGACAAACTGCGCATTTATCGCACTGTCTATCTGTGCGTCGGTCTTATATTGCCGGTTTCGGTCGGGGTTGCGGCCTTCAGGCTGCAGAGTCCATTTCTCACGTTGATTCTTCACGAATAGCTTTACAAACTTGTCGGCGGTGACGTCGTCGAGGCCGAGCTTGTCGGCAAACATCCTGGCCTGCTTCTGCGCGAATTCCTCACGGCGGTCGGCTGCGGGTTCGGTTGCGGCTGCCGGCAGCCCGGCGGCAAGCAGCAACGCGAATGTGATCAATAATCTGTTCATACTATTTTTTATCAGAGGTTTAAGAATATGTCTTCGCTATATGTCTCGACAATGAAATCGCGGTCGGCTTCCGTAAGCTTGCAAAAAGCCTGAGTCACATTATGCTCACTCATGGCGGGTGTGCTGAGCCTGTACGACACTCCGCCTGTAATAGCGCATATCACGACAGCTGCCGCAAGGGATATACGGGATATCATGGACATCCGCGGAAAGCGATGTCCCGACATGGCGAGCGCCCTATCATCAAACGAGTCAAGAAAACCGGCGGGGGCAATATAGATCTCATGTCGTGTAATGTCGTTCATATTTCAAGCATTTTGATTATTTTCTGTTTCGCCTTGGCATAATTCACCTTGGCGCTCTCGGCCGATGAATCCGTGATACGCGCAATCTCCGCATAGTCGAGCCCGTCGTAATAACGTAACGAGAAGGTTACCTGTTGCTTGGGCGGCAGGCTGTGTATTGCCCTTTGCAGCCTTACGGCCTCCACATCGCTGTAATCGATATAGCTGTCGGCCACTGCCTCGGCGGCTTCATCGAGCAGACGATGGATACGTCGGGCACTACGCACCCTCATTGCCTCGCGGGTGGCTATTCGATAAGCCCAGGATGTAAGCGCCGACCGTTCCTTATCAAGCTTCCCGAAGCTGCGGAAAAGCCGTATGAACGTTTCCTGCAGGGCGTCCTCGGCGTCGTCGTGGCTCACGGTGATGCGGCGGATATGCCGGTACAACGGCTCCTTGAACCTGCTCAGCAGCAGCCGGCAACCCGACTCACGGTCGGTCTTGAACGTATCGAATATGTCGGCGTCGCTTATTATCGGCATATGTGAGATTTTGTTGGCGTACATCTATTGTACCCGACGTATGCAGAAAAGTAAAACCGGAAAACATTTTTTAACATGTTCTCCGGTCAATCATATCGTCGACTGGTGCATGCGTCTCACACGCGGACAAGGCGCAGACAAGTCCAATGGTCGTGCTCGGTATACGAGTCATATCGCAGACCCACAGCCTCGGCAGCCGCACGCACCACCGGTATGTCGTCAGTATAGAATCCGCTGAGCAGCATCACGCCGCCAATGCGCAGATGCGAGGCATATACGGCGATGTCGCCGGTGATGACATTGCGGTTTATATTGGCCACAAACACATCGGCCGGCCCGACTCCGGCAAGAGCCGATGCATCTCCGAGCACGACATTGATTTCAGGATGACCGTTAATGGCCACATTCTCCACAGCATTGGCATGTGCGAACGGGTCGATCTCCACCGCAGTGACCGGCGATGCCCCGCGCATCGCGGCAAGAATGGCCAGTATGCCGGTGCCCGTACCCATGTCGATGAGCGATCTGCCGGCAAGATCCATGCCGAGCAGCTGCCCGAGTATGAGCGATGTGGTGGCATGGTGACCGGTGCCGAATGCCATCTTGGGGTCGATCACTATGTCGTACTCTGCCTTCGGTATATCGGTATGGAACGAGCTGTGCACCACGCAGCGGTCGCCCACCACTATGGGCTGGAAATAATTGCGTTCCCACTCCTCATTCCAGTCGCGACCCTCGATCACGGTAGACTTGCGATTGATAAGGCATCCGAAAGGAAAGTCGGCAAGGGCTGCGTCGAGAGCGCTCTCGTCCCACAACGAGGTACTTACATAAGCGGTGAGCCCGGTGTCGTCGGGCACAAAAGATTCAAAACCTATATCGCCGAGCATCCCGGCCAGCAGGTCGGTAGCATCGGAACCGGGCATAGGCTCGAGATCGAGCCGGAGTTCCACATAATCGTTCATTGCGCAATATTTTGCACAAAGTTAGTGTTTTTTACTGAAAGATCATATATGGTATCACTTTTTCCTGCGGAATACCGGCGATATAGTGCGCCATATCCTCAATCCGAGAACAATGAAATCGGCATAGCCCACCACTCCCAGCATACGCGAAAAAAAAGAGCGCGACATCGACACATTGCCGTGACGCAGGCGTTCGCCCTCAAATGACAGACGCTCCTTTTCCACCTCGATACGGGCCAACAGCACCGCACGCTCATACATTATACGGTCGAGGTCATAGCCCGGCCATTCAGGCTCCTTGCTTATCTTTACGAGATCCGACATAAATTCATTCCTTTGGAGGTTCAACGAACAGCCGCGACATAAAACGGGCGACAGGATTGACTATAAGCCGCCTGCGCAGCAAGAACAGCAGTACCAACAGCACTATATACAAGCCCGCCACTATAAAATAGGCATATTTGCCCACGGCCGTACCGGAAAGGAAATGACCAAGACCTACGGAGAGGAAAATAAGGACAAGAGTGGCAAGTGCCACCGCCATAGAATAGAATGCTATCGCAGACAGCAGCACGGTAAACTTCTCGGCGGCTGTAAGCCGCGCATAATCGAGCTGCAGCATCAACATCCGTCTCAGGCTGTCAAGCACAGCCTGAAAGCTGTTGGGCTTTTCGTTCAGTTCGGGCATAATGTGTTGTTGTAAGTTTTTTGAAACGGGACGGCTTTACGACCGTCCCGAAACAGAGTTATTTTTTATCTTCGATCTCCGAGGCGAACATTTCGACAAACTCCTCGACATTGTCGGAAGGCAACAGACCGCGCTTCTGAAGGTTGGCCTTTATGCGATAACGCAGTTCGTCTCCGCGCACCGGTGTAAGCAGAGCCGCCGCTGCGGCTCCTACAATGGCTCCGCCAAGGAATGCTGCAAATTTACTCATTTTTATTTATTTTTTGTTCCGGTTTCAATAACTGATTCGATCTTATCCGCGATAGCATCCACTTCGCTTTCTTTTACGAACGGGCATTTGTCCTTTACGAATTCACGGATATGGCGACGTGTTGTCGAACCTTTTTCAGGAGCGAGAAGAAGTGCGGCTGCTGCGCCTACGAGAGCACCGCCGACTACGGCAAGTGCGATGTCAAGTCCTTTCATTTCTGTTATGTATTTTAAGGAAGTTAATATTGCTTGTACCATTCCAAACAACCGGGTCACTGAAAAGTTCGGCCACGCGCATCTTTTTGCGCGTTTTGCATATACGCGCGTTTTTTCGTATCTTTGCAGCCACATCATATCAAAAATCGTATATATTCAATGGCACTAAAAGCTGTACTTTTCGATCTCGACGGCGTATTGCTCGACACTGAAGGTATCTACACCGACTTCTGGAGCGGCATCGACAGCCGCTTTCCCACCGGAGTCGACAACTTCGCCGCCGTCATCAAAGGCAACACTCTCACAAATATACTTGCCACATACTTCCCCGACACAACTGTTCAGACCCAGATAAAGCATCTGCTTGTGGAACAGGAGCTCAACATGCCATACCGCATGTTTCCCGGCGCGATCGAACTCATCGAAGGCCTCCGCGACATGGGCATAAACACCGCTGTGGTGACATCAAGCACGCTCGCAAAGATGAAGAACGTATTCCGCACGCTGCCACGATTCGCACAGGCCGTCGACACGCTTGTCACCGACGAGGACGTCACCGCTTCCAAGCCCGACCCGCAGGGTTATCTGATAGCCGCCCGGCGTCTCGGAGCCGGCGCGGGCGAATTCATAGTTGTGGAAGACTCTATGGCCGGCCTCGAAGCGGGCCGGCGTTCGGGAGCCTTTGTGGCAGGCATAGCCACGACCAACCCCATGGAGGCAGTGAGGCCGGCCTGCGACCTTGCTGTGGATGCTATAGCCGACATCACCCCGCAGATACTTGCAGAGGCTTTTCAGGCACGCTGAAACGGCTTGCCAAAAACGACAAAGCACGTGTCGTACCGCCGACACGCAATAAGTGTTAAATTTTATTTTATAATCCGACAGAAAAAGGCTATATTTGCAAAACTTTCTGTAGCGAAAGGGCAGAGATAAAAGGCGTGAAAACCATTACACACAACTCGTTGAAAACCAATAAATTACCCCCCCCCCATTTGCAAAATAGACATTGAAAGGCTTGCTTTAATGCTTGAAAAGCATTAATTTTGCGATCGGTTCGCCAAACAAAATTTATCGACAAAGCCTTCCTAATGTACTAATTCAAAAAATCGACAATCGCCATGACACAATGGATTCTCATAAATATAGCCGTATTTCTGATAGTGTTGGCCATAACCGGGCTTATCATACCTCAGATTCTTCTTGTAGCATTCCGCAAAAATCTTTTCGATGAAATCGATCCACGCAAGATACATAAAGGAGCGGTTCCGCGTCTGGGCGGAATCGCATTTTTCCCGGCGATAATATTCTCCATCTTTATGGTCATCGGGTGCAGCCAGCTGTACACGTTCTCGCTCGGCACGGAAATCCTGCAAAGCAGCATAATAAGTTTCTGCTTCATCATCTCGGCCATAATCATACTGTATCTCGTGGGCATGGCCGACGACCTTATCGGCCTCAAATACCGGGCCAAGTTCCTCGCTCAGATCTGCTCGTCCGTGATTATCATAGCCGGTGGTGTCTATATCGACGATCTTCACGGTTTCCTCTGGATACATTCGCTCAATATCGGCATAGCCATCGTATTATCGATACTCCTTACAGTATTCATCACCAACGCCATCAATCTTATTGACGGCATCGATGGCCTTGCATCGGGTCTCAGCGCCATCGCATGCATATTCTACAGC
The DNA here is from genome assembly GCA_910577355.1 of uncultured Muribaculaceae bacterium. Classification (GTDB taxonomy): domain Bacteria; phylum Bacteroidota; class Bacteroidia; order Bacteroidales; family Muribaculaceae; genus CAG-873. Next base: position 22,798 of record CAJTMY010000018.1, read on the forward strand.
TATTATTTCTTTGCATCAGGCCTGTATCTTTACAGCATGCTCGCGTTTGCCACATTGGGCGCCCTCATCCCCTTCTTCTATTACAATGTATTCGGCAATGCCCAGAAGCACAGCAAGATTTTCATGGGCGACACCGGCGCCCTCACAATCGGTCTTATCCTCAGCGTACTCAGCATACGCATATGCCGCATCGACAACCCGGTATGCGGCATCAACCCCGCCATTGCCGCATTCTCTCCGCTTCTTATCCCCTGTTTCGATGTAGTGCGCGTATACCTGCACCGCATCCGCTCGCACCGCAATCCGTTCCTGCCCGACAAGACACATATCCACCACAAACTGCTCGCCCTCGGCATGAGCCAGCGCCTTGCCATGCCGTCAATACTCGCAAGCAGCACGATGCTGACAATATTCAACTGGTGGATGAGTTCATACATCAACATCTCCCTGCTTTTCCTCATCGACCTTATCTTATGGATCATAGCCAATACACTGCTGTCGCACGCCATCCGCGACAGGCAGCGTATCACCGGGGTCGAGATATACAAATGACCTATATACTTAACCTGCAATTTATGAAAAGATTGTTTTTGGCACTGTCTGTCGCCGCGGCCGCGACTGTCATCCCGGCCTCTGCCGGCAATCCGCTCGAGGCACTCGGCGGCATAGTCACCTCGCTCACCTCCACATCCAAGTTCGATATAAAAGATCTGCAAGGCACATGGAGCTACCAGTCGCCTGCTATAAGCTTCAAGAGCGATCAGGCCCTCAACAAGATAGGCGGCACGGCCGCCTCGGCCGCGCTCGAAAGCAAGATAGCGCCCTACTATGAGCGTCTCGGCCTCGACACTATGGTTCTCACCATGGATGCGGAGGGCAAATTCGAAATAAAAATAAAGGCCGTAACACTCAAGGGCACAGCGACCAAAGACAGCGATGACGGTGCGCTCACATTCAATTTCAGCGCTTTCGGCAAGACAAACATCGGCAAAGTGGCGGCCGAGGCACAGAAAAGCGCCACCGGCGTGCTCACGCTCACATTCGACGTGTCGCGAGTCATAGCCATAGTCGACAAAGTCGCATCGATAGCCAACATGCAATCGGTAAGCACACTGTCATCGCTCCTGAAATCATACGACGGCATATATGCCGGTGCGAAGCTCAAAAAGAACGGCAACGGCACACCGACCGCTACCACCGGCACCGACACACAATCCGATGACGCGACCAAAGCTGCCGACGCTCTCCGCGGACTCTTCGGCGGCAAGAAAAAGCAGTAACAGCCCCTCCGCACAATGGGGGTACACGACATACGCTCACGACTGAGGCGCCGTCTCAAGACGGCGCATTACCGTTATAGCCTGTTCACCAACCGTTTCAATTCAATAATACGCGCAGGCTCCGACTGTCTCGGACTGCTCGCCTTTATTGCCTCGGTGCTTTGTCTGATATGCCTTGTGGTGATAGCCGGTTACGACCATCAGCCGCAAGAACTCGAGATACTGCGCCGCCTTCTGCAAGCATGCCGGATAACATTCATAACCAAGGTAATGTACGATCTGGTGCTGCGGTTCCGCAGTACATCGCGCAATACACACGCCATAAAATGGATAGTAGATGCGGCTGTAATCGTCTCGCTGACCACACTCATATATCCGCAACCGATACATCCATGGATACCCGCACTCGCGGATCTATTGTACAGCAGGGCAATGCTCTATGCCATACTAACTTCATACTCTGTGGTAGAGATATCATATGCAGTGATGCGGCTTACCGCCCGTCGCACCAATCCCTCGCTTTTGCTCTCGGGCAGTTTCCTGCTGTTCATACTTGCAGGCTCGCTGGTGCTTATGCTGCCAAAATGCACCACGACGCCGATATCATATATCGACTCGTTGTTTGTGGCCACATCGGCCGTATGTATCACCGGCCTAACCCCGATTGACATCGCATCGGCTCTCACTCCGACCGGTCTCGCTGTCCTCGCCGTGCTCGTACAGATAGGCGGCATCGGCGTCCTCACGTTCACATGCTTCTTCGCACTGTTCTTCAGCGGCGCACAGTCGGTATACAGCCAGCTGCTCATACGCGACATGGTATACTCCAAGACCATGAACGCCCTCATCCCCACCCTTCTGTACATCATAGGCTTCACACTCACTGTCGAGGCCATAGGCGCGGCGGCCATATATCTCACCATACCCGACGGCCTGCTCGACACGGAAGCCGAGAAAATCACCTTCGCCGCCTTCCACTCACTGTCATCATTCTGCAACGCCGGCTTCTCATGCCTGCCAGGCGGCATGGCCAATCCGGGTCTGATGACTCCGGGGCAATCGCTATACAACGTCACATCTGTGATGATACTTGCCGGCGCACTCGGATTTCCCATTCTCGTAAACTTCAAAGACATAATCACTGGTCGCATCAATGCCTTGTGGCGGGCCTTCGCCCGGCGCAAACGCCGTGACATACCCCTGCACATGTGGGATCTCAACACCAAACTTGTTCTTGTCACTACGCTGTCGATACTTGCCGGAGGCTCAGCAGCGTTCTTTGTCCTCGAATACGACAATACCCTTGCGGGCATGACCCTTTGGCAGAAAATGTCACAATCCGTGTTCAACTCGCTCATTCCCCGGAGCGCCGGCTTCGCGTCGGTGAACCCGGCCGACTTCCTGCCGCTTACCCTGCTGCTCGTCATCGTGCAGATGTGGATAGGGGGCGCATCCCAGTCGCTTGCCGGTGGTATCAAGGTCAACACAGTCGCCACGGTATTGCTAAACGTACGTTCGGTGCTTTCAGGCGGAACACGCCCATGGGCATTCGGCCGAAGGCTGTCAGTCAACTCTGTACGCCGTGCCAATAGTGTCATAGTGCTCGCCATCGTATCGTTCATCGTCATCCTGGCCATATTGATGTACTTCGAACCGCATATGAGCATAAAAGCCATGGTATTCGAAGTATCATCTGCATTATTCACGGTAGGGTCGTCGCTCGGCGTCACAGCAGCACTGTCCGCGCCATCCAAAATCGCCCTCTGCGTGGCCATGTTCATCGGTCGCGTAGGCATAGTTTCGATATTGAGCGGATTCTTCCCACACCGCCGCGATATAGCCTCACACCTGCCCGAAGACAATATAATAATAAACTGATATACCCTGAAACATGCGATATCTCATCATAGGACTCGGAATATACGGCGCCAATCTTGCCCGCGACCTTGTCGCCAAAGGCCATGAAGTAATCGGAGCCGACTCATCACGCACCACAGTCGACGCCATCAAGGACTATATAACCACGGCATATGTCATAGACTCGACCGAAGAATCATCGCTCGGCGTTTTACCCTTGCGAAATGTCGATCTCGTCATCGTGGCTATCGGCGAGAACTTCGGTGCCTCGGTCAAGACAGTAGCACTGCTCAAAAAAGCCGGCGTCCGCAAGATATACGCACGTGCCATCGACCCGCTGCACGAATCCATCCTCGAGAGCTTCAAGGTCGACCGCATACTGCGCCCCGAACAACGCGCCGCACTCGATCTCACACACGAGATGGCTCTCGGCACCGACGTGGAGGCGCTCCGCATAAGCGACGATCTGTTCATACTCAAATTCAAGGCTCCCCAATACCTTGTCGGTATCCCCTATGCCGACCTCAGCCTCGACAGGCAATACGGACTGCGCCTCGTGGCCGTGACACGCGACGTCGACAAGACAAACGTGCTCGGCATCTCACACGACGAACCCGTCGCTTTCGACTTCACGGCGCCGAAAGCGACTGTGGAGAAAACCGACACACTCGTGGTATGTGGCTCTCCACAGGCTTACCGTGCCATGTACCGGCACATGAATCTTTAAGAGCTTGTTTAAAACTCGTAGTCCACACAGGCACGGTCAGCCTTGTGCGGCCCTACGATAGCGGCGGCCGCCACATGCGCCGGATGCTTGGCGTACACCTCCACATCGGCCATTGTCGGCACTGTAGCGGTAAGAACCACATCCCACGATTCGGACGGATTCTCATTGATACCCACTTCTATCGACTGCAACGGCTCTATCACAGCGGGGAGAGCCTCGAGCGCCGCCTTGAAACGGCGCGCCACATCAAGGCGCTGCTCGGCAGTGCCGTTGAGTTTGAATGCAACTATATGCTTTACCATATCCTGATTATTTGAATAATTTATCACTCAGCAGATTCAGGGCGCGCACCTTGTCCTCGGCACGTATAAGCACCGACACATTGTAGTTGCTGCCTCCGTAGCTTATCATGCGCACGGGCACATCGCGCAGAGCCTCCACGGCATCGGCGCAATACCCGCTCGAGCCGTGCCAGTCGAGATCGCCCACCACGCACACTATCACCATGTCGCTGTCCACACTCACTGTGCCGAAGCCCTTGAGTGTATCCACTATATCGGCCAGATACTCGGTGTTGTCGATTGTCACTGTCACGCCCACCTCTGAGGTAGCCATCATGTCGATGGCCGTATGATACCTGTCGAAAGTCTCGAACACCTTGTGCAGAAAGCCGTATGCCAGCAGCATGCGTCCGCTCTTTATCTTGATGGCCGTGATGTTGTCTTTGGCGGCCACAGCCTTCACGGTGCCGTCCGGGGCGAAGTTGGCGATAAGCGTACCCGGTGCCGACGGCTCCATGGTATTGAGCAGGCGCACGGGGATATTATGCAGCTTGGCCGGCAGAACACAGCTCGGGTGCAGTATCTTGGCGCCGAAATAGGCCAACTCGGCCGCCTCCTCGAAGTGCAGGTGCCCTACGGGGCAGGTGCCTTTCACATAGCGTGGATCGCCCGTATGCATGCCGTCGATATCGGTCCATATCTGTATTTCCTCAGCGCCGAGGACTGCTCCGATTATCGATGCCGAATAGTCGCTGCCTCCACGGCGCAGATTGTCGAAGCCGCCCTGGCTGTTGCGACATATATAGCCTTGTGTAAGATACAGATCGGCATCGGGATTCTGCTCCACGAGACGGCGCAGACGGCTCGATATGTATTTCATGTCGGGCTCGCCCTCGGCGGTGATCCGCATATAGTCGAGCGCGGGCAGCATCACGCTGCGCACGCCGCGGCTCTCGAGATAAATCTGCATCAAGGCCGTCGACATAAGCTCGCCCTGAGCGAGAATCTCCTTCTCGTCGGCACCGGTAAAGTCGCCTTCGGCCTTCTGTGCTATGAATCCGAACACCTCGTCGAGATAAAGCGACGCACGCCGGCGCGAAGCCTCGTCATCATACAGCGCCTCCACAGTCGCGGCATACTTCTGCCGCAATGCGTTGAGCACCTCCTGCGCGCCGGGCACGTTATGCCGGGCAAGATAGCCGGATATCTCCACCAGTGAATTTGTGGTGCCCGACATCGCCGACAGCACCAACACACAGCGGCCTTCACGACCGGCCAACGACGCGACATTGCGAATGCGCTCGGCGGAGCCTACCGAAGTACCGCCGAATTTCAGTACCTTCATGTATAGTTATGCTTCAATAAGTTTTTTCGATTCAATATTCATCACTCGGCCGGCGAATGCGTCGAGCAGCGACAGATTGTGCGTGGCCATCATCACGGCGGTGCCTCCGGCGGCGATATCGTGCAGCTGGGCCACGATCTGCAATCCTGTCTCCGGATCGAGATTGCCGGTAGGCTCGTCGGCCAATATCAGGTCGGGCTCATTGAGCAACGCACGGGCTATCACCACACGCTGCTGCTCTCCGCCCGACAGCTCGTGCGGCATCTTGTACGACTTGTTGGCCATGCCCACGCGGGCAAGCGCACGGTCGACCCGCTCGGCGCGCTCGGCCTTATTTTTCCAACCGGTAGCCTGGAGCACAAAATCGAGGTTGGCAAAGGCGCTGCGATCGGTAAGCAGCTGAAAGTCCTGAAACACAATGCCTATGCGGCGACGCAGATAAGGGATCTCCTTGCGACGTATCGTCCGCATGTCGTAATCGAACACCCGTGCCTCGCCGGATTCAACGGGCACCTCGGCATAGATGCTCTTCATAAGCGAGCTCTTGCCGGAGCCCACCTTGCCTATAAGATATACAAACTGCCCCGGATCCACCGTGAACGACACATCCTTGAGCACCACATGCTCCTTGCGCAGTATCTCTACGTTCTTATACTCTATTATTGACATTTTTTCGGTCTTCGGCGGAATTTGCTCCGCACCAAGTTACAAAATTACTCAAATTTATCGAACCGCCCAAGCCGATCTCTAAAAACTGTAAAGCTTAATGATTTTTGATAATCTCATATTTTTTTCTCCAATTACATCTTTTTCTACTTTTTTTCGTCTTTATAGTGTAATCAGATTTTCAAAGATAAAATGGCAAAAACGACTCAGCTCATCTTGGAGATACTAAATGCTGAAAAAGAACGTCTTTTTCAGTATGCAAGTTATCGGCTACATGATATCAGAGATGTAGAAGATGTGCTTCAAAATATATACGTCAAGATTCTCGACAATCCTCAAAGATTCAATAAAATCGAGAATAAGCGGGCTTATCTATATCGGACTCTGTCCAATGAGTGCACAGATTATTTAAGGAGCCATGTCAAGACGAGATTTATAGATGATGAATCATTCGATGAATCTAATCTTGAAACCTTGCAACCCGAGAATTTCGAAGAAGAATTCACAATGATAAATCGTCTTCTTGCTATTTTACCACAAGAACAATCCGATACTATCCGGCTTAGACATCATAGTAATCTCTCTTTCCAAGAAATTGCCGATGTAATGGATGTGCCGTTACCGACAGCAAAAGCGAGATATCGATATGGATTAGAAAAAATCCGCAACGGACTAAAAAAAATGAATCTAATATAATATGGCTATGCAAAACAACGTACAAGAGAGCCACGATTTGGAAAAAGTAGCTGAACTACTTACGCCAAAACATCCGAGAAGATGTGATTTTTCGTTCTCCATCCCTCCCAAAAAACGGTTTACAGGCAAGATATGGACTATCAGCGGCGTAGCAGCAATGTTCGCTATCATTCTGACAATCGCAATTAAATCAGTAATGCCTGTTTCGGCAGTTGAAGTAATCGACTCTGCCATTACGGCTCTCACTGATGCAGAAAGCATTAAAGTCGAATTTGCATGGCGTGGGATAATGGGTGATTCGGAGGCAATATATACTCCGGATCCATCAGGGAATATGGTGGACGGAACTTTATATATTGTGCGCAAAAATGGCACAGTGAAGACCCGTATTGACTGGCATGATGCGGAGAAAAACTCTATTATATTCAATGGCAAAGAATATATCCACCTAAGAAACAACGAGATAATCGACAAGCATCCGTCTTCTTTCGGGGAGGATCTGATGAATCTTTTCAGTAAGGACACACTTCCGAAGTACTTAAAAGACAAATCAATACTGTCAAGCAACGGGAATATTATACTGATAGAGAAGACCAATAAGGGTGAAATAACGGTTCTTGGAGAATTTCGCAAGGATAGTAAACGACTGACTAAAGCATCCGCAAGTGTTTCATTGCCAAATGGATCGGATTTAGAAATTCTGGAGACCAAGTCGATCGAAACAAACATAAACATTCCTGAATCATTATTCATTGAGTGAACTTCATAAAGGACTACATCGATTCTAATATAGACGTCCATTCAGTTAAATACCCAAGCCAATCACTATGAACAAACTAACGATATTAAAACTGGTGTTTGCATTCACATCAGTCTTAGTCTGCAGCGTCTTTTCTTATGCGCAATCACCGACAAATGGTGATCAAAAGACGTTTCACATCGGCGTAAAGGGCGTATTAGACAAATTAAGCGAGACAGAACTATTTGGAGCTGAATTCAAGTTAATTGATACCCGGACGGATTCTGTCATCAGTAGCGGCAAAGCATCCCGACAGTGGGAAGAGCAGGGGCGCATCGTCAAAACTTCTTCTTTCAAAATAAATAATATTCCATTCCGGGGTCATTATCAGTTGGTTTTGTCGTGTTCCGGCTATGAGGATAATATTACGGAAATAGACGCAGCAAGCATCAATCCAAAACAATTTTTTTTGATTCTGGAAAATATTCTCCTTGATAGAAAAGCACGGGAGCTTAAGGAAGTAACAGTGCAAGCCACTAAAGTTAAATTCTACAACCGTGGTGATACATTGGTTTATAATGCCGATGCTTTTGTAATGGCTGAAGGCAGTATGCTTGATGATATCATACGCCAGTTGCCAGGTGTAGAGTTCAAAGAAAACGGACAGATTCTTGTCAATGGCGAATTTGTTGAGAGTCTTCTTCTTAATGGAAAGGACTTCTTTAAGGGCAAGCATGAAATAATGCTCAAGAATCTTGCAGCGTATACAGTAAAAAACATAGAGGTTTACGAAAGACAGAAAGATATCGACAAACTGCTTGGCGAAGATTATGGTAAGAAAATCCTGACAATGGATGTGAAACTCAAAAAGGATTACCACCATAATTTCATGGGTAATCTGGAAGCCGGATATGGCACTGAAGACCGTTATCTCGGAAGATTGTTTGCTATGTGGAATTCCGATCATGCGAGATTGTCGCTGATAGGAAATGTCAATAATATGAACGAGACAAGAAAGCCGGGCATGGACCAGTCATTCACTCCTGACCACATACCCTCAGGGACTCAGAAGACATATATGGGAGGAGTTGAGTATAATGTCGAAAACAAAAAATCGGGTTGGCAAGTTAACGGTGACGCCGTTGTCAACCGTATTGTCCTTGACGATGGATCACGCACCTATACCACCAATTTTCTCCCTTCGGGTAATACTTTTGGGCGAGAGTTTTCATCAAAGATAAACAAGGATTTTAAAATATCAACAAACCACCAATTAAAAAGCATGGGGAAATGGCATTATATTGAGATTCATCCATCATTCGATTACAATAAAGCAAATCATTCAAGGTCTCTTGAGAAAGCTGTATTCGACACAGAACTCCAGAACGTGACATCTGAGATGATCCGGAATATATTCGACGGCACTCATGCATCGGCGGTTGAGTCAATGTTGAATAGAGAACTTCGGGAGCAACTGGACAAGGGTAACAATTTAAACGCCAAATTATGGTCTAATGGCCGTTTCCGACTTAAAACAGGTTTGATGCAAAGTATCTCATATCAGATGTCAGGCAGCTACACACGAAATAGCTATGACGGGTTCAACCGATTTGGCATCAATTTAGGTAATGATGCTGAATTCACAGAGGCATCTGACAGATATCTGAAAAACCATCCCGACTATAATTATAACATCAAGGCCTCAGCCGGTTATCAGGCGTTTCCAACAAGAAATCTTGCCCTTGACATAAATTATGAATATTCTCACAATGAAAGGAAAGCGACCTCGGATTTATATAGACTCGACCAACTATACGGTGATATAGAAAAAAATGAAATCGGGTTCCTTCCATCTTATAATGAATACTTTTCCACATTTGATCCATCATTAAGTTATGTTGACCACCAGACAAACGACCTGCACACATTGTCACCGAATTTACAGTGGAGGCCGGGCAAGATTGCCATGCGGGTAAAAGCGGATGTAAGCATTGAGCGTCAACATATATATTATTTGCGAGACAACAGGCACCACAGTCTCAGTCGCACCACGCTACACCCCGGAAACATGGAATTTGAATTAAGATTTCCGATCAGTAAATCGGGGAATTACAAGGCTAATTTCCACTATACACTCACGCCCAAATCTCCTGATCTAAGAAATATGATTGACATAGTAGATCAACGCGATCCGATGAATATTTTTATAGGTAATCCTGAGTTGAAAAACTCAACAGTCCATAGATTCAGATGGAGAGTGAATGGCCGTAATAATAAAGGTAACATTGAACAAACCTATATGCTAAACTCAACTGTATACAATAATCTTCTTTCTGTCGGATATGATTACAACACCGAAAACGGTGTAAAGACTTCATGGATGCAAAATGTAAATGGCAACTGGGATATCAATGCCTTGCAACAATTACATTGGGATTTCGGAAATATGAGGCGGTTCTTTATGGGAAACACGACACGGCTGACCTATGTATCTTCTGTAGATTTCTTTAGTGAGAACAGCAAGAACTCATTTAAAAATAAGGTCAACATTTATGGCATGGGAGAGGAATTGAAATTTGGATACAACAATGCCGGAAATAAAGCCGAGGTGTTTTTCAAAGGGAATATTCATCACTACAGCAGTGAAATGTCCGGCTTCAGCAGTTTCAATGCCGGTGACTTCGATTATGGCCTACGGGGAATACTGAAATTACCCGCCAATTTTCAGATTGCGACTGATTTCACCATCTATTCGAGAAGAGGATATTCCGACAGCCAGCTCAACACCAATAATTTTGTATGGAATGCAAGATTAAGCTATTCTATCCCTAAAGCAGGTATTACACTTATGGCCGACGGTTTCGATCTGTTGCATAATCTCAGCGATGTATCATATGGAATCAATGCGCAGGCAAGAACTGAGACTTATTATACTGTTCTTCCACGTTACTTCCTATTCCATATCCAATGGACATTCAATAAGAAACCCTGATATAGCCGGAAAGTGAACGAGGCTGCGTCGTAATTAAGGTTTACAGCGCAGCCTCGTTTAATATATCATATGACGCCTTACTTCAGCATCACTTTGTATCCGCGACCACCGACCGCGATGATACCTGCTCCGGCAGGCATACCTCGCAACACAGCGCAGCCGTCGGCAATCGTGGCGCTACCGGCCACACGTCCGTCGAGGGTTATAAAGGCCACGCGGGTGCCGTCGGCAGCTCCGGCAGCCTCAACATATACGTCGCGGTCTACTGCCTTGACGCTGATGCCGGATACGCCGTCGGTCATGGCGTCATCCACACCGAGTGTGATATCGAGCGGATTGGTGAACAGATACAGCTTGTCGAGAGCCGCATTGGTCATCACGCACACGGCATCATCAAAGCCGCTGAGGAATGTGGTGACACCATTCTCAAGAGTATATTCATCATCCACATAAAGCTGCTCGCCGCTCAGATATCCGTTTTCGTCAAATACCGGAGTGCCGATATACCACGCATAGTCGGTGGCAGTATCGCCTACCTTGGCCTGCGACGACAGGTCAACCTTACCTTCCGTGCACACGACATCGACATTGGCCTGATCGCCATATACATATTCCACAAACGAGCTCCGGCTCTGCGGCAATGTGGCGAAGGTGAAGCGATTGTGGTCGAGATGCAGCTGTATGAGCGAACGCAGCGGGCTGATGTCGACTGTCTCGAAATCGTTGTAGCTCAGCGACAGCTGCGATATAGATGCAGCCTTGCTGAAGTCAATCTCCGAAAGCTTGTTGTCGGCCAATGACAAGAACCAGAGGTACGGGTTGTCGAGCTTCACCTCTGAAATCTCGTTGTGCCCTGCGCCGACAAGTTGCAAACCGGGCAACTCAGACAGGTCGAGCGATGTAAGCTTGTTTGATGCGAGCGACAGAGTAGACAGATTTGTATAACGCGACAGGTCGATGTCGGTGAATTCATTGTTATCGAGATAAAGCTCCATGAGGCGGGTGCTCTCGGGAAGGACGATCTCGCTGAGACTGGCACCATTCACGCCGAGGCAGATAAGCTTGTCGAGTTTCGAGCCGTCAAAAGCACTGAGCTTGGCGCCGGTCATCGAGAATACGGTGATGACATCGTCCACATCGTAAGTGTAGACCTTGACATCGGCGCCGGCTTCGGTCACGGCATCAAAAAGACGGTAGGTGGTGCCGAGCTGGTATTGCGCAAGATTGTAGCCCTCGCCGCTCCAGTCGATATATACTGCGGTACCGTCTTTCTCGGCCGCCATAGACAGCTGCACGGCATCGCCGCTGTTCACAGTCGTGAATGTCGCCACAATATTGGTAGGCATGCCGGCTGTTTCCACCACAGTGGTGCGGAACGGAGTCGAACCGCCGAACTGCGGGAATGCCGGGTTGGACATCACACAGTAGATCTTGCCTGCATCGGGATTTACAAAGCGGGCACGGCCGTCGGTGGTGACCACATCGCCTGCAGCCACGGGAGTGCCGTCGGCTTTGAGCCATGTATATGTGGTGCCGACCCCGTCCACGATGCGGTTCTGTGACGACAGATCCACACCGGGAGCCTTGGCGGGAAGCACTATGTCGGCCTGCGGCGCGTATACATAATTTACAGTTGCCGAAGGCTTGAGGGGCAAGGTCGCGAGGGTGAGCAGATTGTTGGACAGATCGAGAGTCTCGAATACGTTGGTTTCCGGCAACATGATCTCGGCAAACAGGTTGTGCGACAGATTCAGATTCTTCGCACCGGTAAAGTAGGTTAGATCGATACGGTCGACCGAGTTGTGACTCAGGTCAAAATCCTCTATATTGTCGAAGTTCTTATATGTGAATTCAGAGAAGTTGTTGTTGCTGAGATTCAGCGAGCGTATGGCACGGGTATCGTTGAGTGTCACCTCGGAGAGCTTGTTACGGCTCAGGTTTATGTCGGAAAGGAGATTCTTGCCAAACAGACCGTTGACACCTTCAAGGCTCAGTGTGCGCAGATTGTTGCCCGAGAGGTCGAGAGAGCGCAGATCGCGGTTGAGGCCGAGGTTTACGTCATATAGGCCGGCATCACTCGCACGCAAATGACGTATACGCACGGCCTTGTCGATATTGAGCGAGTTCATGGCAATGCCCGTGGCACCGAATGCCGACAGCTCTTCGCCTTCAGGCACATATACCGTCACATCGGCCGAACCGGCCCGGGAGCCTTTCACATTGGCCACTGAGGGAATGTCCTCACAGGTAGCCGAGCACTCAACGAGTGTGCCGTCGCCGAAGTCGACATAGAACTTGCGAGGAGCGGCCTCGGTAGCACCGTAAAGGCCGACCCCGAATTCAAGCGACGCACCTGTGGTCACTGACGTCCCGAAGCTCAGAGCTACGGAAGGCTTGCCGATATCCGACGATTTCTTGACCATGAAACGTTCGGTGATAAGCTTGGCTTCCGGAAAGGCGGTGTTGCCGAACGACAGATACAGCGAGTCGCCATATTCCTTGAGCAGAGTCACCTTGCCGTCGGCATAACTCATGTAGGATGCGTCGAGCGGCGTGGACACATCGGCCGCCATATCATATGCGTACAGCACGCAGTCGGTAACCGTGCCTTCGCGGAGCACCTTGTCGCTGAAGTCAAGCACGCTGCCGGTCGCATAAGACCTCTCGGTCTCCATCGGCATCTGCTCGTAATAATACTCGCTGTATGTGCTTTTGGGCAACGGCAACGTGGAGAAACCCATGCGGTTGTATCTCAGATTGAGACTTGCCAGATCGGGGCAGTTGTCGACATCAAGCGAAGTAAGATTGTTGTGCGAGGCCAAGATCCACTGGAGCTTTGTATTCTTGCTCACATCGAGCGTGGTGAGATCATTGCCGCCGATGGTGAGGTAAACCAGCTCAGGATTGTTCGACAGGTCGATGCTCTTTATCTTGACATCGGGGTTGAGCATTGCCGATTCATGCGTGACATATAGTTGCTGAAGTCTTGGGTTTTTGCTCAGATCGATCTCCGATATGCCCGAATCCTCTATATTGAGTACCTGCAGATTGGGATTCTTGGTCACATCAAGACTTTTTATCGGACAGCCGTCCACCGACAGGCGCACCAGCTTGGGGCAGTTGGTGGGATCGAGGTGATACAATGTCTTGTTGGCATAGGCGTCAAACGACATCAGTTCCGGGAAAGTCTTGATATCGAAATCGGGCGAGATATAATCCACGATATCCACCTCGAGTATGGTGAGAGCCGGATGGTTGTCGCCCACCACGAGGGGAGTCTCGGCTGTAAAAGGATTGTCTGAGAGATATATGGCCGAAAGCTTTGTGTATTTAGACAGATCGAGCCGTTTGAGCTCGTTGTGCTGAAGATCAAGCACATCGAGATTCACGCAGTCGCCAAAGTCTATCCAGTCGATATAGCAACCCTCGGCATCGAAGTAGTCGAGCAGCGATGCGTCGCCGTAGATCTTCACGATGCCCTCGCTGTTGGCCTGCATGCTTATGGTCGTACCCACGATACCCCCTGCTTCGGGATCATATACGGCAGGGCCTACTTCATATTCAGCCGGGCCGTAGCCGCAGTCGACATCAAAATATGTCGGCTCGGTGGTACCGACAACGATATGGAAACTGTTGGCAGCGCCTGTATAGCCGTACACATTGGTCTTGAATGTGATCATCGGCTTGTCGGTATCCTGCGCGGACACGGCCGACACGGCCAGCATGGCGCCGAGTGCTAATGTCAATAATTTTTTCATGATATGGTTTATTTAATGATTTTACGCGAATGTGTGCCGTTTACATTCAGCACATACACACCCTTGGGAAGGCCTGAGACATCAAGGCCGAGCTCACTGCCCGGCGCTTGAGCACTCAGTACGCATACACCGGCGGCATTGAATACCTGCGCATGCATCCCGGAGGCACCGGCAAGGAAAATATTGTAGTTGCTGCCGTCGGCCTTCACCATCAGCTCTCCGCTGTCGGCGGCGACATCACCCACCGAGGCGGCCTTGCGGCGCAACACTTCCTTGAGGCCTTCGTAGGCATCGAACTTTCCTGCGCCCCACTGCACGGGATTGCCGGCTTCCACGTCGGCATCGCGTACTGATGTCACATTTATGATATCCTTTATGGCATCGGTGGTAAGAGTCGGATCGGCCTCGAGCCACAGGGCAATCGAACCGGCCACATAGGGAGTGGCCATAGATGTGCCCATGGCGGGACACCAATAGCTTGTACGGCCGTCGTGTTGCACCTTGGCGTTGAGAGCGTTGTTGCCCACATTATTGGCCGAAGCCTCGGCATAATATTTGGAGCATGACGATATGATCACCGCACCGGGAGCGCATACATGAGGCAACTTGCGACCGTCGGCCAATGTGCCGTACGAGGAGAACGGCGTCACTTTGCCGGGTGTGAACGATCCCTGATAATTATACATGTAGCCGTCGAGAGCCGGATAGTCGTCGCGGGTGTTATATGCACCTACCACTATCACGTCATTGCCGCATGCCATGTCGGAGATGGTGCCGTCGGTGGAGCCGTCATCCCATCCGGGCTGGTCATAGTCGTCAAGAACAGTGTACAGACCGTTGCAGTAAGCCTCGACATGCTGACCTTCCTCGCCCTCTACGACAAAACCAAGAATATAGTTGCCGTTGGCGTTCTCTTCCCTATCCACCGAGTAGTAGTCGATCAGCGCCATGTACTCGTTGGTATAGCTGTCTATGTCCCAGCCCACGCCTACGTATCCGCTGAAATAACGGTTGAAAGTGGCTTCCACGATATCGGTCGATGACTCCTGCTGATCCGACGAACAGTAATATTGTGCTACACTCTGCTCCTGTCCGTCGAGAACAGGCATATTGGCTGCAATGCGCTTGCGGCTTTTGTTGTAGACGACGCCCTTGAGTTTGAAAGGCCTGTCGCTGTAGAAATACACCTGTCCCACACGTGTGTCGGATTTATAAGTAGGCAGTATGAAGGTCTTTGCCTCCTTGTCATCGGCTGTGAATGTCTTCTTGAGAGCAAGAGGAATGTCACCCTCGTTGCCCGCCGACAGCACCACGACGCACTCTTTGGCCGCCAGATCGAGGAACTGGCACATCATGGCCTGCGGATTGTGGCTGCCGGTAGTCGAGCCTATCGAGAGCGAAAGCACACAGGGCTTCTTCTCCTGATAGCGGTAGTCGAGTATCCGGTCGATGCTCAGGCCTATCAGCAGGTCGCGCAGATCGCCGCATCCGGCAGCGATGTCGGCTCCGGTCGCCACCCCGTAATATGGATTCTTCACAGTCTGCACCTCGGCAAGCTGCGTGTTCTGGCGTATCGCGGCCTGTATGTCGCCTTTATAGCCGCCGGCAAGCGTGCCCATGGTATGAGTGCCGTGGAATGTCTCGTCGGTATCGGTGGTGAAGCGCCATATGTTGTCGCGGTCAAATTCCGAACCGCTCCAGCCGTCGGGCGCCGTCATATCGATCTTGATATGGGCGAGATAACCCAGACGCGAGCTGCCGTCATCGTTCACAAAATTTATATGGTTGGGATCCATGCCCTGATCGACGATACCGGCTATCACACCCTTGCCCGTATACGGCTGGTCGAGCCCATCGCCGTTGTGCAGCAGGTCGACCTTCGATGCGGTGAGCGCGAGATCCATGTTGGCACGCACCGGCTTGGAAAGTTCAAGACGCTCTACGGCATCCAGCGATGCCACGCGCTCCACATCATCGGTAAGTATCGAGCACAGCAGTATACCGCCGCGCGCCGCGCTTACATTCACACCTTCGGCCTCGACATCGGCTTGTGTGAATCCGGGACGCAGTTTTATAAATGCCAAAGACCTGTGCGATGCATTGGCTGCCGGAGCCGCTTTCCTTGGTGAGGCGGCGTTGAGCATGCCGCGCTGCTCCATTTTCTGCTGCCGCAGCATAGCCTGATCGGCAAGGCTCAGCTGCGCGGTCGCAGCCGACATGCCACCGGTCATTATCAATAAAGATAACAGTAGTTTTTTCATATATGATAAGGTATTATGATTGGTTATGAAGAAAGCAAAGAGACTGCCTGCACATCGATTCCGTAGTACAGACAGTCTCTTTATTCGGCCATAGTGTATTTTACAACGACTTTCTTTCCGTTGCTTATATAGAGTCCGGCAGGCAGACTGTTGATATCGCCGCGAGAGCCTACCTTGACGCCTTGCAGGTTGTATACGGCATCATCGGCACTCTCGTTGTCGAGAGCGATGTCACCGATACCCGACGAATCGCCGATACTTACCTTGGTGTCGGCGGCTACGGTAAATGTGCATACACCTTCGGCATCGGGAGCCACAGCCTCGTCATTCACCTTCACAGTCTCGCCGTCGGCAGCCACACTTACCTCAGTGCCGGCAAAGCATTCAAAGCCGGCGGCAAAATCGGTCACGGGCACGATAAGGTCGCGGGTCACAACAGCCTCGCAGCCGGCGGCAGCCTCAAAGCTCACATTGCAGCGGACGGGCACTTCCTTGAGAAATACCTTCACCACCGATTTTTCCGGAATGCGGAAGCTGTAATTGGCCAGATTCTCGTAAAGAGGCTGTATCTCCTCATCGTCGACAAAGAGGCCGTAGCCGGTGCTTGTAGCGCCCCACGACAGGTAGAACGGATTGTATGCCTCGGCATATTCAAGTTCGTTATAACCTGTTTTCAGTCCTTCTATATCACGGCGTCCCGAATTCTGGAAGTTAAAGAAATACTGATAGGCGGTAATATCGTCGATATAGACCACAGCCATCCGGTCGAGTACATATTCGTCGACATCAAATGTCAGAACCATACCCTCGTGCACATATATCGACTGCTCGTCCTTGTAATCGTTACCCTCTTCGTCAAGGATCGACTTCAGATAATAGCCGTTGTTGAGTTCAAACGATATCATAGGATACTCGCTCTCGGCCACTTTGACGGTATTGTTTCCTTCCACAAGCTCAATAAGCTTGTCCTCATAATAAAAGCCGTCATACACATTGATGCCTGCGGGGTTGTTGATATTGATAGTGAAGGTGATGTCGCCATAGGGGTGTGCCTCGATATGTATTGCAGCGTCCTCCACGGCAATGAAGCTGTATTCGCCATACATATAGCTGAGATCCTGTTCTTCGCCCCCTATTGTGATGGCGTCGACCTTGTATGAGGGATCGAACGAAAGTGTAACCTGAGTACCGGCCTTGCAGACAAATTTGCTGCCGTCAAAATCTATTGCACCGTCGCCGGTATAGACTTCCTCGATGCAGTTCTCGGCACCTTCGCCGTATGTGACGGTGTATGTGCAGTCGACATCCGGGAAAGCCTGGTCGATAACGACCTCCATGCCTTCTTCAAGCTCCACCTCGCATTCGTAGTCGCAGCTCATCACGGTCTCGCCGCCCACGCTCACCTTATATATGGGAGCGTCACCCGAGCCTATGCTCAGAACATTTCCAAACTCGGGCGAGAATTTCACTGTCTGCTCGCCCTCCTGAAGCTCAATATCGAGTCCCAGAGGCTCCAGCGAAGCCTCGAGCTCATCCACGTCACCGTTTACGGTAAGCTTGAATGTACCGGTAAGTATCTCGTCAAGCGGTGCTGTTGTAACACTGAATGTCTTGCCGTCGTTTCCATAACCGTAGATGTTGTAGGTGCCGTAAGAGTTGTACTGGGGTACACCGGCCTCGTTGACCAACGACAGGATGACATTGCCCTCGGTGGCCTTGACCATGATGCTCGAATACGCATCGATGGTGAAGGTATTCATGCCATCGACGCATTCCGCCACCTGGCGATTCACCGATACCTCTACGCGCGAAGCGTTGTCAATATCAAGTTTCAATGTCACATCAGCGGCCGAGGCGCTCAAACCTGAAAAGACAGCCAATGCAGCAAGAAGAAAAGTGTAGATTTTTTTCATATAAATACAATTAATGATTTGGAATAAATATGTCCTTGACAGACAGGAAAAGAGCCATCGCACACACGACAGCGGGGAACGAAACACATATTACGGATGCAAAGTAAACGTTTTTTTCGCTTTTGCACAAAAAATACGCTGTTTTTTTACTCTTTACACTCCTGTTTTAACAAAAAACGAATTCAAACGCCCTTTTCACCTTTGAAAATACAACTTATAAGCTGACGCGACTGCCCCTTGCCACGACTCGCCTTTCCCCATACAACAGCATGACGCGGACATATGTGATAGCAACGCAGACAGAAAGCACAGTCGGCGCCCCATCGGGGCCGTCCGTTCTCCATATTTATATTCTTCATCGGACAATTATCGGCACACACTTTGCATCCCACGCAATCATCGGTGCTACCGAACCGGCGCGGTGACATGCAGTGCCGCACAAACCATGGTCTTATCAGATATGTCTTGATGTGCGGAAAAGTCCCGCGCACCACATCTGTCGTGCGATCGCCCGCACATATGTGGCTCCCGATATCACGCACACGGGCCGTAGCGGATGATATCTTGGCCGACGCCGTATCCACGCTGTCCACATCAAAACCTTTCATGAATACGTAGGTATTGGGCATCCGCACCGACCATGCGCCACGGCCTGCCCATCCGCGCCGTGCCAGACTGCGGAGCCATGTACGGTCGGCATAGCCCGTATCGTCGCCGCACGTCATCACGGCATAATGGACGGCTCTGTCGGCGCCTTCGATCTCTATATTCCCGATGATATCATCAAGCACGGGCGGTATGCCCCACGAATATACCGGAAACACCCATATCACACGGTCATTGCCGGCATGCGGCACTACGTCGCCGGCAACCGGGAGCGCCAAAAGCTCATCGCCGAGGATATCCCTGAGCATACCCGCTACATACATCGAGTTGCCCGTGCCCGAGAATACAACAATCATTTTATTGTGACCTGAGTCGCTCCGTAGCCGTATTCGCGAAACGACGCGTCGGCCACATCATGCCCCTTGTAACGGTGGCTCAGCTCCTTCATCAACGCCTTGCGCAGCACACCCTCGCCCTTGCCGTGGATAAACACTATGCGGCGCCCGTGGTTGTGCAGGTTCTGATCCATCACGCTGCGAAACGTATCTATCTGATAATTCAGAATATCTGCTGGCGAGAGTCCACGCAGATCATCGAGCAGCTCACCTGCATGCAGATCGACCTCGAGCAGATTTGTATCGGTCTTGTGCGTACGTTTCTCCACCGGTCTGGGTTTGCGGCGGTCTTCACGCTCTTTCTCGGCCAAGGCCCGGCGCAGATCGTCGGGATTCACCTTCACAGGCAACGCCGGTCTGTCGTCTTTCATTATCTCAAGCGCAAGCACATGCTCGTCGAAATAGGGATTACTGCCGAAACAATGCAGTCTGGCAAACTTCGTGGCGTCAAGCCGCTGCTCGAAAGCCACCGGAGCCTTAAGTCCGTAGGCTGTCCCTTTCTTAAGGGGCAGCGATTGCACGGCGATACGGTCTATGTCGGGCAAGTCTTCGGGTGTGATTTCAAAAAGAAATTCCTGTATCTGCGGCTCTATGAAACCGGCATAACGCAGTGTCCATTGCTTAGATTCATTAGGCCGCGTGGCCACCGACACATACATGGCATAGTTTGAGTCGTTGACCAGAAAGGCGTCAAACGACGTATCACTCAACCGCTTTATATCGGCCGGTACAAATCCGAGAACCATATTCAGCTTCTCGCCTTCAGGGGTCTCCCTGACAGGAGGCAGATCCAATGCTTTGGCCGGCACTACGGGCAGCGGCGTCTCAACTGCCGGCGCGGATGTCGCGGCGGCCGCCTTTGACCTCGTCTCCGACTTATAGAACGAATCGCCCGTCGCCACAACCACGCATTCGCGCACAAGTGCGGGAGTCTCGAATCCATCCTCGTCCACATAGGCTATCTGCCCTTCTATTCTCATCACACGTCCCCCTCCGGTAGAGTTGAGGAAACGCACCATATCTCCAATCTTCAATGCCATTGTATTATTTTTTAGATTACAAAGTTAAGAATTATTATTGTCTCTTTTTATTTAAGAAACGCTAATGATTGTTAAGCCAAGGTGTTGTAAATATTCTGTGGCTGTTTCGTTCACATAATGACAATAAATTGAAAATAAATTGTGCCCGTTTTGATTATTTTTTGTAACTTTGCGGCGTGTATATACCAGTCTGCAACTAATAAAATGAAATCTTTCGACAGATACATGGCTTTCTTCTGCATGGCTGGGGCTATCGCCTCATCGTCTTGCAGCAACAAGAGCGACGACCCGCGCCCTGTGATTGCCGTGAGCATTGAGCCGCAACGCAATATTCTGAACCGACTTGCCGGCGACCGTTTCAACATAGTCACCGTCATCTCCAAGAACGAATCGCCGGAGACTTTCGAGCCATCCCCCTCACGGCGGATGGAGATCGAGAACGCCGACCTGTACTTCACCACCGGCCTGTTCGTTTTTGAAGAAAACCTCAAACTCGCCACCGATGACGAATCCAAATTTGTAAACACATCGGCAGGCATAGACCTTATATACGAGAAAAGTCACGGCGACAACCACAGCATGTTTCTTCCCAACATCCCTGCCGGTACAAAAGAGATAGAAGCTGATCCGCATGTATGGCTCTCCGTAAAAAACATGCGCAGGATTGCCGCCAACATGACCGACCATCTTATCCATATCGACCCCGAGCATGCATCCGAATACAAAACCAGCTTCAAGAAAATGTGCTCGCACCTCGACTCGCTCGACAACGCTTTCACGACACGAATCGCCGAGGCCGGATCACCGGCATTCATGCTGTGGCACCCCTCGATGGGCTATTTCGCCCGGGATTACGGATTGAAAATGATAACCATGGGGCATGAAAACAAGGAGGTGTCCGCCACATCGCTCAAGGTATTGATCGACTCGGCCAAAAACGCAAACGCACGTATATTCCTTTTCCAGAACCTTATAGATTCGCGCCAGGCCGAATCCATAAGTGCCGGCACAGGAGCGCATCTCGTCACTTTCGATCCCCTTGCATACGATTGGGAATCTGAACTCTCCAAAGTCGTGGATGAGCTGTCACGACAATAACATACATTTCGGAGGCGCGTGCGTGCACCATCCCTATCCTGTGGAAGTTAGACTCAATCCCACTTCCACCCCGCTGCTGCATCTCGACGGCATAGGCATGAGAAGGGACGACCGCATTATCCTTCACGGCATCGATCTTACCGTACACCGTGGCGACTTCGTCGCGATAACAGGCCCCAACGGTGGAGGCAAAACCACTCTGCTACGCATAATCCTCGGCCTCCTCTCCCCCACATCAGGCCGAGTGATATTCGACGGCGAACGACCTGCCATAGGATATCTGCCACAGAAAAACGCCATTGACTCCCAGTTTCCCCTCACCGTAAGTGACGTGATACTATCCGGACTGCTTGGCATAAGAGGTATGTCGGCAGCCGAACGCGAATCCCGCCTGCGCTCAACAATAGCGCGAATAGAGATGGAAGACCTCGCCGACCGTCCCATAGGACGCCTGTCGGGCGGACAGCTCCAACGCACCCTGCTCGGCCGTGCCATCATCGCCGATCCTCAACTGCTTGTACTAGACGAGCCGCTGAGCTACATCGACAAGCACTTCGAAGCACACATCTACCGTATGCTCGCCGAGATAGCGCCTCATTGCACCATACTGCTCGTCTCGCACGAAATGACAGAGATATCATCGATGGCCAACCGCCACCTGATTGTCGACCGTACTGTAACCGAATGCAACGCGCGACATCACTACAGGCCCTCCGAGTGCGACCATGAGGCCGCCTCGCTCATCTGAACGCTCACGCCACCTTATTTGTTAAACATTCGGAAGGCCGCATCCGGCTCTCCATAAAACACAACACACATGACACAAGACAAAGAAGACAAATACACTCCCGACGACGCACGCTTCATGCAGATGGCGATAGACCTTTCAGTAGAAAACATCGACAACGGCGGCGGCCCGTTCGGCGCTGTGATCGTAGATGACAAAGGCAATGTCCTCGCTACCGGCGTCAACCGCGTCACAGCAAACAACGATCCAACAGCCCACGCCGAAGTCTCGGCAATACGCGCCGCATGCAGCAACATCGGCAATTTCAAGCTTGAAGGTTGTACAGTCTATTCATCATGCGAGCCATGTCCGATGTGTCTCAGCGCACTCTACTGGGCCGGCGTGAAACGCATCTGCTTCGGCAACACAAAGGCCGACGCCAAAGCCATTGACTTCGACGATTCATTCATATACGACCAGATAGAACTGCCACGGCAAGAGCGCAGTATACGCTGCGACCACTTCATGCGCGACCGCGCCATCGTCGCCTTCGACAAATGGCGCGACAAGACCGACAAAGTCAAGTACTGATTTATAATGTAGGGTGTTGGATTTAGAATGTTGAATTATTATTGGAATAAATTCAACATTCTAAATTAAAAAGCCGTAGCCACACGCAGTTGCTCCGGGTCGAGATAACGTCCGGCTATCTCGACGATACGTTCCGAGGTCAGGGATGCCACACACCGCATCTGATCCGCGAAATAATTCTCGGGCATACCCACCATCAGCCCGGTAATATAATGGTCGAGCGTGCCGAAAGCCGAATCGGCCGCCGATGCGAGCGCTGTCCATGCATGCAGCTTCAGGCGTTCCAGCTCCTCACCGCGCGGCGGATCGGTGCATAACCCCGACATTTCCTTTGCCGTCTCCTCTATCACCTGCTCCACATAGCTGCGGTCGCATTGGGCACCGATCTCCATGTACGCCCCCTCGCGACTGCCGAGCAAAGCGGCACTGATACCATAGGTGAGGCCTTTCTCCTCGCGGATATTGCGCATAAGGCGGCTTCCGAAATATCCTCCGAGAGCCATCACCGCCAGCCGCAGCCCTATATAATCGGGATGATCGCGGCCTATGGCAGGCATCATCATCGACACAGCCGCCTGCATCGCCTGCGGCATGTCGATATGCACACGCGCGGGCGCCGACGGCGCATACGGCTGCACACACATCAGGCTTCCATAAGCAGCAGGCAACGCCGCGACAAAATACCGCATGGCATCGACAGTCGCATCGTCAAGAGAGCCCCCGAGAAAAACATGCATACGGGCACCGAGCATCTCGTAATACAATGACGATACATCGTCGACGGTAGTGGATGTAAAATCATCGGGCGTGGCTGTCATTGCAGCCGGATGTGTCACACCCGTCACCATACGGCGTGCGGCGTTGGCGGCCACGTACGATACCTTCGACAACTGTATGGCACGGTTGGCGGCCGCCTTGCCGGCGATCACCCCGAGGTTTCGCTCAGTAAAACGGGCATCAAACATTATAGCCCGCATCACAGGCAGCATATCGGGGATACGGCGGTTGAGCACCAACAGATCGAGCTTTGTGAAATGATCATGTGCCCCGCCTGTAAGCCGGGCACCGTTATAGTCGGTGATGTCGGCTATACGCTCTCCGTCCATTACGGCTGTATTCTCGCGCATAGCCTCAGCCATCAGCCGCTTCTGCCAAGGCTTAGACGCATCAAGAGTACCCCCCTCTCGCACTATCACCAGTCTTGATATAGGCTGGCTACCGGTATTCACCACATGCAGAGTCACACCATTGGGCAGTGTCTCCACATGCTCCGGCACAAGATTTATATCGGCGAAAGCCTTGACAGGCGGCGCCACACTTCGATCCAATCCACTCATATTCACGACTCCGTTTTGTTAAGATATTCCACCGCACGCCGCAGATCGTCGGGAGTATCAATGCCCACTGTGGGCGAATCAGTCACGGCTGTCTGTATGCTGTAGCCGGCCTGAAGCCAACGCAGCTGCTCAAGTGACTCGGCCAATTCGAGCGGCGACTGCGGCAGCCTCACTATCTCTGCAAGCACCGACGCACGATAGGCATATATACCCACATGCGTGAAATATCCGGTATCGCGCGGCCAATCCGCCAACTCTTTTCCGCGTACATACGGTATCACCGAGCGCGAGAAATACAACGCCCGCCCGCGGTCGTCGAGCACCACCTTGGGCGTATTGGGATTCACAAGCGCGTCGATACCGGCCGCCGCGTCGACGCGGCGCACCAACGTGGCTATCTGCGTGCACGCATCGTCGAAACAACCTTTGAGTGTCTCGATCTGCGCGGGATCTATGAACGGTTCGTCGCCCTGAATGTTTATCACCACATCGGCCTGCGAACCGCAGTTTACATATGCCTCACGGCAACGGTCGGTGCCGCTGCGATGCTCGGTCGATGTCATCTCCACATTGCCTCCGAAAGCCTTGACCGCATCATATATGCGGCGATCATCGGTCGCCACCGTCACATGGTCGAGAGCCATGCACGCCCGGCGATATACACGTTCTATCATTGTCGTGCCGCCGATATCGGCAAGCGGCTTGCCCGGAAAGCGCGTCGACGCATATCTGGCCGGGATTATACCTATGAATTCCATTATTGTTGCTTTTCCTCAGTTACATATACCTGTGCGGCCTCATACCGCACCACTTTCACGTGTCTGTGCCGGCCTATGAACTCGCCGGTGGAAGTGGCATCGTATGCCGTGCCGTCAATCTCCACCTTGCCCGACGGACGCAGCGGGGTAAGACTTGTACCCGTCTTGCCCACAAGAGCCGACGGAGCCATGTCCACACCCACAAATCCCTTCTTCACCGAAATTTCCGTGGTAAGTGCGGCTGCTTTCTGGAATCGTTTCGGACCATGCCTCGAGGTGAGCCACAGCACCGCACCTATGGCGAGAGCCGAGCCGGCACACAATGTCCACAATGCACGCCATACCGAGGAGAAATCAATGCCGGTAAGCGAGTCGGTATGCACCATTGCCCCGAGCAGCGAGCCCACAATGGCCACTATACCTATGACGCCGGCTATGCCGAAGCCGGGTATCACGAATATCTCGAGAGCGAGCGCCACAATACCTATAAGGAACAATATCACCACCCACGGCGCCAAAGTGCCGGTAACTATCATGGGCAGGAAATACAGCGCCGTAGCCACCACCGACACCGCGGCTGCAAATCCAAGGCCCGGCGAGTGCATCTCCATGTACAGGCCGCCCAATATGAGCATTATCAGAATGGCGCGCACGCCCGCCGATGCGAAGAATCCCATCATACGGTCGGTGAACGTGGGAGTATATTCGGTGACAGATGCATCCTCCATGCCGAGCTGCCCGAGCACGCCATGCACCGATGTGGCGCTCCCGTCCACGAGGCCGTTGGCCACAGCCTCTTCGGTAGTGAACGATATAGCCTTCTCGGGGTTCACCATCTCGGCGGCGAGGTCGGGATCGCGCCGCCAACGCTCCACACTGTCGCCCTCGGCCATATACTTGCCGTGTGCGGCAGCGGTAGAGCGCATCACAGAGCTCCAATAGCTCTGATACTTAGGCGGCATAGGCTCGCCCTGACCGTTCACCACCGTGGCGGCGCCTATACTTGAGCCGGGAGCCATGTAGGCCGAGTCGCAGGCCAGCACTATCAGTGCGCCGGCCGACGCCGCGTTATGATCGATAAAGGCTACCGTGGGCATACTGCAGCGCATCAGCGCCGTACGCATCGAGTCGGCCATATCCACTGCGCCACCATAGGTATTGAGCCGCACCACCAGCATGTCGTACCGAGGAGTGGCGTTCTCGGCCTCGTGGAGCGCGCCACGCATATGGCGCCATGCCGTCGCGTCGATCTCCTCGTCGATATTGATCACCATCACGCGCTGAGCCCGCAAAGAAATCAACGATGCAAGCACGACGGCTACTGTGATAAGGATTGTCTTAATGTGCATCTTTCTTTTTTCTGAAATATGAAGGAGCCAGGCATACCCCGGCAAACAGATATATATAGTAACTCAGTATACGCCATATCATAGCGATGACAAGCGCCGCCGACACATCGCCGATAAGGTCGCCGTAGTAATTGGTGAACAGCCATTCGCTCACACCGCTCGCTCCGGGCGTAGGGCTTATCATCAGCACCACCCACACCACAAACTGCCGCCCGAACACCAGCAGACCCGACACAGCAGGCACAAAAGCCATAAACAGGGCGTTGACCACAAAGTAGCGCGAGAACCACGAGAGAGTCGTGGCTCCGAACACCTGCAGCCACCAACGGCGGCTACGGCCTCTCACCCATGCCGAAGTGGCTTTCATGTTGGCTGTCATGCCCTCGGCGGCAGGCTTCCACCGGCGAAGCCAACGCAACCCGAAAAGCCTCACCACAGCTTTTTCCACCCATTCGGGCCGGGCGAGTATGCCTGTAAACAGTATGGCTGTCCATACCACTATGCCGGCATACACGAGCCAGAACACGATCTCGACTCCCTGCAGAAGCGGAACCGCAGCAGCGTTGCCAAACAACTCGCCATCTGGAATTATCAGCACCAAAACCGGGCAGAACACCACAAAAAACAACTCGTCGAGAAAGAGGGTTGTAAGCGTAAGTGTCGTCGCTCTGCCCACAGTTATGCCCTCGCGGTTAAGATAAAATATAGCCAAAGCACTGCCACCGACCGCCGATGGTGTGATGGCCGATGTGAACGCGCACATTATATCCACCTTGAAAGCTCGCCTCCACGGCAGGTTGCCGTCGGTGATCGTACGGAACCGCCACGCCAAACCGAAATCACGGCCTATCACAAACAGCACGGCAAGCAGAAGAAAGCCTGCGGTACGCATATCGAAATGCAGGCTGTGCCACGCCGAGGGATTGAAGTCATCTACAAAAAGCCACAGCACCACTCCGACACCTATCAGAGCCGGCACCACAGCCTTGAGCAAAGTATTTCGCAGCTCGGCGTTCATAGTAGCGAATCGAGCATCGTCTGCATCGCCGTCACAGGATCGGGAGCATCGGTTATGCTCAAAGATACCGCCACGCCATTGCAGCCGCCGGCGATAGCCTCTCGGGCATCAGCCGGTGTAAAAGCGCCCTGCGCCACCACCGGTATCTGCAAGCCGACATGCCTTACGGCAGCAATGAAGTTGCGGCGACGGTCGGCATCAAGTCCGGCAGGAAATGTCACAAAGTCGATATCGGCGGAAACCAATGCGGGCACGGCCGACGCGTCGGCCGTCTCCATACCTATCACAGCCTCGGGGCCCAGTTCTTCGCGCAGACTCATCGCGCCGACACCGGGATGGGCGGCAAGATATTCCGCGCTTATGCGCACGCCGTGCAGTCCCAGCTCACGAGCAAGCTCCGGGCGGTCGTCCATAGTGAGGAATACCGATGCCTCGCGGCACATATCCACTACATCCGGAGCCACAAGGGCCCGTATCTCCTCATCGCTCAGCCGGGGCAGGCTGAGGCTTATCCACAGACAACCGCCCTCGACAGCCATCTGGGCAAGCTCGGCCACCGAATAGCGGGTTGATTCAGTTAATATATATTGCAACATGACGGACTCTTTTTTACAACGCAAATTTACAAAAATTTCGTAACTTTGCAGAAAATTTTTCAACAAGAAAGTCTACTATGGCAAAAATCGGATCTGTTATGACCCCCGTGGGGTGCAAGGCCATGCTGCTGGGCAGCGGCGAACTTGGCAAGGAAGTGGCAATCGAACTGCAACGCTACGGCGTTGAGGTAATCGCCTGCGACAAATATGCCGACGCTCCAGCGATGCAGGTGGCCCACCGCTCATACGTTTTCAATATGCTCAACGGCAAGGAACTCCGCGAAGCTATCATGGACGAACGTCCCGACCACATCATTCCCGAGGTCGAGGCTATCGCCACCCCCACCCTCGTAGAGCTTGAAAAGGAAGGTTTCAACGTCACCCCCACCGCCCGCGCCGCTTTCCTCACCATGAACCGTGAAGGGATACGCCGTCTCGCCGCCGAAGAGCTCGGACTACCTACCTCACCCTACAGATTTGCCGACTCGTATGAGGAATTCCGCGCCGCAATCGACGCCGTCGGCATACCATGTGTCGTAAAACCGGTGATGAGCTCGTCGGGTCATGGCCAGACTACTGTAAAAAAAGCCGAGGACATCGACCGCGCATGGCATGAGGCTCAGGAAGGCGGACGTGCCGGAGCCGGACGCGTCATAGTCGAAGGATTTATCGACTTCGATTACGAGATCACTCTTCTTACAGTAAGG
This sequence comes from uncultured Muribaculaceae bacterium, assembly GCA_910577355.1. Classification (GTDB taxonomy): domain Bacteria; phylum Bacteroidota; class Bacteroidia; order Bacteroidales; family Muribaculaceae; genus CAG-873. Next base: position 51,535 of record CAJTMY010000018.1, read on the forward strand.
TCTGTGGCCGGCACACAGTTCTGCGAGCCAATCGGCCACATACAGGTCGAGGGAGACTACCGCCAATCATGGCAGCCTCAGCCCATGACTCCCGGCGCACTCGACAAGGCTCGCGATATAGCCCGCAAGATCACCGATGCCCTCGGAGGTTTCGGCATATTCGGCGTTGAGCTCTTCGTTCGTGGCAATGAAGTGATATTCAGTGAAGTGTCGCCCCGCCCACACGACACAGGCATGGTGACGATGATCTCGCAGGATCTCAGCGAATTCGCGCTGCATGCCCGCGCGCTGCTCGGTCTCCCTGTGCCGGGGATCCGTTTCTACGGCCCTTCGGCATCTATGGCTGTGGTAGTCGAGGGCGACACCGACAAGATCGAGATGGACAATCTCGAGAATGTCCTCGCCGAGCCCGGCGTACAGCTGCGCATATTCGGCAAACCCGAGATAAAGGGACACCGCCGCATGGGCGTGATTCTTGCCACCGCCGACACTCTCGACGAAGCACGGGCCAAGGCTCAGCGTGCATACGACCGGCTCAAAGTGAACGTCCTGCCGCGATGAGCAAAGACATCAACCGCATCGCCCTGATGGTACGCATCGACGATGCCGCACGGGCCGACATAGCACTCACTCCTGAACGCAGCTACTACCGTTTTGCCACCGACTCCTCGATCGAGGACGGCGAGCTTGCGGCAGTCGCCGACTTTCAGGTAGCGGCCACGGCGATAATAGACGCATACATGCCGCACGAAAATGAACATCCGCTTCCGTCCGACATGCGTCTGCAACTTTTTGTCAACAACCGTCTTGCTCCTGAGATACCTACCGAACAGTCGCTCGACCGCATCATCGATACCCTTATCCCTCTCCATCCAGAATTCACATTCCTCTCTGGCTTCAAAGCCTGAAATATAGCACCACAGTAATATAATATACAATAGATGCGCCTGCATGTGCCGATTTCACATGCAGGCGCATTTTCATGATTGGAGACGTAGCAAGACCGACAACGGCCACGTTTTATTTTTAACCGGTAAAAGACAATTCACCGAGAAAATCGTAAAGCCCACAAACCGGTTCTGCTTCAAAACGCGCCACGCAAATAGAAATTTGAAATTACTACTATTTTTTTAATAAAAATTGCGTGTATTTTATAAAATTTTACATACATTTGCAGCCATAACCCTACGTAGGTTCAACTGGCAAGTGCAAAGATAGCGATTTGTTTGAAGAATTCGGTCT
>CAJTMY010000019.1 GCA_910577355.1 uncultured Muribaculaceae bacterium
GCTAATCACCAAATTTTCAATCACTTAATTTTCATCGAACTCACGTTATTTATGGTACTGTCCCCAAAGTTATATGCCTATCTATCCGGCGGGAGTTCTTTATTTCTTTGTATCGTTTGCCTACCTTGTGGTAACCGGCTTGGCAATGTTTATGCCTGTGGCATTCCGGCTCGCCTCGCGCAAAGGAGCGCTGCTGTGGTATGGTGTGCCGTTTCTATTCTTTTTTCTTGCGGCTTGCTTTGAGGTCGGATAGCCGGTATAAGCGGTATAACAAGAAAGCCGGAGGCGATGGGCGCTTCCGGCTTCCTTGTTGTATGCGGATGGTATGTTTACTTCGCGGCTTTGGCTTTTGCGTTGCGGCGGCTGTCGGTGAGGTAGGCGACGGGAGCTGCCACGTAGATGGTGGCGAGTGTGCCTATGATGACGCCGAAGAGCATTGCAAATGTGAACGAGCGGATGGCATCGCCGCCGAGCACGAATATGCAGAGGAGCACGAGCAGGGTGGAGCACGATGTCATGATGGTACGGCCGAGGGTCGAGTTGATCGACTTGTTGATGGTGGTGAAGAAGTCCTGCTTGGGATAGAGTCCTACGTTCTCGCGCACGCGGTCGAATACCACCACGGTATCGTTGATCTGATAACCGATGACGGTAAGGATGGCGGCGATGAATGTCTGGTCGATTTCCATAGCGAAGGGCAGCACACCCCAGAATATCGAGTAGAAGCCGATGATGGAGAAGGCCGTGAAGGCTACGGCGGCGAGAGCGCCTACCGAGAATGCCACGTTGCGGAAGCGGAGCAGGATGTAGAGGAACATCGCGATGAGGGCGATGGTTACTGCGATGTATGCGTCGGTGCGCATGTCATCTGCTACTGACGGGCCCACTTTCTGCGACTGCACAATGCCCTGCGAGGCGTCGGTGGTGGAGAACTCCTCGGCGGTCATGCCCTCGCGGAGGAAAGGCTTGAGGCCTTCGAAGAGCTTGCCTGTGATTTCTTTTTCGGTGTCGGCTTCTTCGTCGTTGATCTTATAGTTGGTGGATACACGCACCTGATTGGAGCTTTCGATGGTGATTACCGACAGTGAGGCTCCGGGGAACTGGGGCGCGAGGGCTTCCTGAAGCTCGGTGGTCGACACGGGCTTCTCGAACTTGACGATGTAGTTGCGACCGCCCGAGAAGTCGATGCCCTGATTGAGACCGCGGGCAAAGAGAGAGATGGCCACGATGGCCACGAAGATGCCTACGACACTGAACGATACCTTGCGTGTGCCGAGGAAGTTGTAGTTTGCATTGACAAACATCTTGCGCGACAGCGAGGTGGAGAATGTCTCATCCTCGAATTTCTTGCTCTTGGCGAACCAGAGGAAGAACAGGCGGCTGAGGTATACGGCTGTGAAGAACGAGCATACGAGGCCGATGATAAGGGTGGTGGCGAAGCCCTTGATGGGGCCTGTGCCGAAGAGGAGCAGGATCACACCGGTGATGATCGATGTGAGGTTGGAGTCGAAGATGGCCGAGAAGGCGTTGCTGTAACCGTCGGCGAGTGCCTGACGCACGTTCTTGCCGGCGCGGAGCTCTTCCTTGGTGCGCTCGAAGATGAGCACGTTGGCGTCGACCGCCATACCGAGCGAGAGCACGATACCGGCGATACCCGACAGGGTGAGCACGGCCTGGAATGATGCGAGGATGCCGATGGTGAAGAAGAGGTTGCAGATAAGGCAGATGTTGGCGACGAGGCCGGGTACGAATCCGTAGAAGGCGCACATGAAGATCATCAGCAGCACGAGAGCCACGATGAACGATATGAAGCCCGACTGGATGGCCTGGGCACCGAGCGAGGGGCCTACCACCATGTCGCTGATGATATGTACCTTGGCGTTCATCTTACCGGACTTGAGCACGTTGGAGAGGTCTTTGGCCTCCTCGAGTGTGAAGTCGCCGGTGATTGACGACGAGCCGCCTTCGATGGCCTGGTTGACGTTGGGGGCGGAGTAAACCTGGTCGTCGAGTACGATGGCCACCTGCTTGCCTACGTTGGCAGCGGTGACGCGTGCCCATGCGCGTGCGCCCTCGGGGTTCATGCGCATAGATACTTCGTTGCCGCGGAAGTTGTCGAAGTTGCTCGAGGCGTCGCTTACGGCGCTGCCGTCGAGGGCGGGCTTGCCGCCGGGAGCCTTCAGCGAGTAGAGGGCGAAGCCGAAGTTGTGCTCGGTGCCGTCGTTATCGACGCGAACGGTGGGCTTGACGGCCCAGCGGAGCTTGAGGTCGCTGGGCAGGAGGCTCTTGGCCACGGGAGTGGCAAGGAGAGCGTCGATCTGGCTCATGGTGCGTGCGTCGGGCGCATAACCTACGGTGGAGCCGTATCCGGGAGCCTGTACGAGGGCGGCGAGAGGAGCGGCGTTGAGTGTAGAGTCGGCGGCAAGGCGCTGTGCAAGGGTCATGAGTGCGCCCTGGATCTCGGCGGCCTGATATGTCTCGTAAAACTCGAGGTTGGCCGAGCGCTGGAGCAGTTCGCGTACGCGTTCATGATCTTTTACGCCGGGAAGTTCGAGGAGAATCTGACCGTCTTTGCCCTGAAGCACCTGGATGTTGGGCGATACCACGCCAAACTGGTCGATACGGTTGCGCAGCACGTTGGTTGCGGAGTTGTCCACGCGGTCTTTAACCTCGGCCTTGAGCTTGGTGCGCACGGCGGCATCGTTGGAGCCGGGCTGCACGAGTCCCTGGAACACTACCGAGAAGTCGGCCTGCGGCTTGCGTGCGCGGTACTCGTCGACGAATGTGCCCACGAAGTCGTCGGTCTCGTGCGAGAGGACGCGCTCGTTGGCCGATGCGATGGCTGATTCGAATACGGAGTCGGTATCGCCGCTCTTCATGGAGCGGAGCATGTCGGGCATGTCGACCTGAAGTATGACGTTCATACCTCCCTTGAGGTCGAGGCCGAGGCCTACGCCCCATTTGCGTACTTCGTTGAGGGTGTAGCCCATATACACGGGTTCCTCGCCGAGCGAGTCCATGTAGTGCTTATAGGCCTGGTTGTAGGCAGCGTCGTCGTTGTCGCCCGACTGGATGAGCGCGTAGTTCTTTGCTTCGCTCTCGTGCTTGTTGCCCACGAAAGTGAATGACAGGTAGAACAGACACACAAATACCAAGAAGATAGCGATAACACCGGCTACGATGCTTCCTAAATTTCCTTTGCTTTGCATGAATTAATGTATGGTTTAAAGTTTATAAATAATTAACGCGTAAAATTTCGGCTCGCAAATATAGCGATTTTTCCTGATATAACAGCTAAACTTGCGCGAAAAAGCGCATTATCGGCGGCAAATGGCGCATATGCGTGGTGTCGGACACAAAAAAAACGGAAGCCGCGGCTTCCGTTTCAGGGTATGGTGGTGTGTCGGGATCAGTCGAGTTCGAGGGGCTGGTTGAGTATCTCGTGCCAGGGCAAACCCTGTGCGGCGAGTACCTCAAGGAACGGATCGGGGTCGAATTCCTCGACGTTGTGCACGCCGGGCTTCACCCACTTGCCTGTGAGGAACATCATGGCGCCGGTCATGGCCGGTACGCCGGTGGTGTAGCTCACGGCCTGTGTGCCGGTCTCACGGTAGGCGGCCTCGTGGGAGCAGTTGTTGTAGATGTAGTAGGTCATTGGCTTGCCCTCCTTGTCAAGACCGGCGATGCGGCAGCCGATGGAGGTCTCGCCGTGGTAGTTCTCGCCGAGATCCTGCGGATTGGGGAGCACGGCCTTGAGGAACTGCAAGGGCACTATCTTGGTGCCGTTGTAGTCGATCTCGTCGATGCGTGCCATGCCTATGTCCTGTATCACACGCAGGTGTGTGAGGTATTCCTGCCCGAATGTCATCCAGAAGCGTGCGCGGCGGATGGTGGGGAAGTTCTGTACGAGCGATTCCAGCTCCTCGTGGTATAGTAGGTAGGAGTCGCGCGGGCCGATGTTGGGGTAGGTGAGCGAGCGGTGGAATTCGAGGGGCTTTGTCACCACCCATTCGCCTTCCTGCCAGTAGCGTCCGTTCTGAGTAATCTCGCGGATGTTGATCTCGGGGTTGAAGTTGGTGGCGAATGCCTTGCCGTGGTTGCCGGCGTTGCAGTCCACGATGTCGAGGGTCTGCATCTCGCTGAAATAGTGCTTGGCGGCGTAGGCGGTGAATACGCCCGACACGCCCGGGTCGAACCCGCAGCCGAGTATGGCGGTGAGGCCGGCTTTTTCGAAGCGTTCGCGATAGGCCCATTGCCATGAATATTCAAAGTGGGCTACGTCGCGGGGCTCGTAGTTGGCCGTGTCGAGGTAGTTGACGCCGCATTCGAGGCAAGCGTCCATGATGGTGAGATCCTGATAGGGCAGAGCCACGTTGATGACGATGTCGGGCTTGTGGCGGCGGAAGAGAGCCACTACCTGATCGACGTGGTCGGCATCGACACTGTCGGTGGTGATGTTGGGGGCGCCGATGGCCTTGGCGAGTGCGTCGCACTTGGCCTTGTTGCGCGAGGCGATGACGACTTCGCTGAAAACGTCGGGATTCTGGGCGCATTTATGCGCCACAACGGTGCCGACACCGCCGGCTCCTATTATTACGACTTTTGCCATTTATATCAATATTTATATCATAAACAAAACTGAGTTGCAAAGGTACGAAAAATATAGACTAAAAGCCGGTTTAACGGTGATTAATCTGTATTTTACTTTGTATCTCCGTTTATCTCAGATTTAACATTTAAACAGGGTGGAGCTGTAATCCGTTCTACCGCGTTGTCGATTAAACAATTCCAATCTATCTCTTGCGGTTGTGGCGGTCGAGGGCGATGCAGGTGAAGGTGAACAGGCCGAGGACGATGAGCATTAGGGTGTTGCAGCCGAGGACGAGGTTGGCGAAGGCGCCGGCGCGCTCGGCGTCGAGACCGTACATGCCCAGCGCGAACATCACCGCCCACTGCCAGGGGCCGATGCCGCCGTTGCTCGGCACGGCCATGGATATGGACGACAGCACGAAAGTGACCAATGCGGCCGTAAGGCCGTAACGGGTGATGACATCGGCGGTGAAGCTGAAGGCATAGAAGCTCAGCACAAGCTGTGTGAAGAAACAGCCCCATATGGCCACGGTGAGCAGCAGCCAACGGCCTTTGCCGGGCATTCGGAATATGGCCGCGAATCCCTGCCACAGTTCGAATATGGCGGTCTGTATGCGGCGGGCGGCGGGATGCTGCCATTTATGGCGGAGAAACCACCACACGCCGGCAATCGCCAATACCCCCGCGCCCCATATCCACGGCGAGAAAACAAGGTTTTCGATGCGCTCGTATGTCTCTTGATTCTGAGACAGATATGATATCAGGTACCCCGAGGCGATAAAGAATGTAAACAGGGTGATGAGGCCGACAGTGACGGTGTCGGCGAGGCGGTCGGCGACCATCGAGCCGAATACCGACGTGAACGGTGCCTCCTGTCGCTTGGCTATGTAGCCACAGCGCCATACCTCGCCGAGGCGTGGAAATACAAGATTGACGGCATAAGTGCCGAAAATACTGAGAATCAATGCGAAAATAGGCGGGTCGATGCCTATGGCGCGCAACTGTATGCGCCAACGCATAGCGCGGAAAATATAGCTGAACACCGATAGCGCCAGTGCGGCGGCTATCCATCGGAAGTCGCACTCGGTGCGTATCACATTCCACATGTGGCGCAGGTCGAAGTCCTTGAACAGCAGCCAGCATAGCCCGCAGCTTATCACCACGGGTATGATGAACTTGAACAAAGCGCCGAGCCACGGCTTTCTTTTCTTTTCGGTCTTTGGCATCCTGATATTGGAATTCAAGCAGCAGCAAAGATAACAATTATTTCTTATTCCCGCAAATACGCATGAAATTCGAGTTTTGTGGTGCGCAATTTTGCAGAATGGGATTTTATGTGTACTTTTGACGAATTAAACAATATAAATCAATCTATATGAACAGATTTTTGCTATTTTTGTTTGCTGTCGCGCCGGCACTCCCGATATATGCCGCCGGCGCTGAAGATGAAGCCGGAGCAGGCGAAGCGCAGAAGTTGTGGCTGACGGTGGATATGAATGAGGGCGGTACTTTTCGTTTCACGGCGCCAACAGGGCGTTTTATGATATCTTTGGGAGAAGCGTCTGCCTCCATCGTCTCGGTTACGGTCAATGGCGAGGATTGGTCGGAATTTCTCACGTCCGAAGGATGCATCACCATAAACGATCCGGACAGCCCCGGCACGGAAATAACAGAAGATGCAACCATTGTGGTAAGCTATCAAGAATAGACGGTAATGAGCAGAATTTCAGTAATTGCGGTTTTGGCGGTATTGTCGTTGTCGCAGTGTGCGGCAGGTGCCGCGGCGCAGGAGAGTGTGTTTGAATATAACGGACTGATATATTGCAAGACGGCTGATTACGAGGGACTTGAGGTGCTGCGACTGGCAGACGCAGGGATTGCGGATCCGGTGGTGATCCCCGATGAGGTGGTTTATGGCGGCGAGGCATTGCCGGTAGTATCGATCGGCACAAGAGCATTTGTCGATACGGATGTTACGGATGTGACTCTCGGTGCCAATATACGGAGTATCGGCAGTCAGGCTTTCAGCGGTACCGGATTGGGCATTATTGCCATCCCTGCCGGAGTCTCCGCAATAGGCGACTATGCGTTTGCGGGCTGTGTCGGGCTTCGGGACATCGTCATATCAGGGCAGCCTCATATAGGAATATATGCTTTTTGGGACTGCCCGGAGATAAGCAAGATCATAATAGCTTCGGCTGAGCCGCCGATATGCGGCAACGTCGTATTCGACCCTGATGATATCGCCGATGCGTACCTGAGTGTTCCTGCCGGAACGATTCCGGCATATGCGAAGACCGAAGTGTGGAGAGAATTTACCGATATCCGCGATGTCGACGGTATGGCCTCTTGCGGGGATTTCATCTGTCGCCTAGACACACGCAAGGGGATGGACGGCAATGTGGTGATTGTCGGCGCTCTGCGCCCCGACGAGATTGCCGGGACACTGGTAATACCGGGCGAGACAGACTATTGCGGCGAGATGAGTCCGATAAGCATGATATGGACCGACGCCTTCAAAGGCAACGAACGCATTGAGAGCATAATAATCTCTCCGGGAGATAAGGAGCTGTATCTCTGCCCCAGCTGTTTTGCCGATATACCTTTCACGAGCCTTGAGATAGACCGTAATTTCAGTTGGCAGAACGGAAGCGAGACTCAGGCGCCTTTCGGATTTGCCGGTACGCCCCCGTTGGCAAGGCTTGTGCTCGGCGAGAGGGTGACATATCTGTGCAAGGGTTCATTCGAATACTGCGGAAATCACTTCAATGAAGTGGTTTTGAGCCCGAATATCACAAGTATTGAATATGCATCATTCTGGAGATTCCGGAATTGGAATATTACAGAACTGAGACTGCCCGAGAAGCTTGGACTGATCGGTTCGATGGCATTTAGGGAATGTTCCGGCATCAAGTCGGTCGTGATCCCTGAATCGATAAAACTCATAGGCGCATCCTCCTTTGAATCATGCAGTTCGTTGGAATCGATTGAATTTGAAGGCAGTCTCGAAGGTGTAACTGTATACAGGGAAGCTTTTTCATGGAACCGCAGACTGAGACAGGTAACGGTCAAAGACGTGGTTCCGCCTGTTGGCATACCCGAAGATATGTTCAAGTTTTCTGTGTCCGAGGCCACTCTGGTGGTGCCTGTGGGCAGTGTCAACGCTTACCGGGAGGCGACGGTGTGGAAAGATTTCAAAAATATAGTGGATACCGAGGGCAACGACCATGATATCGCGAACCTGTATGTACAATATCCTACCGGGACGTTCACCTTGCATGATGTCACCGAGCCTGTGACACTCCACATTGCCGCCAAGCCGGGCTGGCGGATACACTCAGTGAAACTCGACGACGAGGACAAGACTTCGGAGTTGGGAGCAGACGGAGGCATCACCATCCCCGCGCCGCAAAAGCATACCTGCCTGTCGATTGTGCATATGTCGGATGTTTCAGCTTCGCCATCATTGCCGACCGAAATGACTGACATTACCGCCCGCGACGGGGTGGTGAGGATCTCAGGCACGCCGCAGGATGCCGAGATCCGTATTTTCGATATCGACGGATCGCTTGTATACCAAGGTACAGCAACGGAGATCTATCTTAATCGCAGCGGGGTATTCACACTCACCGTATGCGGACTAACGTTCAAGTTTGCGATGTGATCCTGCACGTTCCCGGCATAACAATCACAAGGGGTATGGCGACCAACCGCATACCCCTTGTATCTTTTATTGCGATCTCTTGGCAAGTTTGCAATAAAAATCAGTAACTTTGTGAAAAATTTTCTCCTATGAAAAGAAAGACCTTGTTACCTCTGCTGCTTGTCGGCACACTTGCCGCAGGCGCTCAGATAAACAGCCCCGGCAATGCCGGATATATAGCCCGCGCGGAGGCCATGTTGGCCGACCGCAATTATATAGGGTGTCTCGATCAGGTGTCCGCTCTGGAGCGCGGCGCCCTCAGCCCCGCCGAGCGCGAGCAGGCCGCATGGCTGCGTGCCCGCGCCCAGGTGAATGTCGATGCCGCTGCCGCCGTGGTGCAGCTGCGCTGGTTTCTTGAGGAATATCGCGCGTCGGCTCTGCGCCACAAGGCACGCATACTGCTTGGCGACTGCCTGCTTGAGAATTCGCCTGCCGCGGCTCTTGAGGAGTACGACCGTGTGCCGATGGCCGGTCTGTCGTCCGACGAGGCTGCCGCTCTCGCCTATCACAAGGCTTATGCGCTGCTGAAACTCGGCGATATCGACCGCGCCGAGACCCTGTTCGGGCAGGCGCGCGGCGACAGGCATTGGACTGCTCCGGCCGACTTCTATCTCGGCTACATCGCATATTGCCGTCACGACTACCGCAAGGCTGTAAATCTGCTCGAAAAGTCGGACCGCAACACCTCTCCGGGCAATATGGCTGATTATTATCTCGCCCAGATATATTATGTGCAGGGCGACAGCCGCAAGGCTCTCGGGTATGCCCGACGCCTGCTGCAACGCGCCGATGTGGATGCGCAATATGTCGCCGAAGCCAACCGTATCGCCGGCGAGGCACTGTATGAAAGCGATCAGAGCGAGGCTTTGCCATATCTGCGCCGGTATGCATCGATGGCCGAGGTGCCCGAGCGTTCGGCCATGTATCTGCTGGGTACGGCTGAATTCAAGGCAGGCAATTATGAGGAGGCGGTGGAATATCTGGAGCCGGTGACCGCCGGCGATACCCCCGATGCCATGGCGCAAAGCGCCTATCTGTATATAGGCCAGGCGCTGATGAAGGATGGCAAGCGCGATGCGGCTCTCCTGGCCTTTGATAAGGCTCTGAAGATGGATTTTGACGCCGATGTGCAGGAAGCCGCATATTACAACTATGCCACTGCCACAGTGGGCGGCGCACGGGTGCCTTTTGGGTCTTCGGTGGCTGTGTTCGAGGATTTTCTGCGCCGTTTCCCCGACGGGCGTCATGCTGCGGCAGTACAGGAATTTCTGGTGTCGGGGTATCTTACCGATTCGAACTATGATGCCGCTCTCGCATCAATCAACCGCATGCGCTCGCCCGGCCCGAAGGTGCTTGCAGCCAAGCAGAAGGTGCTGTATGCTCTTGGTACGCGTGCTCTTGCCGCATCGGATGCACAGAAGGCGCTCAGGCTTCTCTCGGAGGCCGACGCCCTGGCACGTTACGACTCGGCGACCGCAGCGCGGGTCGACCTCTCAATGGGCGAGGCCTACTACCGCGCCGGCGACTACAAGCGTGCCGCCGACCGTCTGGACCGCTATCTGCGCAATGCTCCTGCCGACGATGTGAATCGTCCGCTCGCACGCTATGATCTGGGCTATACCCGATTCGCGGCCAAGGAATATAAGGATGCGGCGGTCAATTTCCGCAAATTCATCGAGAATCCCGGCCAATTTGGCCCGGAGGTGAAGGCCGACGCACTCAACCGCTTGGCCGACACATATTTCTATACAGGCGACTTTCATAACGCCGATGCCGGTTATGTCCGCTCATACGAGCTGCTGCCTGCATCCGGCGACTATCCGCTGTTCCAGCAGGCGCTGATAAAGGGCTATGGTCGCGACCACAAGTCGAAGATTGAGACACTCAACCGCCTGCTCAACGAATTTCCGACCTCGTCGCTTGTACCCGACGCCCTGCTCGAACTTACGGAAAGCCATATACAGCTCGGCGACAACAAGGGCGCCATCGACATTTACCGCCGTCTTGTGGCCGACTATCCCGGCACCGAGCAGGGTCGCCGCGGCTACCTGCAGATGGCTCTCACTATGCTCAACAACGGCCAGCGCAAGGATGCTATCGCCACATACAAGGATGTTGTGATGCTCTATCCCACGTCGGACGAGGCCCGTATGGCTGTCGACGAGCTCAAGCGCCTCACTGCCGAGGACGGCGATATTGTCGACTTCGGCCGTTGGCTGGCCGGCATCGAGAGCGCGCCTCAGCTCGACGTGGCCGATGCTGACCGGCTTACTTTCGAGGCCGCCGAGAAATCATGGCTTACCGCTCACGATACAGCCCGTCTCGAGCGCTATCTCACAGAGTATCCCGCCGGAGCGTCGCGCGCACGCGCTTTGGGATATATGATGGAAGCCGCCGCCGACCGCGATGCCACCGGCGATGCCCTCACCTTCGCCACCGAGATCGTGGAGAAGTATCCCGACTCGCCGTTGATGGAGAATGCGCTGATTGTTAAAGCCAATGCCGAGCACTCGCTCGGACGTGGCGGCGATGCCCTGCGTACGTGGACGATGCTTGAGAGCCGTGCTTCGTCGCCCCGCACGGTCAATATGGCCCGTACGGGCATAATGCGTGTGGCGCGCGACCTCTCCGATCAGGCCCGTGTTATAGCTGCCGCCGATGCCCTGCTGGCTTCTTCGACCATAGGTGCCGAGGAGCGCAACGAGGCCATATTCTCGCGTGCGTTTGCCCTCGACCTCAGCGGCCACACCGATCAGGCCCGCGAAGGATGGGAGCAGCTTGCCGGCAACACCGACGACCTCTACGGCGCTAAGAGCGCCTACTATCTGGCGCAAAGCTATTTCGACGCCAAAGAAAACGATGAGGCTCGCCGCCGTACCGAAGCCCTGATCGACGCCGCCACGCCGCATACCTACTGGCTGGCACGAGCTTTTATATTGCTGAGCGACATATACAGTGCCGAGGGCAAGACCTTCGAGGCTCGCGAATATCTGAAGTCGCTCCGCGAAAACTATCCCGGTAACGAAACCGATATTTTCCAAATGATTGAAACCCGGTTGAAATGAAGAATATAGCTCTTTTAATAGCAATAAGTGCGGCTGCAAGTGCCTCCGCCCAGAATCTGTCGACCGAGGTCGTGGTCGACCGCACAGTCATCCCCGCCGAGCGCGGAGCCACACGTCTCGGAGGCCTGTCGCCGCAGCTCGTGCTTCCGGCGGTCGAGGCCATCAGACTTACACCGGTCGATTATACCGATCTATCGGCTATTACGCGGTCATACTCGCGCCTGTCGCCCGCCAAGGGCGCGCTTGCGGCCGAGAAAAGCCCTTATCGGGGCTACGCCGGTATAGGGTATTTCCCGACTCTCAATCTGGGCGTCTCGGCCGGATATCGCTTTATCGATAGTGAGCGCATGAGTCTCGGAGCCGCGTTGCAGTTCGACGGCGAGCGATATAAGCCTGTCGCGGAGCAGGAAGCGATGCAATCGTATTCGGCGCGCGTGGGCGTAGGCTTCGGCTATCGTGTCAACGAGACCTCGACAGCTACGGCCGGCATATCATATGACTTCCTGCGGCAGGGTACCTATATATGGGAGCCTGTCACCACCGGCGATTTCGGGATACAGCTCGGTTGGCAAAGCAAAGCCGGTATAATCGATTATGCCGTGAACGCCGCGCTCGACTTTGAAAGCAATGGTGATACCCGCCGTTATTCCGATAAGATGTTGATCGACCTGCCGTATTACACTGCAAATGGACTCGGACAGCAGCAATACAGGATCGATGCCGAGGGGTCGGCCCGGATAATGGATAATTCGCGTGCCGGTCTGGCTCTCGAGGCCGATTTCGTGCACACATCGGGCCTTGAAAAAGGAACGGACGCGACTCTCGGCACGGTAGGTGTGACCCCGTTCTATCAGCTCTCCATAAACAATCTTACCGCGCGCGTAGGCGTAAAGGTTGATTTCGCGTCGGGCGGCGAAGGCGGCGTGAGTGTGGCTCCCGAGGTGAATGTGCAGTGGGATGCCGCCGAGCTTGCATCGGTGTGGGTTACCGCTACCGGTGGCGAGGTGATGAATTCCTTCCGCCGCATGCGGCAGATATGTCAATATCAGGTGTTCGAGGCTCCTTTCGGGCGGTCGCGCATCCCTTTCCGTCTTGATGCCGGCCTCAATTTCGGACCTTTCAGCGGCTTTACCATAGGCCTGTTTGGGGGCTATGTCAAGGCAAAGGAATGGTATGTATTGGCCTACGACATGACGATGCCGTTTGCGGCACGCGAGATAAGCGGCTGGACTGCCGGAGTTAAACTGGGCTATTCGCATCGGTATTTCGACATCATGGCTTCGGCGCAGGCGGCACCGTCGAGCTATTCGCACCGTTGGGTCGATTTCTATGACGGAGCCCGCTATGTGGTCGATGCCGAAGCCACAGTACATCCAGTCGACCGTCTCGACATCACCATCGGCTACGAATGGCGTGACCGTCGCTTCGCGGCTGCCCTTCCCGCCGAACGTTACGGTCTGGGCAACAAGAGCGACCTGCGTCTGTCGGCCTCCTACGGCATCACACCGGCCGTAACAGTATTTGCCCGCGCCGAAAACCTCCTCGGCCACCGCTACGAGCTGCTCCCGTACATCCCCTCGCAGAAGCAGACCGGCCTTGTCGGCGTGGCAGTGAAATTCTGAGTTGTATATATCCAATAGATATAAATCATGTTGACATCGGAAGAAGTTAGATTATTATTGGCTGACATTGAGAGCGATCGTGTCGAACGCACGATCTCCACGACCAATACAGATAAGTTCGGGCAGGCTATATGTGCTTTTGCCAATGATCTTCCGAATCACAACCAGCCGGGCTACCTTATTATCGGCGCCGATGATAAGACAGGCAATATAAGCGGCAACATCAAGATAACCGATCAGTTGCTACAAAATCTTGGTGGAATCAAGACAGATGGTAAACTTCAACCACAAGTCAGCATGACTGTGGAGAAAGTGGCTCTGCCGGAGGGGGATGTCGCGGTTGTAACTGTTCAGCCGTGCCAGTTTACACCGGTAAGATATGACGGTCGTGTATGGATACGCAATGGCCCTCGAAAGTGTATTGCCAGTGAGGAAGATGAACGGAGATTGCTGGAAAAACGCACAAGCCGTATGTTGACATTCGATGCATTGCCATGTGTCGACTCAACCATCGATGATCTGGATATCAACGCGTTTAAGTTGTTATACTTGCCAAAAGCATTTCCTGAGGAAGTCCTGAGAAATGAAAAAAGAGGTATAGAGGCTCAGCTTGAGGCTCTTAATTATTACAGCACGCGCCATAGATGCCCTACATATGCGGGAATTATAATGTTTGGTAAAAATCCCGAGAAATTTATGCCGGGATGTTATGTGCAGTATGTGCGATTTGCCGGTAAAAGTCGTTCCGGTAAGATAAGGAATGAGTATAAGTTTAGCGGCAACCTCGTGAAGATTCTATCTCAGCTTGATACTTTTGTCGATGCGACAATAACCAATCGCAGGCCTGTACCGGTATCTGCTCTTCGTGAGGAAATCATAGTGGATTACCCGCATTGGGCCACCCGCGAGCTTCTGATGAATGCCATATGTCACCGAGATTATGAAGGAAATGGCCCTGTTCAGTTCTATCAGTATGATGATCGTATAGAAATAATGAATCCCGGAGGTCTGTATGGCAAGGCGACCCCTGAGAATTTTCCATATGTCAACGACTACCGCAATGGAGTGGTGGCAGAAGGAATGAAAGTTCTCGGTTTTGTAAACCGTTATAGCCGTGGAGTCCAAACGGTACAGGATGAACTGAAAGCCAATGGCAACGGAGAAGCAGATTTCAAACTGCATCTCGGAACCGCATTTCTTGTAATAGAAGGAATAAGTGCGATTTCGGCGGCATATAGTAAAATGGAAGAAGAAACAAAAGAAGAAAGCGAAGAAGAAAGGAAACAGAATCCAAAAGAAGAAACGAAAGAAGAAACGAAACGAGAACCAAAAGAAGAAAAGAAAGAGGAAATAAAACGAGATCCGAAAGAAGAAAGCGGAGAAGAAAGAAAACGAGATCCTGAAGAAGAAAAGGATATAAAATATCTTGACAGGGATTTTGAAGACCAGTTGCATACGCTGGCAATTATTATCAGGCGTGATCCATTTATCACTTATCAGGAGTTGATGGAAGCCTTGGAAATAACACAAACGCCGCTTTATAACAGAATAAAATTGCTAAAAGAGCGAGGTGTGCTTATTCGCAAGGGAGGTCGCACCAAAGGTAAGTGGATCGTTGATCTGACTAATTAGGCTCGCTAATGACCATATAATAATGACCGATCCCGGCACGTTGCAATGCAATTTGCCGGGATCGATGGTATTTTGTACGTTGTGATTACGGGATGAGGCGGTCGGTGGTGATGTAGTCGACGCCCATGGCGGTGAAGCGGGCGCGGTCTTCGGGGGTGTTGACGCACCATACGTTTACGGGGAGGCCGGCGGCGTGGAATCGCTCGACAACTTCCGGTGTGACGGCGCTGTGGTGTATGTCGATGCCCATGCGGTGCCGCACGCAGAAGTCGAAGTTCTCGTCGACTTTGGTCTGTACGAGGAGTTGCAGTTCCACATCGGGGTAGTGCTCGCGGATGTATTCGAGACACGGTTTCATCGATGTGAGTATCATGCACTTGTCGCGCATGCCCTTCGACGTGATGAAATCAATGAGAGCCGGTATGCCTGATGTGTCTTTGGAGTTGATGCCGTCGGCCCATTTAAGCTCGATAAGAGGACGCACATTGTACTGCTTGCATACGTCGAGCATATCGCCGAGAGTGGCCATAAACCCGGTGTAGGGGACGTCCCATCGCTTTTGGCGCAGTGTGTCGGAGAGGAGTGCCGCTGCTGTGGATTTGTTTACGGTGAGGCCTGAGCCGAGGCGTTCGGTGGTCTCGTCGTGCGACAGGACGAATGTGCCGTCGCCGGCCACGCGGATGTCTGATTCAAGGAACTGATAGCCTCGCTGTGCGCCTACCTCAAGGGCGCAACGAGAGCTTTCGATGCCGATGTCGCTGCCGCGGTGGCCTATCATTACAGGCTCGGCGGCGAAAGACGAAGCTGCAAGGGTGATAATTGTAATAAGGAGATAATTGCGTTTCATGGGGTGGTAATTAGACTAATTGGTCGTATTGGCCCAATCAGACCAATACAACCAATATGCTGTTGTGATTTATTCGATGGCGGGGGCGCCGTCCTTGTCGGCGCGTTCCTGCATGCGCTTGATGCGGACGTCGAGATCGGGGTGCGAAGAAAAGAGCTGGTTTATCTTCGATGATTTGGCCTGCTCGCCCTGAAGCTCTTTTAGTTTCTTGAACGACTGTGCCATGGCACGGGGATTTTTGCCGTGCGACTGCAGGAATTCGTAGCCGTAGTCGTCGGCAGCTTTTTCCTGTTTCTGCGAGTAGGTGGCTCCGGCGAGAGCTTCGCCGAGTGTGCCGAGCTGCGAGTCGGTGAGGGCGGCCACTTTACCGCTTGTCGATGCGGCGGCATCCTTGAGTGCCGATGTCAGGAGCGCCTGCTTGAATGCTTTCTTGGAATCGTGGTGCGCCACATGGCCTACTTCGTGGCCGATGACGCCGAGGAGCTCGTCGTCGCTCATGATATCCATAAGGGCTGCGAATACGCGCACGCTGCCGTCGGCGCAGGCAAATGCATTGACGTCCACCACATTGTATACCTTGAAGTTGAGGGGCAAGCCTTCAACGCTCGTGAGACCCTCGGTGAGCTTAGCGAGACGTTGCGTGTAGGGATCGTCGTCTGGGAGCACGGGGTTGTGCTTGTCCATCCAGTCGATGTATTCCTTCACGTAGTCGGTCATCTGCTGGTCGGTGAGTGTCACAGCTTTGGCGGCCGATGCGAGCCCTTTTGCGGCGCGACCGAGATTGAGTTGTGCCGCTGCCGGCATTGCCATGGCGGTTATTATGGTGAGTATAAGAAGAATACGTTTCATCTCGAACTAAATTTCTATATCAGTCTTCTTCGCGCATGTTATGGAACACGTTCTGCACGTCCTCGTCTTCCTCGATCTTGTCGAGGAGTTTGTTGAGTGTCTCGCGCTGTTCGGGGGTGACGTCTTTGAGATCGTTGGGGATGCGCTCAAATTCGGAGGATATGATTTCGAAACCGTTTTCCTCGAGGTAATGCTGTATGGCGTTGAAGTCCTCGAATCCGCCATAGAGCACGATGAGTTCGTTGCCTTCCTCGTCCTCGTCGTTTTCGAGTTCGTCCACGCCGTAGTCTATGAGTTCAAGTTCGAGATCTTCGAGACTTACACCGTCCTTGGGCTTGATCTTGAACACGCTTTTGTGGTCGAAGAGGAATGTGAGCGAGCCCTGTGTGCCGAGCGAGCCTCCGAACTTGGTGAAGTACGAGCGCACGTTGGCTACGGTGCGGGTGTTGTTGTCGGTGGCAGCCTCGACGAAGATGGCAATGCCGAACGGGCCGTATCCCTCGTATGTTATTTCCTTGTAGTCGCCGGCGTCCTTGTCGGTGGCCTTCTTGATGGCGCGTTCTACGGTGTCCTTGGGCATGTTGGCGGCCTTTGCGTTCTGCATCAGGGCGCGCAGGCGGGGGTTTGTGGATGGGTCGGGGCCGCCGGCCTTGGCGGCGATGGTGATTTCTTTGCCTATGCGTGTGAATGTACGCGACATGTTGCCCCAGCGCTTGAGCTTGCGGGCTTTGCGGTATTCAAATGCTCTTCCCATTGGTAGGTATTATTTTTGTGTTTTTGATTGATTTGTCGGAGGGGTGATTATCTGAGTTCGGCGCCGAGCTGTTTTTGCAGCGATGCTATCACTTTGTTCATCACGGCGTCCACGGCCTTGTCGTTGAGTGTTTTCTCATCGTCGCGCAGGGTCATGGTGATTGCATACGACTTTTTGCCTTCGGGCAGGCCCTTGCCTTCGTATACGTCGAACAGCGCCACGGTGCGCAGCAGCTTGCGGTCGGCGGCGCGCACGACGCGCTCCACGTCGGCCATGGTGACTGCCTTGTCGAGCAGCAGCGACAGGTCGCGTTTCACCGACATGGCCTTTGGCAGCGGTGTGAATGTGGTGCCGCGGCGCGATGCCATGGCTGCGAGCGCGCCCCAGTCGAGTTCGGCATAGTATACCGGCTGCTTGATGTCGGCACGGCGCAGGATGTCGGCGCACAGTATGCCGGCTGTGCCGAGTGGCTTGCCGTTGCGGGTCTCTATGGCGAGAGCCGACGAATATATGTCGGGTATCTCGGTAGTTTTCACGATGATCTCGCCCGGATTGAGGCCTATGCGGCCGAGGATATTGGCGACGGTGGCCTTAAGGTCGAAGAACGAGCTTTCGTCGGCGGGACGGAGCCACGATGCCTGTCGCAGGTCGCCGGTGAGCCATAGCGCCAGGCGCGAACCCTCGGTATAGGGCTTCAATGGCGCTTCGGCGCCGGGCACGGCTCCGGGTATGGTGGAGTATACGTTGCCGAATTCGTAGAACGCGAGGTCGGGCGAGCGCCGGTTGATATTGTGAGCGAGCGATTCGAGTCCTCCGAAGAGGAGAGTCTGGCGCATCACATTGAGATCCTGACTGAGCGGGTTTAGAAGCTCGATGCAGCGGTCGGCAGGGTATGTGGTGAGACCGTCGTAGTATGCCTTGGCTGTGAGGGAGTTGTTGAGTATCTCGCTCCATCCGGCACCCGACAGGTTGTCGGCGATGAGGTGGCGCAGGTCGTCGGCCGCATCGACGTCGCTCTTGTATGAGAGCGATGCATGGATGGCCGTAGGGATGGCCACATTGTTGTAGCCGTAGATGCGCAGTATGTCCTCGATGACGTCGCATGGACGGCGTACGTCGACTCGATATGTGGGCACTGCGAGCTGCATTGTGCCGCCGTCGGCGTCGGTGCGTGCCTTGATGTCGATCTCGAGCGAGTGCAGGATGGTGTCGACCGTTGCAGCAGGGATGGGCTTGCCGATGAGGCGTGCGATGGCGCCGTAGGACAGCTCCACGGGATATGGCTCCACGGACTGCGGGTATATGTCGACGGGTGCGCCGGTGATATGGCCGCCGCCGATCTCGGTGATCATGAGTGCGGCGAGTTTGAGGGCGTACATGCAGCCGTTGGGGTCAACGCCGCGCTCATAGCGGAATGATGCGTCGGTCGACAGGCCGTGGCGGCGAGCCGTCTTGCGCACCGATGTGGGGTTGAAACATGCGCTCTCGAGGAATACTGATGTGGTGCCGTCGGTGACGCCCGAGTCGAGGCCGCCGAATACTCCGGCTATGCACATCGGGCTGTCGGCGTTGCAGATCATGAGGTCGGCGGGGTCGAGTGTGCGTTCCACGCCGTCGAGAGTGGTGAACTTAGTGCCGGTGAAGCCGTTGCGTACCACAACGCGGTCGCCGGCGATGCGTGCGCGGTCGAAGGCGTGCAGGGGCTGGCCTATGGCGTGGAGTATATAGTTGGTGATATCGACTATGTTGTTGATCGGGCGTATGCCGATGGTCGACAGCCTTGTGCGGAGCCATTCGGGGCTTTCGGCCACGGATACGCCGTCGATGGTGATGCCGCAGTAGCGTGTGCACGCCTCGGGCGACTGCACGTCTACCGTAACGGCAGTACCTTGCCCGGGAGCGAATGCCTCGACCGACGGGCGTGTGAGCACAGGGGCTGTACCTGCCGCCATGTGGCAGTCGAGATATGCCGCGAGGTCGCGGGCCACTCCGTAGTGCGATGCGGCGTCGATGCGGTTGGGGGTGAGGTCGACCTCAAGCACGAAGTCGTCGCTCAGGTTATAGTATTCGGCTGCCGGCGTGCCGGGAGCGGGTGCCGGCTCGGGCAGTACGATAATACCGTCGTGCGACGAGCCTACGCCTATCTCGTCCTCGGCGCATATCATGCCGAGCGATTCGGCGCCGCGGATCTTGCCTTTCTTTATCTTGAATTCCTTGTCGCCGTCGTATAGGGTGGTACCTACGGTGGCTACGATGACACTCTGTCCGGCGGCCACGTTGGGGGCGCCGCATACTATCTGTACGGGCTGCCCGTCGCCGAGATCCACTGTGGTGATGTGCAGGTGGTCGCTGTCGGGGTGCTCTACGCAGGTGAGCACTTTGCCCACCACGAGACCTCGCAGGCCTCCGCGGATTGATTCGACGCGCTCTACCGCTCCTGTCTCAAGGCCGATAGATGTAAGGTCGGCTGCGAGCTGTTCGGGCGTAAGGTCAAACGCCAGATAGTCTTTGAGCCATTTATATGATACGTTCATAATCGCTAAATGTTTTCAATCTGCAAAGTTACAAAATAATTTAGAATTTAGAATTCAGAATGTTGAATTCCGGACATAAAAAAGCTCCCCGCCGGGGCGGGGAGCTGAAAAATGTGATGATGGAGGGATCGGTTTATCGTACGTTGAGCTTGACGGCTGTGCCGGCTACCTTTACGAGGTAGATGCCGGGCACTACCGATACGGTGGCATCGCCCTCGGCGCTGTAGATAACGCGTCCGTCGACGGTGGCGATGCTTACGGCGAGGCCTTCGGCACCTTCTACCACGATGTTGCCTGCAAGGGCTTTGACTGTGACGCTACCTGCGGCTACCGAGCCTATGCCGTCGAGCTTGAGTTCAACCTCGTTGGATTCGAGTGTCTCGAGGTTTTCACCGTAGACGGCAGTCACGGCGTACAGGCCTTCTTCTTCAGGGCTGTACGATGTTACGTCGGCCGCGTGCGACGAATGCAGTTCGTAGCCGGTGTTGTTCTTATAGAGTTTGAAGCCGGTGAGTTCTGCGAATTCGTTGGGTTCGACGCTCCATACGAGCTGTCCGGAGTTGGCTTCGAGAACGGGAGAG
The DNA here is from genome assembly GCA_910577355.1 of uncultured Muribaculaceae bacterium. Taxonomy (GTDB): domain Bacteria; phylum Bacteroidota; class Bacteroidia; order Bacteroidales; family Muribaculaceae; genus CAG-873. Next base: position 20,178 of record CAJTMY010000019.1, read on the forward strand.
GGCAGGCTGTATACGGTCACGTCGTCGATGACGGCCGAGCAGGCGTAGGCACCCTTGTGGGCATGGAACTGCAGCTGGATGGTGTTGGCCATGAAGAGGCTTACAGCTACGGGAACCTCTACTTTCTGCCAGCCGGCCTCACCTTCGAGCTGGGTATAATCCTGATCCCATAGGTAGAAGAAGTCGCTGCCGTTGATGTTCATGTTGAGCTCGAGTGTGGTCTGGTATCCGGGCACGGCGTAGTAGTAGAACGAGATCACTGCCATTTCGTGGCCTTCGACATTGATGTTGCCCGAGGTGAGGTACTGATCCATCTCTGCGTCGCTGTATGTGCCGTAGTAGATGTAGGCGAGGCCGCCGTCGTTGTTGACGGGAGTGACGCTGCCGATGTTGCCGGGCATGTATGCCTGTTCGGCGCATTGGATCTGGTCGGAGCTGCCTTCAGACGTTGTTGTCCAGATGTTGTTGAAGGTAAGGTTCCACTGGTCGACCACGTTGTTGAACTTCTCCTGATAGGGAAGTGTGGCGGGGTCACCGATGATGACAGGATCGGTAATGGCTGAATATCCCACGAGGCTGCCGTTCACGGCCTTTACGAAGAAGCGGACAGCCTTTTCGTTACCGGGCTCGGGGGTATATGTGTAAGTCGTTTCCTTGATATCTTTTGCAAGTTCGGTAGCGTTATAGTCGCTTGCGGTGGTACCGATGAGCACGATGTACGACAGGTTCTCCACGTCGATATAGCCGTTGTTGATACCCTGTGCGGGAGCTTCCCATGTGACGGTCACGGTCTTGTCGTCGTTGACGGTAGCGACTACATCAGTGGGCTTGTCGGGCTGGTCGGGGCCTACGAGTACGGAGATCTGACTGCCGTAGCTGTCGCCGCCTGTACCGCATACAACAACCTGATAGTTGTAATAGAAGCTTTCTTCGGCAGTCTCGTCCTTGACGGTGTATGTCTTGCCGGGTTCAACATCTGTCAATACACCTCCATTGATGTTGTGGTTGTCGTTGAAGCTTGAGTAATCGCTTGCTGCCTTGCGGCGTACCTTGATACTGTTGATGCTGCGGAGTTCTTCGCCATCTTCGTCGAGGGCAGGAGCTGTGAATGTGAGTACAACGGGAGCCTTGCCCTTGGTGGTGACGCCGGTGAAGTCGGTGACTTCGGCGGGGCGCTGGCCTACCTTGACGGGTTTGTCGAGGAACTGGCCGAAGTCGCAGTTGTCGTCGACATAAACTACAACTTTGTAGTAGTATTCGCCGCCTGTGGCAAGGTCGGTATCTACATAAGAGAGTTCCTTGCCCGGTTCAGGGTTGTCGAAAGTCTCGATGAGAGTATAGTCGCCGTAGCCGATCTGGCGGAACAATTCGATCTTTGTGATGTATTCGAGGGGTTGGTCGTTGATGTCGCCGAGGCTGTGGTGTGAGAGTGCGGGAGCCTTGAATGTCACCTTGACATGGTTTGCCTCGAAGTCGTAGACTGCGGCGAGGTCGCTTGCCGATGCGGGATAGGGTGATACCTTGGCATTGGGATCGCGGAGGCTGATCTCGTCGATGCTTACATAGTCGGGCGAAGTTCCGGCCTCGAGGACGAAGCGCATGACGGCGGTCTTGGCGCCGGCGGGTACTGTGACAACGTCCGAGTATTTGGTCCATTCGGTGGCTTCGCAACCGGCCATGTCGCCACGGACAACGGATACGAATTCGCCGCCGTCGAATGACATCTGGGCATCGGCCGCGCCGGTCGATTTGAGGATGTGCAGGAGCTGGAATGAGAGAGAAAGAGTCTCGTAGCCTTCGACATCGATCTTGGCGGAAGTGTAGTAGGATTTGAATCCGGCTTGCGAGGCGTAATATCCCACACTGAACATGCTGCCCATACCGCCTACTGCAAAGGTCTGTTCGCCACTTACATAGATGTAATCGGTGACAGAGCCGCTAACATATGGGTTATCGGGGCAGTTGAACGACCACAGTTTGTCGGCTTCGCGGTTGTTGATGTTGAATGTCTCGACAAAAGGTATCGGAGATGCCGGGCCGGCTATGATGGTGGGAGCGGAAACAGTGCTCGACGAGCCTTTGAGAGTAACAGCCTTTACTGAGAATACAAATTGAGTGGGCTCGGTAAGTGCGGTGGCGTCGTACTCGTATTTGCATTCTGTGAGGTTTTTTGCCAAAAGCTCGCTTGCAGCGTATTTGTTAGGCGCGGAATATACCGAGTAGGTCACTTCTGCCGGATCGAAGAATCCGCCTTGATAGCCTGTGGTGACGGGTTCCCATGTGATGAGAACCTTGCCGTCGGCGGTTTCGGTCGCGGTGACACCTGTCGGATCGGCGGGAGAGTCTTTGCCGATAAGGATGTTGACGTCGGCTGTCTCGGAATCGCCGTCGTATGCGGTGGCGCGGAGCTTGAATGCGTATGTCTTCTCTTCGGGGAGCTCGTTTAAGACAAACTGCTGTTTCGAGCCGGGCTCTACATTCTCAAGTGTGCCATATTCGGTAGTGACATACGACCATGTGGAGTTGTCGTAGGTTGATGTGTAAAGAACGATCTTGTCGATGTTCTCTTTCATCTTCACCCGGCTCTCCTTGAAGTACTCGGGGGCGGTAAAGCTGATGGTGACGGGCGCCATGCCGTTGACTGTGGTGTATGTGATGTCTTTGGGCGCTTCGGGGAGCGAGCGGGCGTATCCGGCGAATTTGGACGAAGGATAGCTGTTGGTCTTTTCGCCTACATATATCACTGTCTTGTAGTAGTATTCGGAATCTTTGTCGGCATCTTCGATAACGTCGGTAAACGAGATGAAGTCGTCGACCGGAGGATTCTCGAAGACCTTTACTTCGACGGGGTCGCCGCTATATCCGATGCTACGGCTTACAACGACCTTGTCGATAACGGTGAGGTCGACACGCTGATAATTGTCGTTCTCATCATAATAACCGCCTTGTTTGGGAGTCTTGATAGTGATGTCGAAGCCGTTGAGCTCGGGATTCCACGACGCACTGAATCCGTCGGTATATGGAATATCGTCGGGTACGATCGGCAACGAGGTTTCAGCTGCGAGTGCCGGAGGAGCCACGTTTGACAGCGCTGCCGGGATTGCGACTGCTGCCGCTCCCAGTCCGAGCGCTCCGACAAGAGCGAGGGTAAATGCTTTTTTCATTAGCAATTTGAAGTTAGGTGTGAATATTGAATGGAATATTTGTAATATGCTTTTCAAGAATCTACTGCCGCAAAGATAAAGCAATTTTAACGTGAATCCAAATTTTTCGACACTTTTTTACATTATAAATGTCGTTTTGACAAAAAAAGGATTGTGCTGCCAAGTGTTTTATACAATGATAAGGCCGCAGGTACGGTGCCTGCGGCCTTATGTCTGCTGTGGTTGAATTTATTGTCAGCGGATTATCACCTTCTCCATGCGTGTGCCGCCATCGGGTGTGGTGTAGCGCATAATGTTGATGCCGCGTGTAGGTGTGGCTAAAGCGCGGCCGTGGATGTCGTATATGCCTGTGAGAGTGTATTCGACGGCAAATGTGTTTTTGATGCCCTGTGTGCCGTCCACCGGGCCTTTGGCGCTGAGACCGCCGAATTCGTTGACGGCCTGCACGGCAAGGTTCTCGGCAGTGGCCGGGACTGTGATCTTGGTGTCGGTGGTGATGTCAATGGCCTCGTCTCCGTCGGTCACCACGTAGCAGATCGCATAGGGGACGGGCTGCCATGAGAGGGAGGTTCCGTCGAGCGTTGCCACGGGTGCGTCGCATGCCTCGGTCTTGATCGCCGGCTGCCATGAGTCGGAGCCGGAGAGCACGTTGTGCAGGGTATATGTGGCGGCTTCTTCGTCGGTGAGGTGGTTCTTGGCGGTGCCATATACTTTTTCGCCTGTTTCTTTCACTGTATAATAATATGTGTCGCGGCGTTGCGAGAGGTCGAGGAGGTTGCCGTCGGCATCGGTGGTGTTCCAGTCGGCCCAGATGGCTGGGAGTCCGCCCATGGTCTCATACCATCCTGTCGGCGGGATATTTACCTCGGCGCGTGTGTTGAGGAATACAGTCTTTGGGAAGTTGTGCCACGGGCGTCCGAGCCATACGGTTGTCTTCGAGGGATCGCCGGGAGCGGTGATTGTGCAGTCGCGGAACACGTATCCCCATGCCACGTCGGCGGCGTGCGAGGGTGCCACGATGTATCCGCCCGACGTGCGGGTGATGAGCAGTGTGGTGTTCTCGATGTAGATGTCGCCCGAGTTGTAGATGAAGTCGACGGCACCCTCGATGAGTGAGTTCCTCACGTATGCGCGATGCGCCGACTTAGAGGGGGTGATCCATGTGTCCTGATAGGAGAGCATGGCCACGTTGTTGAAGATGGTGCGGTCGCCTATGGTGTTGAGGGCGAGAGCCTGCGGGCCGTTCTGCTGCTCGTGACCGTATGTGTTCTCGAGGGTTATGTTCTCGAAGAAGCAGTCGTTGGAATTGACCACAACGGTTGCTCCGACGCTCACATGCACGGCATTGTCACCGCCGCACAGGCGGTCGTCGCAGATGACGGTCTTGTCGCGGTTCTGGCCGATGATGTGAATGAACGGCTTGGAGGCCGGTATGTCGATATGCTCCTTGTAGCGGCCGTTATGCACGAATATGAGCCATGGTTTCACACGCCCGGCGGGAGCTGCGTCGATGGCTGCCTGAAGAGATGTGTAGTCGCCGTTGCCGTCGATATCAACCACGGCGTCGTAGGTGCGTGGTTCGGGTTGCCGGCGCTCCATGGTGGTGAACGAAAGTTCCACCGCCGGGGCGGGATTGCCGTTGCGGTCGGTTACCGCGCCTGCCGGCATGCTGAACGTGTACTGGGTATTGTAGTCGAGACCTGAGTAGGCAAATACCACGCTCTTGCCCGATACGACCGGCGTGAGCGCTGTGCCGCCGAGGGTTGCGGTGCCATCGCCTGAAACGACTTTCTCGTCGAATGTGAGGACTACCGAGCCGGTGGTGGAGGCGCCTGTGGCGCCGTCAGCGGGTATGGATGCGGTGAGTACGGGCGGCACATCGTCATCATCGGCGAGGCAATCGGCGAGTACATATATGTCGGTGATGGCAAGACCGTCGTAGTCGGTCTCGTTGCCTATGAGCGGCGAGTCGAAGTCGGGATACCAGCGTATGTACACGCGGTCGGCGTTGTCGGCCGCGGCGGGGAGGTCGAATTCGGCGTCGGTCCAGGAGCGGTTGCCGGGAGCCATCTCGCCGAGGGTGGCATATGTGCTGCCATCGGTGCTGTACTGCACGAAGAAGCGGCTGTAAGTGTTGTAAGTGCAGCTGAGAGCCGATGCGATGCGGAGATTGGAATAACCCTTGGCCGAGAAAGATATCTCGTAGAAAAGGCGGTCGGCACGCACTTTCCAGATGCGGGCGGCGTAGCGTCCGTTTTCGTCGCCGCGCGAGCTGCCGCGCGAGAGCCACGACGATACGGTGCCCCGGTCGTTGTGGAGCGAGAGCAGGCCGGCGTTATCGGACTGCGCGCGGAAGTCGGCGGCGCGCTGTGTGGCCGGCTCGTCGATGGTGAAGTCCCATCCCACGATGAAGTCGTCGGCCGAGTATGAAGCCTTGATGTCTTTCGGCCCGTCGACGCGTATCTCGCGGTCGGCCGCGGTGGTGTTGTCCTCCCAGTTGGTGAAGGTGAGGATGCGGTTGGACGAAGCCTTGAGTATCACGTCGGTGCCGGCCTCGTAGTATCGTGTGCCGTCGATCATGTGGCCTTCGGGCGATACGGATACCATGTAGTCGCGTGCGCCGCCATCAATGGCAATGGCGAGCGGATATACGGTGAGCTTTTCATATTCGGCCACAAGATCGATGTCGACCGTGGCAGGGAAGGTGTAGGGATTGTCGGTGGATACGGTGCGGCCGCCGGCTGTCCATCCGGTGAAACGGTAGCCGAAATTCTCGGTGGCGGCGACTGTCACCTCGGTGTTCTCGTCGACAAGGGCGGTATTCGGTGTCACGGTGACTGAGCCTGCCTCCGGCAGCGAGGGTGTGGCCGATATCGAATACTTGGGGACATCTATCTCCGTGCCCGATACCTCGCCCTCGATGGTGACGCTGTGTATGGTGAGAGTCTTGGTGTTGCCGAGGGCGGCGATGGCGAGACGCAGGGTGAGGGTGTTGTCGTATACCACCACGCCGTCGACATCAAATTCAAACAGTTTGTGGCCGGGAGCAACGTTATTGCGCAGCGGTTCGAGTTTCGTGCCGAGCACTGTGCGCGTGCCATCGACCTCGAGCGAGGCCTCGATAGTGCCGCCGTTGGTGCCGTTGCGGGTGGCATAGAACGATACCTTCGTGGGGCGGAACGTGATGCCGGCCTTGGGGCGCAAGGTGAAAGTGACGGATGCATTGTCGTTGTAGGCCGACAGATTGTTGGTAAGAGGCTGATACTCTGTGCCGGTGACTCCGCCGGGCTTGTTGGTGCCCTTGATTGTGAGGTCATTGCCTACCGAGTGGCCGGTGAAGGCAAATGCGCCGCTCGATGTGTCGGCCGAGGCCGGATTGTCCTTGCCCTTGTCGAGCGGCCACACAAGCGAGGCTGGTGCGGAGGCGTTGGCCGAATATCCGCTGATGCGCACGTCAGATACGGTGATGTGGCCTGTGGCTGCCTGCTCATGTGTCCACGGGTAGACACGCAGCAGGAGAGTCTCGCCACCGGCGAGGTTTACGAGCACATCGGCCGAGACATCGGTCATGTCGCCCTTTGCCATCGAGGCCGGCGAGTGGAATGTGCGCGGGTTGGCAAACCCGGGCTCGGTGGAGTAGCTTACATGGCAGCGCATGATATCGAGGTCGGGCGAGCCGACGGAGAGCGCCATGCGGTCGATGCTGAGTGTCTTTCCCTCGGGTGCTGTGACGCCGAACTCTATGTAGCGGTCGGGCGATTCGTCGATGTCGCCGGCGGGCCAGCTTCCGGCCACGGGCACGAGGCGGATGCCGCCGTCGTATCCGTCGGCCTTTAGGCCGTGGAGGCTCATCGCCACCGGAACGGCGTCGCCGATAAGTTCAAATGATTCGTCCGACGTGAGCGGCCATGCGACGCTCATGGCGCCGCTGCCGGGGATGGGCAGGGCTGAGGCACGGACATCTACCGAAGCCGATGCGCTGCCCGCCGATACGGTGACAGAGCCGGTGATATCGCCGGGATTTGAGAGGGTTGTGCGGACGTAGAAGCTGCCTATCAGCACGCCGCCGTCGTACGACATGGTTACGCTCTGTGTCCAGCGCGACTTGTCGGTCGACAGTTCGAATGGCTCGTCGGTGGCGATGGTGACGTTGCCGCTCTCGGGCGACAGTCCGAAGCCTGTCACCGTGAATTCCTTTGAAAGGATATTTCCTACATATGCCTCGCCGAGATTGCCGTCGGCGGGAGTGACAGACAGATCAGCCTCGCTCACATCGATCTTGCCGGCGAGGATGCCTTGCTCGGCCATCATCTCGGCACAACGGCGGGCGATGAGCGCCGCGCCGGCCATGCTGAGGTGTGTGCCGCCCTGTCCGTCGCTGATTACCTCGGCGGTCTTGGCCTGTCCGTATTCCGTAAACATCTCGCGGGTGGCCTCGGTGAGATCGATGAAGTCGACATCGAGATCTTCGGCCACAATCTCCATCTGCCGGCGGAAGTCCATCGAATGATCGTCGGCGGGCACACTGTTGCCTGTGACGGGGCCATCGGCGGTGAGGATGCTGAAACTGTCGCCGAGGTCGTGGCGCGCCGCACGGCGTATGTCGCCGTCGGCGGTGAAATTCATGCGGCATATCGATGATGCCAGGATGGGAGTAGCGCCGAGCTCGCGTATCTCCTTGACGAGCGTGCGCAGGGTGGCGGCGTATGTGTCGTGGGGTATAGATCCGCGTTGATCTACGGCGGCGGCAGCCTGTGTGTCGCCCTTGTCCATATAATACTTGTAGAGGAGCCGGCCGTCCATGCCGCCGTTCTTCTCGTCGTTGTGGGCGAACTGCAGCAGTACATAGTCGCCGGGTTTAAGCAATTTCTTGATAGCGGGCCAGTAGCCGTCGCTGTAATAGAAATTCTGGACGTCCATACCGCCCTTGCCGCGGTTCACGACTGTTATACCGGGCTTGAAGAATGTGCCGAAATACTGTCCCCAGCCGCGTGTGGGCGTAGAACCGTCGGTGGCATAGTCGGCCATTGTGCTGTCGCCGCAGGTGTACAGCGTTTCGGCACCCGTGCCGGCGGGAAGCATGAGCGCGGCCAAGGCCGATAGCATTGTTTTCTTGAATATGTTCATGGTAAAAGTATGTGGATGATGCCGCAAAGTTACATCCGCAGGCTATGGCCGGAGGAAGAAAATCTATCGCGCAAGGGGGAATAAATTCTCGCGACAGGCCGAAAGGCTTAATCACTTACAAGATTTCCGACCCGGTGAGCGGCTCTTGCGCAGATATTCGCCGGGCGTAAGACCGGTCTGCTCCTTGAATACCATCGACATGTACTGCGGAGTGCGAAATCCGCATCGGTAGGCTGCCTCGGCCACGGTGAGACAGCCGGAATCGAGCATCCGGCATGCAGTCCCCACACGCACGAAGCGGACAAAATCCTCGACCGATATGCCTATGGCCTGCTTCACGAGGCGCCTCAGCTCGTTGCGTGGCATGCCGAGGGCGGCGGCGAGATGCTCGGCCTTTAGATTCTCGTCGGCATAGCGACTCCCCACCTCAGCCGCCACACGGCCTATGATGCCCGCAGGTGCGGCTGTGCCGCGCAACGCCGTATCGAGGCATCGGGCGAGCATCCGGCGCCGCGCTCTTGTGTGCGAGGCTTTTACCGCGCCGCGAAATGCGAGGACAAGAATAGCGATGGCGCACAGCACTATCAGGCAGATATATGTTATCTCGGCTACGGTGCGCGGTATCTCGACGGTGATACCGATAGTATTGTCGGCCCACCGACCGTATGGATCGGTGCTGCGAATATATATTGTGGAAGTGCCGGCGGGCAGGCTCGACAGCCGGAGGGTACGTTCATGGCCGAGATCGGCCCATTCTCCGTCGTCCCGGCGCCATGCGTAGCGCACGGCATCGGCTCCGTCGTATTGCAGCGCGGCGAAACGCAGGGTGATGTCGCGGCATCCGCGCTGCAACCGTAGGATACCGTCGGAATCGGGTCGGTGTGTCCCCGCCGGACTGTCGATACTGTTGACTACGAGAACCGGGTCGCGGACGGTGCCGAGCCGCGAGGGATCGACTATGAGCAGGCCGCCGCTGATACCGAACACTATGCGTCCGTCGTGGAGGAGCTGAGGCTTGGCTTCGGTGAACTCCACATCGCGCCCGAGGTTTGAACCGTTGAAGACCGACATGAGTCGCCACTGCGCGTCATAGCGGGCAAGAGCGAATGTCGACACCACCCACAGCGAGCCGGCGGTATCCTCGATGAGCGACAGTACCGGATCGACGCACAGGCCGTCGCGGATATTGCGGTGGCCGAATACTATGCTGTCGCTGAGCAGATCCGTACCGGCGTGCACAAAATCGATGCCTCCCGAGAAGGTGGAGAGGTAGATGGTGTTGTCGCCGGCGAGTGTCATGTCAAGCACATCGTCGTTGCTGAGCGAGCTGCCGCGCGACGATTCGGTGCGGTTGAAAAACACAGGCCGTGACAGTTCGTCATCGGGGTTGAAAACGGCTACACCGTCGGTGGCGGCTGCCATCATGAGCCCGTCGGGCAACATCTGCAGGCGTCTGACACGCATGCCTTTGCCGGGCGACGACGGGGCTTTGTGGGCGAAGCTGATACTGCCGTCGGAAGCAATATCGGTACGGGCTATGCCGCCGCCGAAAGTAGCGAGCCATATTCGGCCGGCGTTGTCGGCCTTGATATCGTAGATGTCGGCGCATTGGAGGCTGCCGGGGGTGTCGCCGGGCAGATATTGCCTTGCCGACCAGTCGAGCGGCTCGCGTGGCGACAGTATGAGCAGCCGCTGCGATTTGGTGCCTATCCACATACGCCCGTCGGCATCGGCCATGAATGAATATGCCTTGACTCCGCTTGCAGCCGACGGGTCGGGTACAATACGACCGGCTGGCGTGAGGTTGCCTATATAGGTGCCATCGTTATCGTATATCATTATGCGGGTGTCGCGCGAGGCTGCCCATATCCGCCCGTCGGGTGCGGCGTATACGGCGTGGATATCGGCGCCGATGCTGTCGAGCGGGGTGCTGTCCAGAAATGTGAATGCCGGATTTCCGGTGGTCACGAAGTCGATGCCGCCGTTGCGCGCTATCCACAGGTTGCCGTCGCGGTCGACATAGCTCTGCGGACTGTCGACAGGGTATTCGGCCAGTTCGGGCCTCGGCCTGTGGGTCGGGCGATCCTTACCGAAAGCGAGTCCGGTGCAGTCGCCGGCGATGTTGAATGTGCCGGCTACGGGGTCGAGGCGGTAGCGGTGGCCGCTGTATGTCTCCACTACTATATTGCCGTCAGGATCGGCGGCGAGACGCTCGATGCGGTTGTTGTCGAGCTTCACGGCATCGGACGGAAAAGATCGGAAATTGCGGAACTCGTAGCCGTCGAATCGATCGACGCCGGTCCATGTGGCAAACCACATGTAGCCTGCCGAATCCTGCATTATGTCGCGGATATTGCGGTGAGAGAGTCCGTCGGAGGTGTCGTAGTGGCGCAGCACGGGAGCCGCCGCGGCTGTCGCAGCCACAGTCAGCAGCACGGCAAGCAGGCGGAGTCTCATCTATCGGCGCATTATGGTGACGGTGATCTTTGAAAGAATGAATACGGCGGCATTGACCATAACGATGAATGCCGAGCATGGCACGTCGATGAAGCAACCGGCTATGAGACCCGCGAGAGCGCATGCCACCGATATGGCGGCTGCCGAGAGCATTATGCGTCCGTACCGGCGGGTGAACAGTTCGGCGGTCATTATCGGCAGGGAGAACATCGCCATCAGCAGCATTATGCCCACGAGCCGGATTGTGAGCACGATGCCAATGGCGACGAATACTGTCATGGTGTAGGTGATGAACCGTGCGGGCAGCCCGATGACACAGGCGAAGTCGCGGTCGAATGCGCAGGCCACGATCTGCTTGTATTTCCATACGAAGAAGATGCAGAGCAGCAGGGTGTATATGCCGAAAGCCCACAGGTCGGCACGCGATACGGTGAGTATGTTTCCGAAAAGGAAGGAGTTGAGCTCGGGGACGTAGCCGGGCGAGAGGAATACAAACATCACGCCTATGGCCATGCCTACCGTCCATATGACGGCGATGGCCGAGTCTTCGCGCAGCCTGAAACGCGACGAGGCCCATTCGACTCCGATCGATGATGCCACAGCGAATACTCCGGCCATAAGCACCGGGCTGATGCCGAGATAGTATCCCAGACCGAGGCCGCCGAAGCAGGCGTGTGTCACACCTCCGGAGATGGCCACGAGGCGCCGGGTGATGATGTATGTGCCTATAACCGCCGAGCTTATGCCTATGAGTATCACGCCTATGAAGGCGTAGGTAAAGAATGTGTAGTCGAATAGTTGAAGCATTGTGTCATTGTGCTTTTGCGGCGCGGTTCTCGGCCACCATCATGAGTAATTCCTGCTCCACCACCCGTGGCAGGCTGATGCCCCGCAGGCGTATGGAGCGCGCCCATGGGGCGATGTCGTCGGGCAGTAGCGTGAGCAGCACGTCGCGAAACTGCTCCGTCTCGCTGTCTGTGTATTCGTCGGCATCACGGCCGCGGAATGTGTCGAGTTCCTCGTCGTCGAAATATTCGATCTTGTCGGAAGTCATGATGAGTGAGTCGCGCTCGCATACGGCGTGTTGTCCGCAGCATTCCTGCGGCTTTTCGGACGGCTTGCCATCATTTTCCGCAGACCTGTCGGTAAGCTTCAACACGAGGCCGACGAGTATTATGGCGGCTAGGATGTAGAGTGCGAGCATCATTCGGCTGAGACTTGCGGCATGGGTTCGGACGGGTCGGCGAGGGTGAAGCCTGCGTCGCGCAGGTCATCCCAGAAGCCCGGATAAGACTTGCACACTACATCGGCTTCGCGGATCACGAGACCCGGTATGAAAAGCGCGGCTGCGGCAAATGCCATGGCTATGCGGTGGTCGCCATGAGGGTCGATCTCGGGCATCTGTGTTATCGGTATGCGTTCACCTTCCCATCCGAAGCTGTCCGGCCCTGTTTCGGTGACTATGCCGAGGCGCAGGAGGTTTTCGGCGAGAGCTTTGAGGCGGTCCGACTCCTTGAGGTGCAGATTGGATACGCCGGTAAATGTGAACGGTAGTCCCACGAGGCATGATACCACTGCGAGGGCCGGGACAAGATCGGGATAGTCGGCCATGTCCATGTCCATGCGCGAGAATATGTCGGGTGTTGCCGAGAGACAGGCGTCGTCCCCTTCGTAGTCGGTGAGCACGCCGAAACGCGGTCCTATCTCCGCAAGTATGGCGTCGCCTTGCAGCTGTGAGGCCGTGAGGCCGCGGAGGGTGATCCATCCCGCCGATGCGGCATCGATGGCATACCAGAATGCGGCTGAGCTCCAGTCGCGCTCGGCCTCCGGCTCTACCCGGTCGAGGGTGCCGTGTGGCACCACCACGGTGTATCCCTGTGTGTGGGCGTCGATACCGCGGTTCTGCAACATGGCGAGGGTCATTTTGAGATATGGCAGTGATGGGATCTGTCCGCCGAGATCGATGCTGAGGCCTTGCTCCATGCTCGGTGCCACCATGCACAGCGCCGATACGAACTGGCTGCTCCAGCGGGCGTCGAGCCTTACATGGCCGCCTGTGAGCCGTCGTCCACGGATATGCAGCGGGGCAAATCCTTCGCGGCTCTCATATGTGATGTCGGCGCCGAGCGACCGCAGGGCGTCGACAAGCGGAGCTACCGGGCGCTCGCACAGACGGTCGGAGCCGGTGATGACGACATCGCAACTCTCGGAGGATGCGTAGAATGCCGTGAGGAAGCGCATGGCGGTGCCGCTATGTGCCACATGCACAGTGCCGCGGCGCACGTTCACTGCGGCGCGCAGCACGTCGATATCCGTACATACCGGCAATACGTCGGGTGAGACGTCGGAAGCACCGGGAGTGAGTGCGTTGAGAATCAGCACACGTGCCGCCACGCTCTTGCTCAGCGGCAGCCGGCTTACTGTGGCCTCGAGAATCTCCTCGGGCGGAAAAATGCGATAATCCATTGGTCGAATGGTTTTCTTTATTGATAAATCCCGGCAATCTGAAGAATCGGTATTCCGAGGACATTTTCTATGGATGAAATAGTCTCAATAGTGAAATTATGAGTGCCTCGCATCCATTTGCTTATTTCTGATTCTTTTTTTCCGAGCATATTGGCGAGGTCTTTCTGTTTGAGACCCCGTTCCTCAAGTATTGAGTGAATTCTGTCGACTATAAGAAAAGACAAGTCGACACGTCGTCTTGCATCGGGCAAGACTTTAGCTCTGTGAGCCTCGATTATGCTACTTCTTTTCATCGCGTGTAAAGATCAGGTTTCCAATAATTTCTTTGTCTACAAGGTATAATTTGCCATTTGCCAGCCGTGAGATTATGAAACGGCTTGTATCCATTAGGGTTTCAACATAATCTGAGAGAGAATCGCTGTTTTGCCAGACATCGCAGTCTTTGACTCCGCCGTTTCCGAATATGAGAATCCTATCAGACAATCGTAAACAATAGAGACGCAGATTACTGGTTTCAATGGGAATAGCACTTACGCCATCGCCATATCGGCCTTCGTAGCGAAAATACCTTTCCAATGCACCGGTCTCTCCGATTTTGTCAAGCCATGCGATTATCCAGTCGATATCATCGTCATATTCGCATCCTTCAGGAAATTTCTCGAAAAATTTTTCAAGTTCGGAAAGTTCCTCGTTGTCCAATATAATGCTGTAATAATTTACAGCTTCATGTTCTTCAATCAGTTCTATGGAGTATTTCCGTTTCATCTTAACTTATAGATTAACTATACAAAGTTAATCACTCTTTTTGAATATAACAAATATATTCACTTAAAAGTTAAGTATGCGCCAAGCTTTTATACATGGCGCATTTTTCGATTTATTTCTTGGCGGATCGGCGGCTTGGCTTGTGTTTGCGGAGCACCATGGCCGAGCGGGCGGGGATGTAGAGCTTGAGCCACTCTACGCCGTGGGGCGTGTAGAGCGGGTCGGGCTGTGTGAAGTGCTCCACCGACTCGTCGATGTTGCCGTAGCCGCCGAAGCGCGGGCTGTCGGTGGAGAGCACAACATCGTACACTCCCCCGGGGGCGAGTATGCCGTAGCCGTCAAACGACTTGAAGGGGCTGAAGTTGAACACGAACACGAGATCGCCGCGCATGAAGGCAAGAACCTGGTCGTCGTCCTTTTCCCACAGCTTGCGCACCGGGAGTGCCTGGAAGTTGTAGACGCCGCCCACGAGCTCCACCATGGCGTTGTCGAATTCGTTGAGGTATTTGTATTGCAGATCCTCGCGGTCGACAAGGCTCCATTGGCGGCGGGCATATTTGTAGCTCCAGCCGTTGCCTTCGCGCGGAAAGTCGATCCACTCGGGATGGCCGAATTCATTGCCCATGAAGTTGAGGTAGCCGCCGTTGATTGATGCGATGGTGACGAGGCGTATCATCTTGTGGAGCGCCATGCCGCGTGCCACGGTCATGTCGTTGTCGCCGACGGTCATGTGCCAGTACATTTTGTCGTCGATGAGGCGGAAGATTATCGTCTTGTCGCCTACGAGAGCCTGATCGTGGCTCTCGACGTAGGATATTGTCTTCTCGTCGGCGCGCCGGTTGGTGAGCTCCCAGAATATCGATGTGGGATGCCAGTCCTCGTCTTTCTTCTCCTTGAGGGTTTTGATCCAGTAGTCGGGGATGCCCATGGCCATGCGGTAGTCGAATCCTATGCCTCCTTCGGCAAACGGCAGGGCGAGCCCCGGCATGCCGCTCATCTCCTCGGCTATGGTGATGGCCTTGGGATTTACCTGATGTATAAGCTTGTTGGCGAGTGTGAGGTATGTGATGGCGTTGGTGTCCTGTCCACCGTTGTAGTAGTCACCGTAGCCTCCGAACGCCTGTCCGAGACCGTGGTTGTAGTAGAGCATCGAGGTGACTCCGTCGAAGCGGAAGCCGTCGAAGCGGAATTCCTCGAGCCAGTATTTGCAGTTGGAGAGCAGGAAGTGCATCACCTCGTCCTTGCCGTAGTCGAAGCACAGCGAGTCCCAGGCCGAGTGCTCGCGGCGGCTGTCGCCGTAGAAGTATAGGTCGTAAGAGCCGTCGAGGCGTCCGAGACCTTCGTTCTCGTTCTTCACGGCATGGCTGTGCACGATGTCCATTATAACGGCGATGCCCTCGGCGTGGGCGGCATCGATGAGACGGCGCAGGTCATCGGGCGTGCCGAAGCGGCTCGACGGCGCGAAAAAGTTGGACACGTGGTATCCGAACGAGCCGTAATATGGATGTTCCTGTATTGCCATTATCTGTATGGCGTTGTAGCCGTCGCGCACGACACGCGGGAGCACCTGCTCGCGAAATTCGTCGTATGTGCCCACGCCCTCGCGCTCCTGTGCCATGCCTATATGGCATTCGTATATGAGCAGTGGCTTTGTATCGGGAACAAACTTGTCGGTGCTCCAGCGGTATGGCTCTTCGGGAGCCCATACCTGAGCCGAAAAGAGATAGGTGACGGGATCTTGTATCACACGTGTGGCATATGCCGGAATGCGCTCGCCCGAGCCGCCGGGCCATTCTACAAGCATCTTGTAATGCTGCCCGTGGACGAATGCCTGCGGCGGAAATACTCCCTCCCATACGCCATTGCCTATCGGATGAAGGGCGTATGCTGCGGCAGGTTTCCATTCGGAGAAGTCGCCTACAAGGGTGATGGCAGTGGCATTGGGAGCCCATTCGCGGAAAGTCCATGAGCCGTCGGCGAGTCGGTGCAGTCCGAAGTACTGATGGGCGTTGGCAAACTCGCTGAGCGAGCCGGCGGCCGATGTGAGGCGTTTCTCTACGGCGATGGCGTCGTTATGACGGCCGGTGATGGCTTCGGCGTATGGCTCGAGCCATGGATCATTTTTTATGATGGGCAGCACCTTGGGGCTGCGGCGGCGTGTTTTCTTGGGGGCGGGTGTCTTGTCAGCCATGCTTTTGGTTATTATTGTAGCATTGTATAATAACGCAAACTTACCAAAAAAAACCGAGTATCCGTATGAATTAACGTTTTTTAATCATGCGGATACCGGCGGGTCTGTGAGGCCGGATTATCAGATTGTGAGCGAAAGGAAAAATTCGACGTTGATGCCGGGCATAGGGCGCGAGAGCACGGTGCGGTAGTCGGCGTCGAACAGGTTGTTTATGGCGGCTTTGGCATGCCACAGCAGGCCGAGAATCTGCAAAGACCTGTCAACCGACAGATTGCTTAGCGAGTAGCCGGGCAGATGACCGGTGATGGTGTGCTCGTTGCTCGACATGGTAAAGCGCTCGCTGTAGGCCTGTATCTTGTATGCAAGCTCCCATCCGCGCCATCCCAAACGCAACACGGCCGACGCCGAGTGCCGGGGCACGTATGGCAGCTGCTTGCCGGTGCTGCGGTCGGCGTCGTTGACCGGCTCGCCGCAGTTGATGGATGCCGACCAGGTGTAATTGGCCGATATATCGAGCTTCCAGCCTCGCGGCAGAACTATGCCGGCGGCGGCCTCGGCCTCTATGCCGTAGGCGTGCACTTCCTTTACATTCGACGGCACGTAGAAGCCCTTGGGCGACGGCAGCCACTGTATCCAGTCGGTGATGCGCGAATCGAACCATCCCGCCGATGCCGAGAAGGTATGTGCGCCGTCGAGGGTGAACTGTGATGATAGCCCCGTGTCGTATGTCCATCCCTGCTCGGGACGCAGGTCGGGATTGCCGCCGGGTATGGTGTACAGGTCGTTGAGGGTGGGGAAGCGGTAGTTGCGCGAGGCCGACGCCTTGGCCGTGAGGCCGATTGACGGCAGCAGGATATAGTCGGCGAAAAGTGCCGGCACCGGGGCGGCGACTTTTGAGCCGAAAGATTCCTGCCGCAGCAGCACTCCGGCACCGAAGCGCTTCACGGGGCGCCATTTGGCCGACAGCGACGCCGACAGCTCCATGCGCGAGCGGCTGTAGCCCGGTATGACGTCGGAGCCGGGCGCGCCGAGGGCATAATCGTAGCTCTCGACGTTGTGGCGGTGTGCGTCGACATCGGCGGTGAAGAGCCAGCTGTCGAACGGATACCACGACCATCCGGCGGCGGCATGGAAAGTGTTGACGCGGCTGCGCGAGCGGGTTAGGGTGGTGAACACGTCGCCGCCGAGGCCGCGGCGGTAGTCGTATGCGAGCCACGTGTGTATGTAGCCGGTGCGTGCCCTGAATGCCATTGTGGGCGAGGAGCGCTGCCAAGAGGCCACGGTGCGGAGAGTCTGCTCGCGCTGGCGGTTCTCGAAGGCGTTGGACGAATAGTCGGTGGTGAGCAGTGGCAGCTCGCGGTTGCTGCTCAGATACCAGACGTCGATGCTCCACCGGCCTGCGCGGCCTGCGTCGTATGATGCCGAGGCAAGGGCGTGAAAGTCCTTGAAGGCTCCCGAGCGGTTGCGCTCGCGCGGATGGTAGGAGCCGATCACCTTGTTGTCGTCGTCATAGACGAGAACTTTCTTGTCGCGGTTGGTGAACGGGAAGTCGTTGGGCGACGAGGAGTAAGACGTGCGCAGGCTTACCCTCCAACGCCCCGTGCCGTATCCCACGCGCAAGAATTCGTCGAAAGTGCTCCACATGCCGGCACCCTGCACATATTGTGCCGAGAAGCCCTCGGGCAGCCATGTGCGGGCCGATGTGCCGAGGCGTACAAGGCCGCCGATGCCGCCACCGGTCTCGGTGAGGCTCGACGAGCCGTGCACGAGCCGTGCGTCGTCGACAAAGTAGCCGGGCACCATCGAGAAATCGGTGGTGCCGAGCATGGGCGACGATATGCGCATGCCGTTCCAGGTAACCTGTGTGTGCGACGGCGATGTGCCGCGGAATGATACGGTGGCCAGTGTGGCGCGTCCGAAATGTTTGATATAGGCCGAGGAGTTGAAGCCGAGGACGTCGGCGAGCGACAGTGCCACGCTCTCGCGTAGCGCGGCGCTGTCGATGTGTATCTCCTGCCGGCCTGTTTCGGCCACACGCCGTGTGGCGACGGTTATGCCGCGCAGCGCCACCGGCTCGGAAACATTGTCTGTTTCCTGTCCGGCAGCGAACAGTGCGGCTGCAGAAAAGACTATTAATGTGAGTGTAAGGCGTTTCACTTGGTGTTGTACCAGCAGAAGCTCTGAGGAGCCACGCCGGTGGGGAAGGATTGGGTGAGTGTACCCTTGTCGTTGTAGCGCAGCACGCGACCGGGCTGCACGTAGTCGATGGCGTCGGCGATGTAGATATCGGAGTTGGCCGGGCTTACGGTGAGGCCGTAGTAGTAGTTACCCTTGCAGTCGATGTGAGCCTTGTCGGGCAGAGCCTTGTCGGTTATCGACATGGTGTACACGTCGTTGCGGATGAAGTAGAGGCGGTCGCCGGCTCCGTTGATGGCGAGTGCCGGGGTATAGTCGTTCATCGTCATCTCGTATGTGGCGGCTACCTTGAAGTCGGCTGTGGTGACTTTCACAAGGCGCGGAGCTTCGTGGCCGATGGGCGAACCCTCATACGAGCCGTCGGTGAGGAGCCACAGGTCGTGGTTCCTGTCCATTACCATCGATTTGGGCTGCAGCCCCACCTCGAGCGAGGCGTCCACTTTGTCGGTGGTGGTGTCGATGCGGATCACCGACTTCTGATAGCTCCAGCAGTTGACATACACATACTTGCCGTGCTGCACCATCATCTCTGTGGAACCGGTGGCCACGTCCATGCCGGGCACCTCTATGTAACCGGTGACTTTGAGCTTGTCGGTATCGACGATGGCTATGCGGTTGCTGTACAGCTGTGTGATGTATGCCTTGCCGTCGCTCACCTTGTGGAAGTAGCGGGGCGAGTTGAGGCCCTCGGTGATGCTGCCTTCGAGCTCGAGGTCGTCGGCGTCGGTCTTATATACGATGTGCGAGTTGTTGATTACGATCCATGCGTCGTCGCCGTCGATGGTCATCGACTGTGCGAGCTCGCCCAGAGGGATCTTGTTGGTGTTGGCGAATACTTCGCCGGCATATGTGTTGGCCTCGGGGTCGTAGAAAGAGATGGACGAGTTGGCCGAGCCGAAGTTGCCCTGACATATCACATAGAGACCCGAGGTCAACTCAGGATCCGGGCCGGGATTGGGCTTGGGATCGTCGTCGTCGGAGCAGGCGGTGAAAGCCATCGCAGTAGCGAAGGCAATCGAGAGACTGAAGAATTTACGGATGTTCATGATTGGTGGATGTTTTTTCTATATTAGTTTGTATGATAAATCCCGTATAGGCGCGACAACTGTCGGATGGCCTTACGGGATAAACGGAATTTGTAGCGGAATTGCATCCACCGATGATATGTTGTGCCTATAATCCCGCAGGCAAGCGATAAGAGTGCGGTATCGGCAGGTATTCTGACTTGTCCCGGTCGTTGTTGCGCCTTCTCGGCTTCGTATGGCCAATGGCGATATGCAACAGACTTTTGGGGTGGGACTTACAGCAGCGGGTACTGTTCAGGATTCACACCTGATTCCCTGTCGGGTCACGGCGACCCAACTGCTCCGCGAACGTCGACTCTACGACAGCGGCGCAACCAATACAGCCGCAAAGGTAAGAAATATATTTGAAAAAAACGTGAAGCAGATGAGAAGTTTCTGATGTTTTGGCGTAAATTTGCGGTATGAAATATTTATATATTTGCATATGAGCAAACTGATAAAAAACGATGCCAAATACTCCCGGTGGATACAGGAGTTAAAAGAACGATACCGCAACAGTCAGATTAAGGCCGCCACGCGGGTCAATCAAGAGATGCTGCGCTTCTATTGGTCGCTTGGTCGCGATATCGTGGCTCGGGATGCGGAAAACAAATATGGCACGGAGTTCTACAAAAATCTTAGCCAAGATCTTAATGATGCTATCCCCGAAGCCAAGGGATTTTCCAGACAGAATTTGCAGTATATGAAAAAGATGTATCTGCTTTATAGTCGGGCATATGCAAATTGCCCACAAGTTGTTGGCAATTCTAAAGGAGGGATATGCCAACAAGCTGTTGGCAATTTATCTGAAATGCCGCCGGAAATATTGTTCTCGATTCCATGGGGGCATCATTGTATTATTATTGACAAGTTTTTTTCAAAGGCGGACTATGATGCCGCATTGTTCTATGTCAGAAAAGTCGTAGAAGACGGTTGGTCGAGAGGAGTGTTGAAATCATTTATTGATTCCGGTTTACATTTAAGACAGGGAAAGGCATTGACAAGTTTCTCTCGTCTGCTTCCTGCACCGGACAGCGACCTTGCACAAGAGCTTACAAAAGATCCTTATATCTTCGACTTCACCGAAATGACAGAGCCATATAAGGAGCGGGAATTGAAAAAGGCCCTTATGGCTAATATATCCAGATTCCTTCTTGAATTGGGATCGGGATTCGCATACGTTGGAGAGGAATATAGGCTGAAAGTGGGTCATACCGAGCAATTTATTGATTTACTGTTTTATAACGTGCGGCTACATGCCTATTGTGTTATAGAGGTCAAGACCGCGACATTCGGAGCAGGCGATATCGGCCAGCTTGGAACATATATGACGGCTGTCAACCATATTCTTAAAACCGAACATGATAATCCGACAATAGGACTGCTGATATGCAAGGATAAAGACAATGTACTTGCCCAATACGCCCTCGAATCATCGTCACAACCTATTGGGGTGGCGGAATTTCAACTAACGAAATTTATACCCGACGAGTTCAAGAGTTCCTTACCCTCAATAGAAGATATTGAATTAGAGCTGAAATAGTTCTCCGAGTTGCCGTTTCTGATGTTTTGGCGTAAATTTGCGGTATGAAAACGCTATATATAACAGATCTTGACGGTACGCTGCTCAACGACGAGGGGCGTGTGTCGGCGCGCTCGGCCGGGCTGATCACCGAACTTAGCCGCAGCGGCGTGGCCATAAGTGTGGCTACCGCCCGCACTCCCGCCACCGTGGAGCCGCTGCTTGCCGATACATATACTACCGCCGACCTCGTGGTGATGACCGGCGCGACACTGTGGAGCCGCGTACACCACTGCTTCGAGGACATGCACCTGCTGCCCGAAAAGGATGTGCGGCTTATGCTGCGGGTGTTCGGCGAGGAGGGCGTCACACCGTTCTGCTATGTGCAGCGCGACGGCTCGCACCTCGATGTGTATCACCGGGGCAAAGAGTTGTCGGTGGCCGAACGAAAGTTTGTCGACGAGCGTGCGCATCTCAAGTTGAAGACCTTCCACCTCGGCGAGGCATGTCCTGCCGGGGCGTGCGACCGGGTGGTGCTGTTCTTCGGCATGGGCACAAAGGACATGATAGTGGGGGCTGCCGAGCGTCTGCGGCGCGACAGCGACTGCTACATATCTTACTACAAGGATACCTACACCCCCGGTCTGTGGCTGCTCGAGATATTCGCCCCCGGTGTGTCGAAGGCCGCCGGTATAGAGCGTCTGCGCCGCAAGATACACGCCGACCGCCTCGTGGCCTTCGGCGACAACCTCAACGACATACCGATGCTCCGCATGGCCGACGTGGCCGTGGCCGTCGGCAACGCCCTGCCCGAGGTAAAGGCCATCGCCGATGTGGTGATCGGCACCAACAACGACGATGCCGTCGCCCAGGCGATAGCGCGATTCGAATCAACCCCACACTGATTCCACAGATTCACTCAGATTGAATGTAGCCTTCGGGGTGAGAGGCGCCTTAGGTGCCGGGCGAACAGTAGGCCACTGCAAGCGCCCCGTAGGGGTGCGTAGCTGTGGTAAACGATTTGAGCTGCGTAGCTGCGACACTCCAAACGCTGTGTCGCAGCTAACGCAGCTCAATCAATAAAAATCCGACCATATACAGGGGCTGCTATACAGGGGCTGCGCGCACCCTACGGGGCGCTTGCCCCTGCCTACTATTCGCCCGGCTCCTACGGAGCCTCTTCTGATGTGCCCGCGTCGGATTGTTTCGCACGCCCCGCCATCCGGTCTACACCATTGCGGATAGCATAGCGGCAGTCGCGGCAGGCCGCGACTCTACTGGAGGTGTGTCCACCCAAAAAAAATAAATCTGTGAAAATCTGAGGAATCCGTGTGGGGCAATCAACAAAAAAATATTTATGATTTTTTAATAAAGGCTTGACAGAACAAAAAATAATCAATAACTTTGCAACCGCATACCGCATTGCAGACCACGCCGGTAGGGAAGGGTTAATCCGAGCCTATCCCCGGACGGGGGTTAAGTGCGGCGGGATGTATGAACATAATAAGAAAGCGTTTATCCGCGCTGATTCTTGACCGTCTGAAATTCTCGCAAGAGTTGGGAGGGATTATTTGAATATTTGCTGTCTTTTTCTTTTCGCTGTTAATCAGCGGATTATGCAATTTTGATTTTGGCTGGAATTGGGGTGATTTGAGGGAATTTTCGCATTCAGTACACAATTTGTACGATTCAGTTGTTAATAGTTGTATAGGGCGATTTTTGCGGATTATGAGTTCGCACTAACTTTGCGTATAAACACAAAATTAGGCTCTTATGGCAAAAATCGAAACAAAGAACAAACAGAATCCAAAACTCGTTCAGACTGTCCTCAAAGACGGTCGGGCAAGTCTTGCCCTTGAGTATTATCTCGGTCGCTCTGAATCGCCTGTTGTCGATGACGAGGGCAATCAGGTATTCTACACAACCGGGGCAATGGTCGGTAAGCCGAAATACAAAATCAAGCATAACCGTAAGCGCGAAAATCTGAATCTTTACATTTGGGTTCATCCGCGCTCACCACAGGAACGCACACAGAATCGCAATACTCTCGCACTTGCCGAGAAGATACGGTTTGAGCGTGAACAAGAATTCCTTGAAGACCGCGAAGGATATCGGCTGAAAAAGGATAAGGAGGTGGACTTGCTCCGCTACTTTCGTAAGCATCGGGAAGATGAGGTGTATGCCCGTTCAACCCGTATCGGCTTAGGCACGGCATACCGCCGTTTCATAGACTATCTCGGCAGTATGCCAAGATATAAGAAGTATGTCGATTTCCTCCGTATGGATTTGTTGACTCCTGAAATGGTCAGCGGATATGTAGAGTATCTGAAAAAGGTATCTATCGGCGACGGTGGTGCGCGAACATACGGACTGTTCAAGAAAGTCATCACCACAGCCGTGGAAGAAGGGTTGATGAAAAAGAATCCGTGCAAGGGTATCGCAATGCGCAAGGATGCCTATGCAATCAAGAAGCAGATTCTGACGCTTGACGAGATAAGGCAACTTGCCTCTACACCTTTCGTCGGGAGCTATCCCGACATAAGGCGAGCGTTCCTATTCAGCCTCTATACAGGTATCAGATGGCGTGATGTGAGTCGGCTCACACATGAGAATGTGGATTTGGCCTCCGGCTTGCTGAAATTCGAGCAGAGCAAGATTGCAGGGCGCAGCAAAAGCAGCAGTGTGGTAACGCCGTTAAGTCCGATGCTGCATAAGATTATCGAAGAACCGAAAGTGCAGGGAGATTGCAGACAACTTATTTTCTCGCTGCCTACATGGTCAACTTGCGTGAAGCAGTTGGATGCTTGGGTAAAGGCGGCAGGAATAGGAAAGCATATCACATGGCATTGCGCGCGCCACTCTTTCGCTGTGAACATTCTCAATGGAGGAGCGAATATCAAGACGGTGCAATCGTTGATGGGTCACGCCAGCATAGAAATGACGGAAAAATATCTGCGTGTTGTCGATGAACTGAAACACAAGGCAATCAACAGCCTCCCGGAACTAGATTACGAGTGATAATGCACTGACAGCATATTGGCATAAATATGGCAGTATGTTGTCAGTGCATCCGTCTCAGTTTGGTTGTTCTACATCTGAAATCGCCCTATAATCAATCGAACATTACTAACCGGTCGTGCAATCTTCGTCACTCCAAGACAATGTTTGCACGGCCTCTTCATATCCAATTTGTAGAGCAACATTGCAATGAGAAAAAAATGCTTTGCAAAGATGGAGTGTGAAAAATCGGCAATGGGGATTACGACTTTGGAGTAAGACCAACCTAACATTCGGCAAGGGTTTTGAGCAGCTAAATCAATTTCGCGCTGCTCAAAACATACCTTGCCGATTCTTGAGAATCTCGTTGCGGATGAGACAATTAGTTGAAGACTAAACAACACCGAATTAGAGTGGCTTTCAGGCAGAGAAGATGTCTTTAACCGAGATAATGCCCTCGGTTCAATAGGTCTGCGATTCAATATGGGCAGAATCATACTCTTTGCGATGAAGAAATGATAAATCTCGGCGAGATATAGTTGATAATACAACAGCAGATATACAATATTCTCAATAAGGCAAGTGGGTTAATTGCCATTACGATAGCCAGTTATAGATTGAATCCTTGATTGCAAGTAGACTGTAATGATGCAATGACATAGTTATTCATTGACGGACTGACGTATGATTGTCATGACGTATTTATGGACTAATGTCATGACGTAATGATGTACTGACGTATGAACATATAGAAGTATTGATGTAAGATTGTATTGAAATATGAATGTACTGACAGATGGAATATCTGGACGTTTGAACAAATGATTAGATGATTGAGTGATTGAATGACTAATCATCTAAATGATTTGATGACTGAATGATTAAATGACAAAGTGATTAATCACTTAAATGATTGAATGATTAGTCATTTGAACGACTGATTGACTGAATGGTCACCCAGAGGATTAATCATAAAACCAGCCTATGAAAGCTCAATGAAACGAGCGTCCCATGCTGTCTTTGATTTTTCATTTTGAAACTATATTTTCTAGGGCAGCTTTAGAGCCAATAGCACCCAAAACCACTTTTCGGCCTATGTTTCGGTAAAATGATGAAACTTAGGAGATTTTGCAGCTTTTGTGGGTGCGAGCTAAAATTAAATTTGCGATTCTCGATGGAATGAAGCGAAATTTTTTGTAACTTTGCAATCTACTATGCGCAGTAGACTGACAAAGACCACGACATGATAAAATAGATTATCTCAACATATAAAGGAGCTTCCTTGTAGTCGCATAAAGGCTTGGTCGCCTGTCAGAACTATAAGGAGGCTCTTTTGTTTTCGCCAAAGGAAGTCTTACCGTGAGCAAAAAGACGAAAACATACGACATACCCGATGAGGTAGCCGAAGCGATTGTCGCAGAGAAAAAGTCACTCTACGGCATAAAATCTTATGTCAGTCTGTTCAGCAGTGCCGGTATAGGTTGCTATGGCTTCAAAGAGGCAGGGTATAGTTGTATTGCCACGGTTGAATTATTAGAACGTCGCTTGAAGATTCAGAAGTACAACGACAAATGTATGTTGTCATCCGGCTACATTTGTGGTGACATGACTCTTCCAGAAACAAAAGATAAAGTTTTTCATGAATTGAAAGTATGGAAGGAATGCTTTGGCGTTGATGATTTAGACGTTCTGATTGCAACTCCGCCATGTCAAGGAATGTCCGTTGCCAATCATAAGAAAGGTGATGAACTTAAGCGAAATTCCTTGGTCGTAGAATCCATAAAGATAACTCAGGAGGTAAAGCCCAAATTCTTTATCTTTGAAAATGTCCGTGCATTCTTAAATTCAATATGTACAGATATTGATGGAAAGGATAAGACAATTCAAGAGGCAATCTCTATGAATTTAGGCGGTCATTACAATATCCTTTATAGGATTGTGAATTTCAAAGATTATGGTTGCCCGTCAAGCAGAACGAGAACACTTGTTATAGGTGTTAGAAAGGATTTACAAGACATCGCTCCATTTGATATTTTTCCTACACAGGCAGCAGAAAAGACACTTAGAGAAACGATTGGACATCTCCCTTCGCTTACTGTGATGGGAGAGATTTCCTCCGATGACATATATCATAATTTCAGAAAATATGCGCCTCATATGGAGTCGTGGATTTCTGAAATTAAGGAGGGGCAATCGGCATTTGACAATGAAGATATTACAAGAATACCTCATACGGTCAAGAATGGTGTTGTTGTCTATAATGCCAAGAAAAATGGCGATAAATATACACGACAGTATTGGGATAAAGTTGCGCCCTGTATCCATACTCGCAATGACATTATGGCGAGTCAAAATACTGTTCATCCAACCGACAACCGCGTATTTAGTATTCGGGAAGTAATGCTTATGATGTCAGTCCCTTATTCTTTCCAGTGGACTGATATACCATTAGACCAGTTAAATGCTCTCCCAATAAAAGAAAAGCAGGCTTTTCTTAAAAGGGAGGAAATGAACATAAGGCAAAATCTTGGAGAAGCTGTTCCGACGATTATATTTAGACAAATAGCTAACAAAATTCGTAAATATCTTGAACGTCCAACTTTTACAAATGCTGATGCGCTTGCATTAGTAAAAGAAAACCAATTAGGGACTCCAGAACGAATAATTAGATATATTCGTCAAAGTAAGGCATCTTTCTCTCGTCTTTCTCGAATAGTAGAAATGGCAAATTCAGAGAGGGATAACACTGCTGCATATTATACTCGCCAAGATATTTGTTTCAGCATTGTCAATAACTTGCCAGAAGCAAAAAACTTTACTACACTATCTATTTTGGAGCCTTCAATCGGCGTGGGGAATTTTTTGCCCGCTTTAATTGATAGATATGCGAATGTTTCTAATGTAACGATTGATGTTGTGGATATAAATCCTACCTCAATACTATTGCTAAAAGAAATGCTCCAGCATATCAATATTCCAGCCAATGTCAAGATTAATTTTATTGAGGGCGATTTCTTGTTACTTGAGTTTGATAAAAAATACGATATTGTAATTGGCAATC
Source organism: uncultured Muribaculaceae bacterium (assembly GCA_910577355.1). Classification (GTDB taxonomy): domain Bacteria; phylum Bacteroidota; class Bacteroidia; order Bacteroidales; family Muribaculaceae; genus CAG-873. The sequence continues at coordinate 47,188 of CAJTMY010000019.1, forward strand.
CCCCTTACATGAAATTGATCAAAGAGAAATCTTTGGCTACCAAATATAAGGCTGATGCAATCAATAAAGATACAAATAATATATTTGCATTCTTTGTGGAAAAAGCCATAAAGTTGGGTTCATATGTTTCTCTAATAGTTCCTAAAAGCATAATAAATGCGCCGGAATTCAATAAAACTCGTGAGATAATGAATTCTTATTCAATATCCCATATTATTGATTTTGGAGAAAAGGCATTCAAAGGTGTTAAAATTGAAACTGTATCATTTACAATAAATACTAATAGAAAATCTGACGAAACTTTGATTTATTCATATATCAATAATTCAGTTCGTCGGCTTTCGCAAAAGTATATTACTGATTCTACGTTCCCTTATTGGCTTCTTTATCGAAATGAGGATTTCGATATGATAGCCAATTCTATGACTTTTGGCATTTTTAAATCATATAGAGACAGGGTAATCACCAAGGCTGTTACAAAACCGAAAGGAAAATTTCGGGTTCTTAAATCAAAGAATATAGGTAATAATGAGATTATTGACATTCCTGATTATGATTGTTATGTAGATGATGTTTCATCTTTCGATGTGTCAAAATTTCTGAATCATACGGAGTGTGTATTACTCCCGAACTTAACGTATAATCCAAGAGCTTGTTTTTTACCAACGGATTGCATCGCAGACGGTTCTGTTGCTATTTTATCCTTATCAGATCCTAAAGAAACAATCACGGCAAAAGATCTTGAATTTTATGCCACTGATGATTTTATCCAATTTTACGCCATAGCGCGAAACTTGGGTACACGTTCTTTGAACATTGACAATAATTCCGTATTTTTCTTTGGAAAACAAATAAATGCAGAATCATGAGAGAAGCAATAAACGAATATTTGAACGAGTTTGATTTCGACATACGAAAGTCGCATGATTCGAGGTACGTTGACCAAAAGTGTACGCCGGACATCGTTTGTTTCTTGGCAGACTGCATACTAAACATCGTAGCCTCTCACCCAACATTTACGGCTAATGACATTTGGCAAAGTCAATATTTCAAACATAATTGTCGAGTGGTATTCAATAAGCCGTATGCTGATGACAAAAGGGCAAAGAATGAATACAACAAATGGTTCTCGCAGCCATTAAAGCTATTCCATACAGCCGGGATTCTTGATGCGAATTCCTCGACACGTCCAACCACATACTCAATAAAGAATGAGGAGTTATTGGATTATATTTCCCGACGTGAAAGAAACTCATATAACTTCCTATATTGTTACTTTTCAAAGGTTTTAAAAGATAGTGGTTTTTGGAGATATTTTGAAGAATACTTGCATAATGTAACCGATAATCGTGTTGCTGCCAAAAACGAATTATATGATAGGTATTATCGTTTGATAAGCGGTAATACTCCAACACAATCCAAATTAGACATATATCGAATGTTCCACAAGGTGCTGAATGTGTTGGCAGCTGAACACAATGTCCCCGGCAGCAGTGGGAAAGAGGCTCGAATGTTCTCCGATTTAATGTACAACCGTAAGAATTGGCGGGATTTGAACAAGGAGAAATCAGTTACACGTCAAGAAGCGGCCGAGGAACAAATTGACGAACAACAAGAAGCCTATAATTCTTACTACGTTCAAAAAGCTACGAATCTGCTGAAGAAGATTCAGAAAGAGAGCGAGGTGCATGATTCGTGGGCAAATGGGTCAGCGACTCACGCTCACCATATCTTCCCGAAAGCACAGTATCCTCAAATTGCGCACTATATTGAGAATCTTATTATGCTTACAGCAACTCAGCATAACACCAAAGCGCATCCAAATAACAACACCCAAATGATTGACAGGGATTATCAGTTAGTATGTCTATTGGCGAAAGCTGATACAATTGAACAATCGTTAAGACGAGTGGGCGAAAAGTATTATCGTAAAGAATCATTTGTGTTTGTTATAAATTCAGGTCTTAAGTCAGATTTAAGTGTCAATTACTCTTTCAATGAAATCAAGAATCGGCTAATTAAAATTTACAACATAGCATAACATACTAATCTATATGGGTAGGTTACCGCTCTCTTATTTTCAAACAAAAACTCAGGAGGACGTTGAACGTCTTGTGGGTTATTTGTCTGTCTTAAAACCAAAAGAGCGTTATACGTTTAAAGATTGTATAGAAAAATTTAAAACTGATGAATTAAAAATTAAATTTTGCCAATTGTGTTTTGAACGTGGTATTTATCCAAATTCAGCCGTAGATATTTTGCAGGTACTCAAAAGAATTGAGCTAACTCGATCTACAAAAGCTGAAATATATGAATTTACTGAGCGACCTAAAGGCTATGACAAGTATGAAACAGAAAGAGCCAAGCAAAAAAGAAAAGAGATAAGGAATGCAATAAAAAAACGACAGCAAATAGAGAAAGGGTTAATGCTTAATTCACAACTCTCAAACTTACAAAATTGCTCATACGAGAGAAATACAGATTTGCCAAACGTCCATGTTGGCTCGGTTTTCTCTGTTGAATATAGGCCACCTATAATTGCTGAAAACATACTTGCGATAAATTTCAAAGTGTCACAAGGTGAAATAAGATACGGGGAATATGTGTTACGCTCCGTAAGGATTAAGCCAATATCATCTAAAATATTATCACAAATAGTAGTGGTGCGATAAAAATCCAGCCACTGTTATTAAAATACTAGTATTTAGTCAAATACAAGAGTACATTGATTTTTTGATTTGAAATTGATTTATTAGTCTTGTTGTTCCAAAGCATCAAGATTATGAATCAAGGTAAATTTGTGTTCTCTCAGGTCATCGAGTTTATACCACGTTACCAGTTTGACAAACTGGTAAAACAGTATAAAGGAGATTGGCACGCAAAGAATCTCAATAGTTACAACCACCTCCTTCATCTGCTATTCGGGCAGTTGACGGGATGTGATTCGCTCCGGGATATCTGTCTGTGTCTGGATGCCCACTCAAAATTTCTATATCACCTCGGTTTTCGCAAAACAGTGAACCACACCTCGTTGTCACGGGCAAACGAAAGTCGGGACTATCGAATTTTTGAAGGGTTAGGGACTTATCTCATCGGATTGGTAAGACCTATGTATTCCAAGGTCAGGCTGTCCGAGATAACGATAGACAATGTAGTCTATGCGTTGGACTCCACTGCCATATCCACCAGCATAAAACTCGCGGCGTGGGCTTTGGGCAAATACAGCAAGGGAGCCGTCAAGATGCACACATTGCTTGATTTGCGAGGAAGCATCCCTGCCAATATCCATATTACTGATGGGAAATGGCATGACAGTAACGAACTTGATATGCTCGCGCCGGAACCATTCGCTTTCTATGTGATGGACAAGGCTTATGTTGACTTCAAAGCTTTGTTCAAGTTCCATCAATCGCAGGCATTTTGGGTATCCCGTCCGAAAGAGAATATGAAATTTGCAACTGTCGAGCAAATGGAAATACCTGGCGATACGAAAACCGGTATCATAGAAGACTCGCGTATTCGTGTCGCCGGGTATAAGTCCAGCAGACTTTATCCGGAGGACATGAGATTTGTGCGAGTATATGACCCGGACAATGACACAATCGTAGATTTTATTTCCAATAATTTTGAAGTCTGTGCATTGGAAATATCCAACCCAGGGCAACCGCATCAAAATTTGAAGTTGTTTAGAAGTTGTAATAAATATTGAGAGTTTAAGGAAGCGCGATATAGCCTCTTCCTGATACTGATTTTCTTGTCGGGCGTGGCTTTGGCTATCTGAAGAGCGAGTTTCCTCAACATAGAAAGATTCTGTCCGGAGAAGCCTTTACGAGAACGGCATGCATCTTCCTTGAACGTGACATCAAGATGCCAATGCAGCTGATTCTCAATGCCCCAGTGTCCCCGTGCGAGCATGGCGTAATATGCGGCTTTAGGAAAATCCTCATCACTTATATAGTGTCGGACTGAGGTCGTTTTCCTGTCACCGACGATAACTTCGGAGCTTATTGGAAAAACTCAATTAAATTAACCCCGTCGTGGTCAAAGAAACTGCCCCCC
>CAJTMY010000020.1 GCA_910577355.1 uncultured Muribaculaceae bacterium
GACCGAATTCTTCAAACAAATCGCTATCTTTGCACTTGCCAGTTGAACCTACGGTTAGTAAAAATAGCACCGTTGTAGATAAGTTTTCAGTCAAAACTTTTCCGGCTTACGAATTTGTTTGCTAACTTTGAAAAGTTTTTCCGACACACTCTGCAATGTATAGAAAAGGCAAATTATACTTCCGCTACGGTACGATGGGCTCGGCCAAGACCGCTCTTCTGCTCACTACTGCATATAACTTTGAGGAGCGCGATATGGATTACATGTGCATGAAGCCGGTGATCGATACACGCGAATCGCGCAATATAATACATTCGCGTATCGGCATAGAGCGCGAGTGTCAATGGATATACAACAATACCGATCTATATCAGGTGGCTCTCGGGTTGTATGAGCGCGAGCAGCGTATTGTGGACTGGTATCTGATTGACGAGGCACAGTTCCTTACCGCACGTCAGGTAGACCAACTGTCGAGGATTGTCGATGATTTCGGCTCGAATGTGATTTGCTACGGTTTGCGCACCGATTTCCAGACTCACCTTTTCGAAGGATCGAGACGCCTTTTTGAGATTGCCGATACGATAGACGAGATAAAATCCACCTGCAACTGCGGACACAAGACCATTGTGAATGCCCGCATAGACTCTAACGGAGATTTTGTGGAAGAAGGCGCCCAGGTAGAGATCGGCGGCGATGACCGCTATGTGGCAGTATGCCGTAAATGCTGGCGCAACAAGCATATCGAGCAGGCGTCCCGTTCTCAGTTGCCTCTTGATTTTCCTTATTCAAAACACAGCAAAACCAGATAATGATACTCTGCAATATCAAGGAAGCCGGGCGATACAGTGCGCTGTCTCCCCTCATAGCCAAAGCCATCGAATGGCTTGAGAATTATGACCCTGCCGAGTTTTCCGACGGGAAGATAGATCTCGGTGACGGTGTGGTGGTGAAATGCCAGTCGCCGGCTTTGCTGCCGCGCGAGAAATCTCGTCTTGAGGCACATAAACGATTTATTGACATACAGGTGCCCCTCAAAGGTGTGGAAGTGATGGGTTGGGCGTCGGTAGATACCCTGAAGCATCCTCTCGTTGATTATGACGAAATGAAAGATGTGGCGTTTTATGGGGATACTTCCACAAGTCTGCTGCATGTGCATCCGGGGCAGATGGCGGTGTTTTTTCCGGAAGATGCCCATGCCCCGAACATCGGCGTAGGCAACCATCGTAAGCTTGTAATCAAAATTCCCGTCTGAGCGGCAAACCATTGCAGCCCCGTGGGTGTTCTCTTCTTATGAAAAAACTGATTCTTGCCATAATCGGCCTACTTGTGCCGGCCGCATTGTGTGTTGCCGGCAATATATTGTCAAACGAGACAGTACGCTATCGTGTGATGTACAAATGGGGGCTGATAAACAAGCAGGCCGGCCATGCCGTGATAAGTCTGCGTGATGCGGGTTCTCATTATGTATCGCAACTTGTGGGACATTCCGAGCCATGGGCCGATAAGTTCTTCACTGTTCGTGACACTCTCAACGGCTCCATGCAGAAGGATGGCCTGAGACCGATATTTTACGAGAAAAAAGCTCATGAAGGGTCTGAAGACAAGCACGATACCGTGCGTTTTGTATATGGCGACGACGGAACGGTAACCGGCCACTGTACCAGACGAGTGGTGAAGAAAGGTGAGTTGAAAGTCGATCATGAACAGACCCTGCATGCGAGCGGGCCTACTGTCGATATGCTGTCATCGTTCTATTATATGCGCAATCTGCCATTCGGCAAGTGGCAGAAAGGGCATAAGGAATCGATCAACATATTCTCCGGCAAGCGTAAGGAGACTCTCACGTTTGAGTACAACGGCATACAGTTTGTTCAGGTGGGCGACAAGCGATATCAGTGCTATCATGTGACATTCAAGTTTACAGGCGACGGAGGCAAGAAGACATCCGACAATATGGATGCCTGGATCACGACCGATACACGCCGGCTTCCGGTACAGCTCGAAGGTAAACTCGTTGTAGGCAAAGTGAAGTGCGAAATCATCAACTGATCTTATTATGTCATCTGAAACCGACAATAAGATAAGCACACGGGTGAGCCGTCTTGTCGATAAGGGCAAATCGCTGTGGGAATATGTAAGTGACGGCGTGTGGCACGACTCGAGGCATACGTTGAAGGTGAATGTAATAAAGACGCTGAACCTGTCGATACGTTCGTTCCTCAACAGTGACATGCAGACTCAGGCATGTGCCATGACCTACCGTACGCTGCTTGCAATCGTGCCTGCGCTGGCACTGCTGTTTGCCATCGGTCGCGGTTTCGGATTTCAGAATATGCTGCAGGACGAACTCTTCCATGTTTTTCCTGCACAGAAACAGGCGGTGTCTTATGCGTTGGGTTTTGTCGACTCGTATCTCAGCAGTTCGTCCGAGGGAATATTTGTGGGAGTTGGACTTGTAGTGCTGTTGTGGACGATGATATCGCTTTTCGGCAATATCGAGGATACATTCAACCTTATATGGGGTGTGGAGGGGCGGTCGTTCGGACGAAAGATCACCGACTATACCGCCATGTTGCTGATATTGCCGGTGGTGCTTATATGCGCCGGCGGCATGTCGTTGCTGCTGAGCAGTTCATTGCAGAGTGTTTTCCATTGGGAATTCATGTCTCCGTTTATCTCGGCCGTTGTCGAAGGGTCGTCGTGGCTGCTCACATGGCTGTTTTTCGCTCTTCTGTATCTGCTTATGCCCAATACCAAGGTTAAATTTCCGAATGCGTTTATGGCCGGGGTCATGGCCGGCACCGGCTTCAGGGTGCTTCAATGGCTTTTTGTGACCGGACAGATGCATGTGTCGCGTTATAACGCCATATACGGTTCGTTCTCTTTCCTGCCGCTTCTGCTTCTGTGGATGCAGCTTACATGGGTGATAGTATTTGCCGGTGGAGTGGTGTGCTACTCGTCTCAGAACATATTCATGTACAATTTCAACAGTGCCATCCGCAATATTTCGTCGAGTTTCTATGCGAGGCTCACATTGGCTTTGTGTGCTCTGGTGGTGCAGAATTTTGTGAACGGCAAGGGCGCTACGCTCATGGAGGATATGGTGAAACGATATAATCTGCCGCCGAAACTCGGCTCGCTTATATGCGACAGGCTGGTACGTGCCGGAGTACTGTCGGTAGTGGAGATAAGTCCCAAAAGCGATATCCGCGGCTATCAGCCGGCGCTCGATCCGTCGCAGATCACGGTCGCCTTGGTGTATGACAGACTCGACAGCTGCGGTTCGGCTGATTTTATAGCCGGATTCAACGAGAACTTTCCCGGAGTCGTCGAGACATACGACAAAATACATGAGGAAGAAAAGAATCTAACCTCACAGATACTTCTGTCAGATATAAAAATTAACTTTTAACCAACAATTACCCATGAAAAAAGTAATCGCCACAACAGCCGCCCCGGGCGCTATCGGTCCTTACAGTCAGGCTATCGATACCGGCACATTCGTGTTCGCATCCGGTCAGATACCCATCAATCCGGCCGACGGCAAGATCGCCGAAGGTATAAAGGCCCAGACAATGCAGTGCATCGCCAATGTCACAGCTATTCTCAATGAAGCAGGGCTCGGCCTTGAGAATGTGGTGAAGACCACTGTATATCTTCAGGATATGAACGACTTCGCCGCCATGAACGAGGTGTATGGCGAGCATTTCCCCGCGCCGTTTCCTGCACGTTCGGCTGTAGCCGTGCGCGAGCTGCCCAAAAAGGTGCTTGTGGAAATCGAGGTGATAGCCGCCAGATAACAACTTGTCATCATAATATATCAGAGGCGCCGGCTGATTTGAGCCGGAGCCTCTGATATATTGGATGTGTATGATTATTTGCGGCAGGAGGCCACGATCGCGAGAGCTTCGCGGCATCTGTCGGTGATATATTGCCAGTCTTGTGCGGCAATCTTGTCCTTGGGAAAGAGTTTCGATCCCATGCCCACGCAGTATACGCCGGCTTTCATCCAGGCCGAGATATTCTCTTCGGTAGGTTCCACTCCGCCGGTAACCATGAGTTTTGACCATGGCATCGGCGCGAGCAGGCCTTTGATGAATTTAGGGCCGAGAACGTCGCCGGGAAATACCTTGCAGAGATCGCAGCCAGCTTCCTGTGCGAAGCCTACCTCGGATACCGTGCCGCATCCGGGCGTGTATGCCACAAGACGACGGTTGCATACTCGGGCGATCTCTGGATTGAAGAGCGGGCCTACCACAAAGTTGGCACCTAGCTGCAGATACAGTGCTGCGGTGGCCGGATCGACTATCGATCCAACACCGAGCGCGAGTTCGGGACACTCTTTGGCTGCGAATTTTACAAGTTCGCCGAATATCTCATGTGCGAAGTCTCCGCGGTTTGTGAATTCAAATGCGCGTACACCGCCCTCGTAGCAGGCCTTCACCACCAGCTTGGCCACTTCAAGATCCTTGTGATAGAATACGGGCACCATGCCGGTGGCGCTTATTTTGGACAGAACAGTCTGTTTATCGAATTTTGCCATTTTCAGGGTAGGGGGGACTTAGCGTTGTACACGGCCGTTGGCGTTGCCGCCGGCGAGAGATTTCACTTCATCTGCGCTTACAAGGTTGAAGTCGCCGGGGACTGTGTGCTTGAGAGCCGATGCTGCTACGGCGAATTCAAGGGCGTCGGCCTGATTGTCCATTGTGAGCAGGCCGTGGATAAGGCCGCCTGAGAAGGAGTCGCCGCCGCCAACGCGGTCGATGATGGGGTTGATGTCATAGCGTTTGGATTCGTAGAATTCCTCTCCGTTGAATATCATGGCTTTCCATCCGTTGTGAGTTGCGGAGAACGATTCGCGCAGGGTGGATACGACGTATTTGAATCCGAATTCCTTTGCCATGGCTTTGAATATACCTTTGTAGCCTTCGGCGTCGGTGTTTCCGCCTTCCACATCAGCGTCGGGCTTGAAGCCGAGGCAGAGCTCGGCATCTTCTTCATTGCCGATGCATACGTCGACATATTTCATAAGAGGACGCATTATGCTCTGTGCCTTCTCGCTTGTCCATAGTTTCTTGCGGAAGTTGAGGTCGACAGAGACGGTGACACCGTGGCGCTTGGCGGCTTCGCATGCGAGGCGTGTAAGCTCGGCGGCCTTGTCGGATATGGCGGGGGTGATGCCGCTCCAATGGAACCAGTCGGCGCCTTCCATGATCGCATCGAAGTCAAAATCCTCGGGGTCGGCCTCGGCGATAGCCGAGTTCGCACGGTCGTATATTACCTTTGAGGGGCGCATCGATGCGCCTGTCTCGCAGTAATATATGCCTACGCGGTCGCCGCCGCGGGCGATATATCCTGTATGCACCCCGTAGCGACGCAGGGCGTTGAGTGCAGCCTGACCTATCTCGTGTTTGGGCAGTTTGGATACGAAGTAAGCGTCGTGGCCGTAGTTGGCGCAGCTTACAGCTACGTTGGCCTCACCGCCGCCCCATATCACGTCGAAACTGTCGACCTGAACGAAACGATGGCATCCTGCAGGTGAAAGGCGAAGCATGATCTCGCCGAGTGTGATTACTTTTGCCATTGTATATTGATTATGAGATTTGTTATTTGTTTATTATTTCCATTAATTTGATCGCATCGATGTATTTGGCGATGCCTTCGGCCACCTGCTTGGCGTCCTGCATGGCGTGTACTACTGTCGCCGGGCGGTTGGTGACGTCGCCGCCGGCAAATACCCCCGCGCGGGTTGTCATGCCGTAAGGGGTGTCGCGGGTGAGGACATATCCCTTGCCATCCACATCGATACCTGTGGTAGTCGATACTATGCGTGCGGCGGGAACGCTGCCCACGGCTTGTATTACGTGCTCGGCGGGAACTGTTATGGTTTCGCCGCCGCTCTTGATGGTCACGGACTTGAGCTTCGGCCCATCGCCACCTTCAATATTTATTATCGAAGAATTCCACAGGAATTTCACTCCTTCGGCCACCGCGTCGTCGTATTCGGCCCGCAGGGCGCTCATCTCGTTTATGGTGCGGTGATACACCACTGTGACTTCCGCCGCTCCCATGCGTATCGCGGAGCGGGCGGCATCCATGGCGGTGTTGCCGCAGCCTATTACATATACCCTGTCGCCTTCGCCAACAATAACCTCGCGGCGCTCTATGAATCCGCTTTCGTACAGGCTCACGCGGCGGAGGAAGCGTATAGCTTGTCGCACACCGGGATGGCTGATGCCGGGAATGTCGAGGCGCTTGGGCACGCCTGTGCCGGTGCCCATGAATATGGCGTCGAAGCCTTTGGCAAACAGCTCGTCGATGGTGAAGTTCTCGCCTATTGTGGTGTTGAGGTGGAATATCACGCCGAGATTCTCGATCTTCTTTATCTCGCGGCGTACTACCTCTTTGGGCAGGCGGTATTCCGGTATGCCGAACATAAGTACGCCGCCCGGTTCGGGTTCCATCTCGAATATTTCCACGGCAAATCCCTGTCGCGACAGGTCGCCGGCGATAGTGAGCCCCGCCGGGCCGCTTCCTATCACGGCCACTTTGCCGCGGTTTTTCTCAGGGATAGCCTCATGTGTGAGTCCGGCCTCGGAATCGAAGTCGGCCACGAATCGTTCGAGCTTGCCGATATTGATGTGTGCGCCTTTCTTGCCGAGTACGCAGTTGCCTTCGCATTGGCGTTCGTGCGCGCATACGCGACCGCACACGGCGGGCAGATTGCTGCGGCCATGTATTATTTTCATCGCATTGCCGAAGTTGCCTTTGGCGAGCTCGGCTATCCAGTCGGGTATGTCATTGCTGATCGGACAACCTTTTTTACACGAGGGGACTTTGCAGTGCAGGCACCGCTGAGCTTCGCGTACCGCCTCGGCTATTGTGTAGCTTTCCGATACTTCCTTGAATTCGTTTTCCATTTGATAATCCTGTGTTATATCATCAGGGGAGAGTGGGAGCGGGATGTTAATTGCGGTGCAAAGGTAGCATTTAATTCCCGTTTGTGGTTTATTTCATGTCAAGGTATCCTACCTTGTCCATATCGCCGTAGTCGAGATTCTCGCCTCCCATGCCCCAGATGAACATGTAGTTGGATGTGCCGGCTGCCGCGTGGATGCTCCATTCGGGCGACATCACGGCCTGCCCTTCATGAAGCCATATCACACGCGTTTCCTGAGGCTGCCCCATGAAGTGACATACGGCGTTGCCTTCGGGCAGACCGAAGTAGTAGTATACTTCCACGCGGCGGTCGTGGGTGTGAGCCGGCATTGTGTTCCATACACTGCCGGGCATCAGTTCGGTGAGTCCCATCTGGAGCTGGCACGGGCCTTCCTCAAGGACGTTCGCCACGATGAGCTGATTGATGATACGGTCGTTGGATTCCTCCATGGTGCCGGCCTTTATGCGGTTGGCCTTTATGGTGCCCTTGCGGCCGTCGATGGTTATGAGCTGTGTCTTGTATTCCTTGTGTGCGGGAGTGGAGTTGAGGTAGAACCGGGCAGGGGCGGCTTCATTGACAGACCGGAATGTCACCTCTTTGTTGCCGCGTCCCACATAGAGAGCGTCTTTGAAACCGAGGGTATATTCTTTGCCGTCGACCGATACTATACCCTCGCCGCCGGTGTTGATGACGCCGAGTTCGCGGCGTTCCAGAAAATAGTCGGCTTTGAGTGGATCGATTGTCTCGAGTGCGATTGTCTGCCCTACGGGTTTCACGCCTCCGTATACGATGCGGTCGTATATGGAGTAGGTGAGGTTTATGATGTTTTCCTCCATGACTGTCGGCATCATGAAGTGCGAGCGCAGCTGCTCGGTGTCATAATGTCTGGCGTCGTCGGGATGACAGGCCCGCAATATGGAGTAGTTGGTGCGGGCCACGGTAGCTGTTGCGCACATGGCGAGTAAAGCGAGTGATATGATTGTTTTTTTCATTTCTGTTTATTCTGTGGTCTGTATTTCGGTAGAGTCGGCTTTCTGCATGGCTATCGTGTTTCGTAATATGAGCACACGGTTCCACCACATCATGCCGGCGGTGATAAGGACGAGCAGGCCGGCACCGATCCATTTCAGGTTGTGAGTGCACTGGAACACAATCCAGGCAAGCGGACTGCCTGCGAAGTCGAGGCTGCCGCCGCTGAATCCGCCGGGAATTGCCACTGCGGAATCTTTTGTGGCCGCAAATACATCCTTGGCGGCGAGCGTGAACCATTCAGATAGGTTGGTGACCATGTACAGGCCGGTGACCATCACGACAAGGCCGATAATGAATGTCTTGAATACGTTGCCCTTTGTGAAAGGCAGCACCAACGGGAATACGTAAAACATTCCGGCAAGCGATGCCAAAGGCAGGAACTGATTGCCCGGAAGCACCACTGCGAGAAACAGGGTGACGGGTATAAGCAGCAATGATACCACCAATGTGGCCGGGTGGCCGATGACGAGAGCCGGGCTCATGCCTATGTTGAGGCCGTCGGCTCCCTTGAACCGTCGTGCGATAAGGCTGCGCGTGGCATCGCTTATCGGTTTGAGTCCTTCGATGAACAGCACGGTGACGCGGGGGATAAGTTCCATCACAGCACCCATTTTGATGCCGAGGCCGAGGATATAAGGTATCTGCTTGACGATCTCGCTCCATGAGGCGCATGTGAGGCATCCGATGCCGATACCGACAATCACTCCGAGAAACAGAGGCTCGCCGAGCAGTCCGAACTTCTTTTTCATCCCCTCGGCATCGATCTCAAGTTTTTCGATACCTGGAATTTTGTCGAGTCCTTTGTTGATTGCCCATGCGAAAGGGACAAACCCTGCGCAGAACGGCTGGGGTATTGAGATGCCGTCCATATCCTTGTAGAACCGCTGGAATTTCTTAGCGGTGAGGTCGGCGAGAATCAAGGTGATGATATAGCATATTATCGCGCCGAAGAATCCCCATGCGAGGGAGTCGGAGGCGAAATATATGACTGCGCCTATGAATGCGAAGTGCCAGTAGTTCCACAGGTCGATGTTTACCGTGCGTGTAGTGCGCGTGAGCAACATCAATATGTTTACCCCCAGACATACCGGGATTATGAATGCTCCCACAGCTGTATTGTATGCGACGGCTGCCGCAGCCGGCCAGCCCATGTCGAACACGTGCAGCTGAAGGTTGTATATGTCTACCACGGTGTTGAGTGCTGGACCGAGTGCCGAGGTGAGCAATGCGGTGACTATCGAGAGACCGATGAAGCCGACGCCTACTTTCAGACCCGATTTGAGCGCATCGCCGAGGCGGATGCCGATGCATAGCCCGAGCACGGTGAATATCACCGGCATCATGACGGCTGCGCCAAGTCCTATGATGTATGAGAATACAGACTCCATCACTTAGGCTGTTTGCCGATGTATGCGAGGATACCGCCGTCGACGTAAAGTATCTGTCCGTTGACAAAGTCGGATGCGTCGGATGCCAGGAATACTGCGGGACCCATAAGATCTTCCGGTGTGCCCCAGCGCGCGGCCGGAGTCTTGGAGATAATGAAGCGGTCGAAGGGATGCCGGCTGCCGTCGGGTTGTATCTCGCGCAGCGGAGCGGTCTGTTCGGTGGCTATGTAGCCCGGGCCGATGCCGTTGCACTGTATGTTGTGCTCGCCGTATTCCGAGCAGATGTTGCGGGTGAGCATTTTCAGACCGCCCTTGGCTGCGGCATATGCGCTCACGGTCTCGCGGCCGAGTTCGCTCATCATCGAGCATATGTTGATTATCTTGCCGTGTCCCTTCTTGATCATGCCCGGGATTACGGCTTTGGCGCAGATGTATGGCGCCACGAGGTCTACGTCGACCACACGGCGGAAGTCTTCCACGGCCATATCTTCCATGGGAATACGCTTGATGATACCGGCGTTGTTTACAAGTATGTCGATAGTGCCGACGGTTTTCTCTATGTCGGCTACCATGACCCGAACGGCCTGTTCGTCGGTTACATCGCAAAGATAGCCTTTGGCGTCGATCCCAAGGTCTTTATAGGCTTTGAGACCGCGGTCTACGGTTTCCTGGCGCGAGCAGTTGAACACGATTCTTGCCCCGGCCTCCGCAAAAGCGCGGGCTATGGCGAGTCCGATGCCGTAAGCGGCACCGGTGACGAGGGCGACTTTGCCTTCAAGCGAAAAGTTTACCATGGTTTATTCTGTATTTTATGATAGCAGTAAAAAAGGGGGAGATGCGGCGCGGGTGCCGGCAGCTCCCCCTGCATGTATTATTTTGTTACTCTGAACCAGTCGATGTCCATCCAGCCGCGGTTCTTGCCGGCCGGCTCAATGCTGAAGAAGCCTACACGTGCACCGATCCAGTGGCCTTCGCGGGCAGTGAATGCCTTGCCACACGGGATGAATTTCTTGCCGTCGAGGCTGTAGGAGAATGAGCACTGATAGTCTTTGCCGACTTTGACGCGAAGCCATATGTCTAGGTCGATGGATGCGCGGCCGCCTTCGCCGTTTACGCGTGTGGGCTTGACGGTGGCTATAGTCTCGGAGGTCTCGGGCTTGTTCTTGTCGGCCTTGAGGCATTCCACCATCTTGATGGTAAAATCATCGCCGGTCTTTTCTACCGACAGGCGAGCGTAGTCGCGTCCCATGATGATGATGCCCGACTGTTGTCCGTCCTGTGTGGCCGACACAGTCACTTTGGCGGTGGCGGTGAATGTCTCGTTGGGAAATTTCTGCGTGAGTATGTTAGGCACCTCACGCATGTTCACGAAGTCGGGGGCTACGGTATGGCCGTACAGGCGGTAATAGCCGTCGGGGGTGGTGAAACCGAATGGGAGCTGATAGTTTGCAAACCACTGCCATTGCTTGCCGAGTTCTATGGTGTTGAATTCATCGGATTCGGCAGGAGTGTGTATGGCTACTTTTTCCGATACTTTGGGCTTGCGGTATGTGCTTACGGGTGTGCCGCAGCCGTCGCCGTCCTTGTCTTCGCCGATCACAGGCCACCCGTCTACCCATTTCACGGGGTTGAGATGTGCCACACGGCCTATCACGCCTTTGTCCTGGAAGTGGATGAACCAATCTTCGCCTTCGGGTGTATCGACCCAACCGCCCTGATGGGGGCCGTTGATGTCGCTGTCGCCCTGTGCCATGACTGTTTTTACCTCATATGGGCCGTATGGTGATTTTGAGCGGAAGGCAAGTTGCCAGCCGGCTGCGACGCTGCCGGCGGGCGCGAGAATGTAGTAGTATCCGTCCTTTTTGTAGAATTTGGGGCCTTCGACAGTGTGGTTGCCGTCGGGCAGTCCGTCATATACGGCTACCGTCTCGCCTATAAGGCTTTTGCCGTCGGGTGCCATCTCAGTGACTGTGAGCAGGGCGTTGAGACCGCCACGGCTCTTGGCCCATCCGTTGACAAGGTATGCCTTGCCGTCGTCATCCCACAGCGGGCAGGTATCTATGATACCCTTGGCGGCGTGTACAAGTACCGGAGCTTCCCATTCGCCGAGTATGTCCTTGGTCTTCACCATATAGATGCCTCGGTCGGGGTCGCCCCAATAGATATAGTATTCTCCGTCGTGGTAGCGCAGCGACGGTGCCCATACGCCGTCGCCGTGGTGAGCGTCGTTGAAGTAGTCGTACGGCACCAGTTTCTTGGCTGCGTAATTCACGATCTCCCAGTTCACCAGATCGCGCGAATGCAGGATAGGCAGTGCCGGAATGTTGGTGAAGCTCGAGGCTGTGAGGTAGTAGTCGTTGTCTACGCGGATGACGTCGGGGTCGGAATAGTCGGCGTTTATTATCGGGTTTTTGTATTTGCCGTTGCCGAGATCGGCCACCCAGACCTCCGAAACATAGTCCTCGGCCATAAGGCCGGGACATGTTCCGAGAATAAGGGTGACTGATATTGTGATTGTCTTGAGGGCATGCATCATTATTCAATCCAGCGTAGGTCGCCTGCCTGTGTGAGGTAGACGAGCGATGATGTATCTTTAATGGTGTAGTCGCCGTTTTCGGGGTTGGCGAAGAGGTCGGTCGCCGATATTCCGAGTTCGGTGGCGTTGATCTTGCTGCCGCCGAGCTTGTAGTCGGTGGTGACGAAGTTGTTGTCGTAGGTGGCGCGTGTTCCTGAGCCGGTGGCGATAAGTTCACCCATGGGCGATGCCACGATGATGTTGCGTATGGTGACGGTTGAACGCTCTGTGTTGGAGATGTCGATAAGGCGGTTGTTCACGCAGAAATCGTAGAAGGTGACGTTCTCGACGGTGAGGTCGATGGCTGTCGATGTGGTGCTGTGGTTGATGAGGTTGCCCCAGCCCCATGTGGGATCCTGCTTGTATCCGCCGCGGCTGAATGTAGTGTTGCGGATGGTTATGGCTCCGATCTGGTCGTATGCGCCTATCTCGCCTTTGCCGGCCGATCCGAAGTTGAATGTGCCGTAGGTGCTGCCCTGCCAGCCGCATTGGTCAAACCAGCAGTTGTCAATCTCGATCGCGTCGATTTTCTTGACGTTGGACGACTGATGACGCCAGAAGCCGCGGTTCACGCTGCGGAAAACACAGTTGGTGAAACTTACGTTCTCGATCGTGAAAGGATTTGAACAGTTCATGAAGTACTGGTTGATGGCGCCATTGCGGATCTCTACATTCCGGAATGTGAGCCCGGCAAGGTATGCACCGTTGTAGATGCTCCATGTGCCGTTTATCACGAGGATTGGACGTGTACCATTATCGGGGCATACGATAGAGAATCCTTTCTTGATGGGGAAGGGGGTGATATTGTATGTGGTACCGGCCATAAGCTGATACTCGGTGCCTTCCGGAATATCCGGATCGTCGTTGTTTGCCAGAAGGATGTCGGACAGGTTGTCGGTGATGTCCACATCTATCACCATGGCGGCGGGACCGGTGGTGCGGAATGTCACGGCATTGTATGGCTTGTCGTATTTACGCGGCTTGGAAGTATCGTAGATGTTTACCGTATACAGGGTTGATGCTCTCAGGTCGGAGACCTTCATCTCGCCTGATTCGCGGGCGTCCTGAGGCAGATATCCGGTGATCGAGGGCAGCTCCGGATTCATGGTCGGCACTACGCTGAACGAGTCGGCCGGGTTCTCGGCATCGACCACCCAGCGGATGATTGCCGAATTGTCCTCGATTTCGGTCTTGGACACGCCTTGCAGGATGTGCGCGTAGTCGGGCCGGGCTTCGGTGGTGAAGTCGCAGCGGGCCCATTGCGAATTGTTGTCGGGATTCTGTGCGTTGGAGCGTACGCGTACATAGTAGCGCGATGCATAGGGCAGATCCTGAATCACGATGTATGGCTCTACGGTTTCGAGTTCCATGAACAGGCGCTGATAGTATCCGTCCTCGAAGATCTGGACGGTGTACGATACGGCGTCGTTTACCTTGTACCATACGAGCGACATGTCGTTGTTGTTTGTCACGGTTACCTCAGGCGACGCTGCGAAGCGGGGCTGGAACAGGTCGTTCCTGTTGGTGTATTTGTCATCGGTGCAGCCGGTGACCGACAATGCGGCTACGGCGGCGACAGCGAATGCCTTTATTATATTGAGTTTCATTGTATGTGTTCAATTTTAGGAATTATTGATAGCCGTACTGCTGCTTGATGGAGCCGCGGTGCGATGTGATGACTTCGACGGGGTAGGGCATCAGATAGCGCACGGGGTCGGTGGGCTGAACCGTAGATGCGTTGTTGTAGTTGATGAAGCCGCGGAAGCTCCATTTCACATCGTCGTGTACTTCCCATTCATCTGTCTCCTTGTTGCGGTCCCACCACTGGTTTGCATATTTCTGTATGTTTTTCCATCCTTCCGAAGCGGGATGGTCGCCGATGTTCTCACCGTACTCCTTGAGACCCTTGAATTCGATGACGGTGCGTGCAGGATCGACCGGATTCGGCAGTTCACGCCAGTATACCTGATCGCGTACGTCGCCGAGGACGCCCTGTCCCTGAGCTCGTTTGCCCCAGTCGGTGAATTTGTTGTAGAGGCTTACAAGAGTCTCGCCGTATTTGTTCCATCGGGCGAGGTCGTACTTGCGCACGCCTTCGCCGCCGAATTCCCATGCGCGTTCGTTGACGATAGCCTGGAAGAAGTCCTCGCGTGTGCCGATGGCATCGACGTAGTCTTCCACCATCTCCGCGCGGTGTTCGGCCGCAAATGCGCGGCGGCGTACGGTTTTGAGGGCATCCTTGGCGGAAGCTGTGGGACCGTTGAGTTCGTTCTCTACTTCGGCGTACATGAGCAGAACGTCGGCGTAACGCATGCGTATGGCGTTGATGCCTGTGTTGTCGCCGTAGCCGGTCATGAACGATTTCATATACATTTTGCTCCACTTGCCGATGTTCCAACCCGATACACAGCTCTTGCCAAGGGCTACCGTCTGGTTGAGCTCAGCATCATAGCTGTAAGGCACGCATGTAATGTCAAGACGCAGGTCGCGGGTATCGAATGTGAAGGGATAGAGGCCGCACAGGCTGCAGTTGTTGCGTCCCTGTCCGTATGAGTGCGAGGGGTTGTTCTCGTCATAGCCTATGACCATACCTATGTTGTAGCCGAGCGACCCCGAATATTCTTTGAGCATCGGAATCTCGAAGATGACGTCGCCGTTGTTGAGTACCGACCAGTTGCATTCGTTGATCCACATGGTTTCGTAGCTTTCGAGGTCGAGGCTGTGGTGACCTTCGGTGATGACCTTGTTGAGGTATTCCTTGGCGATCTTGTAGTAGTCAAGATAGTCGGCAGGACGTTCCATCACGCCGACGGTGCCACCGGGGCGCAGCGAGTAGCCGCCACGGTAGAGGGCGAGCTGGCCGATGAGAGCCTGACAGTATTCGCGGGACGCGCGTTCGACGCCTTCCTCGAGCTGCGATGCGTATTTCATGTATTTCTCGGCGTCGCGGAGGTCTTCGATGAGGTTTGTATATATATCGTCGCGCGAGGTTGTGCCTTCGGCATAGAGAGTCTCAGAGGCTTCGGTGGATTTGGTGCGGTACACTACATCGCCCCATGTGCGGATGAGGTCGAGATAGAGCAGGCCGCGCAGACATTTCACTTCGCCGTACATCTGCTGCATCTCGGTGGGGCCGGAGGCGGCAACCTCGGTGGAGAACAGAGTCGATTGCTCCATGTTCTCTATGAAGTCGTTGCAGTAGTTTATCGCGGAGTAGGCGGTATTCCAGGTATTGCGTAGCGAACCCCACAGCGAGCGCACGTCGAAGCAGTTCACATCGTCGCCGTTGCCGGAGGTAGAGATCTGGTTGCCGTTGGCTTTCATCTCCACGTCGGTGTTGGTGGCGAAGGTGTATGGCAGGGCGAGGCCGTACAGGTTACGGTCGGTGAGTTTCGAGTATATCGAGCCCATCATGGCTTTGGTCTCGGTTTCGGACGAGAATATCTCGTCGGTGGTGAAGGACGATTCGGGAGTCACATCCAGAAAGTCCTCACATGATGCGAGCGATACGCATGCGCTGAAAGCGAGAGCGGCAGCCGAAATATTCTTTATGAATCGGGTTTTCATGTTTTTGCTGGTTTAGGAGATTAGAAGGAGAGCTGAACGCCGAATGTGTATGTACGGCTGCGGGGATACAGGTTGTAGTCGATATTCGGGGTGAGGCCCTGGCCGATGTTGACCTCGGGGTCATAACCGCTGTAACCGGTAATGGTAAAAAGATTGTAGCCGGTGGCATATACACGGCACTTGGTCATGCCGAGCATCTTCAGCACATTCTTGGGCAGTGTGTAGCCCACGGTGAGTGTCTGGAGGCGCAGGAATGAGCCATCTTCCACACCATATGTCGAGATGTACGACTTGGAGATGTTGGAGGGATTCCATGTGGTTGCGTTCTTGTTGAACTCGGCCCACTGGTCGGGTTTGCGGTACAGGTCGTTGCCCATGTCATCCCAACGGCGGTACATGCCGGTGAATTCCTCTGAAAGGTTACGGTATGCGTTGGTGTTGGAGGGAACCATGGCGAGATTGATCTTGTTGAGGTTGATCACGTCGAAGTCGGCCATGAAGTTGAAGAAGGCGTTGAGGTCGAAGCCTTTCCATGTGGCATTGATACCGAAGCCGCCGGAGATCTTTGGCGATGTCTCACCGATTATCTGACGGTCGTCGGCGGTGAGGATGTAGCGGTTGGGGTCGTTGGGGTCGTCGGTGAGTTTCTTGAATTTGGGCGAGCCGGGCTGCAGGTTGCCTGCGAGGAGCGACGAGTCGACGATGCCGGGCTTGAGTGTGTATGTGTTGGCGACTTCGTCGTAGTTGAAATCTTCAACGCGGTAAAAGCCGTCATTTACGTAGCCGAGGATAGTGCCCATGGTTGCACCTACGCGATACCAGTAAACGTCGCTGTTTACGTCCACTTTGCCTGCCTCGGCGTAGAATGCCTCTTCGTTACCGGCGAGTTTGTCGATCTTGCCGTTGTTGAAGCCTATGTTGAAGTTTGCTCCGAGTGTCCAATCTCTGTTCTCTACGATGAAGGCGTTGACATTGAGTTCGATACCTTTGTTTGAGGTCTGTCCGATGTTGGTGAGCATGGTGGTAAAGCCGGTGTCGCCGGGGATCTGAGTGGCGAGCAGGAGATCCTTGGTGGTGTTCCAGTAGAAATCGAGCGAGCCGTTGAGGCGTTCGTTGAAGAAGCCGTAGTCGATACCTAGGTTGCGTGTGATGGTTGTCTCCCACTTCACCTTGGGGTTGACGGGATATTTTAGGTTGAAGTCGTAATAGTAGTTCTGCTGTTCGCCCCAGCCGGCCGATTTTGCTACATCGCCGAGCTTATACATCTTAAGGAACAGGTCGGAGTCGATGCGGTCGTTGCCCGAGTGTCCGTATGAGAGTCGCAGTTTGAGGTTTGACAGCCAGCTTACGTCCTTGAGGAAAGCCTCGTTGGAGGCACGCCATGCGAGGGCGACAGCGGGGAAGTAGCCCCAACGGTTGCCGCGCGAGAACTTTGAGGAGCCGTCGGCACGGAGTGTTACTGTGGCGAGGTAACGGTCGGCGTAGCTATAGTTGGCGCGGCCGAATATCGAGAATATGCGTACGGGCGAGGGAGTCTCGGACGTGTTGCTGAGCGGAGTACCGAGCGCGAAGTTGTCGAAAGCCTTCTCGGCATCGATATTGTCGGGGAAGTGGCCGATATACACGCGGGTGTTGTGAGTGCCCTGGTGCTTCATTTCCTGACCCACCATAAGCTGGAACGAATGATCGTCGTTGACGTCGAAGTTGTAGTTGAGGGTATTGGTGAGCTGCCATTTTGTGCGGTGGTCTTCTTTCTCGGTGAGATTCGGGCCGTAGGTCTTGGATGCGCTGTTGGAGTTGGCGGCGTTGAACTGACGGTCGTCCTGATAGAATTTCTCCCAAGTGAATTCGTTGCGCAGTGTCATGCCCTTTATGATTGTCCAGTTGAGCGCGCCTCCGGTGTTGAGCAGCCACGAGTAGCGGTTGCGATAGAAGCGGCGGTTGTTCTCAAGAGGGTCATAGTGGTAGTAGTCTTCGAGAGTGTCGGGATCGATAAGGCCCGGGGTGTCGGGGATGGTGGTGAAGTCCTGAAGGCCGTTGGTGGGCTGTTCCTGCAGTGATGTGAGCAGGCCTACACCTTCGGTGCCGCGTCCGCTGAGGGTCTTGTTCATATAGCGGTTGCGGAATTCCACCGAGAGGAACGAGAACAGGTTGAGGTTGAGGTTGAGGTTGAGGTTGTTCTGCACGAGGCCGTTGTCGGGCATTACCGATGGCTGATCCTGATGCATGAAGCTGAGTTTGTATTTCACCTTGTCGTTGCCGCCGGTGATAGAGCCGTCGACGCTCCATGATACCGGGTGGGTGCCGAATATGATGTCCTGCCAGTCGTTGCCTTCATAACCTTGATATATATAACGCTCGTACGATTGGCCGAATTTATTGGCGAATCCGTTGCGTGCGCTTGATCCTTTCGGAGCCACGCGCTCGTAGTTGGCCCAGATGAAGTCGTAGGGCTTCATCACGTCGATTTTGTTGGAGAGTTCCTTGGTCTGCACATATGCGTTCACATTCACCATCGCGCGGCCTTCGTTGGGGCGCTTGGTGGTGACGAGCACGACGCCGTTGGCGCCGCGGGCACCGTAGATGGCGGTTGATGCGGCATCCTTCAGTACCTGGATGTTGTCGACATCGGTGGCCGGCACGTCGTTGAGTGAGCCTTCAAAGCCGTCGATAAGCACGAGCGGTTCGTTGCTCTGTGTGATAGAGCCGCCGCCACGTACACGTACGGTAACTTCGGCATCGGGCGAGCCGTCGGGAGTGGTTACCTGCACGCCCGGCATACGGCCTATGATGGCTTCGCCTACGTTGGCCACAGGCACGCGCTCGATGGCTGATGCCTCGATTGACGAGAGCGAGCCGGTGAGGTTGCCTCGTTTCTGAGTGCCGTAACCGATCACAACCATCTCTTCGAGCATGGTGCTGTTGGCCTCCATAAAGATCTCGATGCCTGAAGTACGGCCGTCGAGTTTCACTTCCTTATCTTCGTATCCTACAAATGATACCTTTAGGGTTGCTTTGGCGGCATCTACGCCTTGCAGGGTGAAGTTGCCGTCAAAGTCGGTGACTACGGCAATCTGCGTGCCCACCACATACACTGATGCACCTGGCAGCGGGCCCTCGGCGTCGAGCACGACGCCTGTGACGGTGGCGGTCTGCGCCGTTGCCGCCACAGCGGCAACGAGCATGCAGATCACCATGAATATTTTATTGATTGGTTTCATGGATTTTTGGTTTAGAGGTTGAACTGGCTGAGAATGTCATTGTAGGTCTTGTCGGATTCGGCGGGAGCGTCGACACCCCATGCTTTCATTTCGAAGCCCTTGGTGCGGGTATTGCCCGAGGCGTCGATCGAAGTGGTCTTGCCGAATTTGAACCATGTGCCTGTTCCGGTCTTGGCTCCTGTGACTACGTTGTTGCGGACTGTTACAGCAGTGCTTGCGGCCTTTGCTCCGTCGATATCGAAGTATACGCAGTCGGCGCCGCGGGTATCGATGAATGTGCAGCCTTCGACGAGTACTGAGATGTCGCCGGTAATGTTGCTCAGACCCGACATTATCGCGTTGCGCGTGCCGAAATTGCGGCCGTGGAAGAGGGTGTTGGTGAACTTCCAGTTGTATATCGGAGCTATGCGGCGGGTGGTGTTGTTCCACAGGCAGGTCGATGTGGTGAGCTGAGTGAGGCGGCAGTTGTCCATTATCACATTGTCGACGATCTGTTCGTTGTCGGCTGCAGCGGTATTGGCCCATATGGAACCGCTCCAGTTGTTTATGGCACAGTTTACGAATGCGATCGTGCCTACATGGAATTTCTGGTTGCGCAGGTTGAAGATTCTGTCCTTGGTGGGTTTTATGGTGAGATTCTCGAATCGGATTTCACTTATGTTGCCTTCCATGGTGATGTTCACCATCTGGAGTGTGGCGAGTTGCTGTCCGTAGCCGGGTTTCTGTCCCATGAATATAAACGGTTTGGTGCAGCCTTCGAGTATCTTGTCGGCGATTGTGTACGATGCGCCGGCCTTTAGGAATATCTTTATTTCATCAACAGAAGGATCAGCCATCTGTTCGGTGAATATCTTTCCGAGATTGGTGCCCGGCTCGACGTAAGTGTAACCGGCGGGAACGTCGACCTTGACAGAGGGGAATATGTCGTTCTCGCGCCAGTTGAGCTGACCGATATATACATCGTAGTCTACGATGACGGGCTCGTCGGTATTGTTGAGGTTGAAAGACACCTCAGTGAGTTCGTTGGGCTTCACGATGAAGCTGTCGGCAAACGGCTTGGTGTTGACCACGTTGCTGTCGGCATCGAGATATTCGATGGTTACGTTCACACCGTCGGTCTCGCAGCCGATGAAATACATGTCTTCGGTATATCCTACACCGCCACCGGCTGTTTCCTTATAACGGTCGATACGGATGGGGTCGCCGGTCACGGGCCCTGCCTGACCTACATGATAGGCGACTACGGGAGTTGTGATGATAGCGTGTACTATCGAGTAGCTCTTGTCGGCCTTGGTGTCGAGCGCACGCAGACGCAACATGCCTGTACGTGTTTTCAGTGCGAGTGACATGGAGGTGCCGGCGGTGTAATCGACAGGATCGGATATCGCAAAAGTTTTCTTGGCTTCGATATCCTGTTCGATTATCTGGTCGTTGAGATTGGTAGGAGGTGTTAGATAATCGGCTTGATTCGTAGCGAGCACCTTGTAGTTTCCGTCGGGAAGAGAGAAACGGAATGAAGTGGAGTAATTGGCATAGTAATCGCCGTTGTCATTATATACGAACAGGGGCAGATTGCTTGTGCCGTAATATATATTCCATGGCTCGCCATCGAGGGTCATGGACAGTTCACGGGTGATTGAGGAGGGATACACCTCTTCTTCCTTGCACGAGGCAAGAGAGGCCAGAGCGGCGACCGCCACAAGGCTCAGTTTGAAAAATGTCTTCATGGCAGCTTATTATAAAGAGGTTTTGGTAACGGTAATGACAGGCTTGCGTGTGGAACGCGACATTGTGCTCCACGGAGTCTGCACGAAATCGGCGCTGAGGACGGGAACCGACATCGTGTATAGATTGTTGGCGGCATAGCGCACGCCGGTCTCAAGAGAGCCGGCCGATGTATTGACCTGTTGTCCGCCCTTGCTGTATACGATGTCGAGCAAGGACTCTTCGCCTATGCTTGAGGTCTCGAATGTGTGGAACGAGGCTTTGTAACCTTTCGAGGCGTCGGTCTCGGCTGTGATTGTACGGGCTTCGGCAACACCGCCGTTTACTTTATAAGATGTGGCGGCATTGGTAAAAGAAAGTATTAGTCTGTCGAAATTGCTTTGCGATGAAAGCTCTTCGGGCGTTTCCGCAGGGACAAAATCGACGCGCGAGACAACACGCTGCAGTGGCAGTGAGACGGTCGACACTGATTTGTCGGAAGCGAATTTCACAGGAGAAGACATCCATACGGCCTTGTCTGTGAAAGGATCAATATTGAGTGTGACGGTCTCGAAGGTTTCCTTGTCGGTTACCGTGCCGGCGTTGGCTACGGCAAAGGCCTGGAACTGTTCGCCGAGGGGCAGAGAGAGGCTTATCCGTTGGTCGTCGACACTTACTTCCTTTTCGGTGTGCAGTGTCGAGGTCTTCCTCTCTATTTTGTAGATGTAGATTGTGTACTTGTCGATACCGGCCGCCTCAAATTCGGTTGCAGCGGCACGCGAGAGCGACATTTCAACCGTATGCATGCCGTCGGGAGCATCGGGATCAGGCTGCCGGACCGGCTCGTCGCCGGCCTGTGTGCAGGATGCAAAACCGATGAGGCTAAGCAACAGGATGTTAGAAAGCTTTTTGCACATTTTTGGTTATAGATTTAGGTTTATAATTATTCGATGTTATTGATTTACAATGCAAATTTTGCAAGAATACCACGTTTCATAGGAGCAAAAATTATCGGATAATGGTGCAAAATAATCAGTCCAAGCATTTCTGAATCTCTTTCACCCATTGAGTGAGTCATGGTAAAGGCTTAACGAAAAGTTTTAATATTTATTTCAAATAAAAGTGTTAATTTTTTGGCTGAGATAGAAAAAATGGTTAACTTTGGTACGAAAAATCCTTAAATACTGACCGAAGAATCATGAGATCACATCCTATGAGGCTACGAACTTCAATATTTCTTGTACTGTCATTATTAATATCTGTGGTGTCAATGGCCAATCCCGGGCATACTGCCCGCACCTTTAATGTGCGTGACGGTCTGCCCTCAAACAGCATATCATCCATCACTCAGGATGACAACGGACTGATATGGATAGGTACCTGGAACGGTCTGTCGTTTTACGACGGCTATCGTTTTTTCACATTCCGAAGCAGTCCGCAGAACGGTGAGCTGAGCACCAACCGTATGCTCAGGCTCATGCCGGATTCGCTCGGGAATATATGGTTTATAACATATGACCATAAGATAAACATGCTCGACAATCCGTTGGGCAAATTCAGGCGGCTGTCGGCCATGTCGGATGATGCTGATGGCGTGGATGCATTTGATGCGGCGGAGTTTTTCAGAACTCCCGACTGCATGTTTGCAAGCGACCGTTCCGGCTACAAGTTATTGCGGATAGATTATACAGGGGACGATGATAAATATAAGATAAGCATATATGATATATCGGATGTGGTGCCCGGTGCCGGTCGTTTTGTCGATTTGGTTGATAACGGGAAAGGGAACCATTGGATATTGACAGATAATGCCGCCATGCTTGTCGACGGGTCTGTTAAAGTTCCGGCCTATATAAAAGGTGTGTCTTCGATTGGCGATGAAACATATCTCGTGGCCCGTGACGGCGCCCTTTATTTATTTAAGGATGGCAGGTTGCGTGAGCTCGCTGCGTTGAATGATTTCGGCAAGGTGAATACAGTGGCGGCTGCCGACGACTCGCATATTGCGGTCGGTACATCCCGGGGGTATGCCGTATATAATGTCAGACAACGAAAGTGGATGCGCTATGATATCCCCTCGGGTGTCGATAATATAAATGTTGATTCATCGCACCGGGCATGGATATTTACCGGCGACAAGAGAATCGCTTATGGCGCCGGAGATTTGTCTCCGGTCTTTCCCGCGATAAGGAATACCGACGACAGATACCATACGGCTTTCGAGTGGCCGTTTTTTATCGAGGACAATTATGGTACAGTGTGGATGTCGCCGGGTGAGGGTCGCCTCGTATATTTCGACGATACTACCGGCAAGCTTGTGCCGAGTCATATAGTTTCGCCGCTTCTTAAATATACGGCGTTACCAGAAGTTGAGAAGTTTTTTGTCGATGATAATAATAATCTGTGGGTAATCTCGGCCCATGGTTTGTCGCTTATTAATTTCAACTATCAGAATTTCAGAAATATACCTGTCGACAATAATCAGGAAACACGATCTTTGCTTGCTTTGGCCGACGGGTCTTTGCTTGCCGGGTCGGCCAAGGGGGTGATTGTAAATTATGATGCGGACGGTAAGTTGCGCGGCTATCTGAATTACAATCAGATTGACAGGGGCAACGGCAGGATGTCGCTTAGCCTTGTGCCCGTGAAATTCTCCGATAAAGTATATGCTATGTTCCGCGATAAAAGCGATAATGTATGGATAGGCACCAAGGGCGACGGCCTATATGTGATACGTCCCGGCGGAGATGTCCAGCACTATATGCGCCAATATCCGGATTCTCGGCATGTGGATTGCGATACCATATATGATTTCAGTTACGACAGCCGCGGAAACCTATGGTTCGGCACTTATGGCCAGGGCCTTCAGCTTGTAAGGCCGCGGGATGACGGATCTTTTCAGTTTGTCAATCTGAGGAATATAAACAAAACGTATCCGCAGGATGACGGATACCGGTATGTGCGTCGCATAACCCATAACGACCGTGGCGAAGTGGCCCTGTCATGCAACAACGGAGTGCTGACTTTCAAGGACGATTTCCGCTCGCCGTCCGATATAAAGATCATGCCTACCGGAGCCATAAATGGCGACGGCAACTCGTTGCGCACATCCAATGTGATGCAGGTACTTGTGGCTAAAAACGGGACAACGCTTGTGACTACGATGGGTGGGGAGGTACAGAAGCTTGTGGGGCAAAGTCTTACCGACTCTACGCTTCGCTTTGAGCCTTTGGGCGACCCCGACCTTGCTGCATCTCTGTCGCATGGCAATGTGCTCTCAATGATACAGGACAGCAACGGTAATTATTACTTTGTGCGGGAGAGCGATATAGTGACTTACTTCCCGGAAGACCGCAGCATTGTGATGTTGGGACAGAATGTTCTTGGCGGTGAACATGAATTTACAGAGGCGATGCCTGTCGCCGGTTCAGACGGGAGTCTTTATTTCGGGGCGGTAGGTTCGGTGGTGAAGATAGATCCTGCCGAAGTTGCCAAGGAACCTTTCGCGCCAAAGATTATTTTTACCGGAATGCAGCTCGAGGGCGATAATCAGGAACAGTTTATACTGAATCCTGAGAATATTGTGATTCAGCCCGATCACCGTAACTTCGCGCTGTCGTTTGCCGCCCTCGATTATAGCGGTTACGGACGTATCGAGTATGCGTATAGATTCGAACCTGATGAGGCCTGGACTTATCTCGGCACAAGCAATGTCTTGCAACTTACCAACCTAAAACCGGGTGTGCAGCGTCTTTATATCCGCAGCACCAATGGCGACGGCACATGGGTGGACAATGAGAAATATGTGGATATAATGGTAAAGCCCAGATTCAGCGAGACGATATGGGCCAGGATATTGTGGATTGCCATAGTATTGGTGGTTCTGCTATTCCTGATACATTATTATAATGTGTACCGTCGCAACAGGCTCATGAAACAGATGCATCAGCGTGAGCACGATTTCTATGTGAATGCAAGCCATAAGCTCCGTACGCCGCTGTCGCTTATCGGTTCGCCGGTGTACGAGGTGTTGCAGCATGAGAATCTGAGCGAGACAAGTCGCGAGCATCTCGAGCGTGTGCGTCGCAGTGCCAAGAACATGCTGCATGTGCTCAATACGATGCTCGAGGCCGAGTTCCGGCCGTCGGGACTGTATGACGAGCAGAGTTCGTATGATGCGGCCGGTGATGTGGCACCCGCCAACAAGCCTTCGTATATGAGATCGGAGAATTGGCTTGAAGTCAAGGGGGATGGCGTGGATGTCCAGAAAAAAGATGTAAAGATACTGATAGTGGAGGATAATGACGACCTCCGCGGTTTCTTGAGGGACATCTTATCGTCGCAGTACAATATAATCACTGCCACAAATGGTAAGGAAGGCCTTGAGAAAGCGGAAACAGAGCAGCCCGACTTCATCCTTACCGATGTGACGATGCCCGAGATGGACGGTCTCACTATGGTGAAAAATATAAAGTCGAAAAAACAGCTCAGTCACATTCCGATTCTTGTACTTTCGGCCAAAGCCTCCATGGACGACCGTGTGGAAGGCCTGCGCATAGGTATCGACGATTATATATCCAAGCCGTTCAGCGCCACATATCTGCGCCAGCGTATCGCCAATATCATAGCTCAGCGCAGATTATTGCAGCAAACGTTCCTCGAACAGCTCGGCAATGATATGAACAGGCCGGAAGGAAGTCCGGACAAGCCCGTGCAGCGACAGAACGATATTTCTGGCCGAGACCTTGAAAAACAAGAATATCGCCTGGATTCGCCACAGATCATAGAGGCTGATCAGGTGATGATGGAGAAACTTATGAAATTCCTGGAGCAACGTATAGGCGATGAGAATCTGCGTATAGAGGAGATGGCCGATGCAGTGAGCATGGGCCGCACGGTGTTCTATGGCAAGATAAAGGCTATCGTGGGCATGTCGCCGAGCGACTTCCTGCGTACATTGCGCATGCAACGTGCCGAGGAGCTTATTGTGAAGAGCAAGATGAATTTCTCGCAGATAGCTTTCAGTGTCGGATTCTCCGATCCCAAATATTTCACAAAATGTTTCAAAAAAGAGACCGGCATGACTCCCTCTGAATATCGCCAGCAGAAGAGCGGTGAACGCAAGGAATGATCTGTAAGACATATAACATACTATCCCCCGTGAGCATCGCTCACGGGGGATTTTTTTTCGGAAAAAGGGGCGTTGACTGACATTTGTATCTTATATGTCATTTTTTTACATGTATTATATAAGGGCAGTGAGTAATTTTGACTTGTTAAACAGTTCAAACCAATCATTAAACGATATATCTTGTACCAATGAAAGCATTCAACGACGAGAATTTCCTTCTCGATACAGAAGCTGCTCAGCGCCTCTATCATGAGTATGCCGAGGGACTTCCCATCATCGATTATCATTGTCACCTGATTCCGGAGTATGTGGCTTCCGACCACAAATTCCCCAATTTGTCTAAAATATGGCTCGAAGGCGACCATTACAAATGGCGTGCCATGCGAACCAACGGTGTGGACGAACGATTCTGCACCGGAATGGATACCACCGATTGGGAAAAATTCGAAAAGTGGGCCGAGACTGTTCCGTATACAATGCGCAATCCGTTGTATCATTGGACTCATCTCGAGCTGAAAACAGCCTTTGGCGTGGAGAAATTGCTTAGCCCCGCCACCGCACGTGAGATCTACAACCACTGTACAGCGATGTTGCAGACACCCGGGCGCACCGCCCGTGGCCTTATGCGGCATTACAATGTGGAGACTGTATGCACTACCGACGACCCCATTGACAGTCTCGAGTACCACAAGCAGGTGAAAGATGACGGCTTCGAGGTAAAGATGCTGCCCACCTGGCGCCCCGACAAGGCCATGGCAGTCGAGGTGCCTGCGGATTTCCGCGCATATATTGAAAAACTTTCCGAGGTAAGCGGCAATGCGATCAATACATTTGCCGATGTCATCGATGCCTTGCAGATACGCCATGACTTCTTCGCCTCTATGGGTTGCCGTCTAAGTGACCATGGCATCGAGGAGTTCTATGCCGAGGAATATACACCCGACGAGATCGAGACCATATTCAAGAAGGTCTATGATCGGGAAGAATATCTTACTGCCGAGGAGATCAGGAAATTCAAGACGGCCATGATGGTTGAGTTCGCCATAATGGATCATGATGCCGGATGGACGCAGCAGTTCCACTACGGAGCTATCCGCAACAACAATTCGCGCATGATGGCGCAGCTCGGTCCCGATACCGGCTTCGACTCGATAGGCGATTTTACGGTAGCCAAGAAAATGTCGAGATTCCTCGATATGCTCGCTTCGCGTGACAAACTCGGCAAGACAATCATCTACAACCTCAATCCCCGCGACAATGAACTCGTGGCCACAATGCTCGGCAACTTTCAGGACGGTCGCTACGGCGCAGGCAAGATACAGTTTGGCAGCGGCTGGTGGTTTCTCGATCAGAAAGACGGCATGGAGAAGCAGATGACAGCCCTCAGCAATCTTGGCCTTCTAAGCCGTTTTGTGGGTATGCTCACCGACTCGCGTTCGTTCCTGAGCTATCCACGCCATGAATATTTCCGCCGTACATTGTGCAATCTTCTCGGCACGGATATCGAGAAAGGGTTGCTGCCGGCATCCGAGATAGACTTTATCGGTCGTGAGATAGTGGCCAAGGTATGTTATGGCAACGCAAAGGAATACTTCAAATTCTAAGCCTGAAGACATGGAAAAGACACCGTACCTTACAAAAGATGCCGTAGCCAAGGCATCGAACTTCAGATGGTTCATCTGCGCGCTTCTGTTCTTCGCCACAACGGTCAACTATATGGATCGCCAGGTGCTCAGTCTTACATGGAAAGACTTTATAGCACCCGAATTCCATTGGACCGACACCAATTACGGTAACATAACATCCGTATTCTCCATCATCTATGCTGTGGCAAATCTCTTTGCAGGCCGTTTCATCGACTGGATGGGCACCCGCAAGGGCTATCTGTGGGCTATAGGTGTATGGAGCCTCGGAGCCTGTCTCCATGCCCTGTGCGGATGGGCAACCGAGCATACCCTCGGTCTGTCGAGCGCCACTCAGATGGTGTCGGCCACAGGAGTCGTGGCGTCGTCGATAGCTATAACCAGTGTATATTACTTCATAGCGGCACGTATCATACTTGGCATCGGTGAAGCGGGCAATTTCCCTGCCGCCATCAAGGTTACCGCCGAATATTTCCCGAAGAAAGACCGTGCGTATGCCACTTCCATATTCAATGCCGGCGCCACTGTCGGCGCGCTTATCGCGCCGCTGTCAATACCTTCGCTGGCCCGGTACTTCCAGAGTATCGGAGTCGGCAACGGCTGGGAAATGGCTTTCATTGTGATAGGTGCGCTCGGCTTCGTATGGATGGGTGTGTGGATGTTCTATTACAAGAATCCGGCACGCAGCCCTTATGTCAACAAAGCCGAACTCGCATATATAGAGCAGGACAACAAGACCGCCGATGAATCATCCTTACAAAAGGCCGAGAAGGAAGATGAGAATACGGCCACGATACCTTTCTTCCGCTGCTTCACATATCCGCAGACATGGGCTGTCTTTTTCGGCAAGTTCATGACCGACGGTGTGTGGTGGTTCTTCCTATTCTGGATACCGGCCTATATATCCGATGTGTACGGTTTCGCATCCGATACCGGCACTGCGCAGATGCTTATATTCGTGCTGTATGCTCTTACCATGCTCTCGATATACGGCGGCAAACTTCCGACCATAATCATAGAACGTACAGGCAAGGATCCATATGCATCGCGCATGAAGGCCATGTTCATCTTCGCACTCTTTCCTTTGCTGGCGATTTTCGCCCAGCCGTTAGGTGAATATTCCTACTGGTGGCCTGTGATCATAATAGGTATTGCCGGTGCCGCACATCAGTCGTGGTCGGCCAATATATATACTGTGGTTGGCGATATGTTCCCCAAGAGCACCATCGCCACAATCATCGGTATCGGCGGTATGGCCGGAGGCATAGGCTCGTTCCTGATCAACTTCTTCTCGGGCCGTCTGTTTGATTATGCCGCCGCTACCAACATGTCGTTCATGGGCTTCCATGGCAAGCCTGCCGGTTATTTCATCATCTTCTGCATATGCGGCGTCGCCTATCTGGTAGGCTGGATAATAATGAAGGCTCTCGTACCGAAATACAAGATCATTAAAGTGGAAAAATAATGGAACTGAAAAAACTTGACCGCTCGGCGGTCGAAAACCATAAAGAACGTCCTGTGTGCGTTCTCCAGTTCGGTGAAGGAAACTTTCTCCGTGCGTTTGTCGACTGGCAGATTGATATAGCCAACGAAAAAGGTGTCCTCGATACGGCCATCACTATCGTGTCGCCGCGCTTCGACGAGAACCGTGCCGTCAAACTCCTCAAAGAACAGCAGTGTGTATACCATGTGCTTCTCGAGGGTATCGAGAACGGCAAGCCCAAACGTGAGATCCGGCTTGTAAGCTCGGTCAACGAGGTACTTGCGCCTGAAATGCCTGCCGATTATGATAAATATGTAGCGTTGATAACTTCGCCCGACTTGCGCTTCGTGATATCCAACACTACCGAGGCCGGTATACGTTACGAGAAGGATGACGTGCTGAGCGACAAGCCCGTGACTTTTCCCGGCAAGGTCACCAATCTGTTGTGGAAACGCTATAACCGTTTTAACGGTGCAGCCGACAAGGGTCTCGTGTTCATATGCTGTGAACTTATAGAAAACAATGCCACTACTTTGCATGAATATGTGCTCCGTCATGCAAAGGATGCCAATTTGCCAGAAGCATTCATCGAATGGGTCGACAATGCAAATATATTTGTCGATACTCTCGTAGACCGTATCGTTCCCGGTTTTCCGCGTGATACGATTGATGACGTGAAGGCCGAACTCGGTTATGACGATAATGTGGTGGATAAGGGTGAGCTGTATCATCTTTGGGCCATAGGTGGCAAAGGCTATGAGACCGTAGCCCGCGAATTTCCGCTCCACAAGGCCGGTCTGCATGTCCTTTTCATGCCTTCGATCAAGGCGTTCCGCGACAAGAAGGTGCGTATTCTCAACGGTTCGCACACCGGTATGGTGCCCGTGGCTCTGCAGCTCGGCTGCGAGACAGTGATGGATGCCTTCAACAATGCGGATGTGAACAGGTTTATCAATACTATGGTAGAGCGCGAAGTGCTGCCGATGATCGACGAGGATCCCGCTGAGCTGCGGACATTTGCCGACGGTATACTCGAGCGCTTCTACAATCCTTATATCAAGCATTATCTCAAGAGCATAGCCCTAAACTCGCTCTCGAAGTGGGAGGCCCGCAACTTTCCCACCGTAAAGGATATGTGGGACAGGGAACATCGTTTTGCCGAATTCGAGCTGTTCACTTTCGCCGCCCTGCTTTCGCTCTACGGCCCTGGTAGCGGATTCACGCCCGAAGATAACGAAGAGCACCTCGCCAAGATCAACAGCCTTTGGGATGAGTCGGACTTTGCCAAGACGGTGGAGGATATAGTTGCGTCGGGGATTTTTGTCGAGAACTTCGATGCCTTGGTTCCCGGATTCAGCAGCCGCGTGGCCCAATATCTTGCCGATATACGCGGAGAAGGAATGGCCAAGGCTCTTGCCGGTTTTCTTGCGCAGAATAAGTAAGATATGAAAAGGCTTCTGCAAATCAATAAAGCCGACAACGTCGCCGTCATTCTTGTAGACGGCGACGCTGTCGCTCCCCGCGGTCATAAGGTGGCTTTGTGTCCCATCGCACGTGGTGAGGAGGTCATAAAGTATGGATTCCCCATCGGTCGTGCCACACAGGATATCGCCGAGGGCGAATGGGTGCATTCGCACAATCTTGCCACAGGCCTCGGCGATGATCTCGAATATACATATCGCCCGGCTAAATATACGCCGGTCGATGTGCCGGCACCTCCCGTGATCAACGGCTATCTGCGTTCCAGCGGGGAGATGGGCATACGCAACGAATTGTGGATCGTGCCTACTGTAGGCTGTGTCAACGGCCAGGCCAATGCCATGGTGGAACGAATAAAGCGCGAATACGACCTTGAAGGTATAGATGACGTGCGTGCGTTCACACACAATTACGGATGCTCGCAGCTCGGGCAGGATCATGCCAACACCCGGGCCGCGCTCGCCGCACTTGCAAAGCATCCGAATGCAGGCGGTGTGCTCGTTCTCGGCCTCGGATGCGAGAACAATCAGATTGACCGCTTGCGCGAGGAGATGGGCGAGTTTGATGCCGACCGTATCAGGTTTCTTGTCGCCCAGCAGGTAGAGGATGAGGTCGAGGCCGGCCTTGAGATATGCAAGGATCTTATTGTGAAGATGAAGGGAGATCGCCGGCAGCCGTTGCCTGTTACAAAACTTAAGCTTGGCCTTAAATGTGGCGGGTCGGACGGCTTCTCGGGTATTACGGCCAATCCGCTTCTCGGGCGTCTGTCCGACCGTATGGCTGCATGGGGTGCCACGACCATCCTTACCGAGGTGCCCGAGATGTTCGGTGCAGAGACCATATTGATGAACCGCGCCAAAAACCACGATGTCTTCGAACGTATCGTGCATCTTATCAACGATTTCAAAGGCTACTTCCGTTCATACGGACAGCCCATATATGAGAATCCGTCGCCGGGAAACAAGGCCGGCGGCATCACGACGCTCGAGGAAAAATCTCTCGGTTGTGTTCAGAAGGGCGGCTCGTCGGAGGTGACTGACGTGCTCATGTACACACAAAAGTGCGTCACGCCGGGTCTCAATCTGCTCACAGCTCCCGGCAACGATCTTGTCGCTTCCACATCACTCGCCCTTTCAGGGTGCCAGATGGTGCTGTTCACTACCGGACGCGGCACCCCCTTCGGCACATTTGTCCCGACTATGAAGGTATCGACCAACTCGCAGCTCGCCGAGAAAAAAAGTAACTGGATAGACTTCAATGCCGGTGTGCTTCTTGGTGAGGGCGTTGATCCTGAAAAGGTGCTTGATGACCTTGTGGCGAAAGTCGTGGCTGTGGCCGACGGCGAATGCCTCAATCACGAACAGACAGGCGCCAAGGAAATCGCGATTTTCAAAACCGGTGTAACACTTTGATATAAAGATGAAGATAAGTAAATATATTATATCGGCATTTGTCGCTGCTGTAGCTCCTGTCATGATGGCCGGCCCGGTGATCCGCAGCATTGGTGATTCGACCATGGCCACCAAGAAACTCGACGGACAGAATCCTGAAAGAGGGTGGGGGCACATGTTGCCCGGTTTTTTCTCGGAAGATGTCACAATCGACAATCATGCCGTGAACGGGCGAAGCACCAAGACATTCCTGTCGGAAGGTCGTTGGGATGTGGTGATGGATTCGCTGCGTCCCGGTGATTATGTGTTGATACAGTTCGGGCACAACGACGCATCCAATAAAGGTGAACGCGCGACTGTGGCCGGCGGCGACTTTGATGACAATCTGCGCCGTTATGTCAACGATGCCCGCTCCAAGAACGCAATACCGGTGCTTTTCACACCTATAGCACGCCGCAAATTCTACAAGGACAGCCTTGTGGACACTCACGGTAAATATGTGCAGTGCGTGAAGGATGTGGCAAAGGAGCTCGGAGTGGTATGCATCGACCTTAACAAATCCACTACCGAGTGGATCCGCGATCTCGGCGATGAAGCTTCCAGACAGTATTTCATGCATATCCCGGCCGGAACTGTGCCTCTGCATCCCGACGGGCGCAAGGACAATACACATCTGAATGTATCCGGTGCGCGTATTGTGGCTCGTATGGCCGCAGATTCGCTTGCGGCCCGTATCCCCGAGCTCGCGCAGTATGTGCGTCACTACGATCTGGTGGTGGCGAAGGACGGTAGCGGCGACTTTTTCACAGTGCAGGACGCGGTGGATGCCGTGCCTGACTTCCGTAACAACCGCACCACAATGCTTGTATGTCCCGGCGTGTATGAAGAGAAGGTCGTGATACCGCAGAGCAAGCGCAATCTTACGATGACAGGACGCGGCGATGTCACAATCACCGGCGACAACCGAGCCTCGCGCCGCAACTTCACCGGCGATGAATACGGTACGTATGGCAGTGCCACATGCTATATATTCCCCGATGATTTTACTGCCGAGAACATCACCTTCGCCAATACCGCCGGCATGACGGCCGGGCAGGCAGTAGCCTGTCTTACGGGAGGCGATCGCATGTTCTTCAAGAACTGCCGTTTCCTCGGCTGTCAGGACACACTGTTCGCATGGGGTCTGGGGCAACAGTATTACGAGGATTGCTATGTGGAAGGATCGGTCGATTTTATTTTCGGCCCGGCTCCGGCACTCTTCAACCGATGCGAGATTCACAGCAACCGTGCGAAAGGATATATAACGGCTCCGTCAACACCGAAAGATGCCGCATACGGGTTTGTGTTCCTGAACTGTCGCCTCACGGCCGAGCCCGAAGTGGACAAATGCTGGTTGTCACGACCATGGCGCGATTACGGCAAGACTGTATATATCAACTGCGACATGGGTGCCCACATACGTCCCGAAGGATGGCACAACTGGGGCAAGCCCGAGCGTGAGGCTACGTCGTTTTACGCCGAATACGGCAATGTAGGCCCGGGCGCCGCGACAGACAAGCGTGCGTTTGGCCATGTGCTTTCGAGCGACAAAGGTTATACACCGGTCGAGATCCTCGGCGATTGGAAGCCCGCAGGTTCCAGTTTTTAATGACAAATAAAAGATATAATGAATAAAGCAATCAATCGTGCGGCCGACACCATACGTGTATTGGCCGCCTCAATGGTCGAAAAGGCCAAATCAGGACATCCCGGCGGTGCCATGGGTGGTGCGGATTTTGTCAACGTGCTGTACTCGCAGTTCCTTGTCACCGATCCCGACGACCCCACATGGTTTGCCCGCGACCGGTTCTTCCTTGACCCCGGTCATATGTCGCCCATGCTGTATGCCGTGCTCGCTCTCACAGGAAAGTATACACTCGATGAATTGCAACAGCTGCGTCAGTGGGGCAGTGTATGCCCCGGCCATCCCGAGTTTGAGCCGGAACGCGGAGTGGAGAATACCTCCGGCCCCCTTGGCCAAGGTCATACCATGGCTGTTGGATGTGCCATAGCCGAGCGCTTTCTTCAAGCCCGCTTCGGCGATGTCGTGTCGCACAAGACATATGCCTTCATAAGCGACGGCGGCATTCAGGAAGAGATCTCGCAGGGCGCAGGCCGGCTTGCCGGTTATCTCGGACTGCGCAATCTTATCATGTTCTACGACAGCAACAAGATACAGCTTTCAACCGAAGTGGATGCCGTGGACAACGAGGATGTCGCCGGCAAATATCGTGCATGGAACTGGAATGTGATAGAAGTGGACGGAACAGATGCCGACGCACTTGCCGCAGCACTTGTCGCAGCCCAGAAAGAGGATCATCGTCCCACAATCATCATCGGCCATACTGTCATGGGCCGTGGTGCCGTGACAGCCGACGGTGAGTGCTTCGAAGGAAAATGCTCGACTCACGGCCAGCCACTGAGCAAGAGCGGTGCCGACTATGCGCGTACTATTGCCAATCTCGGTGCCGACCCTGAGAATCCATGGGTTATCCCTGCCGAGGTCGCAGCTCTTTATGCCGAACGCAACGGGCAGCTCCGCAAGATCGCTGCCGCGCGCAAGGCCGAATATAATGAATGGAAGGCCGCCAATCCCGAGAAAGCTTCTCTGCTCGAAAGTTATCTTTCAGGAAAAGTTCCGGTCGTGGACTACGAGGCTATCGTGCAGAAAGCCGGAGATGCCACCCGTTCGGCTTCGGCAAAGGTGCTCGAGGTTCTCGCTCAGAATGTAGGCAATATGATAGTGTCGTCGGCCGATCTTGCCAACTCCGACAAGACCGATGCGTTCCTCAAGCATACACATCCGTTTGTAAATGGCGACTTCTCAGGAGCCTTCCTACATGCCGGCGTCTCTGAGCTTACCATGGCATCGGTGATGAACGGCATCGCACTTCATGGCGGAGTGATATGCGCGTGCGGCACATTCTTTGTGTTCTCCGACTATATGAAGCCGGCCGTACGTATGGCTGCTTTGATGGAGCTGCCTGTGAAATACATCTGGACACACGACTCTTTCCGCGTAGGCGAGGACGGCCCGACTCACGAGCCTATCGAGCAGGAAGCACAGCTGCGTCTCATGGAAGAACTTCATAACCTGTCGGGCAAGCCCTCCATGTTGGTGCTTCGCCCTGCCGATGCCGTCGAGACCACGGTATGCTGGAAGATGGCGATGGAGAATACATCCACTCCCACCGCTCTCATACTGTCGCGCCAGAATATCCCCGACCTTCCCGCTGCAGGCGGTAACCGTTACAGCGAGGCGTTGGCCGGCGCGGCCAAGGGCGGCTATGTAGTTGTCGATACCCCCGATCCGGCAGCTGTGCTTGTGGCCAACGGATCGGAAGTATCGCTGCTCTGCGAAGTTGCCGGGAAGCTGCTTTCCGACGGCATCGCATGCCGTGTGATATCCGTGCCGTCAATCGGATTGCTTGAAGAGCAGGATGAAACTTATCGCCATTCTCTTATCCCAGTCGGCGCCAAGGTATTCGGCCTTACGGCAGGTCTGCCAAGCACATTGCGCGGCCTTGTCGGAGCCAACGGCAAGGTATTCGGCATGACACGTTTCGGTGCTTCGGCTCCGTATAAAGTCCTTGACGAGAAATTCGGTTTTACCGTAGAGAATATTATCAATCAGGTGAAATCGATTCTCTGAACGTAATAAGACAAATTACCGGTCGGCATATTCAATGCATATATTGAATGCCGGCCGGCTTTGTGTATATATCATCCATTCAGTCTTATATATATGAGTTGATGATTTTTTTATCACTTAGTTTGTTTATTTGGAAAATGTGTGTTAAATTTGCCGAGTCACTTTTTGTGACATTACCCTATAACTGAAAGATAAACACCTAACCATTCGGGTATGAAAAAGCACAACTTTTACGCCGGACCTTCGATCCTGAGCGAGTACACAATCAAAAACACGGCCGAGGCCATCCTCAACTTCGCCGATACCGGGCTGTCGGTGCTCGAGGTATCGCACCGCAGCAAAGAATTTCAGGCGGTAATCGACGAGGCTACGGCGCTTGTCAAGGAAATCCTCGAGATTCCCGAAGGCTTCTCGGTGCTGTGGCTCGGCGGAGGCGCTTCGATGCAGTTCTGCATGATCCCCTATAACTTCCTCAACCGCAAGGCTTCGTATATAGATACCGGCACATGGGCATCGAATGCCATCAAGGAAGCTCGTCTCTTCGGCGAGGTTGATGTCGTGGCATCATCGAAAGATGCCAACTACACATTCATCCCCAAAGGTTGGAAAGTAGCCGAAGGCTCGGAATACTTCCACTATACATCCAACAATACCATCTACGGTACCGAGATACGTGTCGATCCCGAAGTCCCCGTACCCATGATATGCGATATGAGCTCGGATATATTCTCGCGCCGTATCGACTGGTCGAAATATATCGCCGTCTATGCAGGCGCCCAGAAGAACCTGGCTCCTGCCGGCGTCACGCTGGCTATCGTGCGCGATGACGCTCTCGGCCATGTCGACCGTCAGATCCCGACAATGCTCGACTACCGCACACATATAAAGAAAGGCTCGATGTTCAACACACCCCCGGTGCTGCCCATCTTCTCGGCATTGCAGACTCTGCGCTATTACAAGCAGCTCGGCGGCCTTGAGGAACTTGAGCGTCGCGATCTTGAGAAGGCTGCTCTTCTGTACGACGCTATCGATAACTCACGCATGTTCGAGGGTACTGTCACCGATCCCGCAGATCGTTCTATCATGAACGTATGTTTTGTCATGAAGCCCGAATATAAGGATCTTGAAAAAGAATTCATCGACTTCTGCAGCGAGCGCGGCATCGTCGGAATCAAAGGCCACCGTAGCGTGGGCGGCTTCCGCGCATCTCTCTACAACGCTCTGCCTATCGAGAGTGTGAAGGTTCTTGTCGAAGCCATGAAAGATTTTGAATACAAGCATTGAACGATAAGCCATGAAAGTACTTGTAGCTACCGAGAAGCCCTTTGCCGCGGTCGCCGTTGAAGGCATCCGGCAGGTTGTGGAGACAGCCGGATATGAGCTGAAACTTCTTGAGAAATATACCGACAAAGCCGACTTGCTTGCAGTTGTCTCAGATGTCGACGGCCTTATTATCCGTTCTGATAAAGTCGACGCCGAGGTTCTTGATGCGGCAAAGAATCTCAAGGTGGTGGTGCGTGCCGGTGCCGGTTACGACAACATCGACCTTGCTGCCGCGACTTCGCATGGTGTGGTTGCAGAGAATACACCAGGCCAGAACTCCAATGCCGTGGCCGAGCTCGTCTTCGGCATGACGATCATGGCCGCCCGCAATATGTATGCCGGCACATCCGGTTTCGAGCTTAAAGGCAAGCACATCGGCATACAGGCATTCGGTCAGGTAGGCCGCAATGTGGCGCGTATCGCCAAAGGATTCGGAATGGAAGTGCGGGCTCTCGACCCGTTCTGTCCCGACAGCGCAATGGCTGATGCAGGCGTGACTCCCGTTCACAATGTCGAGGAACTTTATGCCGACAACCTGTTTGTGTCGATACATATTCCTGCCACAAAAGATACAATCGGCTCTATCGGCTATGACCTCATCACCCGCATGCCCAAGGGTGGGGTACTCATCAACACCGCGCGCAAGGAAGTGATCGATGAAACAGGCCTTGCCAAGGCGCTAGAAGACCGTACCGATCTCAAATACGTGGCCGACGTGAAACCCGGCAATGCCGAGGAACTTGAGCAACGCTTTGCCGGACGTGTATTTTTCACTCCGAAGAAGATGGGCGCACAGACTGCTGAGGCCAATATCAACGCCGGTATTGCCGCCGCAAATCAGGTAGTGGCCTTCCTGCGCGACGGCGTAGACCGTTTCCGTGTGAATTGATTGATATAACAGTTATTATAACCCATGCCTGTCGGCACTCCTGTCGACAGGCATGATTGTAAATTATGCAGAAGCAAAGAGATCCGCTGTTTGATATAGTGAAAGGTGTCGCGATTTTTCTTGTTGTGACAGGGCATATCGCGTATTTCAGTATGGACGGAATGACAGAATCGGTGATATACTGTATGATAGGACGAGTGCATATGCCTTTATTCTTTTTTATAAGCGGATGGTTTGCATACAGACAAAATTCTGACGGAAGTATTGTCAACGTGCCCTTATGGCAAAAATTCCGGCAACTTATGATTCCGATGCTGATTGTAAGTTACTTATTTATGCTATATTTTAAGAGTAACTCAGCATTTGTCATTTTGGGAGATGAGATATCGTTCAGCGCTTTATGGCATAGCGATGGTAAATTTGGTTATTGGTTTCCTGTCACACTGTTTGAATTGTTTATAATTTATAGCTTGGTAGTGCATATCTTGAATTGCTTGAATAATAGGATGTTGTGGATAATATCATTGGCCAGCTTCTGGATTTGCCTTTTGGGGGTGATGTTTATATCGCATACCGATATATCTAAAGTATTGCAGCTGCCGGCTCTTGCCGCTTATTTCCCTTGTTTTATTGCAGGAGCAACATGCCATAGATCGGAAAACACATTTTATAGATTGTGCTCCGATAGTCGTTGGATGACTTTCATAATGATATTAATACCGTTCCCGTTCTATTCATTATGTTGGCCTGATGATATCGGAGATCATATGAGACTGTTCAATACATTAGCCACTCCTGTTGTGCATATTTGCCTGGCTTTCATCGTATTTTCTGTATTCAAATCGTGGACAGACCGTAGCGGAGAATCAGGAAAAGCCAGTAGAGCCCTAAGACTCTGGTCGTATCTCGGCAGGAACAGTTTCGGCATATATCTCATGCACTATTTTTTCATTTTTCCCTTGACGGCATTGCCTTCATGGTTGCAGGCTTCTTTTCTGCCTGCTCTTATAGTATGTCTTGTATTTGCCGGCTGCATAATTGCGGCTACATGTGGCCTTATCGAGTTGATCAGGCCGTCGGGAGCGCTCTTTTCGTTGGTGACCGGGTCAAAATTTAACATTTTAAAATAATGATACAATATTGCCTGATAAACCGCGTTATAAAAAGGAATCACTCGAGTTTATAATATTATACGTATAAATGTAAATGCGAAACAGAAAATTATTTGCTATCTTTGCCGCGACAGCGCTTGTAATGTCAAGCTGCAGTTCGTCCAAGACAGTATTACCATATTTTACCGATATTTCCACGGTTGCCGACGGACAGTTTGATGCAGGAGCGTATTCTCCTGAAATAAAGCCTGATGATGAACTGTTGATCACGATAATGTCATCGATACCCGAGGCGACCGCGCATTATAATCTGCCGATGTCCAATCCCGCCACCCGCGACGATATGCTCGGCTACAGCTCGCCTCAGCAGC
Organism: uncultured Muribaculaceae bacterium; assembly: GCA_910577355.1. Classification (GTDB taxonomy): domain Bacteria; phylum Bacteroidota; class Bacteroidia; order Bacteroidales; family Muribaculaceae; genus CAG-873. Next base: position 38,941 of record CAJTMY010000020.1, read on the forward strand.
AGACATATATTGTAAGCTCCAAGGGCGATATAACTTTGCCGATAATCGGCGAGATGCATGTGGCCGGCCTGACTACCGAGCAACTCAAAGACAAGCTGACTGAGATTGTGCATAAGGATGTATCGGATGCCGTAGTGCGTGTGCAGCTTATCAATTTCCAGATTATCGTGGCGGGTGAAGTGGCGCGGCCATCACGCCTTAGGGTGAACCGGGAACGTTTCAGTATCCTTGATGCTATAAGTGAAGCCGGCGATCTCACTCCATATGGCGAGCGCAGCAATGTATTGCTGGTGCGTGAGGAAAACGGCAAGCGGGTATTCCATCATCTCAACCTCAACTCCGCCGAGGTGCTCAATTCGCCTTACTTCTATCTGCAACAGAACGACTACGTATATGTTGAGCCTAACTCTATCCGTCAGTCGAATGCCAAATATAATCAAGACAATGCGTTCAAGCTTCAGGTGATCTCCACCGTAGTGAGCGCGTCGTCGGTCATAGCGTCTCTAATAATCGCTCTTACGGTAAAATAAACCTCTGTCATGTCCAAGAATCACAACGATTTTATAAATATTCCGGTTCTGCTGAAGAACTATCTGTCGAAATGGTATCTTTTTGCCATTTCGATAATTTGTTGTCTTTTGGTCGGATTTGTTGCCACAAGGGTGTTCAAGCAGAAATACGGTGTTCGCGCCAATATTCTGATACAGCAGGAAGAGAACAGTCCGCTGTCTGCCATGGGATCGCTCGGCGATCTGATTGGCTCGTCGGGTAATGTAGATGATGAGATTTTTGTGATTTCATCGCATTCGCTTTATCGTCAGGTAGTGCGCGACCTCGGTATAAACTGCAAGCACTACGTAAGGCACGGCTTCTTGAATTCCGAACTTACATATCCGGATTATCCACTTGATGTGACGCCGGCGGCGGGCATCATAGACACATTGCGCACTGGCCTTAATTTCAAGATAAAAGTCGATGAAGACGGTTTTGCGTCAATAAAATTGAAGGATTCATACAAGGATGTGCTCGGAGATGTGAAGAATGTGAAACTGCCTTATACATTCAAGACCAAGTATGGTGATTTTACAGTCGATCGTACGCAGCACTATCCGGTTGGTGAGGCGGTTACATCCACTGTTACGCTTACAGGCTACCATGCTGCGGCCGAGTCACTGGCCGAAGACATATCGTGCGATATAGCGGCAAAACGCTCCAATGTGATTTCATTGGCTATAAACACCACCAATGCGGAGATGGGCGAAGCCATACTTACCGATCTGGTAAAGCGCTATAATGACCGTGGCATCGAAGAAAAGAATATCCAAGGGGTCAAGACAGCCGAATTTATTGCCGACAGACTCGAGAAACTCGGCACATCCTTGTCGGAAGATGAGATAGAGATGCAGAAATACAAGGAAAGCAAGGGTGTGATAAACCTTCAGCAGGAAATCGCATATCAGAGTACCAAGCAGGGACAGGTCGAGACCGGCCTCATAGAAGCCGAGACACAGCTCGAGATACTGCGCATGCTTAAGGATTTCATGGCCGATGAAAGCAATAAGTATGAGTTGATTCCCATAAGTACAGACAACGAGGGGCTTGCTACAGCGATAAATCTCTATAATGAGTCTCTGATAAAGCGCAATCACATGTTGCAGACCGTCAATCCCGGCAACATCGCTCTTGAAAAACTTACGCAGAATGCCGATGCCAAACGTATGGCTATTACCAAAAGTATCAATCAGGCATATAATAATGCAGAAGTGGTGGTCCGTGATCTGAAAGGACAGATGGCAAGCACTGCATCGCGTTTGGGTGATGTCCCTGATCAGGAACGTTATTTTCTCGACAGCAACCGAGAGTCGCATATAAAGGCTCAGTTGTATATGTTCCTGTTGCGCAGGCAGGAAGAGAATGCCATGATGCTCGCAAATGCCACGCCCAAAGGTATTGTCGTCGATGAAGCTTATGTGCTTGCCAAGCCCATCGGAATGTCAAAAAAACTTATTTTGCTGATATTCCTTTTCATCGGAATATGCCTGCCTCCGGTATTTTTGTATATCCTCAAGCTGTTGCGCAACAGGCCTGAGACGCGCGATGAGATCGAACGTCGTGTGAATGTTCCCATACTCGGAGAGATGTGTATCGACAATTCAGGCCGTTCTATGGTGGTGACGCCTACCGATACTTCATCTACAACGGAATTATTCCGCCTGATGCGCGCGAATCTGTTGTTCTTCCTAAGTGACCCTAAAGATAAGGTTGTGCTCCTTACTTCAAGCAAATCGGGCGAAGGCAAGTCGTTCATTTCGATCAATCTTGCTGCCACACTGGCTTTACTCGGCAAGAAAGTGCTCCTCGTTGGGATGGACGTGCGTGCGCCCAAGCTTGCGTCGTATCTCGGCATACAGGCCCGCAACGGCCTTACGAATTATCTGTCGTCGTCCAATGTCAATATAGATGATATAATTGTGAACAAGCCTTTTGCCGAGATTCCATCGATCGATGTCATTGTGGCCGGCCCTGTACCACCCAATCCGGCCGAGCTGCTGACTACGGATAGAGTCGATGCTCTGTTTGACGAGTTGCGCGGACGCTACGATTATATCGTGGTCGACAGCGCTCCGGTAGGACTTGTATCCGATACATTCACACTCGATCGCATAGCCGATGCCACAATATATGTGACGCGTCTCAATTATACTACAAACAGCGATGTCGACTCAATCGAGGAGATATACTACAACAAGCGGCTCAAGAAAATGTCGATTGTCGTCAACGGCGTGAAGAGCCGCAAGACATACGGATATCGCGCTCAGAAAGGACAAGCTGCATATTGATCGGGCAGTCGGATGATTAAATCGGCAGGCAGTAAGGATAGGCATACCGATAGTGGGGCAAAGGCCCTACTGAACTTGAAGCGGGCAGACTATGTATGGCCGCTTGCATTCATGCTCTCGGCCACTATGGTGGGACTCAATTTCCCGCTCGGTTATCTGTTGATCCTTGTAGTGATGATAAATCGGTTGGTCAACGACCGGTACGACTTTATCATTCAGCTTACATACTTCATGGGTGGTTTCCAGCTATTCCATCAATCCGATCTGTTTATACCACTCGATAAGATCGTTTTCGGCATAAGCGTCGTGCTTATAATGTTTTTCAGAAAGAATGCGTTTATGAAGAAAACCTGCGGCCTTATCGTGGCGTATGCAGTAGGAATACTTATCTTTGTGATGATGAGCGAGGAGAGACTCAGCATTCAGTTTACCGGTATTGTCACCTGGCTGTCATTTGTCGTGTTTATCTTTCCTCTTGCTGTATTTTCGGGCAGAAATTTCGATATTCGGATCTTTTTCCGTAAGCTTTTTCCATATCTGTTCATCTTCTGTGTCTATTATATCATAGATGGAATAATATTTGGCGATAATATAATGATGCCGCGCGATGTAGCAGCTATCTCTTATGGCAATAAAAATACATTTACCGATATCCATATCTCATTGTTTTCATTTCGGCGTATTTGGCCGGTGGGTATGTATTCGGCCATATTATGTATTTATCCGGCGGTAAAGATATTCCGACTTACCAAAAGCGAATGGGCCTTGATAATAATCGCTTTGTTTATATCAAGGACATTTACCCTTATTGCAGGTCTGTTGCTTACCGGAGTATTGCTTCAAGGAAATTTCAAACGTGTGCTGAAATACGGGGGGATCTGCGTTGCTGCGCTTTTCGTCTTGTATTTTGTCGATTCAAAAGATGTCTCCGTGGGCGATGACGGCGGCACTCAGTCGGGGCTGCGTATACGTTCGTCGATCGATCAGTTTTTGGATCTGGCGGATGTTCAGGACGAGGAAGATCTCGCAAAATTCGGCACAACGCGAATGGCTCAGATCATCCCCAAGTGGCAGCTGCTGTATGACCTTGACCGACAATGGATAGGCTTCGGGTTTCTGTCGAGGGAACACACTAAAATGACCAAGTATATCATCGATAATGAACTGTACAGTAATCCTGAAGACGCAGAGGAAGTTGCGACCGGTGTAGAAGTGGTGCCGGTACAGATTATTCTTACAGTCGGTTTCCTCGGGTTGATTGTCCATATTCTTTTCTTAATAGGTTTGTGGCTTATAGTGAGAAGGTTGCGCGATTCTACGTATTTTCTTAGTGTGATGTTCTGTTTCGTGTTTATCGGATTGGCCGGGATGTCTGGAATGACATACTTTCACGGACTGTATATGAGCGCTCTTGCATATTCGACAGTGGCTTTGTCTAACCGGAAGATGCTCGGCGGTTTTGTTTTGCCGTCCGAAAAAAAGATTGTATATGGGACGGGACAATGACCGCAGGATAGCACGTAATACCGGTTTCCTGTATCTGAGGATGCTGGTCACCATGGGGGTGTCGCTCTACACATCGCGGGTTGTCCTTGATGTGCTTGGCGTGGCTGACTACGGAATATACAACGTTGTCGGCGGTCTTGTGGTGATATTGTCGTTTCTCAACGGCACGATGAGCGGAGCCACACAACGATTCCTCAACTATGAGATGGGGCGCGGAGAGGCCGGACTGCTTAAGGCAACTTTTGCTTCGGCATGGGCTATCCATCTTGCTATCGCTGCCATACTGCTTTTGCTCGGCGAGACTGCCGGATTGTGGTTCGTGAAGAATTATCTTGTTATAGAGCCGGAGAGAATGACGGCAGCTATGTGGATATATCAGTTCTCGTTGTGGGGCGCTTTGTTCTCGGTGTTGCTTGTGCCGTTCAATGGCGCGGTGTTCGCTCACGAGCGCATGAACGTGTACGCATATATCACGCTGTTGTTCACGTTTCTGAAGCTCGGTGTGGCATTGCTGCTGTTGTATGTGGCATCGGCCGATACTCTCATCGCATATGCGGCGCTGATTTTTGCCGTGAATGTGGTCAACTTCCTATGCTATTTCATATATTGCCTGCGAAACTTCTCGGAATGTGGTATATCGGTGAAAGCCCCTGCGGCGCAAGTCAGGAATATGCTTGTGTATTCGGGATCCGATCTTATAGGCACGGCATGCTATACCATCGAGAATCAGGGTGTGCTTGTAATCCTCAACCGTATAGGCGGTACGGTACTCAATGCTGCCGGAGGCTTGTGTGTCACGGTATGCTCGGCGATAAGTCAGTTCGGGTCGTCGATTATTATGGCATTCCGGCCACAGATCATAAAGCAGTATGCGGCTCGAGATTATGATTATATGCAGACCCTGATGGTTAACTGTTCCAAATATTCCATACTGCTTCTGGCATTGTTTGCTATTCCTGCATTTGTGGAGATGGATTATCTTTTGGAGCTATGGCTTAAGGAAGTGCCGGCATATACAGCTCTGTTTTGTCGGCTTGCCTTGATTATGGCGTTATCACAGATGGCGGTTTTCACACTTAATGCCGGTATCCATGCCACAGGCCGTATTTTCAGATTCAGTCTTATCACAGGATTGACATACATAATCGAATTGCCTATAATGTATGTGCTGATGCGTCATACAGGAAATCCTGCATGGGCATATATTATTCCGATATTTCAGATGACGTTCAATGTCGCGCTTGTGAGTGTGATGCTCCGTAATCGTATGGCGGAATTCAAGATTATGCGGTTTATATGCAGCGGGTATTTGCAGCCGGTAGCTGTAGTGCTGACGGTGGGGATTGTAATGTGGATGACGACATCGGTATTCAAAGACTCGTTATTGCGCCTTTTGATGGTCGGATTCACTTCGGCTTTGCTTGTCATAGGACTATATTGGTCGGCTCTTATGACACCTGCGATGCGTGCGGAGGTAATGACTGCTATTAAAAAGAAATTGAAAAGATGAGCAAGATCAGAATACTGTTTGTAATAAACCGTCTCAACATAGGCGGGGTGGAAAAGTCTTTGCTCGGTATTCTTAATGCATTGCCATCCGATCGATATTACATCGATTTGGGCGTATTGGAGGCAAGCGGTGGGTTCATCGCTATGATTCCGGATCATGTGCGTGTGTTCGAGTTGCCCGCATTGAAAAGGAACGGGGATATCCTTTATAACCGTCTCGGTGCTTTGTCGCGAACTGCGCGAAGGAATCCGCTGAAGGCTGTCAAGCTATTGGCACTATACGCATACGCGAAATTTTCGGATACGATGATGCCGTTCTATAAAGGCTTCATTGATGACGACAGGACGCTGCCCGAGTATGATGTGGCGGTCTCGTTCCAGGGCCCGTCCGAAATACTCGATTATTATGTTAGCCGTTACGTCAGGGCGAAAAGAAAAATCGGCTGGATACATTTTGATGTCGGTAAATTTTTTGTACGCCCGAAAACGGTGAGATCCTGCTATAAGTTCTTTGAACGCATTTTTATCGTATCGGAGGATGCCAAAAGAAGTTTTGACAAGTTGTTCCCGACCTTGTCCCACCGTACAGAAGTGATGCTGAATGTAATAGACCGCGTCGCGGATCTGAGACTCTCGGAGGCCGAAGGTGTATTCGCTCCACAGGATTCGGTCTGCGAGATCGTCACTGTGGGCAGGATCGCACCGATCAAAGGTCAGACAAGGGCTATTGCTGCCGCGACTGAGCTCAAATCGCGGGGTTTCGCTTTCAGATGGCATCTTGTAGGCGATGGTAAGGCGTTAGAGGAATACAGACAGTATGCAAAAGACTGTGGAGTGGGGGATGAGGTGATTTTCCATGGCGCATGTGTCAATCCATATCCGTATATGAGGAATTGCGATGTATATATGCAGCCTTCGCTCAACGAGGGCTTCTGCATAGCCATCGGCGAGGCGAAGCTTTTCGGAGTACCTATCGTGGCTACGGACTTTGTAGGTGCGCGCGAGCAGCTTCACGACGTGCCGAATGCTCAGATATTGACGGATTCGTCGCCCGAGGCTATCGCTGACGCTATAATAAATGCCGCCCGAATGGGTAGGATAGAACCACCGTCCACGGGGATTCCGCCACAGGTGGAACGGCTTGTGGAGATTTTCGGATAATTTTGAAGATTCCAAATCGAAGTGCAAAACATCGTGTATGGAATAATATATTCTCCT
>CAJTMY010000021.1 GCA_910577355.1 uncultured Muribaculaceae bacterium
ACCATGAAACTTTTTAGGTAAATTCAAGTAATATTCGTGTCGCTGTTCTGGGCACTTTAGCTCCTTGATAATCGGCGGATTTTCAAGGAGCTTTGATTTGTGGGTGTGATGGATGTGTGAAGTTTCCAAAGCAAAGTCTCGGATTTTGATATGTTATCTCCATAGGTCTGTATAATCGTGCAAAATGGCGGTCTGGACTTTTAAGAGAAGTCGATTTGAGTTTTTCCGGAAAGTCATTCCTTTGTTTTGTTTCTAATTTTGCATCGTGAAAACAATATGATACTACGATGAAAGATTTTGATTATTACGCTCCGACCGAGGTGGTGTTCGGTAAGGACTCTGAAAAAGAGATAGGGCGGCTTTTAAGAAAGTATGGCGCGCACAAGGTGCTGGTGCATTATGGAGGTATAAGTGCCGAGAAATCCGGATTGCTGGATGTTGTCCGCAAGCAGCTCGATGAGGCTGGGATACCTTTTATCGAGCTTGGCGGTGTTGTACCTAATCCTGTTCTATCAAAAGTTCACGAAGGTATCCGTATCTTAAGGAGCGGGAATGTCGACTTTGTTCTTGCCGTGGGAGGCGGCAGCGTGATTGATTCTGCCAAGGCTATAGCCTATGGTCTTGTATATGACGGCGATGTTTGGGATTTTTTTCTGCAGAAAAGCGGTCGCGGGCGACGCCTGTCCGGTTGGTGTCGTTCTTACGATTCCTGCGGCCGGTAGCGAGATGAGCAACGGGTGTGTGATAACAAACGAGCATGGATGTTCAAAACGTGCTTACGACAACGACTTGTGCCGTCCACGATTCGCAGTGATGAATCCTGTGCGTACCTATACGCTGTCGGCATATCAGACGGCTTGTGGTGCGGTCGATATAATGATGCACACTATGGAGCGTTATTTTTCGCATTGCGATGATATGTCTCTGACGGACGCAATAGTCGAGGTCGTGATGAAGACTGTATGTGAATGTGCTCCAAAGGTAATCGATGCTCCTGACGACTATCTTCTGCGCAGCCAGATAATGTGGGCGGGAAGCCTGGCTCACAACAATCTGACCGGGTGTGGGACTGTCGGCGACTTTGCCACACACATGCTTGACCTTTCAGCGGCGTATTCCTGAATCTTGACTTACGGTTGATGAAACAGGTGACATCTATGGTTATCATGCCGGATATAAAGACGGATGATAAACTGGACAGGATGCTCTATATCCCCATTGAGAAAAATGACTTTATTTCCGGCTATTTCCGTTCCCTTGACAAATATTTTACAGAAGGAAACACCCCTTCGCGTGGGTTGATGAAGGTCAAGTTGCAGTAAATGCTTATAATCCTTCTAGAGCAGAAACCGCAGCTTGTGCCGATTCTGTTCGATTATGCACCGGCATGGCGTGCCTACCTGATGGAGTTCATGAATGGCAACTACCTCGGTGATTTAAGCATTGAGGAATTTGCCCATTATTCGGGCCGCAGTCTGTCTACGTTCAAACGCGAGTTTGCAGAGGTATCCGGTGGCGACACTCCTGCAAGATGGATAATGCGCAGGCGTCTTGAAGATGCGATGGCTATGTTGAAAAAAGGAATTGCGGCCTCTGATGTATATGTCCGGGTCGGCTTTAAGAGCCTGTCGCATTTTTCCACTGCTTTTAAAAGACGTTTCGGTGTTGTGCCTTCTCAAATTATCCCCGATGTTTCAGATAATATATATGGCGCATATACAGCCTGTTAAGGGTGGTGTGAATCCATCGTCTCGCTATTTTTATATTTGTGGGATGTTCCGTTTCAAGCTATAATTTGTCTGTTTGCCGATATTTTCGTATCTTTGTACCATCAAACAAATGTGGACAGATTTGGCTGCTTGCAACCACACGAAAAAATGCTAAAATGATTGCACGTCCGTGTGCTCCTCTATAGAGCCGCGGCGTTGGCCAAATCCACCGCATGAGCCTCTGTCGCGAGAGGTATATGCGGTTTTTTATTAACTTTTAATGCGATTGGCTATTATGAATTACCTCTTCACATCAGAATCAGTATCGGAAGGTCATCCCGACAAGGTGGCCGACCAGATCTCAGACGCCGTACTCGACGAGTTTCTGGCCCGCGACCCGTCATCGAAGGTCGCATGTGAGACACTCGTCACCACCGGACAGATAATCGTGGCAGGCGAAATACGCTCCGAGGCATACATCGACATACAGGACGTGGCTCGCCGTGTAGCCTGCGATATAGGCTACGACCGTTCGGATCTCGGATTCGACGGTGCTTCGTGCGGCGTGTTGCTCGCCGTACACGAGCAGAGTCCCGACATCAACCGCGGCGTGGACCGCGACAAGCCCGAAGAGCAGGGTGCCGGAGATCAGGGCATGATGTTTGGCTACGCTACCGACGAGACCCCGCTTTACATTCCCCTCACCCTCGCCCTGAGCCATGCCCTGCTCAAGGAACTCGCCGCTATACGCCGTCAAGGCGTCGACATGACATATCTGCGTCCCGACTCCAAAAGCCAGGTGACTGTCGAATACAGCCCCGAGGGCCATCCCCTGCGTGTCGACACAATCGTCGTCTCCACACAGCACGACGAATTCATCACCCCGGCCGCATCAGGCCTGTCGCAGCACGAATGCGACACCCGCATGCAGCAGACCATAGCCCGCGATGTGCGCGACATACTGCTGCCCCGCGTACGCGAGCAACTACCCGAAAACATCCGCCATCTCATCGGCGATGACGTGCGCCTGCTCGTCAACCCCACAGGCAAATTTGTGGTAGGTGGTCCCAACGGCGACACAGGCCTTACAGGTCGCAAGATCATCGTCGACACATACGGCGGCCACGGCGGCCACGGCGGCGGAGCTTTCTCGGGCAAGGATCCCAGCAAGGTTGACCGCTCGGCAGCCTATGCCGCCCGTCATATCGCCAAGAATCTTGTCGCAGCCGGCGTTGCAGAGCGCGCACTGGTACAGGTAGCATATGCCATCGGCGTGGCCGAGCCTGTGAGCCTGGCAGTAAATACCTTTGGCACAGCTAAGGTCGATATGAGCGACGGAGAGATATCGCGCCGCGTGCAGCAACTCTTCGACATGCGCCCGCATGCCATAGAGAAGCGCCTCAAACTGCGCGCCCCCATCTACCGCGAAACTGCCACATACGGCCACATGGGCCGCACCCCGCGCACAGTCACCAAGACATTCAAAGCCTTCGGCGAGCAGCCCGTCACACGCGAGGTGGAGCTGTTCACTTGGGAAAAGCTCGATATGGTCGACACCGTGCGCGAGGCATTCGGGTTGTAAACATTTAAATTAGTCTTGTCAATGCGCTTATCTCAACCGCATTGATAAGACTTACTCTTACTGATACCTCCCCCATGATCCGCGGTCGAGGTTGCGGTAGGAGACGGCCTCGCGGATGTGGTCGGGGGTAATGTCGGCCGAAGCGTCGAGGTCGGCGATGGTGCGGGCCACTTTGAGGATGCGGTCGTAGGCGCGGGCACTCATGTCGTATCTGGTCATGGCATGGCTCAGGATGGCCATTGCCTGCTCGGACAGCACGCAATGGCGGGCGATAAGGCGCGATGTCATCTGCGCGTTGCAGTGGATGTCTTTTTCGTCGGAAAAACGGGCATCCTGTATGGCACGGGCGGCGACGACGCGGCGGCGTATGTCGGCACTGTGCTCGCCGGGCGCGGTCGACGACAGTTTTTCGAAAGGTACCGGCAATATCTCGCACTGTATGTCGATACGGTCGAGCAGTGGGCCTGAAATCTTGGCGAGGTATTTGTTCACAGCTCCGGCGGGACAAGTGCATTCCTTGGTAGGATGGTTGTAGTAGCCGCAGGGGCATGGATTCATCGAAGCCACGAGCATGAATCCCGCAGGGTAGTCGACCGCATAGCGGGCACGGCTTATGCTGATATGGCGGTCTTCGAGCGGTTGGCGGAGCACTTCAAGCACCTGACGCGGAAACTCCGGAAACTCGTCCATGAACAGTATACCGTTATGTGCCAGCGAGATCTCTCCGGGATGCGGGTTCGAGCCGCCGCCCACAAGAGCCACTGGCGATATGGTGTGATGTGGCGAGCGGAACGGCCGAGCCGTCATTAATTTCGACCCGCTCTTGAGCTTTCCGGCCACCGAGTGTATCTTGGTGGTCTCGAGGGCTTCGGCGAGCGACAGCGGCGGCATTATCGACGGTAGCCGCTTGGCCATCATAGATTTGCCCGAACCGGGTGGGCCTACGAGGAGTATGTTGTGACCGCCTGCGCAGGCCACCTCGAAAGCCCTCTTCACACTTTCCTGTCCCTTGACTTCCGAAAAGTCGAAATCGAACCGGTTCTGTGCGCGGGCAAACTCGTCGCGTGTATCAAACACCACCGGCTGCAACGGCACATTGCCGCTTAGGTGATCGACCACCTGCCTGAGATTGTCTACGCCGTAGACATCAAGATTGTTGACCACGGCGGCCTCGGTGGCATTGGCCTGCGGCACGATTATCGACCGATAGCCGCGCTTGCGTGCCTCGATGGCCATAGACAGCGCGCCACGCACGGGCAGTACCGAGCCGTCGAGCGACAGCTCGCCCATTATGATACACCTGTCGAGTTCGGGAGCCTGTATCTGCTCGGAGCCCACCAGAAGTCCTATGGCGATGGGCAGGTCGTAGGCGGCACCCTCTTTGCGCACATCGGCGGGAGCCATATTAACCACCACATTGCGGCGCGGATAGTCGAAGCCCGTATGGCGGATGGCCGATATCACGCGTTGGTGGCTCTCCTTGACGGCAGTATCGGGCAGCCCGACGATGGTAAACGATATTCCGTTCTGCACTGATACCTCTATGGTGACGATGAGGGCGTCGATGCCTTGTACGGCGGCTCCGAAAGTCTTTACAAGCATAATGTTTTAACGATCTTATGATTATACCTGCAAATGTAGCGTTTTTCGCGGCCTTGTGCAAGCCGGAGCCGATAAAAGTTCAAGGCCACGTTCCCGTTGCCGGGGCGTGGCCTTGAGGGTTATGGTTTGAGAATTCTTATTTTTCGAATTTCTTTACGATAACGGTGGCGTTGTGGCCGCCGAAACCGAAGGCGTTTGAGAGGGCGGCGCGTACGGGTCGTTCCTGGGCGCGGTTGAAGGTGAAGTTGAGAGTGTAGTCGATCTCTTCGTCTTCATCGCCTTCCTCATGATTGATGGTTGGAGGAACGATATCGTCCTGCACGGCCTTGATGCTGAACATGGCCTCAAGAGCGCCGGTAGCGCCGAGCAGATGGCCTGTCATCGACTTGGTCGACGATATATTGAGCTCACGGGCATGGTCGCCGAACACTTCCACGATGGCTTTCACCTCCGAGATATCGCCTACGGGGGTGGATGTGCCGTGCACGTTGATGTAGTCGATATCCTCGGGCTTCATCTCGGCATCCTCAAGGGCGTTGCGCATCGACAGGATAGCGCCCACACCTTCGGGGTGGGTGGCGGTGAGATGGTGTGCGTCGGCCGACATTCCACCGCCGGCTACCTCGGCATATATCCTGGCTCCGCGTGCCAGAGCGTGTTCAAGCTCCTCGAGCACGAGCACCACCGAGCCTTCGCCCATCACGAATCCGTCGCGGCTCTTGGAGAAGGGACGCGAGGCTGTCTCGGGCGAATCGTTGCGGGTCGACAGGGCGTGCATCGAGTTGAAGCCGCCTACGCCGGCGGGATATATAGCCGCTTCGGCACCTCCGGTGAGCATCACGTCGGCCTTTCCGAGACGTATGAGGTTGAATGCGTCGATGATGGCGTTGTTGGACGATGCGCAGGCCGATACCACACCATAGTTGGGGCCGTGGTAGCCATACTCCATCGAGATGTGTCCCGAAGCGATGTCGGCGATCATCTTGGGGATGAAGAATGGATTGTATTTGGGGCCTTTGTCTTCGTTGACAGCATAGTATCCGGCTTCTTCCTCGAATGTGTGGAGGCCGCCGATGCCGGCTGCCACTATAACACCCACACGGTTCTTGTCGAGGCCTTTGGCATCGTCTTTCTCGATGCCGGCATCCTCGACGGCCTGGCGGGCGGCCACGATGGCATACTGGGCATAGAGGTCGAGCTGGCGCAGCTTACGGCGGTCGAAGTGTTCTTCGGGCTTGAAGTCCTTGACCTCGCAGGCAAACTGAGTCTTGAACTTCGATGCGTCGAAGTGGGTTATGGGGCCGGCTCCGCTCACGCCGTTCTTGGCGGCTTCCCAGGTGGAGTCGACGTCATGGCCGAGGGGCGTGATGGCGCCCATGCCGGTTACTACAACACGTTTTAGTTGCATGTTACAAGTGGTTTGTTAAATAAAAATGTACCCCCTAAGCGCCGCCATAACGATGGTTTATGAAGCGAATGGGGGATATGAGGAGAGGGCGGGATGCTTATATCCTCGTGGGGATATCAGCCCTTGTGCTTTTCGATATAGTCGACAGCGTCCTGAACGGTCTTGATGTTCTGGGCGTCTTCGTCGGGAATTTCAATGTCGAATTCTTTTTCGAACTCCATGATGAGCTCAACGGTGTCGAGAGAGTCAGCGCCGAGATCGGTAGTGAACGCAGCTTCGGGGGTTACTTGTTCGGGGGAGAGACCGAGCTTGTCGGTGATGATGGCCGCAACGCGGTTTGCTGTTTCAGACATAATTTTATATTTTAAATTACTAATGAATTGCGATTTTGCGGTGCAAAGTTAGTGATAGTTTTGCAATTAGTGAAATTTTTCTCGATATTTTTTGAGTAAAGGCGGTTTTTCAAAGCCCCGATATGATTTTTTAACGTGTCGCGCGTTCCTTTCCGCCGAATGTCACCAACCGGTTGTATATGAAGTTGGACACGGTATACAGCACGTTGCCGGCAAGGGTAGCCAGTCCGTAGCCTGTTACGGTGAACACCCCCGCCCGGTATTCGCAGTCGCCTGCCGCGCTGCGGGTGATAGTCCATACCAGTGCCAGCTGCAACAGGTAGCATATCGCGAATCCCGCCAGAAATACAAGGGCTTCGTGCCGCATGTGCCCGGTGCTGCGGAACACCCATCTGCGATTCCACATGAAAGAGTTGCACAGCCCTGTAGAGTACCCGAGTACGTTGCTAAGATATGGATTGAGGCCGAGCAGCGACTTGGTCATGAATATCACACCGAGGGTGAGCAGAGTGTTGAGCACGCCCACCATGCAGTATTTCATGAATTTTTCTATCTCGCTGCGGCGCAGGGGCTTCTTCATCGGTCTTCTTCGTTTTTGGGCAGCGATCTGGGATCCACCTTCAGAATAGGCAGCGACCATCCGTAGTGTACAGCGGCCACACGCAGGCCTATCACTGTGGCCGCGCACATGCTCTGCGCCACCCATGCCGGCGCGCCGGTGAGGCTCAGCAGCCAATATGCCACACCGCCGGCCAGACAGGCCGTGGCATATATGTCCTTGCGGAAAAACAGCGGCTCCTCGTTGAGCAGTATGTCGCGTGTCACACCGCCGAACGATCCGGTGATTATCCCCATCACTATCGCCACCCACATCGGATATGAGGCGACGAGCGTCTTCTCGATACCCACTACTACAAACAGCGCCAGACCGATGGCGTCGAATATGAACAGCGTGCGCATGCCGCCCACAAGCAGCCGCTGGAATATCAGCACTGTAAGCAACGATATTCCGGTGACGCTCAGATACATCGGCGACAGCATCCAGAATACCGGAATGTCGAGCAGCACGTCGCGTACCGTACCGCCGCCTATGGCGGTGACAAGTCCTACTACATATGCTCCGAACCAGTCGAAACGTTTGGCCGCCGCGAGCCTTATGCCCGAGATGGCGAAAGCGATGGTGCCGAGCACCTCGATTATCGTAAGGAATGTCTCCTGCATCGGTTATCTGTTTTCGCGGAGCGCCGTCGCAGCTTTCGCCTCGCGCATGAAACGCGGATAAGCCCGGCACACCTCGCTCAGGAAGCACTCGGCGCACTCGGGCTTGCGGGCCTTGCACACATAGCGGCCATGCAGTATGAGCCAATGGTGGGCTGTGGCCAGATATTCCTCGGGGATACCGCTCACAAGCTTCTTCTCCGTCTCGAGCGGCGAGCGGCTGCGGGTGGTGAGACCTATGCGCTCGGCCACACGGAACACATGTGTGTCGACGGCCATCGCGGCACGGCCGAACACCACCGAGAGTATCACATTGGCGGTCTTGCGTCCCACGCCCGGCAGCGACATCAGCGAGTCGATGTCATCGGGCACCTGCGAGCCATAGTCTTCCACCAATTTGCGGGCCATGCCCATCAGCGAGCGCGTCTTGTTGTTGGGATACGACACCGATTTTATCTTGTCGAATACCTGCTCCGCGGTGGCCGCGGCAAGCGCCTCGGGAGTGGGAAAGACCTCGAAAAAGGCCGGGGTCACCATGTTCACGCGTTTGTCGGTGCACTGTGCCGACAGTATCACAGCCACAAGCAGCTGATATGGATCGGCATAGTGCAGCTCGGTGCTCGGTGCGGGCATATGTTCTCTGAACAGCTCTATCACCCGCGCATAGCGCTCGTGCGATTTCATCAGTGTGTGCCGGCAAACTCGTCAAGGAAGCGCACGTCGTTCTCCGAGAACAGGCGCAGGTCGTTGACTCTGTATTTGAGATTGGCGATGCGCTCCACACCCATGCCGAGGGCGAAGCCGGTGTATTCCTTCGGATCGATGCCGCATGCCTCGAGCACGTTGGGATCGACCATGCCGCAGCCCAATATCTCAACCCATCCTGTGCCTTTGCAGAACGGGCAACCCTTGCCGCCGCATATGTTGCAGCTGATGTCCATCTCGGCCGAAGGCTCGGTGAACGGGAAATATGACGGGCGCAGACGTATCTTGGTCTCGCTGCCGAACATCTCGGCGGCGAAATACTGCAATGTCTGGAGCAGGTCGGCGAAAGTCACGTTTTTGTCCACATACAGAGCCTCTACCTGATGGAAGAAGCAGTGCGCGCGGGCCGATATGGCCTCGTTGCGGTATACACGGCCGGGACAGATGATGCGGATAGGCGGCTGAGTGTGCTCCATCACGCGGCTCTGTACGCTCGATGTATGCGTGCGCAGCAGCACATCGGGGGCGCGGTTGATGAAGAAAGTGTCCTGCATGTCGCGCGCGGGATGGTCGGCGGCGAAGTTGAGCGACGAGAACACATGCCAGTCATCCTCCACCTCGGGGCCTTCGGCGATGTTGAAGCCAAGGCGGCGGAAGATGGCTATGATCTCCTCGCGCACCAGCGACAGAGGATGGCGTGTACCCTGATGCAGGGGCGCGGCGGTGCGTGTGAGATCGAGACCGGTGGTTTCGGTCGAGCCGCCTGCGAGGGAGTCGCGCAGGCCGTTTATCTTGTCTGTGGCGAAGTTTTTCAGCTCGTTGACGGCCTGCCCCACGGCACGCTTCTGCTCGGCGGGGACGCTGCGGAAGTCATTCATGAGAGCCGGCACAAGGCCTTTCTTAGAGAGATATTTGATGCGCAGTGCCTCCACCTCGGCCGCATCGGCGGCGGTGAGGGCTTCGATTTCTGCGCGTAAGTCGGCGATTCTTTGTAACATCACGTGATTCTTTTATGCCGCAAAGGTACGAAAAAGGCCGCAAACGGCAAAATTTTACAAGCGCCGTGGGCCGGCTCAGTTTTCGATACGCAGCTGTATGCCGTTGAGCTTGCGGTACAGGTCGAGGGCATACACGTCGGTCATGGCGCTGAGGTGGTCGAGCACAGCCTGTATCCGGCCGAAGAGCGTAGGCGCCGCCACGTCGTATTGGTCAGGAAACTTGGCCAGAAGCAGCCGCGAGTAGTTGAGTTCGGGATGCAGCACGGCATGCGTGAGTTTCTCGAGCAGGAAGGTGATGATGCGGTTGCCGGCGAGCTCGATGTCCACCACATCGCCCGAGCAGTATATCCGGCTCCATGATATCTCGTTGCAGCGGGCATAGCCGTCGCGCTCGAGCTGCGGGATATGGTCGAGCAGGCAGCCCTTCGTCTCGCCGCGCATTATGGCGCTTTCGTTGGCCATGAAAGCTTCGGCGCAGCGCTGCACCAGTATGCCTACCACGCACGACCGCAGATAGGCTATCTTCTCGTTCGGATCTGCCACACCGGCCATTATCTCCTCCATATGCCGGCGGCGATCCTCGGGGAAGTAGCCCAGAAACGCGTCGATAACCTCCCGGGTGGGCAGGATACGCAGCTTGTGGGCGTCCTCTATGTCCATCACCTCGTAGCATATGTCGTCGGCGGCCTCCACTATGTATACCAGCGGATGCCGGCAATAGCGCCGCTCGCCTGCCGGTCCCGGGCGGCTGATAAGGCCGAGTTCCGAGGCTACCTTGTCGAAGTCGTCGGCCTCGGAGGTGAAGAAGCCGAATTTCCCTTTCTTGCCGGCGAGCCGCGACTCATAGGGATATTTCACAATCGAGGCCAGCGTGGAGTATGTCATGGCGAAACCGCCGCGGCGACGGCCTTTGAACTGGTGGGTGAGTACACGGAATGCGTTGGCATTGCCCTCGAAGTGTGTGAGGTCGGTCCATTCGGCCTCGCTGAGCATGGGCTGCAGGCTGCGGCCGTCGCCTTCGCTGAAAAAGGTGGCGATGGCTTTCTCGCCGGAGTGTCCGAACGGCGGATTGCCCAGATCGTGCGCCAGACAGGCGGCGGCCACTATGTCGCCGATATGGTTGAAGGCATCCACCCAATCCTCGCCGGCATACCGTTCGCGCAGACCTATGGCTATCTCGTCGGCCATCGACTTGCCCACGCAGGCCACTTCCATCGAGTGTGTGAGGCGGTTGTGTACGAAGATGCTGCCGGGAAGCGGAAAAACCTGTGTCTTGTTCTGAAGGCGCCTGAAAGGCGACGAGAACACAAGGCGGTCGTAATCGCGACGGAAATCGGTGCGTACCGCGCTGCGGCGCGGATCGTGGTAGTCCTCGAGGCCGAAACGCTTGTCGCATATCAGCCTCGGCCACTGCATAGCCTGTATATCCGTGTCTACCATCCGCCTGTGGCGCCTCCGCCGCCGGTCATGCCTCCGCCGAAACCACCGCCAATACTGCCGCCGAATCCGCCACCGAAACCTCCTCCGCGGCGCGATGAGCCGAGAATGGCGGCGCCGGCTGCAGCGGCTGCCAATGCATCGGGCTCGGGTGCGATATCATAATAGCGGTTGTTGCGGTGATGGCAGTTGAGGCATTCGTATTCGCGCACGCCCTTGCCACGCATGGTGGATGTGGGGCGCTGCACCACGCGGTTGCGCACAAGGCGGGCAGTGCGGGCGTGGCAGTTGTCGCACTCTATATATGGCGAGGTGCGCGATGTGTAAGGCAATATGTCTGTCTCGCCGCAGGCGGGACAGAGCCACACGTCGTAGTCTACCGAACCGACCCGCTCCTCAAGATCCTGTGCCGGAGTAAGGTAATCGTTGTCGTGTACTTCATCGACCTTGTTCATCATTGTACCGCAGTTGGGACACTTGCGTGCATGATTGCGCCAGTGGTTTAGGCTCAATATCAGCGGTATGGTGGCTATGAGAGGGATGCCGAGGCCAAAAGCCGACAATGCGAGGAATGTCGGACGCCAGTCGGCAAACGCACGGTATTTGCTGTAATCGGAGCGTTTGCGTATCTCGTATAGGTGAAGCAAGAACGAGGCGAGCATGCATACGGCCACAAACGCGGCTATGAGCAGGTATATGGTGAAGGCGCCAAGGCCTTCCTTGCCGGGGGCATCGTCGGCATCCGGTGCGTCCGAGCGATATTCTGCCGCTGTGTCGGGATCCGACAATATATTGTATATAAGATCGATGGCATCAAGTGTGCCGAGGTCGTATTTGCCCTCGCGGAATTTCGGAGCCATGGCATCGCGGATTATACGGCCGCAGGTTATGTCGGGCAGCGCGCCTTCCAGGCCGTAGCCCGTGCGGATCGTGGCCTTGCGCATGTCCTTGACTATTAGAATGAGCAGGCCGTTGTCTTTGTCGGCCTTGCCGAGTCCCCACAGCCCGAACAGGTCGGTGGCGAACTGCGACGGATCGTCGGGATCAGTGATATTGTCGACAACCACGAGCATCGGCTCCACGGTGAGTGCGCGGCGCATGGAATCGAGCATGGTGTTGGCGATTGAGACCGTTTCTCTCGACAGGATGCCGTCGGGATTGGCCACGAAGTCGCGGCGGTCGGCACGATGTACGTCGGGCACCTGCGACGGCGTGTATGTCGCGGCGGCCATGTTTATGGTCGCCATGAGTAATGCTGCAAGGAGAATCCTCAAACGCATATTGTTATCGTTCAGATGGATGTTTTATATAGTATTGGCGGAGCAGTTCGGATATATTGAAGTAATACCCGGCGGGAGAGGTGGAAGTTCTGGGATTGACTATGATATAGTCGTAATACGGCTCCTTGAACTGCGCCTCTCGGGCCGTGATGCCCGAGAGGTTGAGGAAGTCGTATTCGTCCTGAGGATATACCACAGTCCATGCATTCTCGGGGTCGGTGCCGTTGCCCGACGAGGCTATCACCAGCAGAAGATGGTTGAGCTTGTACTGCCATATGCGGGCCAGATCGTATTTGCCGTTCTGTTCGTAGACAAATATGCGGTTGGTGAGCTGGCGCAGGTTCACGGGATTGTCGGCGAGAGCCGCCAACGCAAAGTCGAGAATCTGCTTGCGCTCGGCGCGCGACCACTGCTTCTTGTTGAAAAGTGGTGCGAGGCGGGCAAGCTCGTCGGGATCGGCCTGCGGGCGGTATGGATCATAATCCTCCTGAAAGAGGGTGCCGTAATAGAAATACTGGAAGTCAAGGTCTGTCATGGTGGTGTCGTTGGCCATGAATTCCTTGAGCAGCTTGGGGTAATAATACTTTGAATTCTCGTCTGTGGATGCCTTGCGTATCTCTTCGAGGTCGGGCTTGCCGAGCGAAGTTTTTACGGCCGCATGCACATGGCATGTCATGATTGGCGCGAGCAGGGCGATGATGGCGATGATTATATGTTTCATTTTTGGAAGAGAGGTAGCTGTGCCAGCGTAATCGCGGCTATGAAAAAAGTGATGGCTGCCGGTATGGCCACGTCGGCGAATATCATCGCACGGCGAGCCGGGGATGCATTCATGCGGCCGGCGGGTGTGCGGCGGAAGGCCTCGAAGCCCAGAAAAGCGCCTGCCGCACCACATATTATCAGGGAGGCGACAGAGCCGAAGGCCGCTCCTACAGCCGTGCCGGCAAGCGCTCCGCCCACGGTATAGAGACGCAGTGATGCGACGGGCGGTATGTCGGACAGATACATGTTTGTAGTGACGATTGCGGCAGCTATGCCCCAGAACCACAGTTGCCCCGGCAGAAGCAGGCTTTCGCCGCTCAGACCGGTGACAAGCATGCCGGCAAAGGCCACCGCAGCTGCAGGCAGACGGCGGAAAAACGCCATCACCACTGCCACCAGGCATAATATTGCTGCTGCTGTCATTTGAAACATCGTAAGTCTCAGGGCTTGGTTAGAGCTACAAAGTTACAAAAAATAGAACAACCGAGCGCCCCGCCGGGTTGCTGTTAAGTGAATTTAACACTTGGCCGATTCCAATAAAAAAGACATCCGGCTGTGATGACTTCACTCATTTGGGGATCTTTTCAGGTCATATGGAGTGTGGATGTGGCAACGCGGTTTTTCCGTACGGTATTTGTGCGGAACCGATACTTGGAGATTGCTTTCAAACAAGCTCTTATTGTCCCAGCGACTGCATTTCCACCAGGCGGCGGTACTGACCGTCGCGGGCCATAAGCTCGTCGTGTGTGCCGCGCTCCACGATACGCCCCTCGTGCATCACGCATATTATGTCGGCATTGCGTATGGTGCTGAGGCGGTGGGCTATGACAAGGGTGGTGCGGTCGCGCATCAGCCGGTCGAGAGCTTGCTGTACCAGCACCTCGCTCTCGGTGTCGAGAGCCGAAGTGGCCTCGTCGAGGATGAGTACCGGCGGATTTTTCAGTATGGCGCGGGCTATTGACAGGCGTTGGCGCTGGCCTCCCGACAGGCGGCAGCCGCGGTCGCCGATGGGAGTGTCGTATCCTTGTTCGGATTCTATGATGAAGTCGTGCGCGTTGGCGATGCGGGCGGCACGCTCCACCTCCTCCATTGTGGCCGACTGCACTCCGAAGGTTATGTTGTTGTAGAAGGTGTCGTTAAACAGGATTGCCTCCTGGTTCACATTGCCCATCAGCGACCGCAGATCGGCCACGCGCAGATCGCGGATGTCGGTTCCGTCGATGGTCACCGACCCCTTGGCCACGTCGTAGAAGCGCGGCAGCAGGTCGGCCATGGTAGTCTTGCCCGAGCCCGACTGTCCTACAAGCGCCACGGTCGAGCCGGCGGGGATATGCAGGTCGACGTCGTGTATCACCTCGCGCTCGCCGTAGCTGAAGCTCACCCCGTGGAAGTCGATGGCCTCCCTGAGCTGTGGCACCGGCAGCGGATTGGCGGGGTCGCCGATGGGGTTGCGGGTGTTGAGTATCTTGTCCACGCGCTCCATCGAGGCGAGTCCTTTCTGTATCGAGTACATGGCCTTGGACAGATCCTTGGCCGGGTTGATGATGCTGTAGAATATCACCATGTAGTATATGAATGCCGGAGCCTCGAGGCTCGTGCGGCCGCCGAGTATCAGCGAACCGCCGAACCACAGTATTATGGCTATCGACACCGTACCGAGAAACTCGCTCATGGGATGGGCGAGCGCCTGTCGGCGCGCCACACGGTTGGATATGTGGTAGTACGCCTGATTCTCGGCATGGAAGCGGCGGCGAACCTTGTCCTCGGCGTTGAATGCCTTTATCACCCGCAGGCCGCCGAGAGTCTCCTCTATGTTGGCCATCAGCACGCCCCATTGGTTCTGCCCCTCGAGCGACTGCCGCTTGAGGCGTTTGCCCACACGACCCATCACCAACCCGGCCAGCGGCAGCAGTATGAACACGAATATGGTGAGCTGCCACGATATCATTATCATGCCCGTGAGGCACACGATTATCATCACAGGGTTCTTGAACATCATGTCGAGCGATGCCATGATGGAATTTTCCACTTCGGCCACATCGCCGCTCATGCGCGCCATAACGTCGCCCTTGCGCTCCGAGGTGAAAAACGATATCGGCAGCGTGGTTATCTTGTCATAAACATAGTTGCGCAGGTCTCGCACTATACCCGAGCGCAGCGGTATTATGAAATACGAGCTCAGGAAGGTGGCGCCGGTTTTCAGTGCCGTCATCACCACAAGTGCTGCCGCCAGGAGCGCCAATGTAGTGGTGGGGCCGAAATTGACTATCGACTCCTGCGTGTAGTAATAGAAGTTGTTGACCGCCACATCTTTCAGTGAGTCCGATCCCCACGGCATGAAACTGTAGTCGGCCTCCCTGATCTTGAACAGCATCTCCAGTATCGGAATTATCAGGGCGAACGAGAACAGCGTGAGCACAGCCGCCAGAATATTGAAGACGATGTTGAGTATCAGATACTTCTTGTAGGGCGGCACGAATCTCCGCAGTATTTTGAGAAAATCATTCATTACGACCGGTTTTGAAATGCAAAGTTAGCGAATATTTGCGAGGCCGCCAACTTGGTGTCGCAACCCTGTGTTAAATAGCATCAATATTGCTGTTATTAATGGAATTGTTGTTACCTTTGCAGGAAATTTGCCCCGTAGCCGGGGATATAACCGATCGCGAAGCATTTGAGAAAGTTTCTGTTCTACATATTGGCGCTTGCCGTGCTGCCTCAGTTTGCCGAGGCAGTGGCTTCGCTCGCACGTGATGTCGACCCCGCCGGGCTTACACCCGACACCTCCGGAGACGATACAGCCGTCATGATGCCGGACAGTATGGCGCCGGTGTTTGATTTCGGGCCGCAAGGCGATTCTTTCATTGCCGTTGCCGATTCGGCTTTGCCCGTGGCCGACTCCGCCGCATACGAGGAGCCTCTGCCGGTCGACACATTCATACCGCATCTGCGTCCTATGGAGCAGAAGGTCGACCTTGATGCGGCGGTGGATTTCTCCGCGAGCGACTCCATGCTCATCGTGCGCCGCGACTCGGCATTCATGTATGGCAACAGTTCGGTGAATTACGGAGAGATAAAGCTCGATGCAGCAAATATAGAGCTCGATCTCAACAACTCCACCGTATACGCTGTGGGCGTCCCCGACTCCATAGGCGACATCGTGGGCAAGCCGGTGTTCAACGACGGCGGCTCGGAATACGAGGCATCCACCATGCGCTACAACTTCAAGAGCCAGAAGGGATTCATCACCAACGTGGTCACAGAGCAGGGCGAGGGCTACCTTACAGGCGGCCAGACAAAGAAGGACGCCGACGGAGCCTACTTCACGCAAGACGGTCGATACACCACATGCGACGACCACGACTGCCCCCACTTCTACTTCCATCTCACAAAAGCCAAGGTGCGCCCCGGCAAGAACATCGTCACCGGCCCGGCATACATGGTGCTCGCAGGCCTGCCGCTGCCTATCGCCGTGCCTTTCGGCTATTTTCCGTTCACCTCCGACTATGCCTCGGGTATACTTGTGCCGTCGTTCGGCGACGATTACCAGCGTGGATTTTATCTGCGCGACGGCGGATATTACTTCGCCATCAACGACAATATCGACCTCGCACTCACCGGCGAGATATATACCAAAGGCTCATGGGGGCTCACAGCGCAGTCGAGTTATGCTAGGCGATACAAATATTCCGGCAATTTCAACGTGTCGTATCTCAAGTCGATATACGGCGAGAAAGGCTCGCCCGACTATTCCTCGCAGACCAACTTCCAGATCCTCTGGAGCCATTCGCAGGACCCCAAGGCCAATCCCAATATGAACCTCTCGGCAAGCGTCAACTTCACCACCTCGGGATATTCGCGCAACGACCTCAATTCCTACTACTCTCCGTCTTTCACCGAGAACACCAAGAGTTCGACGGTCAACATGACATACCGCTTCCCTCAGTCCAAATGGTCGCTGTCGGCCACCATGAATGTGTCGCAGCGCACGCAGGACTCCACCCTCGCCGTATCGTTCCCTAACCTTACCGTAACCATGAGCCAGGTCTACCCCTTCAAACGCAAGAAAGCTGTAGGAGCCGAGAAATGGTACGAGAAGATAAAACTGAGCTATTCAGGTCAGTTCCAGAACTCCCTCACCGCCAAGCAGAACCAGTTCTTCAAGAAAAGCCTTATAAAGGACTGGCGCAACGGCATGCGTCACAACATTCCCATTTCGGCGACATTCAACATCTTCAAGTATATCAACGTCACCCCCTCGATCAACATCACCGACCGCATGTACACCAGCAAGGTGCGCCGCCAGTGGGATCCGAACGCGTCGGTCGAGGTATGCGACACTTCATACAGCCTATACAACGTATATGACTTCCAGGGTTCGATATCGCTCGATACCAAGATTTACGGCTTCTGGCGCCCGATCGGATTTCTCAACAAAAAAGTGTCGATGATACGCCATGTCATGACCCCGTCCGTATCGTTCAGCGGCAATCCCGACTTCGGATCGCCGTTCTTCGGCTATTACGGCCAGTATGAATACGTCGATGCGCAAGGCAACAATCAGGTGCGCCGATACAGTTACTATCCCAACGCCCTATACGGCGTGCCGGGCGAAGGCAAGTCGGGGACTGTCAGCTTCCAGCTCGCCAACAATCTCGAGATGAAGGTGCGCACCGACAACGATTCGGTGAGCGAGAAAAAGATATCCCTTATCGAGAACTTCTCCATAGGACAGAGCTACAACTTTGCAGCCGACTCGCTTAACTGGTCGAATATCAACACATCGATACTGCTGCGCCTCACCAAAGGCTTCAACCTCAACCTCTCCGCAACTTGGGACGTATATACCTACGCCCTCAATGCATCGGGCAATCCCGTACGCGTCAACAAGCTCCGCATCAGCCAGGGCAAGGGTCTCGGCCGCCTTTCCAGCACAGGCACATCCTTTTCCTATACACTCAACAACGACACCTTCAAGCGCAAGAAAAAGAACGACGGCAAGCAAGACGACAGCGATCAGGGCAACACTTCAGGCGCACAGCACGACCGTGATGTGGCCGATGCGATGGACGATTCGTCCGGGAGCGATGTGGAGCTTACCACCGACGGGTATGTGAAGTGGACTGTGCCGTGGAGTCTTACAGTCAATTACTCCATCGGATACGGATATGGCAACTTCAACAAGCAGAAGCTCGAATATGATCCTCGAATAACGCAAAATCTGAGTTTGTCCGGCTCGATACGCCCCACCAAAAACTGGAACTTCTCCTTTTCGGCATCCTACAACTTCGACACGCACAAGCTCGCCTACATGAACTGCAACATCACCCGCGACCTGCATTGCTTCTCAATGCGTGCTTCATTCGTCCCCGTCGGGCCATACAAGAGCTACTCGTTCAACATCGCCGTCAAGTCCGCCATGCTCTCCGACCTCAAGTACGACAAGCGCTCCCAGAGCTACAACGGCGTCAACTGGTATTAAAAATACCACATGTGCAGGGATGTCCGCGCCCTCACACGGATTCCACGGTTTTTTAGGGGGCGTCCATCGGGCGCCGATTTCATAGTAACTCCGTACGCCGGAGCTTGCGGAGGCGTGCGGGGTAGGAATCCAACAAACCAAGGCGTGCGCAGTACGCCGATTTACAAACCATCTGCGCCAAATCCCCCCCAAAAATAAATCCGTGTAATCCGTGTGAGGGGCTACTTCCGGATGGTCACTGCGTGCAATAGACAACAAACAGGGGACCCCGAAAGCTCCCCCGTTTATCAATGCGCTGAAATAATTTTATTTCACAAGCACTTTCTTGCCGCCGGTGATATACAGGCCTGCGGGCAGGCCGTCGATACTGTCGGCCACCTTGATGCCCTGCATGTTGTATACCGCGCCGTCGGTAGCGGGTGCGGTTTCGATGCTGTCGATACCGCTCGTAGAGGGTACTACATCATATACGATATTGCCCTCGCTGTCGGTAGTCTGTTGCAGCTTGCAGCTCGGAGCGAGATACTTCTCGTCGAGGACGGTATCAAATCGTCCTGCCTCCACCTGCAGCGAAGCCTCGCTGCCTATGGATACCGGGCCGTTGAAAGTACCGTCGGTGACGGTGATTTCAGACTTGAAAGAAGTAGTGCTGTTGTCTGCTTTCAGCACGGATTCGTTGCCATTAAAAGTACCTCCGTTGATATTCACTTTGCCGCCGGAATTGTATACAAATACAGGATAGTTTGCGGTATATGTCCCGCCGTCGATTGAAGCAGCACCCTGTGTGCTTGCGCTTTTGCTCGAGACGGCGATGCAAGAGGCATAAAAGGAGCTGGTTTCTGTGTTGGTGAAGTCGCAGTTCTTGAATGTGGCAGTGCTTCCGCAGATCTCGATTATCGGGCCGCGATTGGATTTCACAGTTACACCATCGAAATTTACAACGCTGTTATTAATGGCGGTTGTGAATGGGCCGCATGTGGCATATGTCGAGTTATATTCGTATGTGCCGCCTGTCACGTTCAGTGTCAGTGGCAGGAAGCTGTTGGTACTTGCGTTCACAATACCGGCGGACGATCCGGATGCGGATGCGTTCACATTTGTGAGATTAACGGTAGTGTTTGCCTGGCGGCATTTTATCAGCGAGCCATTGTCTGTCGGGCCTGCAAGGGTAGCGTCGGATATAGTGAGTGTTGCGCCGGCGGTCTGCATGTCGATAAGGCCGAACGAAGAGGTATTGCTTTCCGGGGTGACGATCGATCCTCCGTTGCCTGTGACGGTGAATGCCTCGGCTGTTACGTAGAACGGGCGTGTTTTGGCGCTGTTGTTGATCACCGTCTTGCCGTTGAGGTCGAGGGTGATGGCCTTGTCGAGAGTGACGGAAGCGTCCATGGTGGCATCATGCATCATTGTCACGGTTTCACCGGCCTGTGCGGCTGCAAGGGCGTCCGCGAGGCTCGTATATGCGGTGGTGCCTATCAGAGCGGCCACATTGTCGCCTGCCACGACTGTCACCTTATTGCCTGCGGCGTCGGTTACAACCCCCATCGATGCACCGTCGGCAAGATATTCGGGTTTAAGCTCGTCGGAGAATTGTCCGGCCTCCACCTGCAATGAGGCTTCGCTGCCGATTGCTACCGGGCCGTTGAAAGTGCCGTCGGTGACGGTGGCTTCGGCGGTGAAGTCGGTCTGGACGTTATTGTCGATTTTGATCGATGCGGCGTTGCCGTTGAAAGTACCTCCGTTGATGGTCACTTTGCCGCCGGAATTGTATACAAATACAGGATAGTTTGCGGTATATGTCCCGCCGTCGATTGAAGCAGCACCCTGTGTGCTTGCGCTTTTGCTCGAGACGGCGATGCAAGAGGCATAAAAGGAGCTGGTTTCTGTGTTGGTGAAGTCGCAGTTCTTGAATGTGGCAGTGCTTCCGCAGATCTCGATTATCGGGCCGCGATTGGATTTCACAGTTACACCATCGAAATTTACAACGCTGTTATTAATGGCGGTTGTGAATGGGCCGCATGTGGCATATGTCGAGTTATATTCGTATGTGCCGCCTGTCACGTTCAGTGTCAGTGGCAGGAAGCTGTTGGTACTTGCGTTCACAATACCGGCGGACGATCCGGATGCGGATGCGTTCACATTTGTGAGATTAACGGTAGTGTTTGCCTGGCGGCATTTTATCAGCGAGCCATTGTCTGTCGGGCCTGCAAGGGTAGCGTCGGATATAGTGAGTGTTGCGCCGGCGGTCTGCATGTCGAAAAGACCGAACGAGGATGTATTTGCTTCGGGCGTGATGATCGATCCTCCGTTGCCTGTGACGGTGAATGCGTCGGCTGTTACGTAGAACGGGCGTGTTTTGGCGCTGTTGTTGGTCACGGTCTTGCCGTTGAGATCGAGGGTTATGGCCTTGTCGAGAGTGACGGAAGCATCCATAGTGGTGTTGTCGAGCAGTTTTACTGTCTGTCCGGCCTCTGCTGCCGTGAGAGCTGCGTCGAGGCTCTCGTAAGGTGTTCCATTCACCTCGGCTACGTCTGCGGCACACACGCTGAACGGGAATGCCGGCAGCAGCGCGGCCGCGATAATTGCTTTAGTAGAAATTTTGTTCATAAAAATATATAAATTAGTCGTTTTCATGCCGATAGATGGCCTTTATTCATCAATGACACATATCGGGATTCAAATTTACTAATAAAATTACCCCCCCCCAATTTTTTAACGCTTGTTAACTACATATTTGCAAAGTTTAACCCTTTTACAAGGCGTGGTTATTGATGATGGATGCAGGATAGCCCCCGTAGGGCGGCGAGTTAACAGTAGGCAGGGGCTGCGCGCCCCCTACAGGGGGTCTCATGGCGCAAAATCTGTGGAATCCGTGTGAGATTCTATCGGCCGAATGGCGGGGCGTGCGTAGGCCGCCGATTTGAGCTGCGTTGCATTGCCGTCTGTAAACTTTCGCGAGCCTGGTTTGTTATGATAATAAATAAATACACAAAATATTATGGAATTCAAATCAATAAAAGGTACGCAGACCGAACACAATCTGCTCGCCTCTTTTGCCGGCGAAAGTCAGGCGCGCTCACGATATACTCTTTTTGCCCAGAAAGCCATCGAGGAAGGTTATGAACAGATAGCCGCCATATTCCTTGCAACGGCCGAGCAGGAACTAAGCCATGCCAAGCAGTTTTTCTCGCTACTTGAGGGCGGATCGGTAGAAATCACCGCGGCATATCCCGCCGGTGTGGTGGCTGATACAAAGACAAACCTTGCCGAGGCTGCAGCCGGCGAGCGCGAGGAGTGGGGCGACCTCTATGCAACTTTCGCTGAAACAGCCGATCGGGAGGGTTTCCCGCACATAGCACGTCTTTACCGAAACATCGCGAATGTGGAGAAGATGCACGAACAGCGCTACCTGCGCCTGCTCGACCGTGTGGAGAAGGGCGAAGTATTCGCTTCCGAGGAACCTGTAAGATGGTACTGCCGCAAGTGCGGTTTCACCGTAGAAGCAAAGACCGCTCCGAAGCGCTGTCCCGTATGCGGCATGGACCAGGCATGGTTCGAGCGCTTCCCCGACAACTATTGAATCGCAACTCAGCATAAAGAAACATCGATCCTGTTCCGGCCACACTCCGGAACAGGATTTTTTTGTATATCACGTTTTTTTATCGTAAATTTGCAGAACTAACCCCTGTCCTTATAAACTAATCATTCATGAAATTATCTACCGCACTGGCTTTGTCGGCCTTGATACCGGCGATGGCCTCCGCGCAAACAACTGTTCAGTGGTCTACTTTGGGCAACTTCAACGATGCCAACGGCAAGCCCGCCTACATCCAGCGTTTCACTGTTGGAGGCGATAAGGATTTCGCCCGTCTGGGATTCAATCAGTTTGCCCGCCGTATGGAGACCCTCAATCCCGCCGATACCCTTATTGAGATCGTCCCCGGCTATTATGCCGTGGCTTCGCCGCGCTTCGCCGCGGCCAAGGGCGATACGGTATGCGTCGACATCCTCACACACGCCACTCTCAGCAGCATCTGCTACGCGGCCGACGGTGCGCACCGCGTAATGTCCGACGGCACCACGCGTCCCGTAGAATTCTCGCGTGCGAGCATCATCACTGACCCTAAATTATACAGCACCGACAAGGTCGACCGCATGCCTTACGGCGATGCCATATATGCCAAAAATGCATCGCGACCCGCCACACCGTCCGGCCCGTACGACGTGGTTCCGTCGTTCAAGAGCGTCGAGCTTATCAAGGGCAAGCCCACCGATGTTGCAAAGGCCCGTGTGGAATATGTGGCCACCGACAATCCCCGTGAGGATTACATGCAGATAACTGTCGATAACGGCACCATCACTGTCGCCACCAACAACCGCGCTCTCGCCGAGTCCCGCGTGCAGTCGTTGCTTGGCCGCGGCGGCAAGCTGCCCGCAGCCCGTATCACCGACTGGCCCGACTTCCCTTATCGCGGTCTTATGATTGACATATCCCGCAATTATCAGACGCCCGCCGAGATGGCACGTATACTGCGCCTGATGCACCGATACGGATTCAACGTGCTGCACTTCCATGTGGCCGACGACGAGGCATGGCGACTCGAGATCCCCGGCCTGCCTGAACTTACCGATCTCGGCGCACGCCGCGGCTACACTTTTGATGCCAAGGAATACCTGCCCCAGATATTCGCCGGTGACGGCAACCCCGATACAAAAGGTAATTCGGCCAACGGCTATTTCACCCGTCAGGACTTTATCAACACAATAAAACTTGCCGATTCGCTCGGCATACGTGTCATCCCCGAGATAGAATCGCCCGGACACGCCCGTGCCGCTCTCCTCGCCATGGAGAAACGTTATCGCGACACCGGCGACGACACATACCGCATGGTCGATCCCGACGATAAGTCGCAGTTCACCTCCGCACAGTCGTTCCACGACAATGTTATGAACCTCGCCATGCCCGGCCCGGTTCGCTTCATGACAAAAGTTGGCTCAGAGATACAGAAGATGTATAAAGAGGCCGGCGTAGAGCTGCCCTCGATACACATCGGCGGCGACGAAGTGGCCAAGGGTGCCTGGACCGGCTCGCCCATCGCCAAGGAATATATGGAGAAGCGCGGTATTCTCGACGAGCGTAAACTACACCTTATATATATACGCGAGCTACTCGAGGAGTACAACAAGCTCGGCATACCCATCTCGGGCTGGCAGGAGATCGCCGTCGGTCACGACGATGCATTCAACAAGGCCGTGCGCCCGCATGTTGTGAGCGTCAACTGCTGGAGCACCCTGGGCCCGCGCAGCACTGTCACACGGCAGTCGGCCGAAGGCGGTTATCCGACAGTGCTCAGCAATGTCGATCACTTCTACATGGACATGTGCTACAATTACCATCCCGACGAACTCGGCCTCACATGGGGCGGCACAGTCGATGAATTCGATGCCCTACACGGCTATCCCAAGCAGCTGTGCCCCGTCGATAGCGCCGCCGCGCGCAATATCATCGGTCTTTCAGGACAGCTGTTCAGCGAGACGGTACGCTCGGGCGAGATGCTCGAGACATACCTCCTGCCCAAGATGCTCGGCCTCGCCGAGCGCGCATGGAACGCCGACAGCACCTACACCGACCCGCAGTTCAACACCCTTATCGAGCAGTCCGAGATACCGTATTGGACCACCGAAGGCTATAACTTCCACGTTTCTCAGCCCGGTATTATAGTGGAGAACGGCAAGCTGCTCATGAACGCCCCGTATACCAATGCCGAGATACGCTACACACTCGACGGCAGCGATCCTACCGAGGCATCCACGCTTTACACCGGTCCCATGGCCGCTCCCACCTCCGGACAGGTGCGAGCCAAGGCCTTCCTCCCCGCCGCCGGCAAGAAATCATATACTTCAATCCTGTATATAAAGTGAATATTCAGCACAATCAATAGTAAGGATTAATAATGTTGATTAATTGGTCGTCCGTGCCTGCGAAGGTGCGGACGATTTTTTTGCAGCATGATATAAAGACGGCCGCCCGTTGCGGGGCGGCCGTCTTTATATCGGTTCCGGTAACGGTTATCAGTCGGCGTTGAGGTTCACGCGCTTGAACACTACAACTGCGAGACCGGGCTGAGCCTGCTCGAGGTACTTGGCGATGGTAAGTTCGCCGTCCTTGATGAATTCCTGTTCCATAAGGCAGTTCTCCTTGTAGAACTTGTTCAGACGACCCTGTGCGATGTTCTTGATCATCTGCTCGGGCAGGTTGGCGGCCTTCTCGGCGCCTACTTTCTCGGCGATCTCGACAGCCTTGTCGGCCTCCTCGCGTGTGAGCCAGCCCTTGGCGATGTTAGATTCGATGTGGTCGGGAGTGTCGACGAGGTTGGGGTTGATGCCGGCCTTCTTCTGGGCGGCCTCCACAGCCTTCTTCACCTGCTCCTGCTTGGTCTTTTCTACAGCCACGTTGTATTCCGAGTCCTTCACTTCCTGAGGTACGGAAGCCTGGTCTACGGCAACGGGATTCATCGAGGCTACCTGCATGGCCACGTCACGTCCTACCTGATAGTCGACGTTGTCGAGGTTGAAGCCGGCGATGGTTGCCAGCTTGTTGCCAAGATGGTTGTATGATGTGGTGGAGGGAGCCTCGACCCATTCGTAGGCCGAGAT
This sequence comes from uncultured Muribaculaceae bacterium, assembly GCA_910577355.1. Taxonomy (GTDB): domain Bacteria; phylum Bacteroidota; class Bacteroidia; order Bacteroidales; family Muribaculaceae; genus CAG-873. Next base: position 25,194 of record CAJTMY010000021.1, read on the forward strand.
CTCGGTCTTCTCACCGGTCTTGCCGGTTTCCTCGGTCACGAGGTCGGCTACGGTCTGGCCGTCGATCACGAGAGCCTTCACTTCGTCGAGGCTCTTGGCCTTGGCGGCTACTGCGGCGTCGAGGATCTTCTGTGTGAGAGCCACGAAGCCGGCGTTCTTGGCCACGAAGTCGGTCTCGCAGTTGAGGGCGAGGATGGCGGCGAAGTTGCCTTCGTTCTTGGCGAGGACGCAGCCTTCGGCGGCGGTGCGGTCTTCGCGCTTGGCGGCTACGGCCTGACCCTTCTTGCGGAGGATCTCGACGGCCTTTTCGATGTCGCCGTCGGTCTCGGCGAGAGCCTTTTTGCAGTCCATCAGGCCGGCGCTTGTGAGGTGGCGCAGCTTGGTGATTTCTGCCATTGTTACTGCCATAATATTATATGTATTAAGGGTAGTTAAACTTGATTATTCTGCCTCTTCGGCTGCGGGAGCCTCTTCGGCGGGTGCGTCGGCCTTGCGTACGCGGCGACGTTCGCGGCGGGGAGCTGCGGGAGCTTCGCCTTCGCCGGCTGCGGCAGTGTCGACTTTCTCGGCCTTACGTTCCTCAAGACCTTCCTTCATGGCGTCGGTGAGAGCGCCCACGATGAGCTCGATGCTCTTCGATGCGTCATCATTGGCGGGGATCACGAAGTCGATGTCGGTGGGGTCGCTGTTGGTGTCGACCATGGCGAATACGGGGATACCGAGACGGTTGGCCTCTGCCACTGCGATGCGTTCCTTCAGTACGTCCACTACGAAGAGAGCCGAGGGAAGGCGGTTGAGGTCGGCGATGGAGCCGAGAGTCTTCTCGAGCTTGGCGCGCTGGCGGGTAATCTGCAGGCGTTCGCGCTTCGAGAGGTTGTCAAAAGTACCGTCCTTGGTCATCTTGTCGATGGAAGTCATCTTCTTGACGGCCTTGCGGATGGTGGGGAAGTTGGTGAGCATGCCGCCGGGCCAGCGCTCTATCACGTAGGGCATGCCTACGCTCTGGGCCAGTTCGGCGATCACTTGTTTGGCCTGTTTTTTTGTAGCCACGAAAAGCACCTTCTTGCCGCTCTTGGCGATGTTTTTCAGGGCTGCGGCAGCCTCGTCGATCTTGGCTGCTGTCTTATATAAGTCGATGATGTGGATACCGTTGCGCTCCATGAAGATATAAGGAGCCATTGCAGGATTCCATTTGCGCTTGAGGTGGCCGAAATGGCAGCCTGCTTCGAGGAGTTGGTCAAATGTGGGATTTGCCATGTTTTGTTGTGTTGGGGTTTACGTTCTTTGGATTTGCAACCACAGGGTAGGGAACGTGTCCATCCCGGTGATTTAGATACTAAACTCTTTTGCCGCACGCTCGCCGTGCGGCGAGCAAACGTATATAGTAATGTGATATTAGCGTTTGCTGAACTGGAAGCGCTTGCGTGCCTTGGGCTGGCCGGGCTTCTTGCGTTCCACGGCGCGAGGGTCGCGGGTCATGAAGCCGTGCTTGCGCAGGATTGCCTTGTCGTCGGGGTTGATCTTCACCAGTGCGCGGGCGATGGCAAGGCGGAGAGCCTCGGCCTGTCCCTTGTAGCCGCCGCCGTCGAGGTTGACACGTACGTCATACTTCTCGGCTGCCTCGAGAAGGCTCAGGGGCTGCTTTACGATAAACTGGAGGATCGATGAGGGAAAATAAACCTCGAGGGGACGGTGGTTGATGGTGATTGTGCCGTTACCCTCTTTGAGGATCACGCGCGCTACGGCGGCTTTACGGCGGCCTACTGCATTAACTGTTTCCATGCTTGCGTTTATTTCACTGTGTTAATATCGAGAACTGTGGGATTCTGGGCTTCGTGCGGATGTGTCGGGCCGTTGTACACGTGCATGTGCTCGATAAGACGGCGACCGAGACGGTTCTTGGGAAGCATACCCTTCATAACACGTACAAACAGGGGGTGAATGCCGGGCTTGATGTGTTTGTTGTACGATTTCTTCATCAGCACTTCGGGGGTGAGCTCGCGCTGGCCGCCGGGGTAGCCGGTGTAGTTGAGATAGATGTGGTCGGTCATCTTCTTGCCGGTGAGGATCACCTTGTCGGCATTGATGATGATGACGTGCGAGCCGCACTCCACATGGGGAGAGTACGACGGCTTGTTCTTGCCACGCAGGATTTTTGCCACTTTTGAGCAGAGGCGGCCGAGAACCTGATCGGTTGCATCGATCACCACCCACTCTTTTTCAAGGCTCTGTGCGTTGGGAGATACGGTCTTGTAACTTAAAGTATCCACTTCGTTAATGTTTGGTTAATAGTTAATTAATGCGGCCGGCCCTTTGATGCGCGCTCGGCCAAAAGCACGACACCGGGCTCCAACCTGATATTAATTGGACATAATCGGACTGCAAAGGTACGAATTTTAGGCCATTAAACAAAATTGTCACGCAAAATTTTGCGCATAGCATAAAAAACACTAACTTTGCACCCGTAATACTCCTGCGCATGTGGCGTAATTGGTAGCCGCGTTAGACTTAGGATCTAATGTCTCAGGACGTATGGGTTCGAGTCCCTTCATGCGCACTTGCCGGCTGTGGCCGGCTTTTTTTATGTGTAAAAAGAAGCGGCTTACGCATCGCGCGTCGGCCGCTTCGACGTTCTGTGATGAACGGGAGGCGATGCACGGGTCGGAGCCCGCGCATCGTTTAGGTTATTCGACCGCCTGCAGGTAGATGAACCAGCCGCAGTTGCTCCATGCCTCGGGATTGTCGTACGAATCGGGATGATACAGCGTCATCAGTTTGTCGGTGAGCTGGAGTATCCAGAATACATTCTGCTCGCCTTCCTTCTGCGGACGGCAGTCGTCCCACTGCGCGCCTATGAGGGGAATGTCGAATGTGATCTGTCCGAGCACGCCGCATAGTCGGGGGCATAGTAGTTCCAGCCGCCGCACGCGCCATTGTTGCATATCGAGATGACACCGCCTATGGCCTCGCGGAAACGCCATACTTTCTTCTTGCCCTTGTCCGACTTGTCGACAGCACCGGTGAAGAAGTTGCTCCATTCGTCAAACACGTTGGTCACCGTGAGGTCTTTCACGGCGCTTTTCACTACCTGATATTCCGAGATACCCTGGTAGTAGAGCTGATACTCGCCGTTGGCCTGGGCTATGATGGTGCCGCAGTCGGTGGCGTAGGTGGTCTCCTGTCCGTTGTACACGAGGTGCCACTTGCCGCCTATGTCGGGGCGGTTGTTCTTCACTAAGATGTATTGGTCGCCCTCCACGCGGTCGTCGGAGTTCTCCATCTGGCTTACCTCGAGCGCGGCGGTGAGCTCCTCGCTCGATATAGGCGTGCCGGCCTTGTCGAAGTCGCTGTCCGACTCGATGGGGTCGCAGGCGGTGAGCAGGGCGAGGCCGCAGGCCAGCGCTGCAAAGCTCGGTATGATATTGTTGAGTTTCCAGCTGTCGCCGGCCGGGAGAGAGGCGGTTGTATGGGCAATCGCTTGGAACTGTGGCAAGTTAAGGAAAAGACCGTCTGCCGGCATCTTGTCGGGCCGGACAGACGGTCTGGTAGTCGTCGGAATTACAGGATGTGCAGACGCTCCTGATATTCGTTTATGGCGGCGTCGAGGCGCTCCTGGGCGGTGGTGTCGCCGGGCACGTTGTGCGAGGGGTTGATGTACAGCTTCACGCCGCGCTCCTCAAGGATCTCGCATACGGTGCAGATGGTGAGCCATACCATTGTGATGAAGCCGAGAGTCGACAGCGGGCCGATGTTGTCGAAATGCTTGTCCATGGGCACCGATGCATCCTGCAGGGGCACGCACGAGTCAACCACGACGTCGGCTACCTGGAAGAGGTTCTTGCCGCTCGAGTGGCGTCCGGCCTTGTCGCCGGTGGCGCCGGCCGAGCCGTATACTATCACCTTCATGCCGCGCTTGTGGGCCTCGTTGGCCATATCGATGTTCACGGGGTTGATGCCGGTGTGCGAGAATATCCACAGGCAGTCCTTGTCGCTGAAGCGGTAGTTCTTCATTATCTGCTGGCCGTAGCCCTCGAGACGTTCGAGGAAGAGGAACTGATGGATACCCATCTGGCCCACGATCTGTGTGAAGAATGTGAGGGGAAGCTCGCACAGGGGGTGGAAGCCTACGATGCCGCCGATGCGGGGATACATTTCCTCGCAGGGGATGGTGGCGTGTCCGCAGCCCCAGGTGTGTACCCAGTGGCCGGCCTGTATGCTGTCGGCCATGATGGTGGCGGCCTTCACGATGTTGTCCATCTGCGACTGCTCGATGGTATTCATTATGCCCTGGGCATTTTCAAGCCATTTCTTTGCGTATTTCATGAGAAACGATGATTGAGGTTGATTAATGTTGTTTTATATGATGTTTATCTATTGGGTCTCAATGTCTGTCTGATACAACTGATTTTCAGCTGCAAATATAAGGACAATATCCACTACGGCCAAACTTTTTTGAATAATATTCGCCTTAAAAAACGTTAACGAATCATAATGCTGTTTTAGAATTAGTATCCTTTCGGTTTTGGTACATGCTTTGTGTTAATTTAACACCCGAATGTTAAATATAAACCGTTGTCACATCTTTTTTGTTAAAAATTGGTAAGATTGGGAAATTATACTTTACTTTGCACCTGCAACCCCATGTGCCGACGTGTCGGCGCCGGGTACAGCCTGTCGGCTATATTTGCATTGTGATTGTATAGGCCTTCTACAGAGATTAATTGACAGAGCCAACTTATACCGTGGAAAGCGACAGCGGGCATCCCTCCGCCGAGGAGTCCCGCCATTGCATGTGAGTCTTTGCGGCCGACTTTCGTTTTATTGATTATTTGAGATTATATATTTATACTAACTTAAAATCCTTTCTTGCATGCAAAACATTTGTTTTCAAATGACACGGAAAGCCGTGCTCGCGCTCACGCTCGTGCTCGCCTGCGCCTTTCCTGCATTAGCGCAACAGATCACAGTCACAGGCACTGTGTACGAGCCCGAAGGCGAGCCAGCCATCGGTGCGAGTGTCGTTGTGGAAGGTCAGACTCAGGGTGTGGTCACCGATTTCGACGGTAACTATGCCATCAAGGTCGATCCCGACGGCTCCCTCGTATTCTCATATATCGGCTGCGAGCCCCAGACAGTGGCCGTGCAGGGCCGCACGGTCATCGATGTGCATCTGGCCACAAATGCCGTCGCCCTCCAGGAAGTCGTGGCCGTGGGCTACGGTACCGTCAAGAAGAGCGACGCCACCGGTTCGGTAGCGGTTGTCAAGCCCGACGAGATCGAGGCCGGCATCGCCACCTCCACACAGGATCTGCTCGTGGGCGCAAGCCCGGGCGTGGTTGTGACACTCGACGGTGGCAACCCCGCGGGGGGGGCTCCATACGCGTGCGCGGCGGTTCTTCGCTCAACGCATCCAATGATCCCCTCATTGTCATCGACGGCGTGCCCCAGACCAACCAGAGCAACGGCGGCGGTGCCAACGCACTCACTATGATCAACCCCTCCAACATCGAGAGCATGACCATCCTCAAGGACGCGTCCGCTACCGCCATATACGGCTCGCGCGCATCCAACGGTGTCATCATCATCACCACCAAGCGCGGCTCGTCGGGTCGTCCGCAGGTTGACTTCTCGGCCAACTTCAGCGTCAACACCGCACGCAAGACCCTCGATATGATGGACGCCGCACAGTTCCGCACCCAGGTGCTCAACCTCGGCGACGAGGCCATCGCCAAGATGGGCAACGCCTCTACCGACTGGCAGAAAGAAGTGCTCCGCACCACATTCTCACAGGATTATAATGTAGCCGTAGGCGCACGCGCAGGCATCCTGCCCTACCGCGTCAACGTATCCTACACCAACAACCAGGGTATCCTCAAGACATCTTCGATGCAGCGCACCACCGTGGGATTCAACCTCTCGCCCAAGTTCTTCGACGACCATCTGAGCGTCAATGTCAACGCTACCGGCTCGTACATCTACACCGGCAACGCCGATCAGGACGCCATCTCGGGCGCCGTCAACTACGACCCCACACAGCCCGTCTATACTGCCTATCCCACCAAGGGCAACACAGGCCTCACCATGTACAACGGCTTCACCCAGTATTGTCCCAACGGCAACTACGACACCAACGCCAACCGCAACCCCGTGTCGCGCCTCATGGAAGTTGACTCGCACAACAAGACCCTCTCGTCAAGCGGCAACATTCAGCTCGACTACTCCTTCCACTTCCTTCCCGAGCTCCATGCCAACCTCAACCTCGGCTATCAGGTATCGCAGAACAAGTGCAAGAGTATCACAGATGCCAACTCGCTCGCCTCATGGACCAACGACGGTCTCTACTGGAGCAACGCCGCCGGTGCCTCGACCCGCTACAAATGGTATGAAGTGCAGCGCAACACCCTCCTCGACTTCTACCTCAACTACAAAAAAGACTTCGAGGCCATCAAGTCGAATGTCGACGTCACCGCCGGTTACTCCTGGCAGCGCTTCTCATACTTCGGCCGCAGCAACACATACGTCAACTCAAGCGGCTTCACAAACCTCAACGGTCAGAACGGCTACTCGTATCAGGACGGCACATTCTGGTTCAACGAGAACTACAACTGGGCCGGCCCCGGCGTGCTCCAGCCCGTAGGCGGCGCTCCGATGGACGAGTGGGGCAACAAGCTTCAGCTCCTTTCATGGTTCGGACGCGTCAACTATATGTTCGACGACACATACCTGCTCACCGTCACCCTCCGCGATGACGCCTCATCGCGCTTCTCCAAGGAGAACCGCTGGGGTCTCTTCCCCTCCGTGGCTCTCGGATGGAAGATAAGCAACCTCCCTGTGTTCCGCGACTCCAACACGCTCAACGAGTGGAAGCTCCGCCTCGGCTGGGGTAAGACCGGCCAGCAGGACGTCAACTCTTACTTCCCATATCTGCCCGTATACACCCTCTCCACCAAGCAGGGATTCTGGTATCCCGGCATCGACGGCGGATGGATACAGCCCATATATCCCCAGGCATACGACAGCAATATCAAATGGGAGGAGACAACCACATGGAACGTAGGTTTCGACCTCGCATTCCTCAACAACCGCATCACTGCCAATATCGACTGGTATCTCCGCAACACCGAAGACCTGTTGTCGACAACACCCTCGTTCGGCATGCAGACATCCAACTACCTCCTCACCAACATCGGTACACTCCGCAACATGGGCGTCGAGGTCAATATCGGTGCCAAGCCCGTAGTGACCCGCGACTTCACATGGACAACCGGCGTCAACGTGGCATGGAACCGCAACAAGATCGTCAAGCTCGCCGGCGGCGACTCCGATATCGTCGAGTCGACCGGTCTGCCCAGCGGCACAGGCGGCACGCTCCAGTGGCACATGGTGGGCGAGGCTGCCAACACATACCGCGTATATCAGCAGATCTACGACAACGCAGGCAACCCCATCCCGGGCAAGTATGTCGACCAGAACGCCGACGGCGTCATCGACGACAAGGATCTCATCAACTTCCACTCGCCCGATCCCAAGATCACCGCAAACTGGAACAACAACTTCCGCTACCGCAACTGGGACTTCGGCTTCACACTCCGCGCCAACTTCGGCAACTGGGTATACAACAACCCCCGCTACGAGCGCACACGCCTCGACGCTGTGGCCGTATACGACCTCTGCAACCTCATGGCCAACCAGTTCCTCTTCCCCACCACCGACAAGCAGCTCAACCTCTCCGACTACTTCGTGGAGAACGCCTCGTTTGTCCGCTGCGACAACATCACACTCGGCTACACCTTCGAGAGCCTTCTCGAGGACAAGCTCAACCTGCGTGTGTACGGCACCTGCCAGAATCCCTTTGTCATAACCAAGTACAAAGGTATCGATCCTGAGATCGCCGGCGGCGTCGACAACAACTGCTATCCCCGTCCCGTCACATTCAACCTCGGTGTCATAGCCACTTTCTGATTGTCTCATCGCATATACAGATAATATAATATGAAAATTTTCAATAAAATATTTATTTCGGCATGTGTGGCCGGCGCGGCAATGTCGATGGGCTCATGTGTCGACGACCTCGACCTCACACCTTCCGATCCCCGCTCCATCGTCTCCGAGCAGTTCAAGAAGAACCCCGGTCAGTACATGCAGCAGCTCATTGCCGACTGCTACCTGCAATACGCCACATACGGCGTGAACGGCGACGCTTCGGTGCAGAAGTTCGACGGCGGCATGTCCACCTTCCAGCGCGCCGTATTCCTCCTCGAGGAAGCCATGACCGACGAGGCATCCTGGATCCCCTCCGATGCCGACTACGGCACATTCCAGTATGGCATCATCCCCGCCAACAACACCGTGGTGATGGGCACATACTCGCGTCTGTTCATCAACATCGCCTGCTGCAACCAGTTCATTCAGACAGTCAACGACGGCTACTTCGCCATTGAAGGCAACGAGAAGCTCGAGAAGATGGCCAAAGACTTCATCCGTCAGGCCCGTATCCTCCGTGCCGGCGCATACTACTACGCCATCGACTGCTTCGGCAATGTGCCCTACATGGACGAGAACACCCCCATGGGCGTCACCGGCGCACAGCTCGGCCGTGCCGAGATCACAAAGAAAGTCATCGCCGACCTCGAGGAGATCGTAGCCGAATACAAGGCCGAGGATCCCAACCAGAAGCCCCCTTACGGCTATGTAGGTCTTGATGTCGCCGAGGCTCTCCTCGTCAAGTTCTATCTCAACGCCGGCGTATATACCGGCACTCCCGACTGGACTTCGTGCATCAGTCACGCCGAGGCCATCATCGGCCGCCTCAAGGGCGCCGGATTCAACGGCACCGGTCTCACACAGAACTACCATCAGAATTTTGCCATCAACAACAAGCAGTTCTGCATCGGCGGTAGCAATCCCGTCAACGAGATCATCTGGACCATCCCCCAGAGCAATCCCGAGCTGCTCTCGTATGCCAACGGCACATTCATGGTCAATGCATGGTTAGGCACCTCCACCGACGATACCCCCTGGAAGTGTGACCCCCTCAAGCTATACAATACCAAGAATTCAGGTTGGAAATGCGTGGTGGCACGCCGCGAGTTCGTTGAGAAATTCGACTGGGACGCCACTTACAGCACCTCGCCCGACGTCCGCACCAAGCTGTGGATGACCGCCGCCAACGGCTTCGGCATCGACAACGTGAGCCTCACTCAGGCCGACTACGGCAACAACGGCTTCCTCGCCGTCAAGTTTACCAACTGGGCAATCGACGACAACGGAAACATCATAGAGGACGAATCGCCCGAAGCAACCGACCAGCTCGGCATCGACTACCCCATGATACGTCTCGCCGAGATCTACCTCTCGGCCGCCGAGGCATACCTCAACACCGGTAACGAGACCAAGGCTCTCGAATACACCAACTATATCCGCGAGCGCGCAGGCATGCCCGCCTTCACGCAGCTCACCCCCGCGCTGCTCCGCGACGAGCGTTGCCGCGAGCTCTATACCGAGAGCACACGCCGCACCGACCTCATCCGTTACAACCAGTGGATAAGCGGTTACACATGGGCATGGAAGAACATGCGTCAGCAGGGTGGCGACTTCGCTTCCAACTTCGACCTCTTCCCCATCCCCTCGTCGGTCGTTTCGCGCAACGGCTATACTCAGAACCCCGGTTATTAACCATTTGACTCAAAGAACGTAAAATGAAAAAACTTTCTATAATGCTGGCAATGGCCGCCGTAGCCCTCGGCTTCGCATCGTGCTCCGAGGATCGCGATCCGGTGTTCCATCCCGCTCCCGAAGGCTCGTTCAAGGTCTACGAGCCCGAAATGGCCGACCTCAACATCACCCTCGAGCCGGGCAAGGTAATCGAGCTTACCTGCAACGGACAGCCCGACTACGGCTTCTCGGCCATCTGCGACTACTCGGCCGAGGTATCACTAACTCCCGACTTTGCCGAGTCGTATTCTATCGAGCCTCTCAATCCTTCGCAGTCCAAGATACAGCTCGACCAGAAGGATGTGGCTACCGCCATCACCACCCTTCAGGGCTATACCAAGGAAGAGCAGGCCGGCGAATACGTCAATCAGGGCTTCCAGCCCCTCTACCTCCGCGCTGTATGCTCCTTCGCGGGTATTGAGGAATCGCGCATGGTTTCCAACGTCGTGGCATACAACAAGGTGAAATCTTTCTTCTCGGTAAGGGTGCCCGGATACATCTACCTCGTAGGTCAACCATCCGGTTGGAAGGATCCCTTTGCAATCAATGCAAACCACTACGAACAATGGCGCCTGTTAGAAGATGCTGATAAGATCGGCTCCAAGATTTACCACGGCACATTCGATATCAAAGCAGGTGAGGCTCAATTCCGTTTCTACACCAAACTTGGTACCAGTTGGGATGATAACTCATGGGGCTCACAGGCTGATGACAATCCTGTCGACTACGAACTCGTCGATGGTACATTCGCCGGCAAGCTCGTCAAAGGCAAAGGCTCGCTCAACTTCCCCGGTTGGACAGGCGGCAAGATGAACATCACCGTCGACATGAGCGACAATGCAAACGTCACAATCACCATCAAGGCCGAATAATCAATAAATCGATACAATTATGAACAGACTTCATATATACGGCTTGTCGGCACTCATGGCCTTCGCCTTTGTCGCCTGCGACAACTACGAGGAGCCCAATCCGCCGGCCCAGTCAAACACACAATCGACTGTCGTTAAGCCCGAGGACGTCAAATTCACCAACGACCTCGCCGCCGACAAGACATACTCGCTCGACGACTTCAACGAAAAAGGCGAGAACATGCTTCTCGCTACTCTGGCCGGCCCCGATCTCGGCGACTACTACGCATACAAGGTTGTAGGCCAGATCTCCTCCGACGGATTCGCCACATTCGCCGAAGTGCCCACAATCATTGAGGCTGCCAACGACGAGAAGACCCTTTACAACGTAAGCGTCGTGCCCGCCAACATGCAGGCCGCATATCAGCAGGCCGTGACCAAGGACCCCGATGCGAAGAAGATTCAGATCCGCTACGCCCTCTACACCGCTTCGCAGGGCGCTGCCGGCTCGCAGGACGCTCAGATCGGCGATACCTTCGTCGGCCCGTTCGACTTCATCCTCAAGCCCTACGACCCCGCCCATGTCATCGAACCCAACTACTACCTCGTGGGCACCGCCTCCGACTTTGAAGTGGCTCAGGCCATAAAGCTCAACCACGAGGGCAACCAGTACGATAATCCGATATTCACCAAGGTATTCGACGTTACCTCGGGTTGGACATGGAAACTCATCCCCGAGTCGACATTCGCCGCCGGCGACTATGTGAGCGCCAACGGTTCGGAGTGGGGTCCCGTCAATCCCGACGACGACAGCTTCGCCGGTACTCTCGTGGCATCCACTCTCACCGATGGCACTTACAAGGAAGCCAACTTCGGCGTCCTCGGCGAGACCGGCCCCTACATGCTCACCGTCGACATGGAGACACTCACCTACGAGTTCACCCTCGCCATCGAGAACCTCTACACCCCCGGTGGTTCAAACAACTGGTCGCAGACAGCTTCGCAGATGCTGTACACCAACGACTACACCACCTACCTCGGTATGGCTCACCTCTCGGGCGAATTCAAGTTCACCGCCAAGCCCAACTGGGATGGCCCCAACTACGGCGCCGGCGCTGAAGAAGGTACCCTCTCTACAGATGGCGGTAACATATCCGTACCTGCCGATGCCCTCTACTGGTGCAATGTAAATCTTGAGACGCTCAAATACGAGCTTACCGGCATCACTGCCGTAGGCCTCATTGGCGACGCAACTCCCTCCGGATGGGATGCTTCCACCAACCTCACTCCTTCCGATGACTTCCTCAAGTGGACAGGCACGGTAGAGATGAAGGGCGCCGGTGAATACAAGATCCGCTGCAACGACGCCTGGGTTATCGACTTCGGCGGCGATCCGCAGAATCTCAACTTCAAGGACAACAACATCCCCACTCCCGGTGCAGGCACATACGAGGTGACGGTCGACTTCTCGATCCTCCCCTACACAATCACCTTCACCAAGAAGTAAGCGATACCCCTGTCAATAAAAAGTGGCGCCCCCCGGGCGTCACTTTTTTTATATGGCCAATTAGTCCAATTAGTCCGATAATTTTTCACGGCTCGTGAAAAATCCGTAACTTTGCACCGAAATTTTTAAAACTAAATACACCCATGGGCGGTTTTTTCGGAGCAATTTCTAAAAAAGAGTGCATCAACGACATCTTCTACGGCACAGACTATAATTCACATCTCGGCACAAAACGAGCCGGCATTGTCACTTTCGACCCCGAGCGCGGTTTCAACCGCTCAATACACAGCATCGAGCGCGACTATTTCCGCTCCAAATTCGAGGACGAGCTCGACCGTTTCGTGGGCTGTCAGGGACTGGGAGTCATCAGCGACACCGACCCGCAGCCCATTATCGTTAATTCGCATCTCGGCCGATATGCCGTGGTCACCGTCGCCAAGATAAACAATATCCGCGAGATCGCCGCCGAGCTCCTTGCCGAGCGCATGCATTTCAGCGAGCTCTCCGCCAACAATATCAACCAGACAGAGCTTGTAGCTCTGCTCATCAACATGGGCAAGGACTTCGTCGACGGCATCAATCTCGTATACCGCAAGATCAAAGGCTCGTGCTCCATGCTCATCCTCACCGAGAACGGCATCATCGCCGCACGCGACTATCTGGGCCGCACCCCCATAGTCCTCGGCACAAAGGACGGCGCCGTGGCCGCCTCAAGCGAGTCGTGCGCCTTCCCGAATCTCGGCTACGAGCGCCTGCGCGATGTAGGCCCCGGCGAGATAGTGCGTCTCACCCCCGACGGGGTCGAGGTATTGCAGGCTGCTGCCTCGCGCTGCCAGATATGCTCCTTCCTGTGGGTATACTACGGCTTCCCCGCCAGCGACTACGAGGGCATCAACGCCGAGTATGTGCGCGAGGCCGCCGGCGTGTGCATGGGCCGCGACGACGCCTCCGAGTCCGACTGCGTGTGCGGTATCCCCGACTCCGGTGTGGGATTCGCACTCGGATATGCCGAGGGTCGCGGCATTCCTTATCGCCGTGCCGTGCTCAAATACACCCCCACATGGCCACGCAGCTTCACACCCGGCAACCAGAGCCGTCGCGCTCTCGTGGCCAAGATGAAGCTTATCCCCAACCATGCCATACTCAATGGCCGCCGCATGGTATTCTGCGACGATTCCATCGTCCGCGGCACACAGCTCCGCGACAACGTATCCACATTCTTCGAGGGCGGTGCCAAGGAAGTCCACGCACGCATATCATGCCCCCCGCTTGTATACGGCTGCCCGTTTATCGGCTTCACATCCTCAAAGAGCGACCTTGAGCTTATCACCCGCCGCATAATTCAGGATTTCGAAGGCGATGACAAGGCCAATATAGAGCGCTATGCCACCACCGGCACACCGGAATACGAGCGCATGGTAGACGAGATAGCCCGTCGCCTCGGTCTTACATCACTCAAATTCAGCACTATCGAGGATCTTGTGGCAAGCATCGGTCTGCCCAAGGACAGCGTATGCACACACTGCTTCGACGGATCGAGCTACGACCCCTCCGAGGCATACGCCGACGATCATAAATAATCACGGTACGAGCCTCAGCCGCAGATACTCCCGCGTATCCGGCCCCACGGTGAACAATCCCGATGCCCTAAGCCCCACGGCCCATACAATCTCGTCGTCGCATGTGAGCAGCCACAGTTGCCGCTTGGCATCGGCGCTCAGCCGCGCATCAGCCATGATATCGCTCAGCAGCTTGTCGCCGCCCATGCCGTAGGGGCGCATGCGGTCGCCGCGGCGCCAGTGCCGCAGTTCCCATCTCGCATCCCCTTCGAGCGCGCGTACATCTATATATATGGTGTGTGGATCGCGCTCGGGAGCGAACTCGGCAATATTGTGCCGACTCACTGTTATCCTTACAGGCTCGAAAATGTCGCGGGCCGGATTCACCTCCACCGCATCCGTTCCCGACCGATACCCCGCCCGTGGTGCGCGCAACATGCCGTGATCCACCCCGCGCACATGATCGGCCGATGCCGCGAACGTGCCGCCATGGCGCTCCGCCGCGGCAAGCATGTCGTCGGTCTGCCGGCGGCTGAAACCCTCGCCACGCAGATGTTCGTACAGTATCGCCGCCGCATGCGGTTCTGCGGCAAGAGCCGTAAGGTCGATATCACCCCGGGCATTGATATATGGCGCTACGGTGCGGCGCATAGCCTCGGCATGGAAATCTGCATTCTCGCGCAGTATTGCCATCGACCGCAACACACCGTCCGTGCCGCCCGGAAACAGCTCCTCCACCAGCGGCAACAGCCGGTTGCGCACACGGTTGCGCGCATAATCGCACTCGGCATTCGTCGAATCGTCCACCCAGCCGAGTCCGCGTCCTTTCAGATATGCCTCGATATCGGCACGCGACGCATCGAGCAGCGGCCGCACCACATACCCGTTGCGGTAGCGCATACCTGCAAGGCCCGTCACCCCGGAGCCGCGCATCAGATTCAGAAAAAAAGTCTCCGCCTGATCCTCGCGGTGATGCCCCACCGCTATGCATTGCGCATATTCGCGGTCGAGCAATTCATAAAACCATCGGTAGCGCAACTCCCTGCAGGCCATCTCCACCGATTCGCCGGTGGCCGCCTGCCGGGCGGCCACGTCGAAATCCTTTACGTACAGGTCGACGTCAAGCTCGCGGGCCACGGCCTCGGCATGCCGCATGTCGCGTGTCGACTCATCTCCGCGCAGATGGAAGTTGCAGTGTGCCGCCGCACAGTCATAGCCGAGTTCGCACAGCACGGCCAACAGAGCCACGGAGTCCGCCCCGCCGCTTAGGGCCACTACCACCCGGCCCTCGCGCCGCAGCAGTCCGTGGCGCGATATCGTATCCTTTACTATTGATGACAACATTGATGCAAAGGTACGCAAAAATCGCGATTTTTTCCGTAACTTTGCATCCGCAATGGAAAAACGACGTCTTACACTTGTGATAAACCCACACTCGGGCACGCTCTCCAAGCGCGGACTCGACAAATGGCTCCCGCGTCACCTGCGCCGCATGGGATACGAGGTCGACGTTCAGTTCACCACCGGCCCCGGCCATGCCTCGCATATAGCCGCCGCATCGGCCGCCCGAGGCGACTACGGCGTGCTTGCCTGCGGCGGCGACGGCACTGTCAACGAAGTCGCCGCCGGTCTCGTCGGCACATCCACGGCTCTCGGCATCCTGCCCGCCGGCTCGGGCAACGGCCTCGCGCGCCATATCGGCATCCCTGTCGATGTGGAGCTGTCCACACGAGTCATAGCCGCCGACAACATATTGGCCTGCGACTACGGCACCGTAAACGGGCGCCCGTTCTTCTGTACGTTCGGCATGGGATTCGATGCCGCCGTGAGCCACCGCTTCGCCAAGAAACATCGTCGCGGACTCAATTCATACATATCCAGTACGATCGACGAATTCATAAAATATCACCCCGGCACCTATGAGATCATCGCCGGCGACCGCGTCATCACCGAGCGCGCATTTCTCGTGTCGGTATGCAACGCCTCCCAATACGGCAACAATGCCTTCATAGCTCCCGCCGCCTCGATCCGCGACGGCCGCCTCGACGTCACAATCGTGTACGACGGCAACATAATCGAGAATGCCTGGACCAGTGTCGAGATGCTTGCAGGTTTCATCGGCAATCACGGCAAGATACGCACATTCCGCACATCGCGTCTCACCGTGCGCCGCTCCGAGCCCGGACCCGCGCATATCGACGGCGATCCACTCGACCTCCCGGCCGAGCTCGACATAGAGTGTCACCCCGGTGCCATACGCATATTCGTGCCGCGGCGCAAGCTCAAATTCATTCCGGTCATCACCCCCATGCTCCTCACATTCCGCGAGTGGGGCATCGTCATATCGCGCATCTTCCGCCACAAGGCATAAAATAAAGAGAGGTTCGGGCCGCGGCTCGAACCTCTCTTCTTAAGGTCTTCAAAATCCTTAAAGCCTTTAAAGACCTTAAGGCAGATTGTTCGGATCATCCGGATGCGTATACCACCGCGAGTATTGCAGATAATTGTGCGCTATCTTGCGGTTGATCTCGCTTGCCTGTGCCGGATCCACCATCTTGATGAACTTGGCCGGCGCTCCGCCCCACAGCTCGTGCGGGCCTATCTTCGTGCGCGACAGCACCACGGCACCGGCTGCCACGATGGCGCCTTCGCCCACCTCGGCGTCGTCCATCACCACCGCTCCCATGCCTATCAGTGCATAGTCGTGGATCTTGGCGCCGTGGATGGTCACATTGTGGCCTATCGACACATAGTCGCCTATCTCGATGGTCGACTTCTGGTACAGCGTATGCAGCACCGACCCGTCCTGCACATTCACATTATTGCCGATGCGTATCGAGTTCACATCGCCGCGCAGCACCGCGCCAAACCATATGCTGCATCCGCGGCCCATCTTCACGTCGCCCACCACGGTGGCGTTCTCAGCCAGAAAGCACTCCTCGCCCATCTCGGGCGTGAAGCCTCTTACAGGTAATATCAGTGCCATGATTATTTGTTGAGAGGCAGCGGTTGTGTATTATTGTCGAGCCATTCGAGGTCGCGGCCTTCAAGCCCGGGTGCGAGAGCCTCGCGTACACGCGCATGGTACTCGTTGATCCATTCTATCTCCTGGTTGGTCATCAGCGATGTGTCGAACAACGACAGGTCAAACGGGCACAGCGTCAGCGTCTCGAACTTGTAGAACCGTCCGAATTCGGTCTCCATCGCATCCACCGTCAGCACCAGATTCTCGCAGCGTATGCCGTGGATACCCTCGCGGTACAGTCCCGGCTCGTTGGAGGTTATCATGCCCGGGGTGAGAGGAGCCGGCACATAGTTGAGGCGTATGCTCTGCGGCCCCTCGTGCACGTTCAGGAAGTGGCCCACGCCGTGCCCGGTGCCGTGCAGATAGCTCAGGCCTTCTTTCCACAGATACTGGCGGGCGATGGCGTCGAGCTGTGTGCCGCATGTGCCCTGCGGGAATATCATCGAGCCGAGAGCGATATGCCCCTTCATCACCAGTGTGAAGTCGCGTTTCTCCTCGGCGGTCGGCTCACCCATGGCTATTGTGCGGGTGATGTCGGTTGTGCCGTCGAGATACTGCGCGCCCGAGTCTATCAGCAACAGCCCCCGGACTTCAACCTTGGCGTTCGAATCCCTGTCGGCCTCATAGTGCACGATGGCGCCGTGGCTTTCATAACCGGCGATAGTGCCGAAACTCTCGTCGAAGAACAGCGGCGACTGGCTGCGGTACTTGCGCAGCACATCGGCCACGTCCATCTCGGTGAAGTCCTCGCCGGCTTTCACACGGGCCTGGATCTCGCACAACGACCGCACCATGGCCACACCGTCGCGCTGCATGGCGGCACGCACGCCGGCGAGCTGCACATCGTTCTTGCACGCCTTGGCTATCGCCACCGGCGACGTGCCGCGCACGGCCCGCTTGCCCAGAAGGGCGGTGATGCCCGCGCAGGTACGGCTCACGTCCACAAGCACCTTGGCGCTTTCGGGCAATCCGCGCAGATAGTCGGCCACGGTCGAGTAGGGCGCTGTCGCCACTCCCTCGCCATCAAGATACGCCTTTACGTCGGCATCGATCTTGTCGGGATCCACAAACAGTGTCGAGCCGGCGGGCGATACATACAGGAATGCCGTCACCACCGGATTGTAATTCACATCGTTGCTGCGTATGTTCAGCAGCCATGCTATCTCGTCGAGAGCCGATATGAAAGTCTCGCGGGCCGACTGCCCCTTCACATTCTCGAGCACTGCCGCGATTTTGTCCTTGGCGCTCTTGCCGGCATATTTTATGTCGTGCACGAATACCTTGCCCTTGGGTAGCTCCGGACGTTCGGGCCATATCGCATCGAGCACGTCGAATTCAGCGTCCAGCACTATGCCGTGGGCGTTCAGCTTCATCTCGAGGTCTTCCTTGGCTCCAGTCGAGAATACCATTCCGTCGATGCCGGCCTTTTCGCCGGCCCGAAGATTGTCGCACAGCCAGCCGGCTATCGACGGCGTTTCGGGCAGGCCGTCCTTCATAAGTTTTATGCCCGTGCCTGCGAGCTGGCTCGTAGCCTGTAGGAAATAGCGCGAGTCGGTCCACAGCAACGCTTCGTCGAGAGTCACCACAAGATCGCCCGCCGAGCCCGTGAAACCGCTCAGCATGCGGCGTGCCTGCCAGTGCGACGACAGATATTCACTCATGTGCGGGTCACCCTGCGGTATTATCACGGCCGATACACCCGCCTGTTTCATTTGCACGCGCAGTTCTGCGAAGCGTGCTTTTGCATTGTCATTCATTTGCTGTATTGTTTCAGCGGAGGCAGAAAAGCATCCGCTATATGTTCCACTTTATATTCATCGCCCGAAAACGAGATCCCGAAGACATCAAACTGTGCCTCATACCTCTCCCCGTACGCCTGTATGAATATGTCGGCTGCACGGGCCATGTGAGCCATTTTCTTTTCGTCCACCGCATCAAGCGGGTCGCTGCCGTCGCTCCGGGTCTTGACCTCGGCAAACACCATCCGCTCGCCTTTCAGAGCCACGATGTCTATCTCATAATGATGCATGCGCCGGTTGCGCGCCACTATCGCATAGCCGTCGCGCACCAGCATCTCGCAGGCGATGTCCTCGCCACGCCGTCCCAGCTCATTATGTCTTGCCATACATTATTAATAACGATATGCAAAAATACAAATAATTCACCACATCCCCGCACATATTATCCAAAAATACGTTATCTTTGTATCCTATGGCAGACAATACCTATCAGCAGACCGAAAAATTATCCGACCAACTCGTCATCCGGCGCGCACGCCGCGTCACATGGGTGGGCTTCTGGTGGAATGCTCTTCTCGGCACCATAAAGGTCGTCGCAGGAGTCCTGGGGCGTTCCGGAGCCTTGGTCGCCGACGGCATCCATTCGTTTTCCGACTTCATCACCGACCTTATAGTCATCGTATTCATAGGCGTGGCCCGCAAGAAGCCCGATGCAAACTATCAGTACGGACACGGCAAGTACGAGACATTCGCCACCATGCTCATTGCCGTGGCGCTCGGCATTGTCGGCATCTTTATATTCGTTGAAGGCATTACACAGGTTATACACGCCATCGGAGGCACACTTCCGCCACGCCCCGGCTTCATTGCATTAGTTATATGCGGCCTGTCCATAATCGTCAAGGAAATTCTCTACCGGTACACGCGCAGGGTGGGCGAGCAGATACATTCCGCCGCCGTTGTCGCAAACGCATGGCACCACCGCAGCGACGCATTCTCGTCGATAGCCACCCTTATCGGCGTGGCAGGCGCATACATACTCGGCCACCGATGGCTCATTCTCGATCCTATAGCACAGGCGGTCGTGGCAATATTTATTATTATTGTCGCTATAAAGATGGCCGCCCCCGCCATCCGCGAACTTCTCGAAGTCTCCTTGCCCTCCGACACCGCTGGGCAGATACGTCGCGCCATTGAATCCACCCCCGGAGTATGCGCCTACCACCACCTGCGTACGCGCCGCAACGGGAATAAGATCATAATAGAAGTACATATTAAGGTAGACCCCGATATCTCCGTCCGTCAAGGCCATCAGATCGCCACCGCCGTCGAAAACAACATCCGCGCCATCTTCGGCGCCGATACCATAATCACAACCCACACCGAGCCCTCCGCTTAGAGCCACAGCGCCACCCCCGTGTATGGCCGCGGTCGCATCCCACCCGTAGTGTCGCGCCGGCCGCGACCGCCCGCGTTGCCGTGCGTACTTTAGGACACTGATTTACGGATAACCCCGTCCGCATGGCAAGGCGTCCGCAGCCCGCCGATTTTTGTGTAACCGGGCCCGCCGAGCCCCAGAGGCGAGGCGTGCCCGGACATCCTCTCCCGCGTTGCTTGGCGTCCTGTGTGCGCCGATTTCATCGTAACTCCGTCCGCATGGCAAGGCGTGCGTAGCCCGCCGATTCGAGCGTCCGGGGGCGTCCGTCGAGGACGCCGATTACATAGTAACCCCGTACGCCGGAGCTTGCGGAGGCGTGCGGGGCTGGCGAATCAAAGAGCCAAGGCGTCCGTAAGGACGCCGATTTACAGACCAACGTCGCCAAATCAAAAAAATCCGTGTGAGATAGAAGCAAGAAATTCGCGTAATTCGTATCCGATCCCAAAAACACAACGAGGCAGCCGCAAAGCATCGTACCTTTGCATCGTCATGAAACACTACGCCCCCATCAACGCACGCCTCTACACCCGCTCCTTCACCGGGTGGTACGGGCGCGTCTACGGCGCCGAGCGCGCCCGCGCGCTGCCGCGCAACCTCATCCTCGCCCTCGAGATGATGCGCCTTC
>CAJTMY010000022.1 GCA_910577355.1 uncultured Muribaculaceae bacterium
ATTTTTCACTCGGATAGTTTTTTAACATTTCAACCGGGTTTTGCTGCTGACCCTCTATCTCGCCGCCAGCGTCATCATAGGCATACTGCTTGTATGGGCGGGACGTGCCATCATCAGGTAATCCTAACTGAAAAAATACGGCCGCGACGGGATACTCCTGCCGCGGCCGTGTATTTTATAAATACCGATTACCAGTTGAGAATAGCCTTGAGGCGTGGTTTCATGTAGTCGGCGTAATGACGGAAGCCCAGGTCGGTGAGATGGATGCCGTCGACCGTGCCGTCGTCCTCGGGGCCGTCGAGGCCGAGGCTCTCCACATAATATATGTTCTTGTACCCGTCGGCGACAAGCCTGTCATAGTTGCGGCGCAGTGCGGCATTCTTGCGTGGCAGATAGTTGCCGAAGTTGGAATCGTAGCGCGAATAGGGATAGAGGGGGCCTTCGAGCAGTACGATGGGGGTGTCGGGATGAGCGTCGGCGATTATCTTCACGAAGTCATATGTGAGGGTGTCGCACATCATTTCGGTACAGTTGGGCACGGGGTCGAGCAAGTAAAGGTCGACATCGGGTATGTCGTTCATGGCGCGAGCCATGCAGTAGTCCATTTTGCCTTCGCCCGAGATGCCGATGTTTACCACCTCGGCGTTGAGTTCGCGTCCGAGGATGTTGGTTGCGGCCATGCCGGTGCGCGATGCGCACCCGCCCTGCAATATGCTGGTGCCGTAAGCTACGATCTTGCGGTTCTTGTCGATTATCGCGGGGTTGCCGGAAGTGATTGTCGCGCCCGAATCGACTTTGACGAAGAGTTCGTTCACACCGTCGTACAGGGGCATGTATATCATATACTCGTGCATCTTGCCGTCGAGATTCTCCACATAAGTGGATTCGACCTCCTTGGTCTTGTTGCCGTCGGCATCTTTCTTAACGTAGGGGCGGTTGGTGTTGACATGGCGCCATACCGAGTCACCCTCGAGGATATAGAGGTCTGTGCCCTTGAGACCGGTGTCGGCCATATGTATCATGTGAGTGTCCCACAGCAGCTCGTATTTCACACCGATGCGCTTTGAATCGGTGGCGAAGCGCACACCTATGCCGGTGGAGCATTGCGCGCGCTCCCACAGGTCGGGACGCACGCTGTCCTTGAGATTGGCGGGTATGCGGGTGTAATGGCGCAGGGTGTTGTCCCAGCCCTTGTTGATGATACGCAGATCCTGGGCATCCACATATTTCCATGCGGACGCCGGCTCGTCGGCGAGAGCTGCCGAAGTGGCACCTGCGAGTGCCAGAGCGAGTAGCAGAAATTTCTTCATTGCTTGTGTTGATAGATGAGTTAGTTGTTTATGATTCATTGTTATTGGCGGGAGCTATGCGGCGGCAGGTACGTGTATCGAGTATCAGCGGCACTTTTTCCACATTGAGATTTGATGTATCGAGCCCGAGGGCTTTTTCGGCGGCGAGAGCCATACGGCGCAGGCGCTCGTACATCATCATCACCCAGCGCTCTCCATTGCGGCACGAGCTCGACAGTGAGAATATGCGGTGTATGAGGCAGAAGCGGAAGTCACCGGGTATATGGTGGCTGCGCAGCGAAGGATAGGCACTCACCAGATTGATGCGGCGCGCGGCCACAAGGTCCTCCACCACCTGTCGCAAGTATACGGTGACACGCGGCTGCACGCGGAATCCGATGCGCAGCCCTATGCACCACAGCAGGCCGCCGAAGCGCTCGTCGACAGTATATTCGAGCGTGTCGGGCTCGTCGGTGAAGTCGAGACGTAGAATCCAGTAGCGGCGGGCGCGCTTGGGCATCTTGTTTATGAGCGAGTACATTATCTTGCTCTCCACAAGGCCGGGATCGGCCGAATGGCTTATATATACCAGATTGGTAGCGTATTGCGGAATGGTGTCGTCGCTGTGGATGTCGCGCAGTATGTCGCCATAGCCGTCGAGTTTTTTGTAGTCGATGTAGCTGCGGCGGATATGGCTGGCGCGGTGCCATACCAACATCACCGCGCACAGGGCGCCGGCTATGAGCATCGTATACCATCCGCCGTGCATGAACTTGAACATGTTGGCCACGAAAAAGCATCCTTCAAGCGACAGGAAGAATATGGCAAAGAGTCCCACGAGCAGCGCGTTCACCCCACGGTGACGCAGATAGAAGGCCAGCAGGACGGTGGTCATGAGCATGGTGACGGTTATAGCCAGTCCATAGGCGGCCTCCATGGCCGATGACGAGCGGAACAGCAGCACGGTGATGACACATCCGGCAAAAAGGAATACGTTGATCGACGGTATGAACAGCTGCCCCTTGACCAAAGTCGGATATTTGATGCGCAGGCGCGGCCAGAAGTCGAGGTTGATGCCCTCGCTGAATATGGTGAACGAACCGCTGATGAGCGCCTGGCTCGCTATGACGGCTGCGCCTGTGGCCATAACTATGCCGGGAATAAGGAACCACTGCGGCATTATACCGAAGAACGGATTGTCTGCGGCTGCCGCAGCAGCCGGGTTGTTGATTATCCATGCTCCCTGCCCCAGATAGTTGAGTATAAGCATGCATTTGACAAATATCCAGCTCACCGATATGTTTAGGCGTCCGCAGTGTCCGAGATCGGAGTAGAGGGCTTCGGCTCCGGTCGTACACAGGAATACAGCGCCGAGTATGAGGAACCATCCGGGATAGTCGGCAAGCAGCATCACGGCATATACTGGATTAAAAGCCTTGAGGATGCCCGGATACAGCGTGAGGGATATCACACCGAGCACGCCGAGCATCATAAACCAGCACAGCATGAATGGCCCGAAGCAACGGCCTATCTTGGACGTGCCGAACTGCTGTATGAAGAATATAATGCAGATTATCAGCAGAGTGATCGGCACCACAGGAGTGTCGGCATATATGCCGCGCAGCCCCTCGACAGCCGAGGTGACTGTGACGGCAGGCGTTATAACTCCGTCGGCTATCAGGGCGCTCGCTCCGATTGCCGCTATCACGTAGAGCCAACGGGTCTTGAGCTTACGCACAAGCGAGAACAGGGCAAGTATGCCGCCCTCGCCTTTGTTGTCGGCACGCAGGGCGATCAGGACATACTTCACGGAAGTCTGCAAAGTGAGTGTCCAGATGATGCACGACACCGCGCCGATTATATAATCGGCACCGGCCTCGGGGTTCACGGCCACAATAGCCTTCATCACATAAAGCGGAGAGGTGCCTATGTCGCCGAAGACTATACCCAGGGCCACAATCAGCCCCAGCATTGTAAGTTGTCGCTTTGCCGGCTGCATGTCGTGATTGGATTTACCGGATGAGCATGGCGTCGCCGTAGCAGCCAAACTTATAGCCTTCCTTGATGGCCACCTCGTAGGCGTGCATGATATGCTCGTAGCCGCCGAAGGCCGATACCATCATGAGCATGGTGGAATAAGGCAGATGGAAGTCGGTGAGCAGCGATGTGCACACGGTGAAATCGTAGGGAGGGAAGATAAACTTGTTGGTCCATCCCTCGTATACTTTCATGTGGCCGCCCATGCTCACGGCGGCCGATATGCCGCGCAGCACCGATGTGCCTACGGCGCATACCTGACGGTCGTTGTCCTTGGCGCGGTTCACGGTGTCGACGAGTGTCTGCGAGGCCTCCATCTGCTCGGAGTCCATGCGATGCTTGGTAAGATCCTCAACATCAATCTCGCGGAACGTGCCGAGACCCGAGTGTACGGTGATGAACGCCTGCTCCACGCCGCGTATCTCAAGGCGCTTGAGCAGCTCGCGAGAGAAGTGCAGCCCCACACCGGGCGCCACAACGGCACCCTCGCGGCGGGCATAGAGGGTCTGATATGCCTCGGCATCCTCCGGACCGGGCTCGCGGGTGATGTATGCCGGCAGGGGGGTGTGCCCGAGAGCAAAAAGTTCGCGCTTGAATTCGTCGTGCGGGCCGTCGTACAGGAACCGCAGCGTGCGGCCGCGCGAAGTGGTGTTGTCTATCACCTCGGCCACCATGCCGCTGTCGTCGCCGAAGTAGAGCTTGTTTCCTATGCGTATCTTGCGTGCAGGCTCCACGAGCACGTCCCACAGTTTATTGTCGGAGTTGAGCTCGCGCAGCAGGAACACCTCGATGCGCGCGCCGGTCTTCTCCTTGTTGCCGTATAGCAGGGCCGGAAACACACGTGTGTCGTTGAAAACCATCACGTCGCCCTCGTCATAGTATCCGAGGATATCCTTGAATTCTTTATGTTCGATCTCGCCGGTGCGCCGGTCGACCACCATCATGCGGCATTCGTCGCGGCTTACCGGGGGATCCTGTGCTATTAGATTGTCGGGGAGACGGAATTTGAATTGTGATAGCTTCATGTCGTGGATGTTATATAATGTCGTATATCTTATAATTGTGAAATCGTATTTGATTGTTGCAGATAGTCGTCGGGAAATTCGACGGGAGCCTCGGCGATTATGGAGGCAACACGGTCGGGCGGCAGGCAGTCGGCAATATTGATATCGCCCACCCTGGTACGGCGCAAAGCGGTGAGGTGCGCCCCCGAACCGAGTGCCACGCCGATATCGCGTGCCAGGGCACGTATGTAGGTGCCCTTGGAGCACACCACACGTATCTTTATCTCCGAGGGTGAATATTCGAGCAACTCTATCTCGTCGATGACCAGCAACTTGGGCTTCAGCTCCACAGACTCACCTTTACGGGCGAGGTCGTAGGCGCGCTGCCCTTCTATCTTGCAGGCAGAATATGCCGGCGGTATCTGCTCTATGGGGCCGTGAAAGGCTTTGAGCGTGTCCTCCACAAGCTTGCGGGTGATATGGGCGGTGGGATATGTCGCATCTATCTGAGTCTCGAGATCGAACGACGGAGTGGTGGCACCCAATGCCACTGTGGCTATATATTCCTTCACTCCTGCCTGCAGCTCCTCGATACGTCTGGTGGCACGGCCTGTGGCGACGATCATCACACCGGTGGCCAGAGGGTCGAGCGTG
Source organism: uncultured Muribaculaceae bacterium (assembly GCA_910577355.1). GTDB lineage: Bacteria > Bacteroidota > Bacteroidia > Bacteroidales > Muribaculaceae > CAG-873. The sequence goes on from CAJTMY010000022.1 coordinate 4,985, forward strand.
CCGGCATGCCCTACCTTGAATTTCTTCACCTTGAGGCGACGCAGGATGGCTCCACGCACACGCTTCACGGCGTCAAACGAAGTCCATCCGAGAGGCTTGTCGATACAGATTATCTCACCGCTTACAAAATCCATCTCAGTTGAATATTATACACAGCACACCTACGACGAGACAATAGACGGCAAACCATACAAGCTTGCCTTTCTTCACGATGTCGAGCATCCACTTGCAGGCCGCGCAGCCGACAAGGAATGACGCCATGAATCCTACGATCATGGGAAGCCATCCTATCTCGGCAGCCGACGATGCGGCCGGATCGCTCACTATGTCCTTGATGCCGAGAAGCGCCTGACCGAGAATCGGAATTATCACCATAAGGAACGAGAAGCGGGCCACCTGTTCTCGCTTGTCGCCGAGCAGTATGCCGGTGGCGATAGTGGTGCCCGAGCGTGACAGACCGGGCAGCACGGCCACGGCCTGGGCGCATCCGATGATGAAGGCGTCGAGATAATTTATGTCGCGGGGTGTATATGCCTTACGACCGGGAGCCGACCCGTCAAGCGGTCGGGTACGGAAGAAGTAGCTGAACGAGAGCAGTGCGGCTGTAACAAGCAGACATATGCCTATTATCATGAGATTCTTGTCGAAAAAGCCCTCGATGACTTCTTTAAAGCATATGCCCACCACTGCCACGGGAATGCATGATACGAGTATCTTCATCACCGTATTGAAATTATCATCGCGTCGCCATGTGAAAAAAGACACACACAGCGGTGCGAACTCACGCCATAGTATCACTATGGTGCTCAACACGGTAGCAACATGCAACATTACATCAAACTCAAGGCTTGCCTCGGGGTCGAGATCAAGGCCGAGCAGCTTGCCGCATATCTCCAGATGCCCCGACGAGCTGATGGGGAGATATTCGGCCAGACCCTGTACTATGCCCATTATAAGGGCGTTGAGTGTATCCATCTGTTTTTCTTATTTTTCTGTTTTCTTCTTGGGCTTGATACACACGGCAACAGCCATCGCCACAAAGCCCAGAAAGCATATGGCCGGGCCGACAACTATACGGCGGGTGCTGAAAATATCGGGATTGAATCCGTCGGCCGAGCTCGATCCGCCGAGCATAAGCAGAAAGCCGACAACGATCATCGCGCCGGCAATAGCCATGAGAATAAAATTGTTGCGGGCAAGCGGGAGCTTGTCGAAATCCTCGTGCTCTATGCCGTCTGATTTGCTTTTTGAATTGTATTTATCCATAATTATTGTATTTACCGAAAAAATCTATTTAAACATATCGTCATAGTCGGCGCGCAGATAACGGTTGGTTGCGATAGCGGATGCCGCAGTGCATATAAGCACACCTGCAAAAGTTACGGCCACGAATATCATCACCATCGAAGACCATGGCAACACCGTACCGACAGCCGCGTCGAATGTCGAGGCATAGGCTCGGATACATGCCAGCAATATGATTGCCACAGCGGCAGCCACAGCACCTGTGCCCAGGCCGGCAAGCACAAAAGGCCGGCGTATGAATCCACCGGTTGCGCCCACAAGCTTCATTGTGTGTATTATAAACCGGCGCGAGTACACCGCCAGGCTTACAGTATTGTTTATCAGTACAAAAGATATCACAAGCAACGCCGTAGCAATAGCCAGCAGCACTACCGAGAGCCGCCTGAGCACCGAGTTCACCGAATCTATCACCACCGACTCGGATACTGTCTCCACAACAGCATCGTCGGCCGAAATACGCGCCGCGACGGCGGCTATGCTGTCGCCCGTGGCATAGTCGGGTTTCATCCTTATCTCGAATTCGGCGCCGAAAGGATTCTCGTCGAGCAACCTCGCATAATCCTCGCCCATCAGTTCCGACTCTGCCGCAAGTATGCTTTCGGGCGATGCGAATACAAAACCCGCCACGCCCGGTGTAGCGGCCACAACAGATTTGACACGGTTGATATCCGCATCGGCGGCATCCGGCGCCAGCTTTACCACAAACCCCATATTGCTGCGTATATCATCACTCAGGCTGCGCGAAGCCAGCAGAGCCATCGCCAAAATGCCCAATATGAGAAGTACAAGAGCCACACTGATTACCGAAGTGATTTGCGAGCCGAAGGTCGATATCTTAGCCAAACGTTTATCTTTCATCTTAGAAATATGACGAGGCGACTATGCAAACAGCGCATACTGCCCAAATATCGTGCAAAATTACAACATTTTAAAGGCGAAGTCAAGTGATACGCCAAATAATTTGTAAGAATCGGAAAATTTGCAGGATTTTTTCGTAAATTTGGGGCGAGAAACAATTTGCCATGAACAAACAGATATTCCCGATCTGCCTTCTGCTATTTCTGCTTGCCGTAGCCGGATGCCGCCACGGCGCCGGTTCTTCCGACGAACCTCTCTACGACAGTGTAGACATGGCTCTCGCCCGCAGCCACGAATACGACCGCGTGAAAGAGCGACGCATCGACGCCCTGCGTCACGAACTCGGCAAGCGTCCAAAACCGACATTGGAGACAGAACTTGTAGAGGAACTTGTGGATGAATATGAATCATACAACAGCGACTCGGCGCTACATTATGTGAACCGGTATCTCAGGCTGCCCCGCGTGGCCGCCGACAGCTCCCGATGGCTGCGGATGACCATACGCAAGGCCGACATAGCATCGCATGCCGGCCTATATAAGGAGGCCATGGAGATTCTCGAGAACTGCCGTCCGGCCGACTCCGACACATCGCTGCTCATCGAATATTACAACACATACTGCGGTCTGTACCAATATCAGAGCGAATACACCACCGACAGCGAATTTCTGGAAGAAAACGAAAGCATGCGCGCCCTGTACAACGATTCACTGATGGCCATCTGCCCGCCGGAATCATTCCTCTATCTGGTAGTAAGGGCTCCCGAACTGGTGCGCGAAGGCCGCGCCGCCGAGGCTGAGAATCTGCTGTTCGAATCGCTCGGCAACTACCGGCAGGGCACCCGCGAATATGCCATACTCAGCTCGATACTGGCATATGTGTACAATGATATAGGCGACCACGACAATTACCGCCGCTATTTGGCTCTCAGCGCCATAAGCGACATGCAGGGTGCCGTGAAGGAGAACATGGCCATGCGCGCCCTTGCCACAGCCCTCTTTGAGGACGGCGACATAGAGCGCGCCAACCGCTACCTGAAACAGAGCTTTGCCGACGCCAACTTTTTCGCGGCACGCATGCGCAACGCCCAGTCGAGCCGCATGCTGCCCATAATCGATGAGGCATACAACACCAAGCAGGCCGACCTGCAGCGGCTGCAGCGGTATCAGCTTGTCACAATCAGCATACTCGCGGTAATACTGATGCTCGCCATCGCGTTCATACTCCGACAGTTCAAGATAGTAAAACGCGCCCAGCAACACACCGCCGCGGCCAATGCCGAGCTTAGCGAACTGAGCCAACGGCTCCGCGAGGCCAACGCCGGCCTGGCCGAAATGAACTCAGCTCTGAAGATCGCAGGCGCCACACGCGAGGAATATGCCGCGACGTTCATGGAATTCTGTTCGTCGACAATCTCGTCGCTAAAGAATTACCACCGGTCGCTACGCGTACTCGCCGCACAGGGCAACCCGGCGGCATTGGTCAAGAAACTCGAGTCGGCCGAGATAATAGACAAGACGGTGAATGAATTCTATCAGCGATTCGACAATGCCGTGCTTGATATCTATCCGGGGTTTGTGGAGAAATTCAACGCCCTGCTGCGCCCCGAATGCCGCGTGCAACTCCGTCCCGGCGAACTGCTCAATACCGAGCTCCGCGTATTCGCTCTAATCCGCATAGGTATAGACGACAGCTCAAAGATAGCCGGCTTCCTGCGTTGCTCCATCACCACCGTATACACCTACCGTTCAAAAATGCGCAGACGCGCCCTGCACCCCGACATCTTCGAGGACGAAGTGGCGGATATATCTTAAGAAAAAAGCTTTGAATATATTTAGAATTTTCATCTGATATCAAGACGCTTTATCATTGAATATCAGCAAATAAAATCTATATATATATTTGATTTTGCTTTGAGGCACTTGATTTCGGGTTAAAAAATGTAGAATTTTGCAACAGAAACCAAAAATCACATTGTATAAACCATGAAATTAAATCTCGGAACAATCAGGAGCATCCTGGCTGTGGCCATCATGGCCGTGGCCCTGTGGATGCCGTCGTATGCATATGCGGCGACAATCGATGTGTCGGGTACGGTGACAGATGCCACCGGCGAACCCCTCATCGGCGTGAGTGTAACTTTGAAAGACAAAGCAGTGGGAGTGGCCACCGACATCGACGGCCGATACGCCATCCCCGGCGTGGCCGACAACGCCACTCTTGTATTCAGCTACGTGGGCTTCCGCGCGCAGGAAATCAAGGTAAACGGCCGCAGCACCATCGACGTGCAGATGCAGGAAGACAGCGAGCTGCTCGATGAAGTGGTGGTAGTGGGCTACGGCTCACTCAGCCGCAAGGAACTCTCGAGCTCCATCGTACAGATCAACAAGGACGACTTCCAGCAGGGCGCCATGAACAACGCCATGGAGATGCTCACAGGTAAAGTCGCCGGCCTCAACGTGTCGACCACCGCAGCCGCCGACCCCAACGGCAGCTCCAACCTGCAGGTGCGCGGCGCCACATCCATCAGCGCCGGCAACGGCCCCCTTGTTGTGATTGACGGCGTGGCCGGCGGCGACATCCGCACCCTCGCCCCGCAGGATATCGAATCCATGTCGGTACTCAAAGACGCCGCCTCGGCCGCCATCTACGGCACACGCGGCGCCAACGGCGTTATACTCATCACCACCAAGAAAGGTACCGGCGAGGCCGGACTGCCCGTGATCACCTACGACAGCTATGCCGCCCTGGCATTCGCGAAGGATCGCCCCGAGGTACTGTCGCCCGACGAATGGCGTCGCTCGCGCCGCGGCAACGACTACGGATACTCGACCGACTGGTACGACCTCATCACCCGCAAGACCTCATACGACACCAACCAGTATCTCAGCATCGACGGCTCGCTCAATAACGGAGGCTATTACAGCGCCTCGCTCAACTACAAGCGCGCCAACGGCCTCGACATCGTGAGCAAGCGCGAGGAATTCGGCGGACGCGCAGCAGTATCGGCCAACGCCCTTGACAGCCATCTGCGCATCACAGCCACCCTCAACGCCCGCAAGGTGAAAGAAGACTGGGGCGACAACGGCATGTTCGACACCGCTTTGGGCATGAACCCCACCCTGCCCGTATACAACGAGGACGGCACATTCTATCAGCCCACCTCGCCCACCGACATCAAGAACCCCGTGCAGCAGCTCCTCGTCAACACCTCGCAGGGCAACCGCACATACATCCTCGGCACAGCCGACGTCAAGTACAATATCTGGAACAACGACAAGCACTCGGTATCCACCACCCTGTCGTACTCCTACAACTACAACGACCTCAAGAGCGACTACTACACCCCATCCACATCTGGCGAATCGTACTGGAACGGCTACGCAGGCCGCGCAAGCATAAAATACGAGAAATGGTGGACCAACCGCCTCGAATGGATCGCCAACTACGGCTTCAACACCCCCGACCACGACGTGAAGTTTGTGGCAGGCTACACCTACGAGCGCAGCAACTGGGAGCAGATGTTCGAGCAGAACAACAACTTCACCTTCGACAACATGCTGTGGCACGGCATCGGCTCGGGCTCCTACCTCACCGAGGGCAAGGCCCAGATGTATGCCGGCAAGAGCGAGTCGACCCTGATAGGCTTCTTCGGCCGCGTCAACTACAACTGGCGCAGCATGATCATCGCATCGGCCTCGCTGCGCTATGAAGGCTCCACCAAGTTCGGCGACGACAACAAATGGGGCTATTTTCCGGCAGCTTCGATAGCATGGGAAATTGCCCGCGCACCCTTCATGGAAGGATACAGCGACAAGATCCAGAGCCTCAAGCCCCGTTTCTCCTACGGTGTGACCGGCCGCAGCGACTTCGACGCATACCGCTCGCTGGCCACCTACACAAGCAGCGGCAACTATCTCATCGACGGCAACTGGGTGACCGGCTACCGTCCCTCGGTCAACGCCAATCCCAAACTCGGATGGGAGAAATCGACCAGCGCCAACTACGGCATAGACTTCATGTTCTTCAACCGCCTGTACGGTTCGGTCGAATACTTCGACCGCCGCTCGCAAGATCTGCTCTACAACTACACCGCCCCGCAGCCCCCGTTCATCTACTCGACGATTCTCGTCAACGTGGGCACCACCAAGAACACCGGCGTGGAACTCACACTCACCGGCGACGTATTTGTCGACACACCCGTGAAGTGGACCACCGGCGTCAATTACTCGTACGGCACCACCAAGCTCACCAAGCTTTCCAACGACGTGTATCAGGCATCCTATCTCGACCTGTATCAGAAACCCGGCGTCGGCATCAGCGAATATTTCTTCCGCGTGGCCGAGGGCGGGAAGATAGGCCAGTTCTACGGCTATGAATATGCCGGCTACGACGAGGATCACAACATGCTCATCTACAATGCCGAAGGCGAGAAAGTACCCGCATCGTCAGCCGATCCCTCCGACAAGAAATACATCGGCAACGGCGCCCCGAGCCACTTCCTCACATGGAACAACACCCTGCGCTGGAACAACTTCGACCTCGGCGTGATGTTCACCGGCGCCTTCGGCTTCGACATCTTCAACATGCGCCGCTACGGTATGGGCCTCATAGGCTCGGGCCAGGACAACGTGCTGCGCAGCGCATACCTCGACGACCGCGACGTGCACACCGGCGGCGGTGTGATATCGTCCTACTTCCTCGAGAAAGGCGACTACTTCAAGCTCGAGAACGTGACTCTCGGCTACACGATACCGTTCAAGAACCGCCGTCTCGTCGACAGCCTGCGCGTGTATCTCTCGGCCAAGAACCTGTTCACCCTCACCAAGTACAGCGGCAACGATCCCTCGATCGTGACCTCGACCGGCATCACCCCCGGCGTCGACAGCAACAGCGCCTATCCGTCGGCCACACAGGTAGCCCTTGGCGTGACATTCCGTTTCCGTTAAACACTCCAACGACAATCATATAATGAAAACACTAAGATATATAGGCGGCGCCATCGCCGCGGCTGCCATCGTACTGGGCTCCGCCGGCTGCACCGACCTCACAGAAAAGACTTTCGACCGAATCGACGCATCGGTGTACTATCAGGACGAAAACAGCGTCAAGGGTGCCGTGGCATCCATCTATTCGAGTGCATGCAGCGGCTTTCTCGAATACTTCTGGTACCTCAACGAATTCTCGGCCGACCAGATTTCATGGCGTACATGGAACGGCGGTCAGTGGGGATACGACGAGGCCGAGAAATTCGTGCTCTCGACACACACCTGGAACGCCGAATCGAAGATCGTGCGCTCGGCATGGGAACACGCATGGGAGACAATCGGCCTGTGCAACACCCTCATCACCGACCTAAGCGCCCTCGATCCCGGCTCGCTGCGCATGACACGCGAGCAGCTCGACAGCTATATCGCCGAGGTGCGCACAATGCGTGCATGGTCGTACTACAACAACTTCGAGCTGTGGGGCGGCGCCTTGCCTCTCAACATAGCCAACGACGGCAACATCCCCGGATCGGCCGACGCCGACTTCAACACCGGATGCGGCATAATATGGCAGTTCATCGCCGACGAGCTCGACGGCTGCTACGAGGCTCTCCCCGCCGAGGACGGCTCGGGCAGCACCCGAAACCGCCTCAACCGAGCCATGAACCGCATGCTCAAGATGCGCCTCCTGCTCAACTCTCAGGTATTCACCGGCGTTGACCGCTATGCCGAGTGCGCCACCCTGTGCGAGCAGATAATACGCGGCGACTTCGGCACATACAGCCTCGCCGCCGACCACCGCGACATATTCGGCATCAACAACGTATCGTGCCCCGAGGTGGTGTTTGCCTTCGCTATGGAAGACGGCAAGATGACCAACAACAACCGCAACACCCCCTTCCTGCCCTATAACTACGGCGACATCCTCGGCGGCGCATGGTCGCAGAGCGGATGGAACTGCACCATCGTCACCCCCTCAAAGGACAACACCGGCAACGTGCTGCCCACCGGCGGCACCGACGCACCCCGCAGCTTCCTCTTCGACTACGGCGACAAGCTCGGCGCGGTATACGACCGTATCAGCGACAAGGACGTGCGCAAGCAGCCCTACAACTGCGACGCCGCAGGCAACTACAACGGCATGTTCCTCATCGGAGCCATGACCAACTATACCGACGGATCGGCCATCCCCGCCGACGCCGACCGCGACCAGCAACCTCTCAACTATGTGGATCAGGTGGGCACATTCCTCAACCGCGGCCGCAACCTCGAGGTGGTGATGAGTCCCCGCTGGGGCGAGACAAGCTCGGGTATCCGCGTGCTCAAATACCCCATCTACCCCGAATCGAGCGGCTACGACTGGCGCAACATCGATGAAGTCGAATTCCGCCTCGCCGAAGTCTACTATACACTCGCCGAGTGCCGCCTGCGCGCCGGCAACGCAGACGGTGCCAAGAGCCTCGTCAACGAAGTGCGCACACGCTACTTCGCCGACAAGAAAGAACTCGACAAGCCCGGCCCCGGCTTCACCGCCTTCGACGCCGACTGGATGCTGAGCGAATGGGGTCTCGAATTCCTCAACGAGGGCCGTCGTCGCCGCACCGACTTGCGCCGCTTCGACAAGTTCACACAGGGCCAGTGGTGGTTCTTCGGCCGCGCGAGCGAGACCGACCGCGATCTCCCCGCCAAACGCGACCGCAAGTACGAATGGTATCCCCTGCCCAACGCAGCCCTCATGGTCAACCCCGGCCTCATCCAGAATCCCAACTATTAATCCGCTTTCACGATGAAAAAATCATATATATTCAATCTTCTCCTTGCAGCGCTGCTGCCCCTGCTGGGTTCCTGCAGCCAGGAAGATATCATATTCGACCACGAGCTGCCGCAGTTCGACACCCGCGAAGGCTATCAGCTACTCGAGGTCATAGTGCCCACCTCCACCACAGCCAACGACAAGCTGTATATTGTGGGTGAGTTCAACGGCGGTCTCGAAGCCGCTCTCGCCGACCCGCGCTGGCAGCTCGAACCCGCGCAGAACACCGACGCCAAGTGGGGCATCTATCTGAATCCCGCCGACTTCGTGAGCGGCAAGACCCTCGCCGACGGCTACTACTTCTACTCGGCCGAGCAGCGCGAGGAGCGCACAGTGCAGGGCGCCGAGGTGATGCACACCGAGCAGCCTGCCGTAGGCGGCCGCATCAACGTCACCGTAGGCCGCTGGGCCGCATACTACGACAAGCCCCTCAATCCCGACGAGGTTGTACACGACGGCTATGCAATATTCGTTGTCGACAACTCCGGCTATGACGAACTCGCCATGTATGCATGGGGCGACGCCGAGGCATTCGGCGGCTGGCCCGGAATGGCCGTAACCGGCAAGATCACCATCGACGGCGTGGAATACATGTACTTCGACACCGGCGAGGCAAACAAGGGTCTGAATCTCAATCTCATCTTCAACAACAATAACAACGGCAGCCAGCTCGGCGACTACAACGTCACCCTCGACAAGGACTACTACCTCGAACTCACACCCGACGGCGTGCAGGAGTTCGACCCCTCGGCAGTGGTGAAGCACGACGGATTCGCGGTGTTCGTGGCCGATTACAGCGGCTGGGACGACCTCTACCTCTACATGTGGGGCGATGTCAACGACCTCAACGGCGCATGGCCCGGAATGGAAGTGACGGGCACACAGAAGATCAACGGTGTGGAATACAAATACTTCGATCTCGGCGAGGCCAATATCGGCAACAACGAGCATATCATCCTCAACAACGGCAACGGCAAGCAGATCGACGACGTGGTAGTCTTTGCACTCGATCGCGACGTATATGTGGAACTTACCGCAAGCAAGGCCACCGAGGTGGATCCCTCCACATACACCGGCCAGGGCGGTGGCGACGATCCGGTTGTCGATCCCGATCCCGTGCCCACAGAGACCTATCACCTCTATGTGGCCGACAACACCGGATGGGAAGCCTTCTACATCTACGCATGGGGCGACAAGGAATGCTTCGGCGGCTGGCCCGGCGCAGCTCCCTCAGGCACAAAGACCATCAGCGGCAAGGTGTATCAGGTATTCGAGGTGGAAGGCGCCGGCGAGACCGAGAACCTTATCTTCCACAACAACGACGGCACCCAGTACGACGCTGCAGCCATAACCCTCGACAAGGACTACATAATCGAGGCCGGCGCCGCTTCGTGCACCGTTGAGGAATACGAGCCTGTGGCCGAGACATATACCATCTATGTCGAGGACAAGACCGGCTGGCCCGCCCTCTATATCTATGCATGGGGCGACAAAGAGTGCTTCGGCGGTTGGCCCGGTGCAGCTCCTTCGGGCACCGAGAAAGTCGACGGCATCACCTATAAGACCTGGGAAGTGGAAGGCCTCGGCGAAAGCGAGAACCTCATCTTCCACAACAACGACGGTACACAGTACGATGCTCTCGGCATCACCCTCGACCGCAACTACTTCATAATTGCCAACCCAACTTCGGCTGAAGAGAAGAAATGAAACTGCTCCGATTCATAAACGCCGCTGCCGCCATGCTCGTCATGGCGGCAGTATCGGCGGGCTGCGGCGACTCCAAGGACGAGCCCGTACCACCCGTTGAGCCGGATCAGCCGGTTCTCGGACCCGAAGTGTCGCAGAACGTGATTTATCAGGCCAATCCCCGATTCTTCGCCTCCGACGAATGCTTCAAGGCCGTCACGGCACGCATCCCGGCCATAGCCGACATGGGCTGCGACATGCTGTGGATAATGCCCGTGAACACTCCCGGCGAACTCAAGGCTTTCGGCTCGCCCTACTGCATACGCGACTTCCGCGGCATAAATCCCCGATACGGCACCGCGACCGACTTCAAGGCGCTCGTCGATGCCGCCCACAAAGCCGGCATGAAAGTGGTGCTCGACTGGATAGCCAACCACACGGCATGGGATCATGAATGGATCACCGCACATCCCGAATACTACCGCAAAGACGCTGCCGGCAACATCGCCCAGGCATCCACCTGGACCGATGTGGCACAGCTCGACTATTCCAACGCAGGCACTGTGAAGGCCATGACCGACGACATGCTCTACTGGGTGAACGAGATGGGCGTCGACGGATTCCGCTGCGACTACGCCGAAGGCGTGCCTCACGACTTCTGGAAGCAGGCCATCGACAAATTCCGCGCCATCCGCCCCGACTTCTTCATGCTCGCCGAGACGTCGCAGGAATCATTCTACAAAGACGGCTTCGACATGATCTACGACTGGAACTACGCACCCGCCGTGGCAGCCGCATTCACCGGCGGCAAAGCAAGCGACATATTCACCCGCGAGGCCGACTCGTGGAGTAAGGTGCCCGAGGGCGCCTCAATACTGCGCTACGTATTCAACCACGATGTCGCCGCCGAGAACGACTACGCCCGCTACTACGGATCGGCCGACGCCCAGCCCGCCGCATACGTGGCTGCAGCGATGCTCCACGGCACACCGATGATCTACTCGTCGATGGATGCCGATGTGAACGGCGGCAAGCTGTCGTTCTTCGACTACAAGCCGCTCGCATTCTCTGCCGAAAAAGCTGCAGTCTACAAAGCCATAAACAAAGCATACAAGGCTTCGGCCGAGCTGCGCCGCGCCGAGCTGCGCACATATCCCGACAAGGACGTGCTTAGCTTCACACGCACCGCCGGCGACCACACCCTGCTTGTGATGGTCAACACCACCGCCGATGCCCGTACCGTAAAGACACCGATCGCCCTCACAGGCCTGCGCATGACCGACATGATCAATGGCGGCGAGACCGCTGTTCCCGTCACCATACAACTGCCGGCCTACGGGTATATCATCTATATGAACTGACGATATGAGACCAATCACTTTCTCTTCACTATTCGCGGCCGCCACGCTGTCGATGGCAGCCGCTTCGATAAACTCGCCGTCGGGCAATCTTACCCTTGATGTCGATGTAAACGCCGCCGGCACACCCGTATACTCGCTCGCCTACAAAGGCAAACCCGTAGTGACCGAATCGGCTCTCGGACTCGAGGGCAAGGAAGTGTCATTCGCCTCCGGATTCGCACTCACAGGCACCGACACCGCGACAGTCGACCGCAGCTGGCAGCCCGTATGGGGCGAATATGCCACCGTACGCGACCACTTCCGCGAGCTCGCAGTGCATCTGCACGCATCCGACCCCGACCGCTACCTCACACTGCGCTTCCGCGTGTTTGACGACGGACTCGGCTTCCGATACGAAATGCCCATGCAGGACAACGCCAACTATGTGACACTGATGAAGGAGAACACACAGTTCCGCTTCGACGCCGACCATACACTGTTCTGCATTCCGGGCGACTACGATACCGACGAGTTCCTATTCTCCGAGGTACGCTTCTCGGGACTCGAGGATGTCCTCGCCAAGCGGCGCGGACGCCACTCAGAGAGTCAGGCCGCCGAGGGTACCGTGATACAGACGCCTATGCTGCTCAAGACCGACGACGGCATATACATCAGCCTCCACGAGGCCGCCCTTGTAGGATATCCGGCCATGCTGCTCGATGTCGACTGCCCGGCCCATACCATGAGCGCCCATCTCGCGCCCGACCGTCTCGGCGTGAGCGCCTACCTGCAGCTGCCGGTCAACACCCCGTGGCGCACGCTAATCGTGAGCGACGACGCCCGCGACATCCTCGCCTCGCAGCTCGTACTCAACCTCAACGAGCCCTGCAAGATCGAAGACACTTCGTGGATCAAACCCATGAAATTCGTAGGCGTATGGTGGGAGATGTTCACCGGCCACGTAAAGACATGGGCATACAGCGACCACTACCGCGCCAAGCCCGGTGTGACCGACTATTCGGCTCTTCCATCCAACGGTCGTCATCCGGCCAACACAGCCAATGTGATGAAATACATAGACTTCGCCTCGAAGCACGGCATCGACGGCGTGCTCGTCGAAGGTTGGAACGAGGGTTGGGAAGACTGGTGCAGCTATCGCAAGAACCGCCAGTTTCTCTTCGACAAGGCATATCCCGACTTCGATGTCGACAGCCTGCGCCGCTATGCAGAAGCCCGCGGAGTTCAGCTTATCATGCACCACGAGACTGCTGCCAACGCCGCCGACTACGAGCGACAGCTCGACCGCGCTTTCTCGTTCATGAAGCAGAACGGCTACAACGCCGTCAAGACCGGCTACGTGGGCGCCATCATCCCCCGCTCCGAGCATCACACCTCGCAGTGGATGGTCGACCACGTGAAGCACGTCATAGAGCGTGCCGCCGACTATCAGATAATGGTCGACAGCCACGAGGCGCCCCGCCCCACAGGTCTGTGCCGCACATATCCCAACTGGCTCGCTCAGGAATCGGCCCGCGGCGGTGAATACGAGGCCATGGGCACCAATCCGCCCTCGCACACCTGCATCCTGCCGTTCACACGCCTCAAAGGCGGCCCGATGGACTATACCCCCGGTCTGTTCGAGACACGCCTGAGCTACTACAACGAGGGCAAGACCGGCCAGGCAGGCACTACACTGGCCCGACAGCTCGCCCTCTATCTCACCATGCCCTCGCCCATGCAGATGGCCTGCGACCTGCCCGAGAACTACGAGCGATTCCCCGATGCGTTCAAATTCATCGAGGACGTCCCCGTCGACTGGAGCGACTCGCGCTACCTAGAGGCCGAGCCGAACCACTACATAACCGTAGCTCGACAAGACAAGCACAGCAACGACTGGTACATAGGCGCCATCACCGATGACAATGCCCGCGAGGCCGTCATAGACCTCAGTTTCCTCCCCAAAGGACGCAAGTACGAGGCCACCATCTACGAGGATGCCAAGAACGCGCACTGGAAAAACAATCCGCAGGCATACAACATCCGCACCGCAATGGTCGACTCGCGCAGCAAGCTGCGCCAGCGCCTCGCACCCGGCGGCGGCAGTGCCATAAGACTGACACCGAAAGACAATTAATCATAATCACATGCAAGAAAGCAGCCGCGTCGATGCGAATCGCCGCGGCTGCTGTTGTCGATAGTGGTGGAATTTGGCACATATAGGTGTGAAATATGACGGCCGATACCCGATAAAGATGTCATCGGTCTGATTTGATTCATTTTTTTAAGGTTTGATTCGATTTTCACAGGCAAAGAATCAAGGATCAGATAATTTTGTGCCAAGATAACCAAAACCTTAAATTTATGCGAAAACTATTATTATCATTTTCATTGCTCGCCGCTATCAGACTGAGCGCCGCCGAGATTCCGGTCGGCCCCTCAGATCTGGCGACCGCCTATGCGGCGGCTGCCGACGGCGACGTGCTCGTCCTGGAGGCAGGTGCCTATGGCGGCACCCTCACATTCCCGACCGGAAAGACCATCACCCTCAAGGCCGCGCCCGATGCCGAGGTAAACTTCGCAGGACTGTTTCGTGCCAATGACGCATCGCTCACCGGCGGCGGTATCATCCTAGACGGACTCAAAATCTCCATCACCGACAGCTATTTCATCAATCTCGACAAATACGGAGACATCACTACACTGACGATGCGCAACTGCGACATCGCCAACATTGCCCGATGCTTCCTGCGCACAAGCTCCACCGGCAACTACATCTACGACATAACGTTCGACAACTGCGTGATACACGACTGTGGCAACGGCGGCTGGAATTTCATGTATCCCAAACACGTTGTGAAGAGTGTCACCACAACCAACTGCACGCTCTACAACTATGCTAACGGCGAAAGCTTCTTCATGCCTCAGACGATAAGCGCCGACACCGACCTCTCATTCACCTTCTCAAACAACACAGTGTACCGCTGGGGCAAGAGCAACGACCGCGCACTTGCCAAGACCGAAAAGAAATACAGCGCCAACTCCACATACACCTTTACCGACAATATCATCTACAAAGGTGGCAATGACGGCATCATGCCTTATGTCGTCCATGCCGCAGCCGGCAAGCTCGTCGCCAAAAACAACCTTGTGGTGGAATACGGCGATTATAACATCAACGACAAGACTGTCGACGATCTCACCCTCGCCGGCCTCGGCCTCGAAGCCCTGTCGTTTGCCAACCCCGACGAAGGCGATTTCACCGTAGCTTCCACCTCACCGCTCGCCACAGCCTCCACCACCGGCGGTGTAATAGGCGATCCCCGCTGGCTCAAAGAGGTGACTGAAGCCGTACAGCTCACCGTCACTGCCTCGCCCGCCGAAGGCGGCAGCGTATCACCCGCACAGGCCATATTCAATGCCGGCGAAAACGCCGTCGTCACCGCCCGGGCCAATTACGGGTTCCGTTTCAAGGAATGGCAGGATGCTGCCGGAAACGCGGTCTCCACCGAGAATCCTTATTCATTCGACATCTCAGAGAATACCGAACTTACGGGCGTATTCTCGACTGTAGACACCTACACACTCACAGTCAACAACGCCGGCGACGGGGCAAAATGGGGCAAGGTGAAACTCACGCCCGAGCCTGTCAACGGCATCTACGAGACGGGTACCGATGTAACCATATCCATAGTGCCGAACTCGGTAACCAACTTTCTCTACTGGGAGGACGGTGATGCCGCACCGGCCCGCGTCGTGAAGATGAATGCAGACAAGACCGTCGAGGCCACTTTCGATGTGGTGCCGTTTATCGTCGCATGGGACTTTCCGGTATCCGAACCGCGCGGCAACCGTCCGGCCGACTATGCCTTCACCACCGACAACACAGGCCTTCTGAATATCCATAACGGCGACGGATCCACTACCAACTGGGGCGGCTCGACACGCAACTTCGGCACCGGCGACATCAACTGCATACGCCGATACACCAACTTCGCCGATATGGCAAATCCCCGCTCTTTCGTGGCCCGATTCAACACCAAGGGATATACCAACGTGCGCGTGCATGCCCTCGCAGCCGCCGACAACGACTGTGTGCACTCAGTACAGAAAATACAATATTCGACCGACGGGAACGAATATATCGACCTCGGCACACTCGATATGACGAAGAACCAATGGCTCGACTTCGACGCGACTCTCCCCGAAGGTCTTGAGACAGTATATGTGCGCTGGATAGGCGATACATCGTCAGCTCTTCTCGGCACATCCGGCGGCAATGACACCGAAGGCTTCTATCTTGCCGACATCGTGGTATATGCCGACAAGGAGACTGTCAATGATACCGAGGCTCCCATATTGCTCGCAAGCTCTCCGGCTGCCGGCTCGACTAATGTATCGGCACGCGGCAATTTCGTACTATCGTTCAACGAGCGTGTGAAAGCCGGTACCGGCGACGTGACTCTCGGCGGTATCGTTCTCGAAGGCATCTATGGCAGCAAGACCGTGACCTTCCCCTATAAAGGACTTGACTACGGCACCACTTATGTACTTGACATCCCTGCAGGCGCCATTACCGACATGAGCGGCAACGAATTTACCGGCGCCAGTATCGAATTCAGCACAATGGAACGTCCGCACCCCGAAGCCCGTACATTCGATGCCGTGGTAGCACAGGACGGTTCGGGCGACTATACCACAGTACAGGCAGCCATCGATGCCGCACCCGAGGCACGTATCACTCCATATCTTATATTTGTGAAAAACGGAGAATACGAAGAGCTCGTGAAAATCCCCGCTTCAAAGCCTTTCATCCATCTTATCGGCCAAAACAGTGAAAAGACTGTCATAAAATACTGGATCAACAACGGTGGATCGTCTGACATCGGCTGGGAGTACTCCACCAACAATCCCGCGTCAAAGACATTCGGCTATCAGGGTGTGTTTCAGGTGGATGCCACCGATTTCTATGCCGAGAACATCTCTTTTATCAATTCCTACGGTGTGGAAAAACAAGCCGGTCCGATGGGATTGGCCATGCGCACGTGCAACGACCGACTGTCATTCAACAACTGCAAATTCCGCTCATATCAGGATACATGGTTCACCACCACGACCAATGTATCCGACCGCCACTATGTCAATAACTGTCTGATCGAAGGCGCTGTCGACTATTTCTATGGCGCCGGCGACGTATATGTCGAAAACTCCACTTTCCGGCAGGCTCGTGCCTCCGGCTCTGTGATAGTGGCTCCCTGTCATAAGGAAGGCACAAAATACGGCTATGTGATAGACCGTTGCGTCCTCGACGGCGAAGGCTCGCAGCACAAGCTCGGCCGCGCATGGCAGAACGAGCCTATGGCCGTGTTCCTCAACACCACATTCAAGACCGAATTCGCGCCCGAAGGATGGAGCGAATGGCACATCGCTCCCAAGCTATTTGCGGAATACAACAGCGTCGATGCCGACGGAAATCCGATAGACCTTACCGCGCGCCGCACCGAATACAAGGTCGACAACCAGACCGAGAAAGCCAAGCGCCAGGCTATCCTCTCGGACGAGGAAGCCGCACGATATACATACGAGAACGTGGTATCGGGCAATGACGACTGGAATCCCCGCAAATTCTTCGAGGCAGTCGATGCCCCGGCCAATCTCATGACAGATGCCGTCGGCAACCTCATATGGGACGCTTCCGACTACGCTATCTGCTATATGGTGATCGACGGCAACGACAATGTAGTGGCCTTCACCACCGGCACCGAATATAAAGTCTCCGTTCCGCAGGCCCGCTCCGAGGCACCTTCTTCTTACAAAGTAAAGGCTGTCAATGAATACGGCAGCCTGAGCGAGGCCTCTATCCCCGGCAACACCTCCGGAATAGCAGAAGACACCGTTGCCGTTGAAGCTATCGCCACAGTATACTACAACGCAATGGGTGTGGCCTCCGACAAGCCCTTCAACGGATTCAACATCGTGGTCGAGACCCTCTCCGACGGATCAGTCCGTACCACAAAAGCTATATTGAAGTAATACGACAATCTTATTATACACGAAGCCGCGTCGATTCACATCGTCGCGGCTTCTGCTTATACTTACCGAGGTAATGGAAGTTTAAGATCAGACATTGAGATGCAGAGATGGCGGTAGCCCAGATAGCTGTCCCACAGGACATAGAATTCAGGAGAGTGGTTGAAGTGGCGCAGATGGGCCAGCTCGTGTGTGATGATGCTGCGGCGTGTCTCCGTGTCGGCAAACATCAGCACATAGCTAAGCGATATACGTCCGCGGCCGGTGCAGCAGCCCAGCCGTCGCCGGCCGCGCCCCACGGAAATATGACCAGCAGGAATCGCAATACCGAGGCGCACGGCTTCGGCATGTGCTTGCGGCAGAAGCAATCGCTCGGCCATATGCCGCGCCACTGTCTTTACAAGGCGGCCGATGGCCTGTTGCATGGCATCGCTCTGTATATCTGAGCCTGTGCCATAACGTATATTGAATCTGTATCCGCCGTCGTCGGCATGCATTTTTATCGCCTCGGCACGACCGGCAGAGAGAGATTCCGTTTCTGTAACCACAAAAAACCAGTCTTCGGCAATAAATGTATATCCGTCGTGGTAGGCAGGCGCGGCATAGGCCGGTTTGCGCGCCATGATCCGCGACTGCATCCCGGCAAGCGCTTCACGCAACCGCCTCTCGTCGATGGGTGGCAGAGTCACATGAAGGACGTCGCCGTGCCAACGCGCAGTGACATTCACAGCATTGCTTCTTACGACAAGATTTACCTTGCCGTAAGGCTCTATAACACAATGCTGCGATACAAGCCGCTTTATCCCCATGAAAGCTTGTTCTTGAGCGTGTCGGCGAAGTTGTGGCCGGGCAGCAGGATGCTTTTCACCACAAACGGCGCGCGGCGCAGTTTTACCGTCTGCGACAGGTCGAACACCGACGAACGCCCGTCGATACTCAGTCGGTAGCGTGGCTTGCGGCTGTCGCAACGCAGCGTAAGCTCGCCCGCATCATCAATAACCAACGGGCGCATCGACAAGGAATGCGCCGCAATAGGCGATATGACGAATACGGGAGCCGTCGGCTGCACTATCGGGCCGCCCACCGAAAGGTTGTAGGCCGTCGATCCTGTGGGAGTGCATACGATGAGGCCGTCGGCACGGTAATTGGCCAAATGGATATCGTCGAGCTGCACGTTCACGGTGATTATCGACGAGGTTTCCGACTTGCCCACTGTAACCTCGTTGAGAGCATATGGCCATACGTCGAGAGCCGGTTCCACAACATGTATCAGGCTATGCGATTGTAGCGTGAAGTCGCCGCGATCGAGCATCGCGGGCAGCTGCGGCAGGTCATCGACACCCAGTGATGCAAGGAAACCGAGATGCCCGGTATTCACGCCGAGAATAGGAATCTCCTTGTCGGCCACCCAGGCGGCAGTACGCAGAAACGAGCCGTCGCCGCCGATGCTCACCGCATAGTCGGCTGTAAAGTCGGGGTCGTCGGTGACGCGCTCCACGCACTTAAGCGCCAGCGGCATTATACGCAGCAGATATTCGTAAAGCTTGGCATGCATCACGGCCGAATCGCCGCGTCGCGACATTTCTTTCAGAAAAGCCTCGATTCTGTCAAGATAGGCGTCCTGGCGGCGCGAGCCGTATATGGCAAGTCTCATAGCGACAGATATTTCATCAGTTCATCATACCGGCGACGCGCAGTATCGTCGTCGAGTATATTTGCATCGGTATCAAGTACAGTATAGCCGTAACGCTCGAGCGAACGGGCCACGCGCTCGGGATTGCGGTGATCCACCCTGAGCGCCACCACAAGCTGCGCCTGTTCGGAACTCAACGATGTGACATTGAGATTGAGCAGGCACGCGTCGGCATCTTCCACGGCCCGTGCGATACGCGAGGCCATGAACGAATCAATGCTCGAGCCCACCAACAGACGGCTCGTATCGGGATTATGCGGGAAAAACACCTCGATCGACTCGTTTTTATTCTCTTTTGAGGCTATTTCTTTCGTCATTCTATTTATTCTGACTAAATTTGTAGTCTAAAATACAAATTTACGACTTTTTTCCTAAAAGAGCAAACTGTGACAAAAAAACCGCATACGCGTTTAAGCGTCAATATCAATAAAATCGCCACACTGCGCAATGCCCGCGGCGAGAACCGTCCCTCGGTCGAGCAGGTGGCCTGCGACTGCCAGACTTTCGGCGCCGAGGGGATCACCGTGCACCCGCGCCCCGACGAACGGCACATACGACGCACCGATGTGTTCGCTCTGCGCCCCTTGGTAAAGGTGGAATTCAACATCGAGGGGTATCCTGCGCCGGAATTTCTCGATCTCGTCATCAAGGCCCGTCCCGAACAGGTTACCCTAGTGCCCGATGCCGCCGACGCTCTCACATCGTCGGCCGGATGGAACGTGACTCCGAATCTCGAATTCCTCACCGGCGTGGTCGAGCGGCTCAAGACCCATGGCATCCGTTCCTCGATATTCGTCGGCACTGACCTCGACAACATACGCGCCGCGGCGGAGACAGGCACCGACCGTATAGAGCTGTACACCAAGCCGTATGCCGATATGTACCACAAAGACCGCGAGGCGGCCGTGGCACCTTTTGTCGAAGCAAGCCGCGCCGCGCACAATCTCGGCCTCGGCATCAATGCCGGCCATGACCTCGACCTCGACAATCTCGCATACTTCCATGCATCCCTGCCTTACCTCCACGAGGTATCCATCGGTCACGCCCTGATATGCGACGCCATCTATCTGGGCCTCGAGGAGACCATACACCGTTATCTTGCCGCCCTGAACGATTAAACCTTCGGTCTCCCAAAACATCCAAACATCAACGACAATTCTAAATCCAACATTCTAAATTCTAAAATCCAATGAGTTTCTGGGCATTATGCGTCGAAGGCGGATGGATCATGATCCCTCTGGCCCTGCTCGCACTTGTGTGCATATACATATTTATCGAACGTGCCATCGTCATCCGCGCTGCCACGCGCACCGACGACACTTTCATGAAACGCATACGCGATTACATCCACGACGGCGAGATTGAGTCGGCTCTCAACCTATGCCGCTCCAACGGCACCCCGATGGGACGCCTCATCGCAAAGGGCATAAGCCGCATAGGCCGCCCCATGAACGATGTACTCGTGGCAATCGAAAATACCGGCAACCTCGAGATAGCCGACCTGTCGAAGGGACTGCCCTGGCTCGCCACGACAGCTGCCGGTGCCCCCATGCTCGGCTTCCTCGGCACAGTAATAGGAATGGTGCAGGCATTCTACTCGATAGCCAATTCGGGCAACGCCGCTCAGATCGGCACCTTCGCCGGCGGCATATACACAGCCCTCACCACCACCGTGGCAGGCCTCATAGTGGGTATCGTGGCCATGTTTGCCTACAACTATCTGGTGGCACGCATCAACAAGGTAATGAAACTGATGGAGGCACGCACCATGGAATTCATGGATCTCCTCAACGAACCCGCCGCTTGATATCATGGCACTGCGCAAACCCAACGAGATGCTCGCGGCCTTCTCTATGGCCTCGATGACCGACGTCATATTCCTGCTGCTGGTGTTCTTCATGGTCACCTCCACCTATGTATTTCCGACTGCAATCGAGGTAAATCTGCCGGAAGGCGCCGAACAAACACCCGAAAAGCCCTCCACACGCATATTCATCGATGCCGGAGGCGAATATTTCGTATCCGTAGCCGACGCAGAACCCGCCCCCGTGCCCAAAGACTCACTCGTCACCGTCCTCACCACTCTGCAAGGCGCCGACTCCATAGCCGGAATAGCGGTTTATGCCGATGTCGAGGTACAATACGGCAAGGTAGTCGAAGTACTCAACCTCGGCGCGGCCAACGACCTCAAGATGGTACTCGCGACACGTCCCACGGCAACGACACCCGATACCGCCGAAAAACCACAGGAATCCACTGATCGACAATGACACGTCCGCGCATCATAGCACTCAGCGTCACAGCGGCGATCGCACTGCTGATAGTCCTGCTGCTGCACATCGGCACACTCACGGTGGGCGCTTTCGACCGCGAATGGCCACCAAGACACGACAGCGAAGTGGCCATAGCCGAGATCGACGAGCAATTCTTCGATGTAATACAGGCTCCACCCGCACCCTCGCGCGAACAGGCATCCCCGGCGCCTCTGCCCGAACCGGCAGTGAACCGCTCCACGCCCGCACCGGAAAGCGGCCACGACGTTGTGGATCGCGGCCCCGCCGGCGACGCCCCCAAGACAGTCACTACCAAACGTCCCTCGCCCGTAAAAGTAAAGGAAAAAGAGAAACCGAAGCAGACCGGGCCTTCCAAAGAAGAACTCGAACGCCAACGCGCCGCCGAGGAAGCTCGCCGCCGCGCCAATGCCGCCACAGCATCGGCCTTCCAACGCTCGGAGGGCAAGAACAATACATCATCCAAAGGCAAGACCGAGGGCGATTCGGGCCGCCCCGACGGCACATCCACATCGGTGAGCGGCACAGGCACAGGCACTGTCGGAGGCGGCTGGGCTTTGCCACGCTACGCCAAGGTTCCGGCCACCACTACCGGTTCCATAAAAATGATGGTGAAGGTCGACCGCGAAGGCCGTGTCAAATCGGTAAGCTTCCAGGGCGGCGACGCCCCTGCAGCCACCGATGCACGCCTGCGCCGCGCTGTGGAAGCCGAAGTGCGCTCGCGCCGCTTCACACGCCCAACAGCCGACGACGCCCCGCCCGAAGCCACCGCCTACATCACCTACCGATTCAAGTAAATGAGCGAAGAACGATATATCTCAGGCTATCGGATATATGCTCCGGAGCAGTCAAGGCGCACTATGCATAACTTGCTGCCCGAATTTTATCCCGACCTACCCGACGGCAAATTTCAGATCATATATGCCGATCCGCCTTGGGATTATGGAGGCAAGATGCAATTCGACAAAAGCTCGATAAAGAGTGAGAACGAGGGATGGAAGCGCGACATTTTCATAAGTGCCGCCAACTTCAAATATCCTACGGTCAAAACCAAAGATCTAAAACGCATACCGATCGACCGTATTTGCGATGATGACTGCCTTCTGTTCATGTGGGTGACCAATCCTCACCTCGCACAGGGGATAGAACTTGGTACAGCTTGGGGATTTGAATACAAGACGGTAGCCTTCGTGTGGGATAAGATGAGCCATAATCCCGGGCAGTACACTTTGTCAAACTGCGAACTCTGTCTGGTATTCAAACGCGGACGTATACCACGTCCACGTGGTGCGCGCAATATTCAGCAACTCGTAAGGGCACCTCGCGGCGCACACAGCGTGAAGCCCGATATTGTGCGTGACAATATTGCGAAAATGTTCCCGAGTCAACGCAAAATAGAACTTTTTGCCCGAACTACAACCGAAGGATGGGACGTATGGGGACTTGATGTACGCGAGGAACAAGCTTATGCGCCATCAGCTGAGACAATAGCATCGGAGCCTCCATGCCTATTCGATTAACTCGTCCTGATTTTCAAGCAAGGGCAGTATTTGCTCGAAAAAATGTTCTATCAACGGTGATGTGTCTGTCGTGTCGCGCCAAAAACAAACATTACTACGGTTGCCCGCAAACCAGAATCGTATTTCTTTTACACGACAGATATCACGGGTAATATCGCCTTGAAAGACTATCCAGAAAGGATAGTCTGGCGAGCTGATTCCACTCTCTCTGCGTAGAAGATCCAAAATTCCGGGAGTGAAATATTTACAAAGCCTTTCATGTGCGTTGCCACGTCCGGCACTGCGAGGTTTACCCTCTACCCAACCATCTTGTCGCTTTATCTCAACATATATTTCCTTGCCTGTCTCTTTATTCCGAATCAGGCAGTCGGGCTTTATGCCATGACGGATTATTTCAGTATCAGGCACATATATCTGCGAAAGCTCGTCATCATCGAGCCTCACATCAACATATATCTTGTCAAACTTACGCGGCTGCCGTATGATTTCAAGTTCCGTACCTTGAAACAGATTCTCAAACACATCATAAAAAGAGTGTTCAGCGCGGGTGGCATTATATCCGCCATATCCCTGCCATTTGCGTCTCAGTCGGTTGGCAAGGCTTCCCATAGTTGTATTATTGATAAGGACAGTCCGTTGGCTACACGCTCTATTGTATTGAGGGTCGGGGATTTCTCTCCGCGCTCCAATGCACCGATATAGGTGCGGTGCATCCCGCATCGATATGCGAGCTCTGCCTGAGAGAGTCCTTGCGCATTTCGCAGCAATGCGACTGCACGCCCGAATTTATGATTTATTCTGCTATCCATAGAGTGCAAAATTACATAGCGCGGCCATGCTGCGCAACAGTCTAAAGATAGCATTCGGTATACAACAAGAAATACAGCATGCGCGAGACCTCGCCGGCCGGACGCATGCTGTATTAAAAAATATAATCAGCTTATCTTATTACCTTGATTATACGCGGGGCGTGAGTAGAGGAGCCAACCTTCACAAGGTGAAGTCCGCGGGGCAGTGATACAAGGCTTATCTCCATACCGTCTACCACTCCGCTATATACCATCATGCCTGCGGCATTGTATACCGTGATGTCTGCTCCGACGAGCGAGGCATCGACATGCATGGTGGAAGTAGCACCATCGTATGTTATATCACCAGTGTAGATAACAGCCGATTCCACACCCTGCGAGAAGTCTGTACTCAGAGTCTCCCCCATCAACGAGCACAGATAAACCTCTAGAGCAGTATATCCGTCGGGGTTAAGCAGATTGTTATCGGCCACGGCAGGATTCAGCCCGCTGGCGCTCTCCCATGCGTCTGGCATACCGTCGCCGTCAGTATCGGCGGGAACGGTATAATCGGCAGAATAGGCAAAGAAGCCCTCGGCATCTGTCTCACGGTCGATAATACCTCTTGTACGGCCCAATGTAGAGCCGCCATAAGTTGTAGTACCGGTGCGGGCATCGTTGGCCACACGGGTCTCCACAGCATCACGGTTTACGGTACCGGCCTTGTCTACAACGGTGTTGAAAGCATCCTCGGCGCTCTCATAGTCATACATCATGTACAATTCGGGACGATACCGGCCCACAGCGCCCGCCATTGTATAGCGATGATACGGATTGGCCGGTATGATGCGTTCGTCGACACGTATCTGGTCGAGCTTGTACACCTCGGCGGTCATGCCTTTCCAGTTGTCGGCGGTGACAGACGCCAGCCCGTGAGCCACGTTACCGTCGACATACCACTTGGCCGGAGCCCATGACGTAGCACCGTCGCGGGCATAGGAAGAATTGACGAATACCACCGACGACTTGTCGGAAGCCGCACCGGGACGGTAGTAATTGTTTATGAAGTTGCACTCGTGGGCCGATTCCAGACCTGTGTAGCTTGATATGGCCGCCGTATTTTCGCCGCCATAGCAGCCGCCGCTGCGTCCGTAATTATAGTTCACGTTGTTGATATATTCAATGAACACCACATAGTCATCGCCACGGGCGCCGTTGAACCGGCAGGTGCGGTTTTGGTTATGCACCAGCAGATTGTGGTGGTAAGTAGCGGGCGAGCCCCCCCACTGGCAGCCGTATCCGCGGGCACCTTTGCTATGCCCGGCGTTATACAAGCCTTCGTGCACGATAGAATATTGTACGGTGAGGAAGTGACAGTCGGCAGTGTTCATATTTTCCTCCACCGACCAACCGAACGAACAGTGGTCGAAAATAAAGTTCGAGCAGTTCTCGGCGCCGCAGGCATTGTCGGTAAGGATATTGCCGGCCACATCCTTCTGCCCGATACGGAAGCGCATATTGCGCACGATAAAATTCTGTGAGCCGCCGAAATTGACCTTGTTATGGGTTATGACTATGCCTTGCCCGGGAGCAGTCTGGCCGGCGAGTGTCCAGTCGGCGCGGTTCACACGGAGTTCGCGCGTGAGGGTAATGTCGCCACTCACCTCAAACACGATTGTAATGGGACTGCCCTTGTGCTGCTCGAACGCCCAACGCAGGGTGCCTTCCGAACCGTCGTCGGCAAGTGAGGTCACTTTCACCACCTTGCCGCCGCGGCCGCCTGTAGCATACTTGCCGAAACCCTCAGCGGTGGGGAAAGCCGCAAGCCGGGTGCCTCGCGAAGGGTCGGCGGATGCCGACACCGCACCATGGCGCGATACGCTGCGAACGGTATAGTTGCCCGACACGCCCTGCGTATCGTAGCTGGGCTCGGTGACAGCGGCCTCAAATACACCGTCGCGATATACGAGATACCCGGCTGCAAGCGCGTCACCATCCCAGCTTATCACACCGTCAACGGTGGTAAAGTTAGCGGGCACCGATGCGCCGGCCAATATCGACTTATAATCGAAAGGCACCTTAGAAAAGGCGGCAAACAGATAGTCGGGGCCGTCGAAATATGCTTCCACCTCACCTTCTGTGGCCTGTCGGCTGAAAGACGCACGGCGCGATACATCCACGGCCGAACCGTCGGGCTTCACACTGCGGTATTCGCAAAGCGACGACGTAGTCTCGTTGCCGCTCCATGCCGTCCAGCCTATCGCAGATATATGGCTGCCCATCGTGCAGTTGAGATACATAGAGCCACAGTTAGTGTCCCAAGGACGGCCCAGAGAATATGCCCCGTCGGCCACGCCGGCCTCGGCGGTAAGGCGGCAGTTGCTGAACAGCATGCCGGGATAGAACGTATCAGCACTTAGCTCTGGATGCAGCACACGCGACATCGGCATGCCCGACTTGGCCGGGGCTGTAATGTAGCCGCGGCCTGCACGCGAGCGTATCTCGCAGTTGTCAAACCATTCCAGACCGCCGTCGTATATGAAGTCGACCGTGCCTTCGATCACACAATCGGTGAAATAGCCCCGTGCGCCCACATTTGCCTTGAACGTATCCTGATATCCGCTTATCACACAGTTGCGGAAAGTGTGTGCGTCGCCGGCGGTATAGAGAGCCTCGGCTTGTCCGCCGGTAGCCGATGTGTTGCGTATCGTGATGCCCTCGGCATAGAAGCGGGGCACAAATACATTGAGTGCGGCGCAGTCGAGATACGTCACGCCGGCGGTGTTGCCGCGCGATACCGACGATGTGAGAATCGTTGTGGCAGGGTCATCGCCGATGAGTGATATGAATTTGTTGTGGCTGTCCTTTGTGCCCGCATACACATTTTCCTCATACACGCCAGGGGCGATATGTATTATGCCGCGGCAACCGTCGGGCACAGCGTCGATGGCGGCCTGTATTGTGGTGTAGTCGGCAGTGCCGTCCTGAGCCACCGTGTAGAGCACTGTTGCGGCACCCTCGTCGGGTGCCGGCTCGTCCTTACCGAAACCAAAGTCGCCCAAATCCGACAACTCGCCCACATCGCCTATCTGATTCTCGCGGGCAAAAGCGGCATCGGCGGCTGTCACCGCATTGCCGTATATCTTTATCTTGTGCACACGGGGAGCCTGACGCTGAGCCATGGGGTCGATGGCCTGCGTGAAAGCCGTACCGCCATTGCCGTCGCCCTGCACGGGATTGTCCATGTCCTCGCCATCCCACACACGCCAGCGCAGCGACACATCGGAGGCATTTATTACATTTTCCATGAAGTAGCCCTGATCGCTGTATACGGTCCAACCCTGCTTCTGGCGTTCCGAACCCATCCATACAAGTGGCTTCCAGTCGGCGTCGCCTATCTTGATATCGCATTTTATGCCGCGGCCCCACGATGTCGATGACCACGACCACTGTATAAGATCCACATAGGGTATATGATCGATCTCCATCCAGCCGTGCATCGACACCTTCTTGCCGTCGACCGTCGAAGCCGCGTCACGGCACATCTGCACAAAGCCGGCTTCGCCATACACAGGCTTGCCGGCATCATTATATCTGATATTGTCCTCGAGATATTCGGTATGGCCGGGCTGCGTCCAGTCGTTGTAACGGGTAGCGCCCTCGCCCACATAATATTGCCGGGCAAAGGCGGCGGTCGAAGCCGCCAGACCGCCGTTCACGGCCTTGGTGGCGAAGGTACAGTTGTGAAACAGTACCGGATATCCCGTGGTTCCGTCAACGGTCGCGGCCGGCACGTCGATTATGGCGTTCACATATCCGCCGGCCGAGTAGTCGGGGCAGTCACGGCCTGTCGTGCCCTGGAAGCTTGCAGGCCAGGATGTATCGGTGAAATTGATGTCGATGATGCGCGTAGCCGTGGACTCGTCGCTCCACTTCTCAACCACCGACGCAGGGTCGGTCGATTGGGCGCGAGCCGGTAGCACGGCCATCAGCAATACGGTGCCAAGCGCCGTAATGTACGAGGATTTCATATTCTGTGATGGTATTGGATTCGGTTATATGCTGCAAAATTATACCACCCCGCGCACACGTGCAAGCCCCTTCCGCAAAACCAACAGAATCATCCCCAAAGTATGTCAAAAAATCCCCCAAATTAGTTCTTCAATAGTTGAGTACAAACTTGCAATAATTCTAATTTTCTAAAATTTAGCACTCTTAATTGTTAAAAAAATAAAAATAGCACTCGATCATGTTGCATAATACAAATAAATGATTATATTTGTAAAATAGATTTTAACCATATCTACTTCCATGCGAAAACGACTTTTATTTTATGCCACATTAGGCCTAATGATGGCCGCATGCCAATCAAAAGAAAACGATTTGGCAATCCTTGACCAATACATTATACCAAACAAAATCCCAGAAGTCTCCATAAAGCAGCTCACAGCAGATGTCAATTCTGCCGAAGTTGACAATATCCTTGGCAGCATTTTCAGCAAAGAGACAAAAGGCCGTTCAAAAGATTATACCATAGCCATACTCAAAGACACTCAAGGAGTAGACCGTATAATCTGCATTAACTACGAAAATAATAGTGGATTTGCACTTATCAGTGCCGAAAAGACATACGCTCCTATCCTTGCCTATTCAGAATACGGTCATTTCGAAACTTCAGAAGATCTTCCATATCCGCTTTGTGAATGGATGGATTTTACGATGGAGTGTATTGCTGAATCCAATAAAATGCCGGTCGACTCTATACAGGACATCGCAGATCAGTGGCATCGATATGAAAATAATGGCAGATTGCTTAAATCGCTGCGCAATCTACCGAATAGCCGCTCAATACCAAGCGATGAATACTATGAACTATCGCAAAAAATGATGAGTCGTATCAATGAATGGAATTCTCAAGGATATAGAGTGTATGCTCTCGACGATTGGAACGGAACATCTTCAATAGGAGACAAAAACGCAGTTGGCACTTACGTGCAGAGCCGCATAAATCCATATTACATGGACAATTATCAAGATCTCACAATTATTGTCGAAAAAGACTTTGACCAATCCTCTGGCAAGGGACACTGCATGAAAACCAACTGGTCACAAAGAAATGGATATAATCAAAGCTTCCCAAAAAGTTCTAACTATTCCGATGGACATTATCCTGTGGGTTGTGGACCTCTCGCGATGGGTCAGATATTGTATTACTATCAATATCCTGCAAACTTTAATTGGTCTGGAATGACATTGTCGGGATATGGGGACAAAATCACATCCGACTTTTTATATCAGGTTGCCTGCGACTGCAGAGCAATTTATAATGAGAATGGGACAGGTACGAGTTACCAAAATTTAGCATATGCTCTGCGCAACACATACGGATATACCTGTTTAAGTTCTCGGAACGTAACCAAAAACGATCTTATCGGCAAAACACCTGCCATACTGTCCGGAAGTTTACAAAATAATAACGGAACAACGGGGCATACATGGATATTGGAAGGTGAATATTTAGGTTCAAGTCGCTCTGAATTAGAAATTTGGAGCTTTGACTATTCCAATGAGTTTGTATGTTTCCATAATGAAACTTCAAATGAATCAAGTACTGAATTATACTATATTAATTGGTGCTTGACTAACACAGATTCCAACGGTTACTATCGTACATATAAACAAGTTCCAAATAAAGAAGACTTCTTTGCAGTCACAGTAGAGAATATTATATATGACCTCAAACCTCAAAATTAAACCAAGCTATGAAAATTATATCACTAAGTATCCACATTCTTACTGCCATGTTTTTATTCGTCATGGCAACGATGACAGCCTGCTCATCGGAAGAAAAGCCGACCGTCGATCCAATAGATGATTCGTTGGCCGCAGAGCCTACCAAACTTAAGCTTTCGGCCGGAGAATCAGCGATTGTGGAAGTCTTATCTGATTTCGCTTTCGACACAAATTCCGCTGTCGCCAAAAAAGCTATTAACAACGCAGGTAAACCGACAAACTACGCTTACTCTCCACTGAATCACGAGATGGCTCTATGCCTTTTGGCCAATGGTCTTGATGAACCTCAACGTGGCGAACTCGTAAGAATACTCGGGCAAAAAAATCTTGATGATCTTAATTCACTTAATACCAAACTTTACAAATATCTATGTGATAAAGGTAATGGAGTGGTGGTATCGCTCGCTAATTCGGTCTGGTACGATAATGCATATTCGCTGAAAAGCAGTTATACAGATAACATGGGCACAATGTATGGCCTTGAATGCTTTAAGAAGAACTTTGCTTCTGCACAGACTGTCGATGAAATCAATTCATGGGCAGCCGAGAAAACCCATAACATGATTGACAAAGTCGTTAACGATGATGCTCTTGGCCATACTGATATGCTCCTTTTCAACGCCATGTATTTCTTCGGAAGATGGGACGATAAATTCGACATCGATAAAACCGACAAGCAGAAATTCAAGGGAGTGACAAAATCCGAAAAAGTGCACACCATGCACAAAGAGTCTGTGATGGTTCATAGCGCTGTGAATGGCTGGCAAATGGTCTCGGAATCTTTCAAGACCTTAGCATACGAATGTCTGTTCATACTGCCTCCGTCGACAGGTGCTTTACAAGATTTCGACCACGAAGTATTCAATTCATTGATAGACAACCGGCGTGGAAGAGAGGTTACGCTCTCGTTACCGAGATTTGAAATCGAATCGAAGCTGAGAACCGCAGATATCATTGCCGAGATGGGATTGCCGTTAAATAATCTGTGTCTCACGCCTATGGGCTTTCCGGCATCATACTCTCAGGATCTCCGCAATATGGGACAGGCCACCAAGATTCAGGTAGACGAAGAAGGTGCACGTCTTGCGGCTGTAACAGACTTTTTATGCTACGCCACGGGGAATACTCCGAAATACGAACAAGTTAAAATTGATTTTAACCGACCGTTCATATTCGTTGTGCGCCACTGCGATTCCGGAGCCATATTGATGATGGGACGAGTCTGCGACATCTGATTTATCAATAATCATCAATAACGTAAGATCCATCAGAGAAATCGCAGATGATCTTATGTTATTCTTCCGTATAGACGTAGGCGCCGAGGGCGGGAGTGGAGCCGCGGGGCAGGCCATAGCGGTCGGTAGCGGCTTCGGGGGCTGTGAGTGCAGGATCGGCGGCGCCGATAGCCGGTGAATCGGCTTTGAGGCGATAGTCGAAGAAATAATCCTCGCGCACGGTACGGAACAGCGGGTCGGTATCCCACAGACAGTTGATAAAGTTCTCGTCGTCGCTGCCAGCGCTCTTGAGCAAACAGCGCCGCAGCACAATCTCACTGCCTGCAAGGTCGTTGTGCGACAGCTCGGCGCCGATGCCGTAGAGTATGCAGTTGTCGATGGCCGCACGGGTATACGGACGTGTCGACTCGGGGCTGTCGGTGGCGCTCACGTTGTCGAAAGCCAGCAACGGGCCACCGATAGCGGCAAAGAGATAATAGTTGGACAGCGTACAGTGGTTCAGCACATGCGAGCCACCGTCGAGCAGCACCACGCCCGCCGCAGCCTCGGCAAATTCGCAGCCGTAGGCGCTGATGTCGGCGTCGTGCACCTCAAGCGCCATATTGCCCGAGTTGCGCAGGCGCGAGTTTACCATCTTGAGCTTCACAGGCTCGGCTGAATCCGTGCCGTCGACCGTCACACCCTGCCATGTGTTGCAGACATGAGTGTAATCCATCTCGTTATCACGCGATGTGGAGGTGAAGAAGATTCCCGTCCACTGACGATCTATGATGTCGAACGATATATCGGCGGCGACAAAGCCGGTGCGGTCGCCGGCCATAGTGATCTCCTTGCCTACCTCGCCGCGCGCATCAAGGGTGCCGCGCACCACCATGCGGGCGCCGTCGTGGAAGTATAGCTCCGCGCCGGGGTCTATACCGAGCGTCACGCCCGGCGCTACCACAAGCGAGTCGAATATCTGATATGGCTTCTCGGCTGTGAGACGCGTATCGGACTCAATAGTATGCGCGCGCAGACGCACCACATCGCGGCCTTGCGCGGCCACAGTCACCGAGCGTGCCACGCCGTTGGTCAAGAAGTCGAGCGAGGCCGTCACCTCCACGGGCACATTGCGCTCGTTGGGCGGTAAGGTGGTCTCCACAAACACGAATATCGAATCCTTGGCACGTATCTCCACGTCGCTGAACTCGCGACCGCTGAAGCCGTCGACATTGAGTCTGAACAGTCCGGCATTTGCGCCCGAGAGCGATATGCGGCTTATCGACAGCCCCTTCGAGGCACGATTGTATACAGTAAAGCGATGTGTGGTGGAAGGCTGCTCGGTAAATATGACGCCCATATCGAGCGTATCGACCGAGAAGACGGGCTGATCGGACGGCGACGACGATATTCCGTCCTCGATACAGCTGCCGAGGCCTGTCATCACCAATACGAATATCAAGAGAAAAGAGAGATTTTTGCGTTTCATCAATCATATAACGCAAAAATCTCTCAAAAATTGCCCCGGGGCATCCGCATCACGCCGCACACGGATTCCACAGATTCACACGGATTTTTAGACAATCTCTTATTTGATAAAATATTTTTCCGTGCCGGAATATTTACCATTGATAATATCTTCCTCCATAAGAGCGAGATTCACAACCTCGTCATAATATGGCGAATGCTCTGCCATATTGATGGCATCACCATAGTAGACCCTTACGCGCTTGATCATCTCGATCTGGGCGGCCTGCCTATTTTCGCAAGGCACGATCCGCTTCAGCTCTTCTTTTGTAGCCTTGCGTTTTTGGTAATAGCAGATTGATTTCATCCATTTATCATCCTCAACCGACCAAGGCCATACCAAAGATACGGTCAAGGAATTTTCCGTTCTATCCAGCACTTCACATTTATCGCCGCCAATCATGACTGTCTTATAGTCAATCGCCGGCTTGAACTCATACGGATACAGATATTCCTTGTCATATCCTGATTCCTCGCAATAGACCTCGTACAATTCAACCAACGACGTTTCAGCCGTAGCCATACCGATAGAAAGCACATCTGTCCAAGCGCCTTTATCAGTCACCACAATATATTGCATGAGCTGTGGATAACCGTCCACCGATGTAGCTTTCCATTCGATTTGTCCCTGCTCATCGTATGATGCATTGTAGAAGTCCTCATAATCGGTCATACTATATATTGCCGATTCATTTTTATTAACGATTGTGTATAGCGAATTGTCATCCTCCGAAGAGCAAGCCCCCAAGCCGAGCGCGACAGCCATCGCCACAAGGCTTAATAAGTACCGTTTGTTTTTCATGACTATAAATAAATGGTTATGGAATTTTTCGCAAAATTACTCTTTATTTTCTTAAATGCAACACCATTTTGGTTAATGTTTATTAAAAACCTCCGACATCAGAAATTTCCGATGTCAGAGGTCATGTTGCTGTATTTCAGGTTGTTTAGAACAGGCTCCAGCTTACTGTGAGGCCGGCCATGACGATGGCGACCATCGACATGAGCTTGATAAGGATATTGAGCGAGGGACCGGATGTGTCCTTGAACGGATCACCCACAGTGTCGCCCACCACGGTGGCTTTGTGCACTTCACTGCCCTTGCCGCCGAAGTTGCCTTCCTCCACATATTTCTTGGCATTATCCCACGCACCGCCCGAGTTGGCCATGAAGATGGCGAGCACGAAACCGGCGCTGAGGCCGCCCACAAGCAGGCCGAGCACACCCGGCACGCCGAATACCAGTCCGGTAAGGATGGGAGCGATGATTGCGAGCAGCGAGGGGAATACCATCTCGCGCTGTGCGCCTTTGGTGGATATCTGCACGCAACGGGCGTAGTCGGGTTCGGCCTTGCCCTCGAGGATGCCTTTGATCTCGCGGAACTGGCGGCGTACCTCGTCGACCATGTGCGAGGCGGCGCGTCCTACGGCGTTCATGGTGAGACCGCAGAACAGGAAGGCCATCATCGCACCGATAAACATGCCGGAGAGCACCTTGGGGCTCATCAGGTTGACCTCGTAGAGGGTCATGAAGTCGAGGAACGACATCTCGTGGATATGTACGGTGCGGTCGCCCACCTCGATGAATGTCTGGCCGAGGCGTTCGAGGCCGATACGGATCTCCTCGATATAGGATGCGAGCAGCGCAAGGCCGGTAAGAGCGGCAGAGCCGATGGCGAAGCCCTTGCCGGTGGCGGCTGTGGTGTTGCCGAGCGAGTCGAGGGCATCGGTGCGGCGGCGGACTTCGGCGCCGAGGCCGCTCATCTCGGCGTTACCGCCGGCATTGTCGGCGATGGGGCCGTAGGCGTCGGTAGCAAGAGTGATGCCGAGGGTCGAGAGCATGCCCACTGCGGCGATGCCTATGCCATAGAGCCCCATGGCCACGTTGGCGAAATCGAAGCCCGAGGCAAACCAGTAGCTCAGGATGATGCCGGCAACGACTGCTATAACGGGAACGGCGGTCGATACCATACCCAGACCAACACCCGAAATGATGACGGTAGCCGGGCCTGTGGTGCCGCTCTCGGCGAGCTTCTTGGTGGGCTTGTACGACTGCGATGTATAATATTCGGTGGAGCGTCCTATTATGATACCCACGAGCAGACCCACCACTACCGAGCAGCTTATGAGAGCCCAGTTGTCGAGGCCGAGAAGCCACAGGATAAGGAACGTGGCGCCCACGATAAGCACCGAGCTGATATTGGTGCCGAGCGAGAGCGAGCCGAGCAGATCCTTCATCGTGGCATTCTCCTTGGTGCGCACGCAGAATATGCCGAGTATCGACAGCAGGATGCCGACGGCGGCTATAAGCATGGGAGCCACGACGGCCTTGTACTGCATCACCTCGTCGCCGCCGAGCAGATATGCGGCCGCGCCGAGTGCCGATGTGGCGAGTATCGAGCCGCAGTACGACTCATAGAGGTCGGCGCCCATGCCGGCCACGTCGCCCACGTTGTCGCCCACATTGTCGGCGATGGTGGCGGGATTGCGGGGGTCATCCTCGGGTATGCCGGCCTCTACCTTGCCCACAAGGTCGGCGCCCACATCGGCGGCCTTGGTGTAGATGCCGCCGCCCACACGGGCAAACAGCGCCTGAGTGGACGCGCCCATGCCGAAGGTGAGCATGGTGGTGGTGATCATGGCGAGCTTGGCGGTGCCCTGAAGGTCGACGAGCCAGTCGAGCAGCAGATACCAGAACGAGATGTCGATAAGGCCGAGACCCACCACTACGAGACCCATCACGGCACCGGAGCGGAAAGCCACACGCAGACCGCGGTTAAGCGAGTTACGGGCGGCGTTGGCGGTGCGGGCCGAGGCGTAGGTGGCAGTCTTCATGCCCAGAAAGCCCGACAGGCCCGAGAAGAAACCACCGGTGAGGAATGCCACAGGCACCCATGGATTCTGCAACTGGAAGCCATAGGCCATCACCGAGAAAAGAATTACGAGACCGAGAAATACGCAGCCTACAATCTTGTACTGCTGCTTCAGATAGGACATTGCGCCCTTGCGCACATGCGAGGCTATGCGCTGCATCGTGTCGGTGCCCTCGCTCTCCTTCATCATCTCGCGGTAAAAATACCATGCGAGCAGCAAAGCGATTACGGCCGACGCCGGCACAAGCCAGAATACGGGATTAATCATGGTTTTATGATAAGATTTTTAAGAGTTTGAAATTTTGCAGAAATGCGGTGTAAAGTTAACAATTTTTTTTCATATTTCAGGAATCGTACAGACCGAATTGCTGCAAAAAATACCGTGTCGCTTCCACAGCGAAAGCGACACGGCAAAAAACAGAAAAGATCATCTGAGCACTTTGTCGACACGCGAGCCGGCCCGACGTATATATATGCCTCGACCGGGATTGTCGACTTTCATCCCCTGCAGGTTGTAATACTCCGCATCGGCATCGCTATACCCGGCGTCGACATCCTCCACTCCAAGGCTTGAACCCAGCACGATGTTGTCGAACAATGTATACGACTCATCCGTGCTGAGAGCGGTGACACGTACCTGCAAAGTGCTACCGGCATATTCTGCAAGCGGCAACGTGAGGTTTACCCAGCCGGGCGATCCGCCGGCTATCGACGACACTGTGCCGGCATATACATTGGTCCAACGACTATGCTCGGCGGGCATCACATCAACCTTGACGATATTGTCGCGGTCTGCACCACCTCCCAGATTGTATGTCCATATCGAAAAGTACGGATCTGTACCGCCGGCCAGAGATACAAGCCCGCTCACGAGCGAGGCTCCCGTACCTTCTTCAGCCGCGAACACGCCCACGTAGCCGTTATCGGAATCCTGCGACGCGATATTCGGGAATGTGGTGTCCTTATACAGGCGTACATCGCCTCCGATTACCGACTCCATAGACCATCTGTACGAAGTAAGGCCATCGGCAAACGACTCGTGCAGACCGGCATAAGGTTTGCCCACAGCGATCATCGGCGACGGCGACCCCTTGCCGATACCCGACACAGTCTCGGCCGCCACAACATATTGCACGAAATCCTGCTCGCCGGCAGCCACGGCCATGAATGTATGGGATGTGGACTTGATGCCGCGCTTCACAAGTCTAAATTCCTGCGGATTGCTGTAATCATATACCGAATAAGTCACATTCGACGTATTCACCGGCCTGCCGACGTGATCCTCGGCAACTGCATCCCATTCAAGAGACACCTCTCCCTCGGTGGCCGTGCGGGCAATCTTCACATTATACACTATCCCGGGCAGATCCACGCCTATGAATGTCGTGGCGGTGGCGCGCAGCCCCTCGCCTGCTTCGTTGAATGCCGTAACGGCATAGGTATATTCGCCCGCTCTATCGACATTGTCGGTATATTCGAGGCTTTGACCTTGCGTCACTCCTTCAAAAGTTTTTATCACCTCTTCGTCGCGGCTTATCTGTATACGGCTTATCGATGCGAGAGGCTTGCCGGCGATTGTAAGCGACGGAGCCTTGAACGAGATAGAGGCCGAAAGAGAGCCGTCGGCATCGGGGGTCACAACGAGATCAGCGACCTCGCCCGGAGCATCCGTCGACACGCCGGCCTCGACAATGACACGCGACACATACAGATAATAGCTGTTGGCGGCGGATATG
Source organism: uncultured Muribaculaceae bacterium (assembly GCA_910577355.1). GTDB lineage: Bacteria > Bacteroidota > Bacteroidia > Bacteroidales > Muribaculaceae > CAG-873. The sequence goes on from CAJTMY010000022.1 coordinate 42,436, forward strand.
GCGTGGAAGCCTATGCAATAGTTGCCGTCGGCCTCGGGCTCGATTGTAGCCTCAAGATATTCCGGAGCCTCGGCCAAGGCTCTGATCTCAGCGGGAGCCACAACTGTGTGCGTCATATTGCCGGGAGCCGATCCTGCACCATATTTCACTTCTATCTTTTCAGGATAGCTTGCCGACTTGGCAAAAGCTGCGAAACTCAGCTGATAGGACTTGCCCGCCTCCAACTTCAGCGGAGGCGATATCAGCCAGTCGTCCATCGCCGCCGTGTTATCTTCGCTGTTATAACTTATCATCATTGCTCCGTCGCCCGTTGGCATCCACGTGAACCCGTCGAGATTGCTGTCATCGATAGTCCAGTCGGCCATATCGCTTCCGCCAAAAGTAGAGCTATAAGGCGGGATCAATGCGCCGAGCACCACACTGTTGGACAAGGCGGGAGCCGATTCGCGACCCTCATATTTCGCCACCACCGAATAATGGTAGGAGGTTATCGCCTCCGGCTCGGGAAGTATCTCGGTGAATTTCGTGTCGGCAAGATCATCGGCCACCACCGTACGGCCGGGGAAGCGGGTCACACGGTATGTCACCCGGCTGTAATCGACATATCCGCCGTTTACCGAGGATCCCACCGGCTCCCAACCGAGAGTCATCTCATTTCCTTTGGCTGTGAGCGTCGCTGTGGTGGGCGCGGGTGTATCATTGCCGGCATATATACCTTTGACACATGTCATCGGCCCATATCCGGCAGCATTGGATGCATATACGGTAATGTCGTAGAGACCGGCGGCCGACACCTCCACAGGTAAGTCGAGCGCCTCGCCATATGCGGCTGTCCGCGAGGCCACTTCCTTGCCGTTGGCGATCACCTTCACTGTGAGGTCGCCTGTCGCCGCAGAACCGTCGAAAAGGCGTGCCGGCGTCTTGAACGAGACTTTACCCGACAATGATCCGCCGTCAAACGCCACAGCTACATCGGAGCACTCGCCCGGAGCTTTGGCTTCAGCCCTGTCGCGGGGCGCATACATACCCATCACAACCTCGCCGTGAGGCATATCGTAGAGCAGTGTGGCTCTGCCGGTGGCAAGATCGACCTCACACAGGCTTGAGGTATTGTCGAGCCTGTTCACATTCCAGAACATGCGGTTGGTCACCGGATCGATGCATGCACCGGAAGTATATTGCGGCAATTCGCCCGTCACGCCCACGCGTGTGGGCTTGCCTGTATTACGGTCGATTGTGTTGAGATATGCGGCAGTCACCGTATACGCTCCAGTCGACGCATCATAATCGGCCTCAAGGTCTATGCCGTATATACGGCCGTCGCGGTCGATTGCCATGGCATTCCAGGAGCCCGGCAGAGGTGCTATCGCCGTGGTGACAGGCTGCGGCGTATAACTTATTTTGCCGAACACATATCCGTTGGCGTCCTGATTCAGGAATATGCCGTAGATATCGCCGGTAAGCGGATCCACAGCCGAGCCGGCTGTCGACACATTGGTCACATCGCCGTCATATTCCATCGTTTTTGTACCGGTAGGCACATCCCATTCGCTAACAGTCACGATGTAGTAATTCATAAGATTCAGACAGTAGGTGCTGTAATAGCGTCCGTCGACATAAACGCCACCACCCTGGGCATCCGGGCCGGTGAACATCAACTCGAAGCTTTCGCCTGCCGTTTTTGGCAGACGGTAAAGACCCACTGCCGGATCGGACGATGTGAAATCTGCGCTGTACACCACCGAGCCGCACAGGTCGGGGATATCGGCTTCGGCTGTCGCGTCGGAACGCGATGACACACGCTCAGGGAACGAAAACGCCGACGCGCATTGTCTGATGTCATGTCGACATGACATCACTCCCTGCTGGACAAGCGGGTGTCTAGGATCGGCAGGGCGGCCATCGGCTGTTATAGCTGCGCCAAGTATTACTCCGGCTACAACAGTCGCGGTGGTTGTCAAATAGTTTTTCATAAGGTATTTAACGTGAGTTCGATGAAAATTAAGTGATTGAAAATTTGGTGATTAGCGAT
>CAJTMY010000023.1 GCA_910577355.1 uncultured Muribaculaceae bacterium
AGGGGGGCAGTTTCTTTGACCACGACGGGGTTAATTTAATTGAGTTTTTCCAGTCCAACGCGGAGTGCCTCGTTTTGCCGGATTCTGCGCCGGGAATTAAAAAGCAAGAATCCCGAAAATCGTTGATTTTCAGGATTCTTCCGTGTTTTGCTTTCACTTGTTGTGGTCCCACTAGGGCTTGAACCTAGGACTCCCTGATTATGAGTCAGGTGCTCTGACCAACTGAGCTATAGGACCGTTTTGCGAGTGCAAATTTAGCGACTATTTTTGATATATGCAAATTTTTTGCGTCTTTTATGTGAATAATTTCTGGAATATGAGTACGTCGGCGTATTGGCTACCGCGTCGAATCCACGAGCGCAAGCGTCCGACGCTGCGATATCCCGTCTTTGTGAACAGCGATATGGAGGCTGTATTGTCAATGGCAACGTATGCCCATAGCTGGTGCATACCAAGTGTGGTTATGACGTACTGCTCGAGTTGCAGGAGTGCCCGGGTGCCGATGCTTTTGCGCCGATGGAGTGGATCGATATAGATTCCTACGCCGGCGCGGCGGTCGGAGGGTGAGAATTCAAACAGGTCGATGTGCCCTACGGTATTGTCTTCGTCGGATATCATCATGCGCAGTTCCCGGGTGGCGAATGGATCTGCCCGGTAGTTTTCGATATATTGCCATATCTGGTATCGGGACAGCGGGGCATCGTATAGACTGTGATCGTTTTCCCATGTGAAGAGCTGATCTATGTCGGTTTGTTCGGGGGCTCTTAGCTTAATCATATGTCATTCGAAGGGACGGCGATCGAGTATCGAGCGCCCGAGGGTTAGTTCGTCGGTGTATTCGAGTTCGTTGCCTACGGCTACTCCGCGTGCGAGGCGTGTGATTGTCGGTTTGTCTGCTTCGGTGCGGGACAGCATGCGGTATATGTAGTAGGCGGTGGTGTCGCCTTCCATAGTGGGGGACAGTCCTATTATCACTTCTTTGACGTTGTATTCGCACACACGTCGGGCGAGGCTGGCTATCTCGAGAAGGTCGGGTCCGATGCCGTCTATAGGTGAGATGACGCCGCCAAGCACGTGATATAGTCCGTTGAAGCGGCCAGTGCGTTCTATGCTGAGCACGTCGCGCACGTTTTCGACCACACATATGATAGAGTTGTCGCGCCGTTTATCGGCGCATATGGGGCAGGTGTCTGTCTCGCTGATATTGTGGCAGATATGACAGTATCTGATACCTTTGCGCAGATCAATAATGCTTTGCCCGAGCGAATTGGCCTCGCGTTCGTCGCGCCGCAGTATGTATAGAGCCAGTCGGAGTGCTGTCTTGCGTCCTATTCCGGGCAGGCGCGAGAGTTCGTTTACGGCATTTTCAAGCAGGGTGGATGAGAATTCTTCCATTGCAATCATTTTTCGGATTGTTTTACACGTGCAAAGCGCAGAATGACATCGAGGGTGGGAAAACGCAGGGTGAGCAGATTGCCTTCGAACTGCGCCGACGCGTATCGGTCGGCCGGCCAACCTTGTGCGTCGAGCCAATGAAGGTTGAATATGCCTTCGAATCCGCTGTCTCCCATATGACCTTTGATGTCGAGCGGCGCAAGGCGTGTGGATATGTTGTCGTCGGTGGAGAGATATATTATTTTGTATCCTTCATCTGTCTTGACGGTGGCTATGTTGTACCGGCCTTCATCGGGCACCTTTAGTGTGTTGAAACTGCGGTCGTAATATCGCCACAGGCCTTCGTATATATCATCGCTTGCGGCTATGTGTGTCAGGAGCGAGTCTATGTTTGCGAAGTGGCTGCGGGCTATCGGTGGGTAATGCGTGCTCCGGATTGTGCGTCGTATCTCGTGAGTTTTTTTGTCATGAGAGCAGTCGAGTGATATCGGTTTAGAATTGTCGATAGAGAATGTAGATTCATATACGGGATCTTTCTCTCCGAACTCTAATGTGATTTTGTCGTTGAAGGATCTCAACCTCAACGACAGTTCCGGAAAGCGGTTGTCGGACGCGATGAATGGTACGCGTATCACGGAGTCGGTATACTCCTTTTGGTCTAAGACTTTATGTGAGAAGATGAGGCGTGCTTCTCCGCGGTTGAACAGTTCGTCGATATCGACATCGGCTATGTTTACGGTGATGGCTCTCCACTCGGCGGTATCTCTGCCGGCTATCCGGATTGCGAACCTGCCTCCCGGATGCGATGCGACACGGTAGTGATATGTGAATTTATAGATGCCGGCTCCGATATATTCCCATGCATATATGGCGGGGATAGCCATGATCATCAGGGCTGCCGTGATTAGCTGAGAATTTTTCATAGCAGTGATTTTACCTTGTCAACAAATTCGTCGGGCGGTGTGTCGTACCGTATCCAATGTATGTGGTGGCCGCGGCGTTCCATCCCGCGGAACCATGTCATCTGCCGTTTGGCAAACTGGTGTATGGCTGTTTCAAGCAGCGATATCATATCTTCATATCTCAGTTTGCCGATGATATACTCTGTGAGATATTTGTATTCGAGTCCGTAATATATAAGATCTTCCGGATGTATGCCTGAGTCGATCAGTGCTTTCACCTCGTCGATCATGCCGGCGTCGAGACGGTCGCGGAGACGTCGGGAGATACGGAGCCGGCGTTCATCACGCGATATGTCCACTCCTACCACCACTGCATTGTCTATAGGGTGGGGTATGGCTTTTGATGCTGCTTCGGGATGGTTTTGGTAGTAGGTCGCGATTTCGATTGCCCGTATGGCCCGTTTGGGGGTATCCACGTCGGTGCTGTTGTGAAGCGTTTTCATTGAGGAGAGTATGCCGGCAAGTTCATCGAGGCTTTTTCCTTCAAGCGACGCGCGCAGATCGTTATCGGCCGGCACTTCCGGCAGCTCGAGGCCGTTGAGCAATGCCTCCACGTACATGCCGGTGCCGCCCACTACTATTGGCAAGAGGTTGCGTGCGCCGATGCCGGCTATGGCTTTGCGTGCGTCGCGCAGGTATTCAAACAGGTTGTATTTATATCCGGCCGGTGCAATGTCGATGAGGTGGTATGGAACATCGCCATACTCGTCTATGTCTTTGCCTGTGCCGAGATCCATACCACGGTATATCTGTCGTGAATCGGCGCTCACGATCTCGCCGCCGAATGTACGTGCGCAGGCTATACCGAGGGTGGTCTTTCCAGAGGCGGTGGGGCCTGTTATCACAAGCAGTCTGCCGTATTGCATCACACCTTCGATCCGGTTATTTTACGCCATATGCGGCGGGTGTTGAAGAAGGGTCTGTCCTGATTGTTTTCGGCAACGGACATCCACGACAGATCGTCATAGTCCACATCCCAATCTTTAAGATCGCGAAGACGGAATGTGGGGCGATAGTGTTTTATCGGATACAGGCGCCTGCCCTGGCGGTCGTAGGTTTTCCAGGCCATCGTTATGGTGAATATGCGATAGATCTCGTCTGCGAGCTCGGCCGACAGGCGGGCGGTTTTTATGAAACGGTTTATCTGGTCGAGGGTAAACCAGCTGTCGAGTGCCGATTTGGCCGGATATTCCTCTTTTTCAAGAAATACGGCATAGTGTTTGATTTCCGGCGCTGATTTGTCGACGCCTGTATCGTAAAGGAATCGCATGCCGAAATTTTCGCAGCCCGATATGCGTTCAAATGCTTCGCGTATGTGTTGCTCGTCGGTCGATGCAAGTGCTCCGAGATGTGTTTCTGCCGGTGTGTCCCACCGGTCGTATCCGTTTATGGCGAGCAGCATGCGGTCTCCCGACAATATCATGTAGCGTATTGTTGTACCGTTGCCGTATGCATTGGCGGCTATCGGGCCGATGATGGCTGCCATGTTCTGATAGCGGCTCCAGATGAAAAACAGTGACAGGAGATAGAACGCGATAGGCATCCAGTTGAAGAAGAACACATCGGGTGTGTTCATGTTCACGTTGAAGTAGAATTTGAAATAGTACCACCATTCCACTCCCGAAAAACCGATGGCCACATACAGCATCAGCTGCACCTGATAGCGGCTTTCGCGGCTGAATAGTGTGGGTATCACGCCGTTGCCGCGGCGCATCTCCATCTGCGAGCGGTACGATCCCGGACTCGCCTGCAGATAGCCGTTTGCCATCACCCACAGAGCCATGATTATCATTGTGGGGAATACCACAAGGCATGTTATATATGGTATCTCCTTATTGCTGTTCGACCAGTTGATCAGGTCATCGAAAAGCATTCTGGAATTAAGTATATTTATCAGAAGCATTATAAACGCCGACCAGAACAGGGTGAGTGTGGACACTTTCAGCATGGCGGTGCAGCTCAGCTGTCTGCGGGCCTCCTGTGTACGCATATATACCAGTTCGGCATATGCGAGGGCAAATACCGGCAACGGCAGCCATAGCTTCGACATCAGACGTGGCAGAAGCAGCTCAATCGCTATGGCACCGAACGCTATGGCCCAGTTGAACCATAACGATCCCACGAGTCTGGAGGTAAGGTTGTGGCTGTTTTCTTTCATTATCAACGCATATTGTTGTTAAACCATTGCAACATTCTGCCATACACCACCGAACGTGAATTGCAGCCGTTGATTGAATGGTTCATGTTGGGGAATACGAGCATGTCGCAGAAGTCGCCCTGACGCTGCAGGCGTGATACGAATTCGAGCGAATTGGCGGGATGCACGTTGTCGTCGGCTGTGCCGTACATGATAAGCAGCGGGCATTTCAGTGATGATGTGCGCCAAAGCGGTGCCGAATTGCGGTAACCATCCTCGTTTTGCTGCGGTGTGAGCATGTATCGCTCCGCATATACTGTGTCGTAGAAGCGCCAGTCGGTGACCGGAGCGACAGCCACGGCGGCGGCGTAAGGAGAATCCGGCGCGGTGGCGGCCATAAGGGTCTCGTAGCCGCCGTAGCTCCATCCGAATATGCCTATGCGCGATTTGTCGGCATACGGCAGCGACGCGGCATACCGGGCGGCAGCGATCTGGTCGATAGTCTCATAATGACCAAGATTGCGGTACACAATGTCGCAGAAATCACGTCCACGGCCGCCGGTACCGCGTCCGTCGACACATATTACCACATATCCTGCTTTGGCAAAGGCATCCTGCCAGTCGAGATTCCATCGATTGAGCACTTCCTGTGAGCCCGGTCCGCTGTATTGGTACATCACCACCGGATACTTGGTAGATGGATTGAATTCGGCAGGCTTTATAATGTAGCCATTAAGCTGAATGCCACCTTCGCCAGACATTGTGAAAAAATCACGACTGGCATGCAGCGGCATGGCCTTGGCTGCAAAGCCGGCATTGTCGACAAGTGTACGTATGTTTTTGCCTGCCGCAGTGCAGAAACTGTATTGCGGCACGCTCTCGGAGGAGCTGTACGACAGCATCATGTATTTGCAGCCGGGAGAGAAATTACCTGCCGATGTACCGCTTTGAGCTGAAACATCTGCTACTGTGCCTTTACGGTCGATACGGCGGATAGTGCGGTCGAGAGGGGTGGGGTATGCGGCCTGATAGTAATGGTTGCCCATGGCGTCGGATCCGTAGTAGGCCGTGATGTCATGGCTGTCCTCGCCTATCTCGCGAATTAATGCACCGGCATATGTGTGGAAGTACAACCTGTTGTAGCCCGATTTCCAGGAATTGACCGCAAATCCGTCTTTTCCGAGCCACAAAGATTCGTAGCTCACAGGATTGATCCATGATTTTGAGTCCTCATTGTAAATCGATTTGGCTACTGTGGACTTTGGATTGACACGATATATCTCGAAATGGTTCTGGTCGCGGTTGAGTGTCGCCACCATGAGCGACTGGGAGTCGGGTCCGTACTGTATGCGTGGTATATATTCTATACGGCTGTCGGGCAGTTCAATCTCCTTTATTTTGCGGGTCTCTACATCGTAGCTGTGGAGCGATACCTTCGAGTTTGGCTTGCCGGCAACCGGATATTTGTAGCTCCATGTAGCGGGATACAGTTCGGCCGATTCATCGGCGTTGCAGGCTCCGCCATAGCGTTGCATGTCGTAGGTGGGCACTGCCGATTCATCGTAGCGGAGATAGCACAGGGTGAGGTTGTCAGGAGCCCAGGTCATAGAGCAGGTGGTCTGGAATTCCTCCTCATATGTCCAGTCGGGGACACCGTTTATTATACTGTTGCGGGCGCCGTCTTCGGTCACAGACACTTCGGTCTGATAGTCGATTTTGCGCACGTATATGTTGTTGTCGGCGACAAACGCCACCATGCGGCCGTCGGGAGAGAATACGGGCGATTGCTGCGTGGCGAAACGGTTTGAGAGCGGCCGGAGCAGCCGCGTGCGAGTATCGTATGTATAATATGAAGCTTTATACGAACGGCGGTATACAGATTCTTTGCCTGTCCAGACCAGAATTTTTGTGGCGTCGTCGCTGAGAATGAACCCTTCGATACGATCGAGACTGTTTTCTCTGGTATTGGTTAGATCGAGCAGTTTGTCGACTTCTTTGCCGGTCTTGATGTCGTATTTTATCACTGATTTTCCATCGGCAGACAGCATGGCGTATGATTCGCCGTCGGGCAGATATGCGAAGCCCGCAGGTGTGGCGGCTACATTCTCGGGATATACATATCGTGCCATGTCGCGCACGGTTGGATTTACCGCCGACATTGTAGCCGAGGCTGAGGCTGCCAATACAAATATGATGTGCTTTGCTTTCATTTTGTGTATTTTAGGTCAGAATAAAGATAGTTGGCCGGGATGTTCGGGCGGAACAGTCTTGCGGCGTGGTGCGCGGTAGCCGAATTCAGATTCAGATTCAGCTGGGCGCATTGACGGTGTCTCGGGAGGAGGTGTCTTGGTAAACCAATCACCGCTCTCAAAAGTTTCTTCTATGGCTGAAAGATCATCTTCAGATATTCTTGGAGCCGCATCTTCGGTGGCTGTATTGAAGTCGACGGTCATTTCGGCCACCACTGTGGGCGGTCGCAGAGCCTTTATCTCGTCCTTGAGTTCTTTTTCGCGCCGGGCTTGCATACGCATGTTCTCGCTGATGGTGGCTTTAAGCGTTTTTATTTCGGCTTCAAGCCCGGCAATAGTTTTGCGATGCATGGCTATGCTGTCCTCCCGCAAGGTGAGTTCCTTGTCGAGTTCGCCCACGTGAGCCACTATTCCTTCGGTATCTTTTATGGTTTTGTTCAGCCGGGATATCGTGTCATCGCGCTCGGCCAAAGCGGCTTCGAGGGATGCGGCTTTCTCAAGTTTCTCGTGTTGGGCCGCAATATGTCTGCCTGCTTCGGCCAGTCGGCGGCGCATATCGTCGTGCATGTCCTTGGCCACACGCAACTGCTCTTTCAGAGACGCTATTCCGTCGGACATCTCGGATATCTGCTTGTTTAAGGCCTCCTCTCGTTCGGCAAAGGCTTGCTCGGGATTGGCACGCATCTTTGAGAGTTCTGATTGCAGGGATGCGAGATCGGCCTGCGCCTTTTCAAGATCGGCCTGCTGTATGTTTGCAACCTTTATACGGTTGACCAACGAGCGGTTCTCGAGTTCATATTGCTCGCGTTCGCTTTCGAGACGGCTGAGCTGTGTCTCCAGATCGTGCACGCGTTCGGTCAAAGCCCGTTTCTGACGGTCGGCGCTGAGTTGTTTCTGTTTTATGTCGGTCGATTGTTTTTCTATCTCTTCCGACCGTACTCGCAGTGCATCCATTTCGGCCGCCATGCCGGCCTGCCGGTTTTTCCATTGAGCCTCGCAGTATTCTTCGGCTTTCATCGACAGACTGTCGAGGTATTGTCTCACCCCTGTGTCGAGCGAGTCGAAGAGATATTTGCGCCGTGCCTCCGGATCTCCTGTACGGGATAGAAAATCGGGTAGAGCCTCGTTGAACACTGCGAGCACGTGGTCGAATATGACCATCTGCATGGCAGGGTCAAATTTGACAGGTTCCACTACAGTGGGCTCGTCTGTATCGCGGTTCTCATTGCCGGCGGCGGCATGATCGTCTACTGCGGTATCGGCATACAGATCTTCGTCGACACTGACATCGTCGGTGCCGAAACCGAATGCTCGTTTGAATGAAGAGAAGAAACTCATAATTCAAGGTCAGTTGTTTTATCTTGCGGATCTTCGGGCAGGGCCACTATACCCACGCCTCGGCGTCCGTTGATTGCGATTGTGAGTGAATGTTGAAAATGTACTACACGTATACGTCCGTCGTCGTAGTCGGCTTCCAGGCTGTCGAGCATGTCACTGCGGTAGATGGCATCGATTGATGAAGAGTCAATGGTGAAGTATCCCACGCCGAACGATGTGAGGTTATGAAAAAAATGTGTGCCCTGGCTTGGCTCTACGTGGTAATTGTCGAGCGAGGCTTCCACAATAAGACGGGTGGCCGATATGTCGGCCCAGCGCACGGGTATGCCCAATGCCGGATCGGATGATCCCCATCGGCCGGGACCGATCAGGATATAGTTCTCTCCGCGTTTCAGAAAGTCGCGGTTGATTCTATCCAGCACCTCCACGAGCGACCTGTTGTGTGTCGAGTCGAATGCGTCGGGGCGCACATACACTATAGCCGATATGCCGTCGATGTTGCCGTTGCCGATGGCGGTATTACTGCGCAGTATGATAGTGTGTGCGGGTATGGCGTCGATCATGGCGTCGGTGACGAGTTCCTTGCGGTCGATGATTGGACGTATCTGCAGCCAGTATATATGGCCTTTTTCCTGTGAATATGATGCATCCGGCTTTATTGTGCCGGCAAATTCTATCTCGATGGGACGCTGCATTGCGTTTTTCCCCTGCCGCAACATGAAATCTATCGCCGAGGCAAGTGGAAAAACATTGTCGCGAAGTACATTGGTGAATGTCACTATACGGCGACCCATGCCGCCGTCATAGTCGTCGAGGCAGCTGTCGGCGGCGTTGTATGTCGAAACCATGTACCTGAGTGCGCCTGTGCCGGCGAAGTCCTGGACACGCCGTGTCACAATGTTGTATGAATCGTCGGTGCTAAGAGTTTTTTTTGCGGCTTTGTCGCCTACCGGTAGCGCGCACAGAGCGGACTGTGTCTGTTTCAGTGCCAGATCGAGTGTGGATGTCTGCAACACATGTTGCGGATGCTTCGGCGAGAAACGTAGTCCTACACCACCGTCCACGATGTATTTGCCAAGTCCGACGGCCACCTCGGCCACGCCGTCCTCGGGTTTCTCGTCGCCGAGCGGATAGTAGTTGAGCGAGCGTCCCACGCCGGAGAAATTCGGGAAATAATAGCCGTCATAGTCCTCGCCCACCACTTCCTGTATTATCACGGCCATCTTTTCCTGATCGATGATATTGGAGGTCGCCGTCATGTATGCCTTGCTGGCACGATAGAATACCGATGCATAGACGCCCTTTACGGCGTCGGACAACACGCGCAGGCGTTCAGACCGGTCGTCATCGGCCGGCACCATATATGTGGCGTATATGCCGGCGAACGGCTGATAGTGCGAGTCCTCGAGCAGGCTTGACGACCGCACGGCCAGCGGCCGGTCTACGACTTCAAACAATGCGTTGAGGTCTCCTCTTATACGGTAGGGAAGACGTGCGGCCAGAAAAGCTTTGAGGATATCCTCGTCGGAGGCGTCGCTCAGTGCTATCGGATACAGGTCGTTGTCGGCCATGAATTCGTCGAAAATATCCGTGCACAGCACCACTGTGCGTGGAATCGATATGGTGGCTCCGTGGAAATTGTCGCATATCGGGTTGATCTTGATGATCGAGTCGATGAATGCTAGGCCACGCCCTTTTCCGCCCAACGACCCCTGACCTATACGGGCAAAATTGGAGTAGCGGTCAAAGCGGTCGCGCAGGAAGACTGCCACCACCCCCCGGTTTTTCATCTTGCGGTATTTGACAATCAGGTCGAAGAACAGCTTGCGGGCTACAAGAGTTTCGGAAGGACTGCGGAAGCGGTGCCGTTTTATAACCTCGGCTATGGGAAATATGGCTCGCGAATACAGCCAACGCGATATGTCGTTGTGCGATGCGTGGAAATAAAGCGCGTCGTCGGGAATATCATATATGCGTTTCTGTAGATCTTTCAGATCTTTGAGGCGCATTATCTCTTTTCCTGTAGCCGGGTCGCGGATTATGAAATCACCGAAGCCGAAGTTGGTCATTATAGCCTCGCCGAGATCCACAGGCAGCTTCTTGGAATTCTTGTCAAGAAAGACTCCCCCGATTTTCCGCACGTCGGCCTCGTTGTCCACCTCGCTCGATTCGATTATAAGGGGCAGGTATGGATCATGGCTGCGCAGATATTCGGCCAACCTGATGCCGGCTTTGGAATCTTTGACGCCTTGGCGTGCGAAGGATACGTCGGATATAACGCCGAGCATGTTGTCGCCGTATTTCTCGTACAGTGCCACCGCCTCCTCGTAGTCGCGGGCAAGCATCACCTTGGGGCGCCCACGCATGCGCAGCATTCGCTCGTGGTCGTTGAGCGCCTCGGTCGAGAATTCGCGGCTTTGTGTAAGCAGAAACCGGTATATATGCGGCAATACCGACGAGTAGAACCGCACCGAATCCTCAACCACCATTATCATCTGCACGCCCACATCTATTATGTCGTCGGCGTTCATCTTGTCCTCGAGCAACTTTATTATGGCAAGAAGCAGATCGACATTTCCGAGCCACGAGAACACATAGTCGATCTGGGACAGATCCTCGTTTGCCAGCCGGCGCGACACTTCTTTTGAGAACGGTGTGAGCAGCACAAGCGGGGTGGTCGGTGACAGAGTCTTGATATTGCGGCATCCGTCTATGCATCCGGTAAGTTCCACTCCGGGCATCACGATCACAAGATCGTAGTGGTTGGACCGCATTGCCTCGATGGCAGCCACAGTGTTGGATACACGACGCACACGGGGCGGAGAACTGAGGTTGAGCGACACATACTCCATATAGAGTTGTTCGTCGACCCGTCCGTCCTCCTCCATCATGAAGGCATCGTAGCGCGAGGCCACAAGCAGTACGTTGAAGATGCGCCGTTGCATCAGCTTGTCGAATGCCGTATCTTTGAGATACACCCGGCTCAAGGCTTGTTCGTCCATGCTTACAGTGCGTTGTTTAATGTGCAAAGATACGAAATAATTCCTTAGCTTTTAACAGCTATGTCGCGGATTTTTTGTAAATTTGCACATCAATTACAGCCAATCATTGTAATCTGGAATATAAAGCGCTATAAATAAACCTATTAAAAAGGACTCAAATAACTTATATGGCAACTACAGCTGATTTCAAGAACGGTATGTGCCTCGATATTGACGGCCAATACTTCTTCATTAAAGAATTTCTCCACGTGAAGCCCGGCAAGGGGCCGGCCTTTGTCCGCACCAAGCTCCGCAACGTAAAGACCGGACGCATAATCGACAAGACATGGAACTCCGGTGTCAAGGTCGACGAAGTGCGCATCGAGCGTCGTCCTTACCAGTATCTCTATAAAGATGATATGGGCTATAATTTCATGCATACCGAGACATTCGAGCAGGTTGCCATTCCCGGCGACAGCATCGAGGGCGTCGAGTTCCTTAAGGAAGGCGACATCTGCGAAGCCATGGTTCATGCCGCTTCCGATACCATCCTCACCTGCGAGATGCCTACTTCGGTGGTGCTCGAGATCACATATACCGAGCCTGGCATAAAGGGTGATACCGCTACAAACACACTCAAACCGGCTACCGTTGAGACCGGTGCCGAGGTACGAGTCCCCTTGTTCTGCAACATAGGTGACAAGGTGCGCATAGATACCCGCGACGGCTCCTACGTGGAGCGTATCAAGGCATAACCGGCTTCTCCGCCATACACGATAAATTACGGCCGCCGGAATTTCCGGCGGCCGTAATCGTCTTTGAAACCAACATAAATAAAATATCTATGAAAAAGCATTTCACCCGCACACTTTGGCTTGTCTGCATGCTTCTGGCATTTGCGTCGTGCTCCAAGTCATCGAAGTCGCATCTTCTCCTCGAGCAGGTGCCTGAACAGACAGATGTTGTAGTGCTCGCCGATGTGAAGAAGATATTCTCTTCGGCAGGCGGAACTATCGAAAACGGTAAAATCACACTTCCCCACTTTATCACCGACCGCCTCAGCGGCAAGGATTCGCGCGAGATCGACGAAGTCCTCGACATGCTGCGCGACAGTGGTATTGACCTCGATCTTTGTGCCGTCATAGTTCCGAGTTATGAGAAGGCCACACCCATATTCATCGTGGCTCTCGACGACAAGGACAAATTTGTAAAAGCCATCGAGGAGGAGGATTTTGATGAGACAGATGATGAGGACAATCTCAAGTTCTACTCGAAGCGGACATACGAATCGACGTACAACTCCGATTATGACGATTACTGCTATATAGCTGTCGGCGACAAGTATGCCTATATAATGCCCGACGTGAGCGGCAGCAGCGATTCCAAGCCGGTGAAACAGCTCACACGCCTTGTGCGTGATGCCGCACAGGCTCCTTTCGCAGCTACAGCATTTGCCGACTATATCATTGATGATGACAGTGCTTTCGGAATGGCCATCCGCATGCCTCGAGAGATACGTCGTGAGCTGCGTCAGGCCGGTGTGCCTGAAGCTGTGGCTGAGATGTACAAAGGCAGTATGTGTGCACGCACTGTACTTGGCGATGATGCCGCCACCATGCGCTTCCGATTTATCGGCGAGGACGGCAAACCTATGGATCTGTCACATTTCAAAGGCTCGATTGATTTCGATGCCCGGGTAAGCAACAAGGCTCTGTCTTATCTCAATGCCGACGAATTCCTTGTGGCGGCCATGGCTATAAAAGGTTTCGACTGGGGCGTGATGACCGACGCTCTCGGTTCGCAGCCCGGTGTTCCCGCATCATACCGTATGATTATGGGCATGGCGCGTACGTACCTTGAGAATATCGATGGCACTGTAGCGATAGGCTTTGGCCTCACCGACGGTCTGCGTTCGATTGCCAATATCGATTACGGTGTGGATGTGATGAAGCAGATGGCTTTTACGCTGATAGTGGAGACCAAGCCGGGTGGAGCTACTACGATGGTTTCTGATATCGCTTCGTTCATCGAGCAGACAGGCATGCCGATGCAGCGCGACGAGAACGGCTTCTCGGTGAGCATTCCGCAGGCCGGAGGCAGCATGTATGTAGGCGGTGACGAAGATATACTTGTCATATCCAATCGTCCTGTGAGCAGTGTCAACACCAATGCGGCTGTCAAGTCTTTCCCGTTCAACGATTATATAAGCGCCGGTGTCCTCGATCTTCCTTCAGACAATCCTCTTATGAAGCAGCTCGGTATTGATGCCGACGTGCAGATCAGCGGAGTAAGCCTGATGCCCGATTTTGAGTCGGAAATGTGTCTTAAGATAACAGGCAGCGGTGTAAAAGGCGGTATTCTCGCCCGTCTGGCCGACATTATCGTCACGATTTCCGAGTCGGAAGATGCATACAACCGTCTCCGCAGTGAGGTACGCGAAGCAAAATACGGAGCGGAGCCCGATTATGACATCGTTGTAGATACGGTAGTTGTTGATTCTGTTGAAGCAATCGCAGATTGAAATTGCCGATCAGAAATAATGAATGAAGCCCGCGTCAGATTTTGTCGCGGGCTTCATTCATTATTGAAATCTTTAGTTTGATATATTCAGTAGATATTGGCGTAGATCGCTCCACCGATAGAATGGGAATATATCCGTCTCGACCGGTATTGATGTCTCGTGCTCGTTGAGCATCAGCTTGGCGATTATATCTCCTTTCTTGTTGCGGAAGAATACAATCTGAATATTGGCCGCCATGGGCGATACTTCAAAGTCGGCCCACCCTTCAGGCAGTTTGGCGGGATCGGTTATGTCGGTACTGCAACCTTTGAGACCGAGCAACGCTGCGAGCGGCACTATGTTACCGTCGTGGCCGAAACGAAGTGTGGCGCCGTGGCTGCCGCGCGCGATGCAGCTGTCGGCCTGCTCCACAATATGACGCACCAGATTGGATGCGTTCTTGACAAAAGCCCCGCCTGCAGGAGCATATGACGAGTTGCGGCCGAAGAATTCAAAATTGAATACTGTCCATAGATCGTATAGTTCGCGGGGAGTGAACAGGTCGGTGAAATCGAGGGTGGATTCGATGTTCTGCTGTCCCACCGTCACCCAATACAGCTGCCACATCAGTTGCTCAGGATCGATCCATTCGGTTACATATGTCGGGTCGGAGAACAGCGATGCCATAAGGCGGTCGGCATTTGTTCGTTCGGCCTTGTATTTGCGCCATGTCTGGTAATAAGGGCCGTCGTGGCTTGTGAGCGGACCCGACTCGGGGCTGTGATAGTTAAGATAGTACATATTTCGCTCCGATGACTCGCGAGGAATTTCAAGCCACGGCGCTTTCTCCTTAAGACCTTCGGTAAATGCCCACATTGAGTGCGCGCAGCGCATCACTGTGGTGGATGCGGCATCAACCTTTGCACCTTTGGCGAATACCTGCGGAAAAGCATCATGCATACGGCGAGCTATGGCACGGTGCTGCCGGTAGCCCAACGGCGACAATTCTCCTCCGCGACCGCGTGCCTCGGTGTAGACGCTGTCGAGCCGGTTGAGCACATCAAGGCCGAGCGGTGTAAGCGCGCCATGTTCCTTGGCGCGGCGGAGTACTTTGGCCGGAGCAGTATAGTCGTTGTCGCTGATGAGGTATCGCGAGCCGTGACGACCGTAGTGGCTGATGTAGAAAGGCTCGTATCCTGCGGGCGCAGGTGTGTTGTGCGATTCGATGACTGGATAGGCGTAGTATACGCCGCCTGCCTTTCCGGGCGTGGCCGTTATCTCATCAAGTCGCCCCTGCGCTGCGGCCGGTATTATCAATGCCGCCGCGAGCAGTATGGAGATAAGTCGCTGTCTCATCACATTATGCCTTTTTCGCGCAGGTGCTGCTGCCATTTCCAGGCTGATCGCATTGTGTCGGTCAACGGAGTGTCCGCTTTCCAGCCAAGCACGGTGTTGGCACGTGTCGGATCGGCCCATACCTGTATGATGTCGCCTTCTCGGCGGCCTGTGATACGGTAGGGTACTTTCACTCCGGTAGCTTCCTCAAATGTGTTTATAAGTTCGAGTACTGATACACCGTCGCCTGTGCCGAGGTTGAAAATCTCTACCGGCTCGGCAGTCTTGCCCTCCACAAGGCGTTGTACGGCTATCACGTGTGCCTTGGCGAGATCCACCACGTTGATGAAGTCGCGTATGCACGAGCCGTCGCGGGTAGGGTAGTCGTTGCCGAATACACTGAGTTCCTTGCGGATACCGATGGCTGTCTGTGTGAGGTAGGGGATGAGGTTCTGCGGCACGCCGTTGGGCAGTTCGCCGATGAGTGCGCTGGGATGTGCGCCTACCGGGTTGAAGTAGCGTAATATTATCGCTCCGATGGGAGCGCCGGAGTGCACTGTGTCGCGTATTATGTCTTCTGATATACGCTTGGTGTTGCCGTATGGCGATGTCGCTTCCTTGCGCTGGCTGCGCTCTGTCACCGGATTTTCGTCGGGTTCACCGTATACGGTGCACGAGGATGAGAATACAAATCCTTTTACGCCGAATTCGGGCATCAGCTCAAGCAGATTCATCAGTGTGACAAGGTTGTTGCGATAGTAGAGCAATGGCTTGTGTATCGATTCACCAACGGCTTTGGATGCCGCAAAGTTGATGATGCCTTTGATATTGTGCTCGGAGAACAGACGTCGCAGAGTGTCCATGTCGGTGCAGTCGCCTTCGACAAATGTCGGACGCACGCCGGTGATGGCCTCTATACCGTCGAGAACCTCGCGGTTGGAGTTGGACAGGTTATCGATTATCACAACGTCGTACCCGGCGTTTATAAGTTCCACGGCTGTATGCGAGCCGATGTAGCCGGTGCCTCCGGTGACAAGAATCTTTGTTTTTTCTTTCATTTCTCTTGAATATGATAGTTATGGATTTTCTGTATATATCTGCATGCGGCAGTTGTCGCAGTCAAATTCCAGCCTGAGTGTGCCTATGGGAGCCTTAAGCATCAGTTTGTCGGGTAGTTTGTCCGCGTATGAGCCGCGCAGGCAGGCGCCTAAAGAGCGCCGCAGGCAGTAACGGGTGGTCATTACCCGTACTTCTCCGTGTGGTGTGTCAATTTCTACTGCGTGTTCTTTTATGCCGGCACCATGAGATGTATAGAATCTCTCGGCCTCACTGTTAGCGATATTGTCGTGATAGGTGGCAGTAAAGCCTTTCAGTATATCTGCCGGTATATCGGTCGGTTTGCGGCATCGGGGTGAGTATCGTATCCTCCACGAGCGGTCGAGTTCGTCGAGCACCTGTCTGCGGAGAGCGGCGAGAGCTTTTGAAGGGATAAATGTCTTGCCGAGACGGTCATCAAGTTTTTCGAGACGGTAGATGGTGTTGCCGAGGCGTTCCATGATGCCGAGCCGTTGTTGGGCCTGCTCGCTACGGGCCGTGTCTGTATATGGTTCGGCAGAGCATACCGCTGCCTCGCATCCACGCTCGTCGCTTGCTTCGAGTATAATCCTGCCGCAACGGTCGCTACGCAATACGAATGCCACACCAATACTGCGGCTGGCCGTATCTTGCCCGGCCATCATGGTTTCGTAGGCGGTGTCATTATTGCGGTAGAGAGTCACGCCGGGAGCTGCCGGAGTCTTAGCTCCGGGCGCCAGGTAAATCATATCGCCATCCACACGGTTTACCCGGAATCCTGTGAATCGACCGTTTTCGTCAAAATATCCGAGTCCATCGCCATTGTGCAGGTCGCAAGAGGCTTTTATACGCAATCCGCCGCCTTTGCGGCCGAGTGTATATCCTACCGGGATACCTGTCCACTTGGGGCTCTGCCACGAAGATATGTCGCGGGTATGTGCCGGAGTAAGGAAATATGGTGTGAAGCCACGGTTGAAACTCTTTGCCGGATCGGGTTCAAAACGCACATCCACTTTGCCGTATGAGGCTCGTGCATATCTGCCGCAGGAATGCGCTACGAGCCTGTCGAGCGCCATTGAATAAGCCGCAGTCACATTTTTTACGTATGCCGCAGGCTTGAGCCGTCCTTCGATCTTGAATGATGTGGCGCCAGCATCGGCAAGGTCTCCGAGATAGTCTATGCGGTTCATATCGGCTGTCGACAGCCAATGCCTTTCGGCCGGCATACCATCGGGCAGACGCACGTCGCGACCGTTGCCGTCGGTAAGCCTGAACGGGAGCCGGCATATCTGTGGACATTCGCCACGGTTGGCGCTGCGGCCGGCAAGTATAGCGCCGGCATGGCAGTCGCCGCTGTAACATACGCATAGCGCACCGTGCACGAACACTTCTGTCGCCGCAGGTGCGGCAGCGACAGAAGCCGCACGTATCTCTTCAAGTGAGAATTCGCGTGGCAGTACGATCTGTGAAAAGCCGATCCGGGCGAGAAACTTTATCTTGTCGGGTGTGCGGGCGTCGGTCTGTGTGCTTGCATGGAGGTCTATCGGCGGCAGATCAAGGCCGAGCAGCCCCATATCCTGCACGATAAGGGCGTCCACGCCTATGTCGTAAAGACTTCGTACAAGCGAGGTCGCTTCGGCAAGCTCGCTGTCGTACAATATGGTATTGAGCGTGACATATACTTTGACTCCGAATGGATGGGCATACTCCACCACCCGCGCTATGTCGTCGACGGAGTTGCAGGCCGAAGCGCGTGCGCCGAATGCATCGGCACCTATATATACGGCGTCGGCGCCATGATCGATGGCGGCTATCGCGGTGTCGGCATCGCGGGCCGGTGAGAGCAGTTCAAGCAGTCGTGTGGGGCTCATCTTTTCAATCGGTTCAGAATGTCGAATGCTTCGGCGCGCGATGCATCGATCTTGCCGGCGAAGTGGGAGTCGCTATTTATCATCAGCGGCACGCCGGCATCGATAAGTTTTTTCCAATATCTTTCGCCGGGGAAGAAGCGCCCGTGCTCTATGCGCGCTTTGGTATTTATCTCGACTATTATACCTGAAGAGATAACCTCCGCCATATAGCTGTCGACAAGGTCACAATACCAGCCTTCTTCCTCTATGCCGGGATGAAAATATGATGCGTTCTGGCCTATCTTGTCCATATGGCCGAGGATGTCGAATCCCCCCATGGCAAGCATTTCGGCAGAAGCCCGGTAGTATTCGTTCACAACATATCGTATGTCGTTATCGAATTTTTTTGCCATCTTGTCTTTGAACGAATCGAATTTTCCGTCGATGTCCACATATTCGCCATGCCGGTTGCGTATGAAGTGCACCGAGCCTATGCTATAATCAAGGTCGAGGTCGGCGAAATATGGAGATGCCGGTGCCCAGTCCTTGTTCAGAAAGTCGATTTCCATGCCTGTGTAGAATCTGCATTGATCCTGCGCCATATCGTTGGCGATACGGATCTCTGTCTTGAAAGCATCCACAGATTCTACCGTCATGTTGCAGGGCGACGGGATGGGTATCGGAGAATGTGGCGAGAAGCCGAAGTGTATGAACCCGCCGGCGACGGCCGCGGCGGCTATTTCGGCCACTGTGTCGCGTCCGTCGCAGAACTGAGTGTGGGAGTGGAAGTTGTATCGGTCGGTTGATGCGATTATTTCATGTAGATCCATAATCATGGGATTGTATCGGCTCTTTTATGCCGGAGAGTCGAGCGGATTGTCCTCGGCTATTGACGAGCGCATGCGGGTGTCGGCCTCGACATTTTTGAGGCGGTAGTAATCCATGATGCCGAGATTTCCTTCAGTGAAGGCGCGAGCCATGGCTCTCGGCAGTTCGGCCTCGGCTTCGATTACTTTTGCGCGGGCTTCCTGTGCCTTGGCCTTCATCTCCTGTTCGAGGGCTATGGCCATGGCGCGCCGTTCCTCGGCTTTTGCCTGAGCGATGTTCTTGTCGGCCTGAGCCTGATCTATCTGAAGCACGGCACCAATATTCTTGCCTATGTCTATATCTGCAATATCAATCGACAAGATTTCAAAAGCTGTACCTGAATCAAGACCCTTGCTGAGCACGAGTTTGGAGATTGAATCGGGATTCTCGAGTACCTGTTTGTGCGATTCAGAGGAGCCGATCGACGATACGATGCCTTCGCCGACACGTGCGAGAACGGTGTCTTCTCCGGCACCGCCCACAAGCTGGCGGATGTTTGCGCGCACGGTTACGCGTGCCTTGGCTATCAGCTGTATGCCGTCTTTGGCTACAGCGGTCACCGGCGGAGTGTCTATGACCTTGGGATTGACACTCATCTGCACGGCCTGGAATACATCACGGCCTGCGAGATCAATGGCGGTCGCCATTTTGAACCCCAATGGAATATTGGCTTTTGATGCCGATACCAGGGCATGTACCACACGCTCCGGATTACCGCCGGCGAGATAATGGGCTTCAAGATCGTCGCGGGTTACATCCTGAAGTCCGGCCTTGTGCGCTTCGATAAGCGCACGCACTATAACAGAGGCGGGAACCTTGCGGATGCGCATAAGTACGAGCTGCATAAGCGATATGCGCACACCGCTCACACGCGCTGAGATCCACAGGAAGAACGGGCAGTAATAGAAAAATACGCCTACAAGCACTATGAGTGCTGCGGCGAGGATTATGACAGTCAGTTCCATGATGTTTATAAAATATTTAGTGTTTAAGTTCTTCGGCTATGGCCATATTGGTGTACCGGATATAGTTGGCGCGTGCTTCGTCGAGCTGATGCTCCAGATTGAGTATGTCGGCGGTCTGAGAGCGGTCGCCGGTGCGGTATGCCTCGCGCAACTCCTCAAGTCTATTCTCAATATTATTTATTTCGGCGCGGGAGTTTATGGCACGGCTCATGGCCTTGCGGGCCTCGGCCGACTTGAAGTCGGACAGATTATGATATATCTTTGAGGTGGGACCTATCGGTAATTCAAAAGATGCCGCCGGCTTGGTGTTTCTGTCCGGAACCTGCTTTCTGTCGGGGTCGGGAAGCCGCAGAGTGTAATCTTTTCCGGGTTCACGTGTAAGAGATATGTCGCTCAACTTGGCGAGAGCCACAAGGTTGGGGTCATCGGCATCAACATTCACACGGTTTTCCGAGGGGATGAATATGTATATTGTTACTTTTCCGGGAATACGGTTGCGGTCGGTCGCCCACCAGCCTGCGCCTGTGGTCTCGTCTATAGCCATCAGGTAATCGTCGTAAGGCGAATTGTATGGCATACCGATATTCTGCGGCTGAAGATAACCGTCATCGCCACGGCGTGTCAGGAATATGTCATATCCGCCGAGCGACCCCTCTCCGTCGTTGGCATAATACAGTGTGAGGCCATCGGCCATCAGGAAAGGATACTCGGCATTTCCGCCGCCTGCAAGATCGTCGCCTTCGATGGGGTGCGGACGGTCGATCGAGCCGTCATCGAGAATATCGGCGCTCATCAGCACAAAGTTGCCGAGCGAATCGGCCTCGGCATAAAGGATCGCAGTATTGTTCTGAGGCACGAATGCCATTTCCGCATCCGGAAGATGCACTGTAGCTCCGTCGACCAGACTACCGGCCTCGGGAGAGAGGCGATAGTGGCTGAAAAAGCTTTCGGCATCCACTATAAGCGAGTCTACGACCGCTATCTTTTCTACGCGGCTGAGCATGTTCTCCATAAGGACAAGTTTGCTTTGGACTTCTGCAACTTCATCAGGAATGTCGCGGCGTCCTTTTTTCATAAGGCTCTCGTACTTGTCGTAATATTCGCGGGCATCGGCTGCCTCATAGTTGCCGGTGGCTATTCCGGCAAGAGCGAGGGCGGCTTCGGGCACGTTGCGTTCTACAGCGCGCTTCAGCGGTGCGATGGCTTCGTCGGTTCGGCCCAATGCCGCCAATGAAGCTCCATACCAGTAATTGGCATTGCCGTTGCGGGGCGATTTTTTAATCACAGGCTCAAGCAATGTCACCACCTGCTCGTATTCACCTTCCCGGTATAATTTGCGGGCCTCGTCGACCGGCGTCGCATATGTAGCAATGGCTGTGGCCGACAATATCAGGGCATATATCAGTTTTCGCATGTGTCAAGATTCATTCAGGCTTCAAAGTTACGAATTTTCGTGAAAAATACCAAACCTTGTATGCATATGATCAAGAAGGCGCCGGATCAACATGATCCGGCGCCTTCTTGATTATGGCTGATGGAATGGCTTTGGTTCAGAAGTCGGTTCAGCACTGTACGAGCGCCACAAGCAATTCTTTGGCGTCTTCAGGATCAGTGTCGATGGTTACTTTTCCTTCGCGTGCCAGCCAACCGAGTGCTGCGAATACTTCCTTGTCTTTCAGTTTTGCGACTTTTTTGATCTGTTTTACGCCCATGGCGTCGGCTGTGGAGAGAGCCTGCCATACAAGGCCGGCATAGGTTCCAATTTCTTCTACGTTCATAGTCGGAATTTTTTTATGGTTAAACGTTTTGTGTGACTTATAGTGTGCTTTTGTTTGATTTTTGCTTTAATTTCTGCAAAATTACGAAATTATTTCCTTTTGATTATGCTGTTGATATAACAATTTTAACAAAAAAATGTTGTGGTATGTATAAACTGTTGTAATCTAATGATTTGTGAATTTATGCGATATTTAGTTCATAAGCTTGGATTTTTGTTGTAATTTTACAGATTCAAATCATGATAAATGCAAGGTACAGTAATACGCAATACCGGCTCGCACTATGTGGTGGCCGATGACAACGATTCGACAGTGGAGGTAAACTGCAAGGTAAAAGGTAATTTCCGTATCAAAGGCATACGAAGCACCAACCCTGTGGCTGTCGGCGACCATGTTACGGCAGGCCCTCCCGGGCCTGATGGCACTGCCTATATCACCGCGATATCGCCACGACGTAATTATATCATCAGGCGTGCGTCCAATCTGTCCAAGGAGTCGCATATAATAGCTGCCAATATCGATTGTGCAATGCTTGTGGCGGCATTGGCGCATCCTGCTACGAGTACCACGTTTATCGACCGCTTTCTTGCCACAGCTACGGCATATAATGTGCGTGCTCTGCTTGTTATAAACAAGATAGACCTTCTTGAAGATCCGGAAGACCATGAACTTCTCGAGGCTGTGGAATATCTGTACCGTTCGATAGGATATGAGGTGATGTCGGTGTCGGCGCGTACCGGTGAGGGCATGGATGCCCTTCGCGAGCGTCTGCGCGGTAAGGTCACACTTGTGTCTGGGAACTCAGGTGTAGGAAAATCGACACTTATAAACGGCCTTATTCCAGGACTGGATCTACGTACAGCCGAGATTTCGGCTGCCCACGACACCGGCATGCATACAACAACATTCAGCGAACTGTTCCGCCTGCCGGGCGGCGGTGCAATAATAGATACTCCGGGTGTGCGTGGATTCGGCACGATCGATTTTGACAAATATGAAGTGGCGCATTATTTCCCTGAATTGTTTGAATTATCAAAGGATTGTCGTTTCGGCAACTGTACTCATACCCACGAGCCGGGTTGTGCTGTTCTCGCAGCACTCGATGAAGGCCGTATAGCCGCTTCGCGATATGCATCCTACCTGTCGATTCTTGATGATGCGAAAGACGGAAAATACAGATAAACGGCATGCCCGTCCGATTGTAATGTATAATCGGTTTTCATCAGCAATATCTCTCGCTTTTGCCCGGTAGCGACTTGTGACAGTCCGATATTCACATTTCTTTTTAAAAATTGTGAATGCTTTTGGTGTTTTTTAAAGACTTATTTTGTAAATTTGCACCGCTCAAGGCCTCGGCAGAGGTCTTTGGCGTTAAAGAATAGAATTAACTCATAACTATCTAAATAAAATCATTAACATGAAAAGAGTTTATACGTTTGGTGACGGTAAGGCCGAAGGCAACGCCGGGATGCGAAATCTCCTCGGTGGCAAAGGCGCAAACCTCGCCGAGATGAATCTCCTCGGTATGCCCGTACCCCCCGGCTTCACCATCACCACCGATGTCTGCACTGAATATACCCAATATGGCAAGGACGAAGTGGTGAAACGTCTCAAAGAAGATGTCGAGAAAGCCATCAAGCACGTAGAGTCGCTTACCGGCAAGGAGTTCGACAATCCCGCCAACCCCCTGCTCGTATCGGTTCGCTCAGGCGCACGTGCTTCTATGCCCGGTATGATGGACACAGTTCTCAACCTCGGCATGAACGACGCGACTGTTGAAGCTTTGGCTCAGAAGAGCGGCAATCCCCGCTTCGCATGGGACTCATATCGCCGCTTTGTGCAGATGTACGGCGACGTTGTACTCGGTATGAAGCCCAAATCAAAGACCGATATCGACCCGTTCGAGGAAATAATGGACAAGGTGAAGGACGAAAAGGGTATCAAACTCGATACCGAGCTTACCGTCGACGACCTTAAGACCCTCGTACGCCTTTTCAAAGGTGCTGTGAAAGATTACACCGGCAAGAACTTCCCCGACAGCGCATGGGAACAGCTGTGGGGCGGCATCTGCGCCGTATTTGACAGCTGGATGAACGAGCGTGCCATCATCTACCGCCGTATGAACCAGATACCCGAAGAGTGGGGTACAGCCGTCAACGTTCAGGCTATGGTATACGGTAACATGGGCGACAACTCGGCTACCGGTGTCGCTTTCTCGCGCGACGCTGCTACCGGTGAGAACATCTTCAACGGCGAATACCTCATCAACGCTCAGGGCGAAGATGTAGTGGCAGGTATCCGTACTCCCCAGCAGATCACTATCGAAGGCTCGCGCCGTTGGGCAGCCCTTCAGGGTATCAGCGAGGAAGAACGCGCCGCCAAATATCCCTCGCTTGAGGAATCGATGCCTGTATGCGCTCAGGAACTCTTCGCTATCGCCGATCGTCTCGAAGACTACTACCGCGATATGCAGGATATGGAATTCACCATTCAGGACGGCAAACTGTGGATGCTTCAGACCCGCAACGGTAAGCGTACCGGTGCCGCTATGGTAAAGATCGCCATGGATCTTCTCCGCGACAATAAGATTGATGAAAAGACAGCGCTTTTGCGTATGGAGCCCCAGAAACTAGACGAGCTTCTGCACCCCGTATTCGATAAGGCCGCTCTCAAGCGTGCCACAGTAGTGGCCAAAGGCCTGCCCGCATCGCCAGGTGCAGCTGCCGGTCAGGTTGTGTTCTCGGCTGAAGAAGCCGAGGCATGGGCCGAGAAAAAGCGCAAAGTGGTTCTCGTGCGTATCGAGACATCTCCAGAAGACCTCCGCGGTATGGCGGTGGCACAGGGTATCCTCACCATGCGCGGCGGTATGACATCTCATGCAGCCGTTGTGGCCCGCGGTATGGGCAAGTGCTGCGTATCCGGAGCCGGTGAGATCAAGGTCGACTACAAGGCCAAGACTGTGGAAATGGGCGGCAAGACATACAACGAAGGCGACTGGATCTCGCTCAACGGTTCAACCGGTGAAGTATACGACGGTCAGGTACCCACCACCGAGCCTGAACTCGGCGGCGACTTTGGCGCAATCATGAACCTCGCGGCCAAATACACCAAGACACTTGTCCGCACCAATGCCGACACTCCCCGCGATGCACGTCAGGCCCGCAACTTCGGCGCTCAGGGTATCGGTCTCTGCCGTACCGAGCACATGTTCTTCGAAGGCGACCGTATCAAGGCCGTTCGTGAGATGATTCTCGCTTCCGACGAAGAAGGCCGCCGCGCCGCACTCGCCAAACTCCTCCCCATGCAGCGTGGCGATTTCGAGGGTATCTTCGAGGCCATGGACGGCTTCGGCGTTACAATCCGTCTGCTCGATCCCCCATTGCACGAATTCGTCCCTCATCAGACAGCCACCCAGAAAGAGCTCGCCGACGAGATGGGCATCTCTCTCGCAGAGGTCAAGGCCAAAGTCGACGCTCTTGAGGAATTCAACCCCATGCTTGGTCACCGTGGCTGCCGTCTCGGCATCACCTATCCCGAGATCACCGAGATGCAGACCCGCGCTATCATTGAAGCCGCACTCGCCTGCAAGGCACGCGGCATCGATGTGAAGCCCGAAATCATGATACCTCTCGTAGGCTCACTCAAGGAAATCCAGCATCAGGCCAACGTAATTAACGAGACCGCAGCCAAGGTATTCGACGAGCAGGGACGATCGCTCCCATATATGGTAGGTACAATGATCGAAGTACCCCGTGCCGCTCTCACCGCCAACGAGATCGCTACCGTAGCCGAATTCTTCTCGTTCGGTACAAACGACCTTACGCAGATGACCTTCGGCTTCTCGCGCGACGATGCACCCAAGTTCCTCAAATACTACAAGGAACACGGCATCATCAAGGTCGATCCCTTCGAGGTACTTGACCAGGAAGGTGTAGGCCAGCTCGTACGCATGGGCGTAGAAAAAGGACGCGCCACCCGCCACGACCTCAAAGTAGGTATCTGCGGCGAACACGGCGGCGAACCCTCGTCCGTGAAATTCTGCGCCAAACTCGGCATGAACTACGTGAGCTGCTCGCCATTCCGCGTGCCCATCGCCCGCGTAGCCGCCGCCCAGGCTGCCATCGAAGACTGAGATTTAGTCTGACAACATAACCTTCATAGGCTGTAACACTCCGAAACAAAGGAGGTTACAGCCTATGCTGTTCTTAGGCGGAACGTACACTTGGAAACGCTTATAATTGCCAAGTTTTCGAGATTTGCATACACCAGTGCATACACCGCGTACACAGGGCGCATACACCGAGCATCCACCAAAGCATACACTAAAAAATCAAACATAAATGGCAAATCTTAAAGCAGTTGTGAGAAAGCAGAGGGCGGATGGGATGTACCCGGTCTATATCCGCATCGTACATCGCCGCAAAATGGGTTACATTAAGACTGACAAAATCATAGGCCCGAAGTCATTAACCAAGCAAGGCGACATCAAAGATGCGGTCGTGAATGAGTATTGCTCTAACCTCATTCTCCGCTACACGGATAAAATCAACCGTAAGGATATTTCGGCTTTCACAATGAAGGAGCTAATTGAGTACCTTACTTTGGACGATGGCGAGCAATGTTTCAGCGAATATGCACAGCTTCATATTCGCAGAATGGAACAACGAGGGCAGATACGCAACGCCAAAAACTATAAGTTGGCCGTGCAGCACCTTGAACGCTACATAGGCACCAACCGGGTAATGTTTTCACACCTCAGTTCTGCGGTCTTGAAGCGATGGATCGAAAGCCTCGCCATGACAAACCGCGCCAAAGAAATGTACCCCGTATGCGTCCGGCAGATATTCAAGGCGGCATTGTTGGAGCTGAACGACGATGAGCGCGGCATCGTGCGCATCAAGTTCAATCCGTGGCTGAAAGTACAGATACCGAAGTCCGACAACGGCGTACAGCGCGCCATCAGCGCGGAGGCCTGCCGCGAGTTCTTCAACCGCCCCCTGCCGCAGACAAAGATGCTGTCCTCGCTTCCCGAACTGGGCCGCGACGTGGCCATGCTCGTTCTCTGCCTCGGCGGTATAAACACCGTCGACCTTTTCGAGATGCGCAAGGATAATTACCATAACGGCGTAATAGGCTATAAGCGAGCCAAGACACGCCATGCCCGACGCGACGAGGCATATATTGAAATGCGCGTTGAGCCTTTCATTCGCCCGGTATTTGAAAAGTACCTCGCGCCGGAGGATGACGAGTATCTTTTCAATTTCCATGTCCGCTACTGCGATTCGGACAGCTTTTCGGCCAACGTAAACAACGGCATAAAGAAGATATGCGCCGACATGGGGATGAGAAAAGAGGAATACTACTGCGTCTATACGTTCCGCCATACATGGGGCACGATAGCACAGAATGACTGCGATGCCAATCTCTATGAGGTGGCCTTCGGCATGAACCACAGCCACGGGCTGAAAGTAACACGCGGCTACGTAAAGATAGACTACTCCCCTGCATGGCGGCTCAACGCAAAGGTGATAGACTTCGTATTCTTCACCGACAAGCCGAGCAAGCAAGGACGTGCAAAGGATATAGACGAGCCGGAGGAAAAACTGTTCCGCCTCTCCAAAAAGATGATGGTCTACGCGAGGGCCTATTTCAAGGGTGCTGTGTTGGCCGAACTTACCGACATTGGATTTAACAATGTGGATGAAGTGATTAAAGTACTTGCAGCAAAGCTGCCGAAAGATATTGCCGCCGGTTGCGCCGTGCAGTTCAGAATACAGAACTGCGACAAGGGCACCGAAGTAGTCTACGAGCGCACAAAAGGCAAAGGCTTTTAGTGCGGCTTCTATTAGCCGATTGGGTAGAAAACGCCTTTGAGTAACTGCGACATTCCCTGCTCGGTGAAGGTCGCGGTTATTTTTTCGCAGACATAGTTCTTGCCGTGGATGTTGAACACGGCGCGGACGTCGGGGATGTTGTCGGCGATGAACTTAAAGGTCGTTTTCTTCTTCGGGTCGATGCGGTGGACGATGCGCCGGGAGTTCAACGCGCCGTTGTTGAGGCGCATATTGAAGTGTAGGTAGTTGAAGTTGCTCCAGTCGTCGGCGATAAGAATATCCTCCGTCCACGGCGAAGGGAGCTTTGCGCCGTGGTTCTGCGAGCCATCCCAAAAGCCGAAATAGATGCGGTCGTAATACTCGGCTTTCTTCTCTTTCTCCCCGGCTTCGAGGCTCTGTATGGGGTGCGTCTGCATGAAGGGATATTTGCTCTCGTCCTCACCTTCGACGTTGTCCTCGTCGTAGCCGGAGAAAGAAAGGAACAACACCTTACCGTATTTTTCCTCGGTGTAGTCGATACGCGCCGGAACAAACTCGATTTCGATTTGGTCGGCATTCTCGCTGTCGTCGACAATGCGGCCTCCGAAAAGATTCACGGGCTGCAACACACATTTATAGGTGAACTTGATATACGCGCGTCCGGCTCTCACGACCAACTCCCCGGTGCGGCTGACGGCGCGGATCACAAAGTAAGCGTCCGCGTCTTTGGCATAGAGCAAGCGGTCTATCTGACTGTTGCGGTGGTGCTGACCGTCCCACGTGCGCCATCCCCTGTTGGCGGCAAGCAGCTCCGACATCGAGTTATAGACCACGGCGCGGTCTTTCCACGCCTTTATGAACCAATCGCAAGAGTAATATTTCCATACGGCGTGGTCGCACTCCTTATAGACAAGATTCTTCGCCTCCTGATACTCGCACCGGGCATCCTCGACCGATACCTCCGTGCTGTGCTCGTCGACGACATCGCGCAACTGCACCGTGCCGGAGGCTTTGAGGACAGACTGCGTGAAGGCGAAGCCTACGGTCTTGGCGCGGTGGTTGATTTCAAACTCCGCGTTAAGAAAAAGCTCCAGTTTCTCGAAAAACTCCGCGACCGTCCAATGCGGCAGGGCGCGGGCGTATTGCGGCGTGTACCATGCCGCCGGGAGCGTGTTGCATACAAGGAGGTAGCGGTGTTCCTCCGACCGCTCCCACTCCGAGAGGTCGCATGAGTAGCCCACGGCCTCGCAGATACGCGCCACAATGGTAATTAGATACGGCTGCCACGACAGCCCCCAGGTGTCGGTGTGCCATTCGTGGTGCCCTCTACGCTGTGTAGCATCGTCCACGACATACTCGGCAAGGTTTTGGATATTGCCCGAATAGTCGTTTACCCACGGCAGGGCGACAGCCTCCGGCCTCGCCGAGTGGCCCGGATTCCAAGCCTGTGCCGGAGTTGGCTTGCCCGACGGCCAGGAACCGAGGTCGAGTTCATTTATATAAATATCGTCGAAGGACTGCGAGAAGTTCTGCTCGCTGCGCCCTTCGAGAAACTGGCATTTGACCTCGGAGGCGTTTATCTCGTTGACAGTGATAGAGCCGAACTTGAAAAACTTGCCGTGGCGTATCTCACACTCGTAGATAACCTTTCGGGCAATGACATCGGCGCGGTTGATGTTGCCGAAAATGGCGATGTTCTCCGGGCAGTCTTTGAGCGGAAAAGTGATGCTCAAAGTATAGCCGTCCGAACCGCTGAATAAACGGTTTTCAGCGACATACTCAAATGAGGTGCCGGATTTCAATACGGCTTCCCGGCCATTTATTCTTATCTCCATAGACAATTTTATTTCCTTGATTTTGGTAAGCGGTTGCGCATAAGGCGGTCGTATTCCTCCTGGGCGCGTTGGATTCCGTGATCGCCGGTAACGGTGTTCACGGTGACAAACGGCTCGTTGAGCCTTTCCGTTAAAGTCGAGAGTGTAGAGTTTAGAGTCGAGAGAGTTGTTTCATCGGCAGCAGGGGCGGCTTGCGACGACACGTTGACGTTGACAACCGGGGCGGCCTGTGACTGCGAGGCAAGCACCATCGGGGCTGTGATGGAGCGCGACACGTCGGCGGCTGTAAGCGAGCCGATGGTATTTGTGCGTTGGGCGTAGTCGAGGGCTTCCAACAAGGGGCGGGTCTGCGGATTGTTGACGAGCTTCTGCGAGGCGACCCATTCGCCGGCATGGACCACGCCGACAGGCTCGTCCTTGCGTCCGGGAGGGGTAAAACCGCCCTCGGCATAGCCCTGCGCCTCCGAAGCCTGTTGCTGCTTCTTGATGGTGGCTATCTGTATTGCACCGGCGGCGACGGCCATAGCCGCCGCGATGGGCGCGAGTATGTAGCCGATTACAGGCACGGCGGCAGCCGAGCCGTAGGCGTTGAGGGCGTTGGTGGCGGTCTGCGCCACGGCCTGAATAACCTGCATGACGAACATCTTGCGGTTGGCCTCCTTCTTGATTTTGGCAAGCTCCTTCTCCTTGTTCTTCTCCGCTTTCTTGACGCGGTATGAATTGCCCTCGGCAAGCTCAATTTCGCGGTCGTATTTCTTTTCGGCCTTTGCCGTTTCGAGGTCGGCACACGCCCTTACATACTCCGAATACTGCTGCATCCCTGCTGTCATCACGGCAAACACGGACGAGGCGAGCGCGGCAAGTCGCGTCGCCCAGTTGCCGCCGTCTTCCTCGGTGGAGTCAAAAAAGTTCTTCCATGCCTCGTAAATGTCAAGGAGTTGGTTTGTCTGCGTCGAGCCGAAGCGACGCACTCCCTCGATGGCTTTCTTCTCGTAGGCGCGGTTGATGCGGTCTTTGGCGGCCTCTGCCTGTTCGTGGGTAATCACCCCCTGCGCTTCGAGGGATGCAACAATATCGAGTTCACGCCTCTTTGCGGCGGCCATGCGCTCCGGCGATCCTCCGGCGTCGGATGGCTTGGCGGACTGCGGCAGATATTGGTCGGCGTATTTCTTGCGGAGGTCGCGCTGCGCGGCAAGGAAATCCTCGTAAGAGATAAGTTCCTTGTCGTATGCTTCGAGCAAAAGGTCTTCCTCCAGGCGCATACGCTCCCCGGCCTCGCGGTATTCATACTGCTTGCGCCACTCGGCGATGCGTCCGGCCAAAAGCTGCTGACGGCGCAGCCGCTCCGCGTCCTCGGCCTGTTCAATCTGCACGACATAGCTGTGGTATTCCTCGCTGTCGCGCCGGTATGCGTCGCGCATCTGTTTGAGATACTTAATCTTAATCTCAAAGAGGCCCTGCTGCAAGGCTTCCTCCTTGCCGTAGAGCGCGTTGCCGGGCGTAGCCGCGTCCATCCGCAACTGTACCTCCTCGGCGGTCTGACGGCGGCGGCTTTCCCCGACCGACATACGGGCGTTCTTCTCCAGCCATGCCGCCTGTAACTCCGCTTTCTTTTTGAGCAGTTCCTTATAGTCCTCGTCCTCCTGAAGATTGTTGTCCTCGAATATCTTCAGCCGGTCGTCGAAGTATTTCACTTCGAGGTTGTACTTGTCGAGAAGGAATTGCGTCCAGGATTTAAGCCCTGCGGTGTAGTCGCTGACATTCCGAGCGGCACCGGCCTCCCATTCACCCTTTGCGTTGTTGAGGCTTTCCTTGAACTCGCGCCGTGCCTTGACAGCGTTGCGGCGTTCCTCCGCCTCACGCGCCTTGCGGTCTTTCTCCGATTCGTAGGGAGTGAAATCATCGAGGGAGAAATCCGGGTTGCCGGGCACCGGGTCTGCCGACGGGGATTCGAGAAGCGACAGCCGGGCCCGCGCCTCGTCGAGAAACTGCGACAGTTCCGAGGCCGATAACCGGCGAGTGGTGGGGTTCGGCTCGTTGATGCCGACGATGATTGTTCCTCCCTGCCCCTGCGCCTCTCTGCCCTCGAAGTCGGTAATAAGACGCTGCAAATCCGCAGCGGAATATCCGGCGAGAGGATTGGTGTCGCGCTCTATCTGCCGTATCTCGCCCATAGCGGTGTTGTATTCGCTATGTGTGCCTATCATTTCGTTCACGACATTGACGGGGTGCGCCGTCCATCCCCATTTGTCCTGAAGGCTTCCCTTGATGCCTTGCAGTTCGCCGACAATATCCTGTCCTATTGTGCCGGTGGTCTGCAAGTCTATGACGACGCGGTTTGTGATGCGCACGGCGTCCTTGTAGGACTTGCCGTAGGCGATAAGTTGCTCCTGCAACTTCTTTGCAAGGCCGCTGAAAGCGTCGTCGAAAGTTTCCTGCGCGGCGTCTTTCGCGCCCTGTATGGCCCGCTCTTTCGCGGCGATACGCGCAGCAGCCGCAAGGCGATTGTAGGCGGCGGTGAGGTTTGTAATCTCGCCGCGCTCGTTGATGAGACCGCGAAGGTATTTGCCGTACTGCGATATGATGGTGTCCTTGACCTCCTTGTATTCCTTCGTTCCTCGCTTGCAGGCTTCGAGCTTTCCAAACAGTTCATCAAGCTGCCGCTGCTCCTTCGACAGTTCCTTTGAGAAATTGGCGGCGGTGTTGACGGCCTCGCGCAGCTTCTTCGTGTATTCGGAAGTACGGTCGCACAACGCCTTGACAACGAGCACAAGGGCGGTCACGGCGGCGAGTATAAGCCCGAATGGGTTTGCCGACATCGCGGCGGTAAGCAGCCGGAAGGCGTGGGTTGCCGCGCCTATTCCCTGCGTGAAGGCGATGACGGCGATACGACCGAGCACCACGGCCACACGCCATGCGTTGTGCAGGGCTATGGCGGTCTTGACAACGACGTTATAGGCAACATGAGCGGTCTTCACCAGTCCGAGCCACGAATAATATGCCGCAAAGACGGTGATTATTCCCAGGATTGCCGTGCGGTATTTGATTAGGAAGGTAACAAGGACGTTCAGCACCCGGAGGAACACCGAGGACGATGTGTAGATGTGGCGCATGACCGGGTACAGCTTCTCTCCGAGTTCGATAGCCAACTCCGACACGCGCTTTCGCGCCTTGTCGATACTGGCCTGGGCAGTGTTGTTGAATATGGCGTACTCGTTGGATGCGGAAGTACCCTCGCGGAAGGCTTGGTTGGCCTCGCCCAACTGCCATTTGAGGAAGTCGAGGTGCGACGACAGATTGGAGAGAACCGAGGACACGCGGGCACCGTCGAGGCCGAGGTCCTGGAATAGCGGCGAGAGGACGGCCAACGCCTGGTCTTCTCCGAGTCTGCCGAGTGCTTCGAGGAACATCATCACGCCCTGCGTGGTGGATTTGTTGAGCGTTTCGATGAAGGTGTTGGTTTCCAGTCCTACCTTTCTCGCCATTTCGCCCGGCTTCTTGAAAAGCTCCATGATGGTGCGCTGCAAAGCCGTGGCCGACATTTCCACTTTCTGCCCGTGCGCGTCGAGGGTGGCGGCGAAAGCCATAATCTCCGGGATAGTCATTTTCGCGGTCGAGCCAATGCCGGCCATGCGCTGTGCGAACTCCACGATGAAGGGCTTGGCGGCGGTGCAGTTCTGCGAAAGGTGGTTGACGGTCGAGCCGACTTTCAGCATCGCCTCGCGGACGCCGTACATCTGTTCCATGCCGAAGATGTTAGAGAGCTTGGCGATGGTCTGCGTGGCACCTTCGCCGAGGTCGACGAGCGCGACATTGATAATGGAAGCCGCCTCGACATACTCCTTTACCGACTGAACCGTGTTGTAACCGAGGCGTCCGCCCTCCTGGGCGAGAAGGTTAAGCTGCTCACGCGCCAGTCGGGTATCCATCCCCTTGAAGATCTCGTTGAGTTTTTCAACCTCGGCGGCGGTCATTCGGGTGTATTTGATGGTGTTGGCCATCTGTTCCTCCATATCGGCGTAGGCGTTTACGGCCTTACGCCCGGCCATCACCAGCCCTGTAACTGCGGCGACAACGCCCAGTATCGCCGTCTGGCAGTTGTTGAGCCAGTTGTTGAATCGTTGCCACCGGGTCTGCCCGACCGCAAGCTGCGCGTTGACTTTGGCGATTTCTGCTTTGAGAGCCTTGATTTTGGCTATCTGCGCATCCCACGCGGTGGTGCCGCGCTGTATGCCGTTAAGTTGTGATTGCAGGGTGCGGAGAGCCTTGTTAAGTTCGCGCGGAGTGGCGCGGTCCATCCGCGCAAGCACCTGTTCTGCGGTCTTGGCCGAGGATTGCAACTGCTGAATGAGGCCGTTGGTCTGTTTCAGTTGCTTTTGCAGCTTCGACATAGTGGCCTTATCCCCGGCGGTCGCCGCTTTGGAGATTTTCTTCTCCAGTGTGGCGGCTTCGTTCTGCAAGCGTTTGAGCATCTGCTGTGCCTGCTTGCCGTTGACAGAGAGGGTTACAGTTGCCGTTGTATTATAGTTTGCCATAAGATATTACCTATTTTCGGCAAATGTAAACCTCACCTTTCTGCCCCTAAAAGACGGAGTTTTAGGGGTGTGGAGCGCAGACAATGGGCGGCTTCGCCGTCGGGCCCCGGTGTCTGCGCTCTGAAAAGGCACCTCCCGCCGCTATGTTTCGGGTATGAAATCGGGTCCCGGAGCATAGCGGCGGTAAGGAGATGCCACACAACGTTTTAGCCGTACCGTTTCGGCGGTTCTACAAAATCCCACGGATTTTTAGGAGGTTAAAATCGTTGCGAGCCTGAAAGACAGCGGCTTATCAGGCGTAAAGGGGGTTCGGGGGAATATTTTCCACCGAGGGTGCTTCGCACTATCCCCCCACGGCCTGCCGCTTTTTTCGGCTCGCCTCGGCTTTTCGGAGCGGAATATGTAACCGCCGCCACCTCACCGCCCAAATCTGCCCCACGCCCCACCGAGCCGAAAGCGCGGTGATGCCGTTGACGCGATAATCAAATTGGACGCAGGGCAATTTGAGTTCGCGGCAAACTCCTATTCCTACATCAGCCGACGGGCGGTGATGCCCCGATGATGTGGCCGAGTTGGTGGGTTGGCGATAGTGTCCGGGTGGAACGTGGCACGGATGCGTTGCAGACACCCCGAAAGTAGAGAGGGGTGTCGCAACGGTTTATGTTGCCGCGCCACATTCCTTTTATATCCCGGCCGGTCCACTCTCGGCTGCATCATTAACATATCTCGGAAGCACGTCGGGGTGATGTCGTGGCAAGCGTGGCGGTGGCGACGGTGCGCGTAGCGGAGGTGGCCGGGGCCAAAGGGCGGTGATGGAAGGCGGAGCAATGCAGCCCAACCGAAAAGCTCGGCCATAAGAGCCTCTGCCCCGGCAGTGGGTTGTTGGACGGTTAAAGATTTTCGATTGATGCGGAATGTCCGCTCGGCCTTGCATCAGCGACCGCCACGGCAGCCGGAGCGGAGTTGTCTGCCGCCGCGCCGCGCTTGGGGTATGGGGAGGGGCTTGTGTCTATGTGTCGTTATGCCGAATAATCGTGGAGTCGTAAAGTCCTTGTATCGTTGCCGATGTCAATGCGCATATCGTCGGGGCTGTGCGTCGCCCGGAGGTGTGCAGCCGATAGCGCAGCGGCGGCGCGGAGTGGATGAGCGAAGCCGTGGCAAGGCACCCCCGACCGCAGGGAGTTGACTTTGTTGTAGGCGCAGCCGGAAACAATGTCATTGGGGTGTCGCCACGAAAGCCTCGCCCATCTTTCTCGGCGTTGGCGTGGAGCGTAGGCTGCAAGCCGCAGGGCGATTGTCTGCCCCGGTGTGTGCCTTGATGTCGGCAATGGGTGTCGGCATATCGACGTGCCGCTGTATCGAGCGTTTATCGTGTATCGTTTATTGTTAATCGAGGCTTCGGCCAAATCCCGATAAACGATGCGCGATGAACGATGTACGCCTGTGAGGGTGGCCGTTGTTCCTCTGCCGGGCGTTGCGCGGTGGCGGCTTCGGCTATGGGCGCGATGGTGTGAGCGGAGGGTCGTGGCGACAGGGAGCGCGGCGAGGCTCGGAGTGTTTGAACACCGCCGCCGGGTGTCGGTCTGAACTGTGTTCAAGGCTCTCTCCCGGAAGCCGGAGCACTTGCGTAGGCGGTTGTGGAGCGCAGGGAGGCCGGAGCTTGCGGAGGTCTCCAAGCGGAACAATTCGGGAGTGTGCCGGGGCCGACACCCGACGGCAGAGGGCAACAAGCGCAGCGCAGAACTCGGAGCGGAAGCCAAGCGAGCCGCCACGCGCCGGAGCGATTAAGTCAAAGCGGCCAGTGCCGTAAAGCCGCCGCCTCACAACGCTATGGGTGGGTTCGGGGATAATGCAAAACGGCTACCCTCGCGGGCAACCGTCTTAAATCATCGGAGTTAGTTATGAAATGTCGTTTGAATATCTATTTACCAAGTATTTACCAAGCAAGCCTATTATACACGCGATTATCAAATAAGCGGGGCTGGCAAACCCACAATAGATTATTCCTATCCATGCAAGCACAAAAGATATATCACCCCGAAGGATATTAGACAGGATGAATAAAATAGGTGCGATGATAATTATTGCTAATAAAAACCATAATGAAAGTGAATACCATGATTTGCCTCTCCAAAATTTCCAGACAGGAAACAAAATAATTGCAAATGGGATTATGGATATGGTAGAATTAATTAGGCTATCGAACACACCTAATGATGGCTCGGCGGCTATAATTCCCGTTACCGTCCAATAAATAGTCATAATAATTGCTGTAACAAAAGCTACCGCAATTTGAAGTATTAAAAATGCTTTTGTTCGTATCTTCATTGTGCAAAGTTACGAAAAAACAGCGATATATCCTCACGGACTTATCGCTGACAAAACAACTTATGAAAAAACGTCTACTGTGTCTGTGTGTGGTGGGTGCGGTTAATGTCGGCGGCGGAGGTAGGCGAATACGGCGATCACGAGGATTATCACGCAGCCGAGGGCTGTAAATATCAGGGTTGTGTTCGGCGGTTCGGCTGCCGTAGTCGTGGCGGTGTGTTCGGTGCGCGATGTGGCCGTGGCGCGTTTGTAAGCCACGGTGTCAAGTCGGTTATATCCCTCAATGTCGTTGACAATCCGCTTGCGGTTGTCAATGACGGAGCCTTTGACGGCGCGGATGCGCACTCTCTCCATTGTATCAGCGGCGACGTGTCGCTCGATGGCGATGTCGAGAGTGTCGAAGGCGAAATTGATTCTGCGCAATGCAGTATCAATTTTGAGGATATAGCCGGAGGTGTGTATCGAGGCCGTGCTGTCGATGTCGGCTTTCTCACTCACCGCTATTTCTTTTTTGGCTCGGCAAGATGAGAAAAGAGCGGTGAAAATTAGAGCGTATGCGAGAAGTCGTTTCATAGGTCGGCGTATTCTTTCGTTGCGTTGAATGAGGGGCAGGCTTTGGGGGCGAAGTCACGGTGTCCGTATATCCTGGCATTGGGGTATCGGGCTTTCAGGGTCTTCAGGAGTTGGCGGAGGGCGGTTTTCTGTATCGGGGTGCGGGTGTCTTTGGGGGCTAACTGGCCGTCGGGTAGCCGCTTGGTAGCGTCGCAGCCGCCGACGTAGCACACTCCGATTGAGTTTGCGTTGTGGCCGGAGCAATGTGCGCCGATCTGCTCGACAGGTCGGCCATTGTGTACGCTGCCGTCGAGATATACGATGTAGTGATAGCCTATGTCGCGCCAGCCGTTGCCGCGCGGTTTCGGGGCTGTATGCCACTCTCTAATCTGCTGCACGGTGAAGGGCCTCCCTTCGGGTGTCGCCGTGCAATGGACGATGATTTTGTCTATGCTTCGCATAAGGTTATGGGGTTATATGGTTATGAGGTTATGTCTTCGTCGCGGTCTTTTGGCCGCGAGTATTTATAATGATAGTCGATGCCGAACAACGCCCCGGCGAAAGTGAGGATTTCGCCGAAAGCGATAAGGACGGAGTTATGGATTTCGCCCGGAGGGGGCAGAATAAATCCGGCTATGAGCAGCCCGCAGCCCAGGGCGATGAGGGCTATTGCGGCGAGCAGCTGAATGGTGGGCTTATGTTTTCGGAGGTTCATATTTTGTGGTGTAATTATTTGGCTATGTGGCGGATTATGGCTATCTTTGCATCTGTAAGTGAAACCATACTAAAAATGACCCGGACACCTCTTAACAATGTAAAGCCGCGCTGAAGATGAACTGGATACCTCTACGTATGACGGATAGCATTTCCCGTGTGGGCTATCCGGGCGGCGTTTCATTGATAGCATCCCCTCGGATGACGCTCCCGAAAAGGGAGATAATTCAGGGCTATCATAGCTCGTATAAAAGATAGCATCCCCTTGCGGCTCGCCGTGAGGGCTTTCTTTTTTGCAGCCGGAGGCTGCTGCATGGGAACCGGGAATCAGAAATCGGGAATCGGGCATTGCCCCCGGTTTCCAATTCCGAATACCCAATCCCTTTCATGGGCCAAAAGCCCATGATTTTGTGCCGGGGTCGTATATGATGGTGAAGGTGGCGAGGGAGCTTGCGAGGTTGGCCGGTATGATTGCGGCGGTGCCGGGATAGATTGGCTTGGCGAAGCCGATTCCGAAAACGAGGCGTATCATGCGCTGTTTTTTCGGATTCCTGGGGTCGGTGAGCGACACGGAGCTACGACCGAGGCCGAAGCGGACGTTGCCGTGGCGGTCGGTATGCCGCGTTACGAGTGTCGAGGCGGCGGCAGACCATCCCTCTGCCTTGACGGACAGGAGGCTGTGCGAGTTGGTGGAAAAGAGGATTTTGGAGCCGTCGAGTTTTACGGCGTAAATTGAGCCGTACAGCCCCCAGCCTTTCTTGGCCGGGCAGTATGGCCGCGCGGCGCGTTGCTCGGCGGTGGCGAACTTGTTCTTGTAGGGGTTGCGCTTGCGCACACGCCGAAAGAGATACGGCACATATCCGGCGGCGGTGAGTGTCTGCGCGCCGAGTAAGTGCAGCGAGCCGTTGATTACCTGACAGGATATTTGCGAGGCGTTATAGAGGTTGTCGGCGGAGCCGACGCCGAGCATGGAGTTTATGGTCTGTATCTGTTTCTTGATGTCGGCCACGTCGCGCCTTGCGGCGTTGAGGTCAACGACCTGTTGTGCGCGCATCGCTCCGGCCCGCTCGGTGGTGGCCTGTTGTATCTGTATGGGCGACAGCGTGGACTGCGCCCCGGTGTATAGGTTGACACTTCGGGCGGCGAGGTATATGTGGTTGCGGTCGGCGTTGCCCTGCGAAAGCGCGGTGATCGCGGGCGCGGCGGTTTTCAGGGCCTCGTGCCATTTGTTGATGATGTCGAGGTTCGCCTGTGTTCCGGCGGTGGCGAGTATGTCGACAATTTTTTGGAGGATAGAGCCGACGGTTTCGGGCGATACGGAGTTTGAGGCCGTGGTGTTCCGAAATTGGGTAATGAGTTGGGTTAAGGTCGTTACGTCAATCATTGCGGTAATCTTTACCGCAAAACTACGGCGACGGTGTCGCCGTGGAAAAGACACGAAATTTCGGAGATATGCGCCGTATGTCGCCGAAAATGTGTAACTTTGCGTATAATGCCTAAATCTAAACCGCATATGAATAAGGTTGGAAAACTAATTGCATGGAGTGTAGCCATAGGATTTATTCTATTGGCTTCAGTATTATTGATTGGTATTCATCTTGCATCGGATAGCTCCAAAGACTTGGAGCGAATGAGTGTGGCACAAAGTCAAAAAGAGGTTTTAGACAAACTGTGTGATTATATTGAGCAAAATGGAGAAACGCCACAGTCTTTATCTGAAATTGGGCTTGAACAGACTATTTCTGCTTATACATATAATGATTTGACATTTTCTTTGGTTAACTTTTCAAGAGATTATGTATTGCAGATGTGGAATGAAGGAATAGAAAGTCAATACATATCAGAAATAGGGAAATGGGTAAAAGAAGGTTTATACGAATTTGAGCCGCCTATAAATATAGATACGATAAGGAATATAAATCGAATAGTGGAGTTTAGAGATAAGGCCATAGTAAAAGTCGATAGTGTAAGAGCCAACGATAACGTATTTCCTATTATAGACGGATTTAATAAAAAGCCGGATTCAATAGCTTATCTTCGTTATTACTATCCCGACAGTCTATTGATGATGGAGGGATGGGTTGCATATCGCCCTATTGGCGGCGCGTTGAATTATGATAAAGAATTTGGATGGTGGAAGTATTATAGCAAAACTGGTGATTGTTATAATAAATTTTGGAATTTTAAGAGGAACAGAGAGTTGATATATGAGGCTGACAGATAAGCGGTTTTGGAGCGTTTGGGCGATAACTGAATTATTGATACTCTCATCTTGCATTTATTTGGCATTGCCAAATCGTGCAATAGTTATGATGGGATTCTTCATAAGTCAACCGTTGATGATAACCTTGCCTTTATATAAAATGTCGCATCGCAATGGTGCGATAGTGAATTGTATAATCGTCTGTATATATACAGTTTATTATCTTTATATGCACTTCACGGAGGCAGACAGCAATGGTTGGGGGTGGGTATTCTATATGGTATTGTTGCCTGTGATACAGTTTATCATTCTACTGCTGTTTTGGGGTCTACAAAAAATTGCAGAAATAGCATCACGAAAAAGTAACTCAACGAATTAGCGACTGGCGGAATGAGCGGTCGTTGAGGGCGTTGGCGACGATGCCGCAGAAGTCGCGGCCGAGGTTGTCGGCAAAGAACTCTTTCAGATTCATCACGGAGGCGTAGTATTTGGTGGAGAACCATTTGC
Organism: uncultured Muribaculaceae bacterium; assembly: GCA_910577355.1. GTDB lineage: Bacteria > Bacteroidota > Bacteroidia > Bacteroidales > Muribaculaceae > CAG-873. The sequence goes on from CAJTMY010000023.1 coordinate 39,919, forward strand.
GGCGTTGTCGGATTTTATCTCTGCCTATATCGCCGGGGTTGCCTCGTGGCACCTCGCGGCCTGTGCCGTAGTCCTGGAATATGCCGTAGGTGTTGAAGCGTTGCGAGAGGGTCACGGAGGTTACTTTGCCGTCTGCGGTCATGCCGACGGCAAGCGTGGAGCGGTACAACGCGCCGGTGTCGATTACTTTCAGCAGGGCGATGCGCTCGCGCCATATCCGCACCATAGTCGCGTTGAACGCTTTTACATAGCGTTCACGCTCCTTTTGTGCGGATTGGGAATCGGAAATCGGGGATTGGAAATTCGGCATTTTTGCGTAATTTTGCGTAAATATTTGAGGTTATGGCTATAATCACATTTGAGAATCTTGATGCGTGGCGAGAGAGTATGAAGCTCGTAAAGGATGTTTATGCGCTAACAAAGAAATTTCCAACGGAAGAAAGATTTGGATTGACAAGCCAAGTGCAGAGGGCAGTTGTTTCCATTCCTTCAAATATTGCGGAGGGGCATGGCAGATACTCAAAAGCGGAGTTCGCTAATTTTGTTTCCATTGCTCATGGCTCGCTTAATGAAGTGAGGACACAGATACGTATTGCACAAATGCTTGAATATATAACTGAGAGTGAGGCTAACGATATCATTTCCAAGTGCATTACAATCGGCAAAATCCTCGGAGGATTGATGAAGTCGTTAAAGCCTTGACTCTTATTCGGGTTCCAAATCCCCTGTTTCCCATTCCTCGGCGCGATAGCGCAGATCGGTGAAGGTGTCGATGGCGATGTGGAAGTAGGCGCAGGCTGCGCCGGAGAAGAAGTATCGCTCTATCTCGGTGAAGGTGATTTGCGGATCAAGGTAGATGCGGTTCTGTTCGAGGCGGGTTTTCTCCATCAGCAGCACCGACATGAACTGCCTGAAAAGCTCGCGGAGGGTGTCGAAGCACCCCTGCCGAGCCTCCATATCGTCGAGGGCGTGGCGCATGGCGAGGAACACGGTCTTTATGCGGCGTGTGCGTGGGGTGTTGTTCATATCCATAATTCCCTCGGAGGTGTCGCTGACGGCGACGATGGCCGGTGCCGTCTGGAGATTATGCAGGGCTTCCTCGAAGCCTTCCAAACCGCTGACACGGCAGAAAACGAAGTTTTCGGCGATTGCGAGCTTGTTGCGCTCAACTAAATTTTCAAAAAATTTAGTGGCGTTCCAGTTGTAGGTGTCCTGTGGGTTCATTTCTTCGGGAGTGTCTTGTTGATTTCCTTGTATTCCTTTGCTTGCGCGTCTAACTCGGTGAGGGCGCGGTGGGTGTCGAGCGAGAGTATTTCGCGCTCTTTGGTAATGTCGCCTTTGGTGAGGGCGCGAATCATCGTGTTAACGGCCTGTTGGATTTGCGCCCCGGTCGGCAAACGGCTGCCGCCAAGCAGGTTGTCGGGTTGCGCGGAGGGTTGAAAGAAATTGGGATATTGCCGGGCGAAAAGGTCTTTGACACTCGCGAACCAGTAGAAGGCTGAAATTCTTTCAGCCGGGGATAGGGAAATGGGGATTGGGGATTGATAGAGGATGCTTGCGAGTTGGTCGAGCAGATCATCCCTCTGCGTGGCGAGATAGCCTTGATAGAGGTTGTCGCAGATGATGAATTTCTCAAAGGCGACTTCGGAGAAGTCGGCGGCAAAGGGGCGGTAACGCCCGATGCGCGAGATACAGACCGGCTGCGGCGGTATGGTGTCGAGCCAGTCAAGAGCCGGAAGCACTTCGCTTTCAGCGCATTGTTGGCTACGCTCGGCATAGCCAGAGCAAGCTCCGCTCTGCTCTCGCTTGCACAACAATTCGGCGATTTGGAGGGCTGTAAGTCGGAAAGTCTGTTTGCGGAGGCGGCAGACAAACTCGGCGTTGTGTCGGTGTCGGACTTGCAGACCCGACCAACGGAAAAGGCAAAGTGTCTTTATCTCGTCGGAGGTAAAGGCTTTTGCGATAAGCTCGAAAGCGTATCGGAGTTGCTTGTCGGAAAGCTCGTGCCAGCCTTGCGGCACGGCGAGGTCGATATGTAAAACGGGCGAATCCATACTGCGAAAGTATGGTGTCGCCCGCTATGACGAAAAGACGCTTATAGCCGGAGTTATCTTACCTTAAATCATCAGACGAAAATATAAACTCAAATAGTAGATTATCTTTTTCGTCTAAATAACTATAATGAAGTCGGATGCCCTGGTCTTCAATCTCTTTTACATAATCAGGACTTAAATTTGCGCGTAGATTATTGAGCAAATTTATACGATTATTTTGGATAACTGCATCTGTAATAAGCGATTTGTCAATGTTTCCATTGATTCTATACACCCAATTTGCATCTTTATTTTCTATAAAACCCTTAATCAGATAGACACCCTCTGCCACTTTAACTGGGAAATCCATATTTGTAAAAGTAGCCTCCAACATTTCTAAATAAGGTTTTAAGGATGAATAATCGCCATTCTTTAGTTTGGAGTAAACTATCGGTATTGCAGATGCAGGAACATCTACGATTTTAGTCTGATTTAAGCCATTGGCAGAAGGACTTGTTATTATTGCACGAAATCCGGAATCAGCCTCAATCATTGAAATTGAGAAAATTTCATCATAACCCGTAAGAAGTTGAGCAATCCCATTTTCAGAGGAAATATTTTTTACAACCGTTTCTACAAATTCAGGATTGAGCATATAGTTAATGACGAGCATTTTCTCGTCTTTATCCACGCCAATGTTGGTGAGGTCTATTCCTGGACCAATATGATGAGGAAATACGAATTGCTTGTGTATCGAATCGACAACAAATGCGAAACGGTCTACTTTACTTTCTTGAGCAGATAATGAAGTGCTTAATAAAACTATGCACGTTATTACAAATATTTGTTTAAGATGGTCGGCCATAAAAGTATTCTTGTAATTAACTACCGCAAAGTTAGTGAAAATCGGGCAGATATACAAGAAAAAGCCCCGAAGCCGAAGCTCCGAGGCGCGGAGGGAGGCGGCTGCCGGGTTCAGTCGTCGCCGTGGAGGGTGATGCCGGCGAGGTATTCGGTGCAGTCGGCGAAGCGGTCGAGGGCGATTCGCAGCGCGGCGGTGCGAGTGGCCGCGAAGATGTTGGAGAACAGGCAGTACGACATATCGGTGAAGTGTGCGTAGGCATAGAATTTCTTCATTCCTTTGGGGCGGACTGCCGAATAGTCGGTGATGTTGCCGAAGTCTTCCTGTTTGATGCGTTTGTCGGAGGTAATCATAATGAATAGTTTTAATGGGTTATGTGCCGGAGCACTTTGATTTTACGTGCATCCGGGTGCAAGCGTCAAGCGTCTGTCGATGCAAGGGTGATTACCTTTCTGCAACGGAGTGAAGAAAGGGGGAACGCGGAGCGCACACTTGCCCTTGCATAAGACGCGGCTTGCTAACTTTGCACAGGAAAATCGGTGCGCCGTGCCGTAACGCCACGGTTCATTATGTCCGGCAAACGGTGTCGGGATGGCTTCGGTTCGGATTGTCGGCGGTCTGCCTCAAAACCAATATCCGCGAGATTCCTTGCTGTTGCGGAACACAGGGGGCGAGAAAAGCCGGGCGGTGTCGGAGCGGTGCCATTCGGGGAAGGTGTCGGGATGTCGTCGGATATAGTCGACAATATCGCGGAGGGCGGTGTCGCGCAGGGGTCTGTCCTGTATGATGTCGGCGACGTGGCTTCGTAGTGCTTCGCACAGTCGAGTGAGGATTGGGGAATGGGGATTGATGAGGCCGAGGGCTTCATCCCGAAGCCGTTGCATCAGATCGGGGGATATGTACTCGGTGGCGAGGCGGTCTTCAGCGGCGGCGATGGCCGGGTGCAGTTCCTCGTATCGCTCCCATGTCGCCGCGCCGGAGGCGAGGGGCCGGATGTGGGCCGGTGTCGGAAAGAGCGTGGAGCGAAAGAAGCCGCATTGGGGCGTGTCGCGCCATTGGGGAGCGGCGGCAAGCCGGGGAATGAGTGCGGAAATGGCGGTGTCGCGTTGGGAGCGGTGGGCGGCGATTAGCCGATCCACGCGGTCGCGCGATGCCGGGGCGAGATTCTGGTTGCTCACCACGGCAAAGCCGTTGAGCGTCTGCACGAGGTCGAGCGACGGTATCGCGTCGGCGAGGGCTTGGTGAGCCGCTATTGCGGCGAGAGGATGGAGGATGGCGGATTGGGGATTGTCGGCGAGGATAGCGTCTATGACGGACGCGGAGCATAAAGTGTCGAAAATCCATTGCTCGGCGGTGTCAAGCCAGTATGCGATTTTGTCAAAGAGCGAGGCTTCGCCTTTGACTGGAAAAACTCAATTAAATTAACCCCGTCGTGGTCAAAGAAACTGCCCCCC
>CAJTMY010000024.1 GCA_910577355.1 uncultured Muribaculaceae bacterium
GCACCCCGCCGCGAGATTGTCGACTCGCGGCCGGGGTGCCGTACGTGCATATATAAGACTTATACGACTTACCCGCCCCCATCCCCGGAAGGCCAAGGCGTGCGCAGCCCGCCGATTTACTCGTAACCGAGTCCGCCGAGCCTCAAGGCGAGGCGTGCTCGGCCGGACAACCCACACAGTGTAGGCGCCCGAAGGCCGCCGATTCAGTCAACGGTACCAAATCCCCCCCCAAAAAAAAATCCGTGAAAATCCGCGCAATCCGTGTGAGATACACTGTTATTATGGTTAATCTTAGTTAACGGTCACGGCGCCGCACCACGAATCAGCGGATTTTTTCGTAATTTTGTAATATGAAATGCATAATACGTTTTTTTACGATAATAGCCTGCTGTGCTGTCGCTTGTGCGGTATCTTCGTGCCACAATGACGAGCCCGGCGATCCGGTTTCGGATACTTCGCGTACGGTGCTCGTGTACATTGTCGCTACCAATAATCTCGGAAGCTCGGGCTTCGACTCCGCCGATATTCTCGAGATGGAGCAGGCCATAAAAGCCGGAGACCTCGCCGGCGGACGCTGGCTGGTGTATCGTGCCGCAGCCGACGGCTCGGCTCCCACGCTCACCGAATACACAGTCGATGGCAACAGCATCCTCAAGACATACGAGCCGGGCGCATTGTCGGTGACAGCGGCGCGCATGAACGAAGTCTTTGACGATATGAAATCCATGGCGCCGTCCGATACTTATGGCCTTGTGCTGTGGAGCCACGCATCAGGATGGCAGCAGGACGGACTGGCCGACAACTTCGACAAGGTGCGACCGTTGTCCTACGGCTCGGATTTCGGCAAGAAGATGAATGTCACCACCCTTGCCTCAGTCCTTGAGGGCCGCGGTTTCGACTATGTATACTTCGACTGCTGCTATATGTCGACCGTCGAGGTGGCCTATGAGTTGCGCCACGCCGTGAAGTATGTCGTGGCAAGCCCGTCGGAATTGCCTACTCCCGGCACACGCTACGACCTCAACATGCGCCACCTTGTCGACGGTTCTGAATCCGCCCTTATCAAAGCCGCCGCCAACACTTTCGAGCACTACAACTCCCTCCCTTCTGCCATCGACCGCACCTGTACCATGGGGGTGATACGCACCCATCGCCTCGACGAGCTCGCCGCAGCCACCGCGGCAATATACGACCTCACTCCGCTGCCACATCCCGGCGAGAACGTCACCAATTACCGAAGCCGCTACTCACGTCAGGGCAAGTCGATCGACTTCGGCGAGTACGTGTCGGCTCTCGCTGCCGCCGGAAAGCTTGATGCCGCCCTCGTGAACCGCTTCAATAAAGCCATAGACGCAGTCGTACCGTACAAGGCCGCCACAGAGATGATATGGGACGAGTATCCCGTGTATTCCACATCCGGCCTTGCAACCTATGTTTTCAACAACCCCGACGATTACGATGTCAACGGCTATCCCTCGTTGCAGTGGGCCGCCGATGTCGTAGGTTCCCATCATGTAAGATAAATCATGAATCTGCTGAATATAATATACCGTATACAGAACGCCCTGCCTGCGGTGCCCGATTCGGTGCCCGGGATAGGACAAGAGTCGCGCATGCTCAAATCCCTCACATTCGACGAGCTGATGAACCACCTCGTCAACGGCATCGTCAGGCTTGCAATAAATGTGGCAATAGCTCTGGTGGTGTTCTACGTGGGCAAATATATCATACGCAAGCTATACAATCTTGTACACGGCATACTGCTGAGACGCAATGTCGAGTCCTCGCTGTCGACGTTCGTGTTGAGTTTCGTACGCATCGTGCTGTACTTCATACTTATAGTCACGGTCATCGGCATTCTCGGCATAGAGACATCCTCCTTCCTGGCGCTGTTCGCCTCGGCCGGCGTCGCTATCGGTATGGCCCTCAGCGGCACCTTGCAGAACTTTGCCGGCGGAGTGCTGATCCTGCTTCTCAAACCCTATAAAGTTGGCGACTATATCGAGGCGCAGGGCTATGCCGGCACCGTAAAAGAGATACAGATATTCCATACCCTCATAGTAACTCCCGACAACAAGTCGATAATAATCCCCAACGGCGGCCTGTCGACAGGCTCAGTCAACAACTGGTCGCGCGAGGCATACCGCCGCGTCGACTGGACGATAGGAATATCCTACGGAGAGAACGTACAGCAGGCACGCGAGGTGATTCTTTCGATGTTTGCAGCCGACAGCCGTATAGTCCGAACAACCCTTGAGGCCCATACCACCGAGATACGCGCTGCCGCCGCTGCCGCAGGCGAGGATGATCCCGCACCCTTCGAACCCGCCGAGCAGGATGGCGTGGCCGATGCGGAAGCCGGCGACGAGACCGATGCCATGAAGCAGCGCCGTCGCTTCTTCGGCCTGTTCAAGGCCGGCAAATCCAAAATCGAAAAACGCCGCGAAGAGCGCCGTCGCAAGATCGAGACAATGCTCAAACCGCGCGATTGCAGTCCTACGGTGGTACTCGACAGCCTCGGCGACAGCGCCGTGGTGCTAAAAGCGCGCGCATGGGTGCTCAGCGCCGACTACTGGGCCGTATATAACAGCATGCTCGAGCAGATCTATGACAAGTTCAACGCCATCGGCATCAGTTTCCCATTCCCGCAGCTCGATGTGCACATGATACCACAACCTCCAAAATCCAACTGACGCCATGACAAGCAAATGGAACTACCTTCCCCTCACCAGCGAGGAACAGATACTCGAGTCGGAGCTGGCCCGCCGGTACGCCAACTGCACCCCGGTGAGCGAGCTGTTGGTGCAGCGAGGCATCACGTCACTTGTCGAGGCCGAGAAATTCTTCCATCCCTCGCTGCGCGACCTCCACGATCCATTCCTTATGCCCGACATGGACAAGGCTGTCGACCGTCTCAACCGCGCCATGGGCTCAAAAGAGAAAATTCTCGTATATGGCGACTATGACGTCGACGGCACAACGGCAGTCGCTCTCGTATACAGATACCTGCAGAACTTCTACTCCGAGATAGACTTCTACATTCCCACACGTTACGACGAAGGTTACGGCATATCGCAGGCCGTCATCGACAAGGCCGCCGACGAGGACGTCAAGCTCATAATAATACTCGACTGCGGAATAAAGGCCATCAACGAAATAAAATATGCCGCCGAGCGGGGTATCGACTTCATAATCTGCGACCATCACGTGCCCGACTCCGAGTTACCCCCGGCCACAGCCATCCTCAATCCGAAGCTCGAAGGCTCAACATATCCGTGCAGGCATCTGTCGGGCTGCGGTGTCGGCTACAAGCTCATGCAGGCGTTCTCGATATCGAACGGTATCGGTACCGCCGAACTCGAATGCATGCTCGACCTCGTGGCCGTGAGTATCGCCGCCGACATAGTGCCTATGACCGACGAGAACCGCGTCATGGCCTACATGGGGCTAAAACGGCTCAATTCAAATCCCAATCTCGGTCTCCGTGCCATTATCCGCACATGCGGCCTCGGCGGCAAGGAAATCACGATATCCGACGTCATATTCAAGATCGGACCCCGCATCAACGCGTCGGGCCGCATGCAATGCGGCAGCGAGGCCGTGGAGCTTCTCGTGGCCCGCGACTCAAAAGACGCCGCCCGTAAGAGCCTCGCCATCGACCAGTACAACAAAGACCGCAAGGACCTCGACAAGCGCATCACCGACGAGGCAAATGCCATCCTCGAACAGCGCGGAGAGATGTATTCGCCCAAGAAATCCATTGTCATATATAATAAAGACTGGCACAAAGGCATCATCGGCATTGTGGCATCGCGCCTCACCGAGCTGTATTACAAGCCTTCGGTCGTCCTCACCTTCTCCAACGGGCTTGCCACCGGCTCGTCGCGTTCAGTACAGGGATTCGACATATACAAGGCCGTGGATTCGGTGCGCGATCTGCTCGAGAATTTCGGCGGCCATCCATATGCCGTGGGGCTGTCGCTCAAGGAAGAGAACATCCCCGAGTTCACACGCCGCTTCGAGGAATATGTCGCCGCGCATATCCTGCCCGAGCAGCAGACTCCCGTCATCGACATCGACGCTTTCCTCAACTTCGCTCAGATTACCCCCGAGCTTGTCTCTACCCTGCGTCTGTTCAATCCGTTCGGCCCCGGCAATCAGAAACCTACGTTCTGCACACGCGGTGTGAAAGACTTCGGCACATCAATGCTCGTAGGCAAGCACCTCGAACACATCAAGCTCGAACTGGTCGACGACACATCCGGCAAGGTGATCAACGGCATTGCTTTCAACATGGCGCGTTATTTCGACTACATACATGCCGGCAAGCCGTTCAATATCTGCTACACGATAGAGGAGAATACCCACCACAACGCCACATCGCCCGTACAGCTGCTCGTGAAGCAGATACGCACCTCTGGCGACGCCGAATAATCGATACCCGCCTTGACTCCTCTCGATATACTGTCGCGCTACTGGGGCTACACGGCCTTTCGCGAGTGCCAGCTCGATATCATAGAGTCTGTCCTCGCAGGCACCGACACCATAGGCCTGCTTCCTACCGGAGGCGGAAAGTCCATCACATTTCAAGTGCCGGCCATGCTTGTCGACGGCCTCACACTGGTGGTGACACCGCTCATATCCCTGATGAAAGACCAGGTCGACAATCTCCGCTCCATCGGTATCCGTGCGGGTTGTCTGCATTCGGGCATGGCTCGTCCGGAAAGACGGCTTACCGAAGACCGTCTCAACCTCGGCAAGATAAAAATATTGTACATATCGCCCGAAAAACTCGCCCGCGAGGAATTCCGGGCCGATCTGAAGCGTTGGAATGTCAGGATTATTGTAATAGACGAAGCCCACTGCATATCGCAGTGGGGCTATGATTTCCGCCCGTCGTATCTCGGTCTGCCTGTGCTGCGCGAGATTTTCCCAGATGCGCCGATTCTTGCTCTTACCGCCACGGCTACCCCCGCCGTTGTGGCCGACATCGCCGACAAACTCGATATGCGGTCGGGATATAAGATCTTCTCCCGCAGCTTCACACGGCCTAATATCAGCTATATAGTGCGGCGCGACGAGGACAAGCCATCGCGCATGCTGCGCGTGCTGCTCAATACCGGCGGGTCTGCCATAGTATATGCGCGCTCGCGCTGCCGCACTGTGCAGCTTGCGCAGATGCTTGCTGCGGCAGGCATATCGGCCGATTTCTACCACGCCGGGCTTGACCCTCACGACAAGACCGAAAAGCAGGATCGATGGAAAAACGACGAAATACGTGTCATGGTGGCGACCAACGCCTTCGGCATGGGCATCGACAAGCCCGATGTGAGAGTGGTGGTACACTACGACCTGCCATCGTCGCTCGAGGAATACTATCAGGAGGCCGGCCGTGCCGGCCGCGACGGCAAGGAGGCTTACGCCGTACTTATAGCATCCACGCCCGACAAGGCTTTGTTGAAGCGCCGCCTCAATGACAGCTTTCCCGGTCGCGAGTATATACTTATGGTGTACGAACGCATGTGCAACTATCTCGGCATAGCAGTAGGAGAGGGATATGACAAGGTATTCGAGTTCAACCTCACAGGTTTCTTGGCCACTTTCGGTCTTAAACCTGCTCCCACAGTGGCCGCCTTGCATACCCTTACACGTGCGGGCGCCATCGTGTTCAACGAGAATTTCAATTCACGTTCGCGTGTCATGATAACGGCCCGGCGCGACGATCTCTACAATCTCGAGCTCGACAGTATCGCCGACAGGGTGTTGCTGCATATTCTGCGCCGTTATACAGGCCTGTTTGCCGACTATGTACCGGTCGACGAGATGTCGGTGTCCGCCGGTGTGCACTGTACGCCGCAGCAGGTCTACGATGTCCTTCTTATGCTATCGCGTATGAAGGTGCTGAGCTATATCCCGAAAAGCAATATGCCCTTTGTGTATTTCCCCACCTCGCGCGATCTCCCCAAGCACGTGGTGATACTCCGGTCGGTATACGAAGATCTGCTTGAGCGCGCAAAAGATCGCATGGAGGCCATGCGGTCGTATGTGTTCGGTAATCCTCGTTGCCGAGTACAGGCCATGCTGGCCTATTTCGGAGAGAAGGATTCCGCACCCTGTGGCAAGTGCGACTGTTGCCGCGAAGTATCTGTGTCAGCCCGGCGCAAGGATATCGGTGCCGCTGTCGATATGGCTCTTGACAGTCTTTTGGCCCGTTGCGGCGGTACGGTGGACATCGAGCAGTTGCGCATGGCATTTCCGGCACATCTCGATGAAGCTCTTGACAACCTGCGCCGTCGTGTCGATGCTGGCTCAATGTATATTTCCGGTTCCGGATTTAGACTTTCTTAGCGATTTTAACACCACTTTTTGCGCCCGGGCCGCGTTATAGTGATGTACCGATGGCTAAAGCCTGAAGTACAATTACCCCGACCTTTTATTCGAGTAGTGATACTGGATGGAAGGCTATCATAAATAAATAGTTGAAACGTCGAGCAGCGTCCGGCAGATGCCGGGCGCTGCTTTGTGCGCGTGCTGAAAAAGAAAAAGAGGCGCTCTCACGAGTACCTCCCTTCCCATTCATCACATTATGCTTAAGTTAAAGTGCTATCGATAATGTTTTCGCTGTTTTTGAAGCTGTATATTGTTTAAATCAGAATCTGCTTTCCACCACGTCCCAATCGACAATGTCCCACAGAGCCTTTAGCGCATCGGCGCGCCGATTCTGATAATCGAGATAATAGGCGTGCTCCCATACATCGAATGTAAGCAGAGGTGTAAGACCGTCGGTGAGGGGATTCTGTGCGTTGGAGCCTTGTGTTATGAGCAGCTTGCCGTCGTCATCACGGCACAGCCACACCCAGCCCGAACCAAATAATCCGACGCCGGCGTCAACAAATGCTTCCTTGAATTTTTCGAACGATCCGAAATCGCGGTCGATTGCCTTGCGCAGTTCGCCGCCGGGTTCACGACTGCCTTCCGGCGAGAAAGTGAAGAAATAGAATATATGGTTCCACGCCTGGGAGGCGTTGTTGAACAATGCCCCCTTGGCATTCACGATTACCTCTTCGAGATCCATGTCCTCGAATTCGGTTCCTTTTATAAGGCGGTTAAGGTTGTCGATATATGCTTTTTCGTGTTTGCCGTAATGAAAGTCTATTGTTTCCGGGCTGATTGCTGGTGCGAGGGCCTCGCGCTTGTAGGGTAATTCGGGTTGTTCGTATTTCATTTTATAAGTGTCTTTAGGTTTGAATATGTATACATAAAACGTAGCGGGGCATGAATTGTTCGTGGTTTGTCGCCAAAAATCCGTAAATTTGCAGAATATGAAACTTATGATCAAAAATATGGTGTGCCGCCATTGTATGCATACGGTGCATCATGTGTTGGCCGATATGCTTGGCCTGAAAGTTGTGGCGGTTGAACTCGGCATGGCCGAGATCGAGTCTGATGCAACACCCGGTTTGATGGATCGTATTGAAAAAGCGCTTACAGATGAGGGATTTGAACTTATACAGACCCGCGAGGCCGAGATTGTGGAGAGTGTGAAGCATACTCTTATAGAATTGGTGCGGTCAGATGCCGGCGAAAGACCGGGTAATCTGGCCGATGTGCTGTCGTGCGGGCATAATCTGTCGTATGCGTCGATAAGCCGCCTGTTCTCATCCGTCGAGGGGCGTACGATAGAGAGTTACTATATGGCTCTGCGCATAGAGCGGGTGAAGGAACTTGTCAAATATGGCCGCATGTCATTGTCGGAGATAGCATATGTCACCGGTTTCTCGTCGGTGGCGCATCTGTCGCGGCAGTTCAAGCAGCTCACCGGTATGACGCCGACACAGTTTCGCGACATGGGTCGGCGCAGATCGCTGCCAGAGATCTGAATCTATTTATACCTGTCGGCAAAGTCGAATATAGCCTGATACATACGGCGATGTGCGTCGTTGAGAACGATGCCGCGGCGCGCCATCACACGCTGGGCTATGGCAAAAAATTCATTCAGATTCACGTTGTCGAAACCGGCTGTGCCGCCCTTTAGGAAAGATGGTATGAATACTCTCGGCATGCCTTCGCTGATGATATTGCATCCCACACCTACAACTGTGGCGGTGTTGAAAGAGGTGTTTATGGCGCTTTTAGAGTGGTCGCCCATTATAAGGCCGCAGAATTGCAGCCCGGTGCGCAGGAAGCGGTGGGCGGTATAGTTCCACAACTTTATTTCCGTATAGTCGTTCTTTAGATTGGAGGCTACGGTGCCGCCGCCGAGATTGCACCATTCTCCTATTACCGCGTTGCCGAGGAATCCGTCGTGAGCCTTGTTGGCGTATCCGAGCATCACGACGTTGTTTATTTCGCCGCCTACCTTGCAGTATGGGCCGAGTGTGGTTGCGCCATAGATGAGTGTTCCCATGTTGGCCGTGGAGTGTTCGCACATCGCTATGGGGCCGCGCATACGGCAACCTTCCATCACAGTCGCGTTTCGGCCTATATATATCGGGCCTTGCCGGGTGTTGAGCGTGGCGGCTTCCACAGTGGCGCCTTCTTCGATGAATATGCGGGAGCTGTCGCCGAGCACCACATTGCTGCCGTGCAGGGGGCAGGATGTGCGTCCGGCGGTGATGCGGGCGAAATCCATTTCCAATACTTCGCCGTTCTTTACAAAGATGTCGTATACTTGGTCGATCGCTGTCACATTGCCGCGGTATAGCACGCATTCTCCGCCACTGCCTCGTCGGGCTATCTCGCGGCCGGCTGCGGATACAAGTGTCTGTCCGGGTCTGAGCGCGCATATCGCTTCGGCGATATCCGAATCGGCCACCACATTGCCCGCGATATAAATGTCTGTGTCGGCGGAATTAGGTGAGGCAGGATAAAGCTCGGTGAGATAGTTCTCAGTAAGCCAATAGTATTCGCCGGGTATAAAGGCTTTCCAACGGTTGGCCATTGTATCTATTCCCATACGGATGGCTCCTACGGGACGTGTGTATGTTATCGGGAGCAAGTTGGCACGGACTCCAGCCGGGTCGTATATGATTATTGTCATTTATGTGTTGGCGTTGTGTTTTCAGTCGCAAAGATACGAAAAACAAATAAAATGTCCATGGCAATTTGTAATGAATATATTCCGCTTATAATCATCGTGACATAGTTTTGCTGTCATTATGGCAAATTGTAGTCTGATTAACTTTTATTAACTATAAAAGTCTTGTCAAATACAAAAGATGCTTTACCTTTGCATCGTTAGGTAGTTTTTTCTATTTCCAATAGAAGTCGTTTCTAAGTAAAAATTGGTTTCAGGCGCTTTCTGCCCAGTCCGGGTTCGGAAAGCGCTTGAATTTTTTATGTCCGGTTCTTTTTAAAAGACAATCGCTCGATCCGCTCTCAACATTTTTGGCTATGACGGATTTGATTATTGGTTTCGGCGCAGGACTGCAGCTATGAGATCGGGCTCGAAGCCGCGGGAAGCGACGAGGCGGAATAATTTCGTACGGCCTTCGTAGGTATCGGGCTCGGCAAGGGTATGTTTTTTAGCTTCAATAATTTCGGCGAGAATACAGCGGTAGCGATCTTCGTCGAGATTGTCGAGCGCCTCGTCTATGAGCGGGCGCGGCACACGTTTATGATACAGGGCGAGGGCTATCTTGCGACGGCCCCAACGCGCATATTCCATCTTGTCGCGTGCGAAAGCGTGCGCGAACCGTCGGTCATCGATAAATCGTCGTTCGGTCATTGACTGTACGATGTGTGCGGCTGTGTCGGGAAATATCCCCAGGCGAAGAAGTTTCTGCATTATCTCTCCTGACGAGTGTTCGGCTCGTGCGCATAGTTCCTCCATGCGTGCCATAGCCTGTTGCGGGGTTATACTTCTGCGCGATTTCATCGTGCGCTGCGTTTTGCTATGGCAAACCGTTTCTTGCCCTGTGAGTCACGGTATATGTCGCATACGAGGCCTTTGGCTGTCATCATTTCCGAAAGTTGCGGGGCAAACAGCGGGTTTATCTCAAGATATACCGCGCCGTCATCGGCAAGGTTCTCAAGGGCAAAATCGGTTATTGCCCGGTAGAACCTTAGGGGATCGCTGTCGGGTACGAAAAGTGCTGATGCCGGTTCGTGGTCTTTCACATGGATTTCCATGTCTGCCTTTTCGCTTTCGGCGATGTATGGCGGATTGGATACGATTACATTGTACTGATTCAGAACTTTTGGTGCCGGTACGAGGATATCCTGCCTGTGAAAGTCGATGTCGGCCATAAGAGCTTTTGCGTTTTGGCGGGCGATGTCGAGAGCCTCGTCGCTGATGTCGATGGCTTCGACATGCGGAAATACGAGTGCTCTTGCCAAAGCTATGGCAATGCAGCCCGAGCCGGTGCCGATGTCCAGTACGTTGAGGTCGCTTCGCGAGCCCTCGCGGTCGGTGATGATGTCGACGAGTTCGGCTGTCTCGGGGCGGGGGATAAGCACTGCGGGTGTCACTTTGAGATCCATGCCCATGAAACGAGCTGTGCCGATGACATATTGCGGAGGCTCGCCCGCTATGATGCGGCCGAGATACCGGTCGAACATCCGGACAGTCTCGGGTTCCAACACCCGGTCGCCGGTCATCAGCAGTTTCTGTGGTGTGACTTTCAGAACATCCTCAAGCAAGAGTCGGGCGGTGGCTTTTGCTTCACCGTTGCCTAAGGATGCAGAAAGCGTGGCGATTATATGGCGATTGAGTTCGCTGAGTGTCATTTGTCCGGCTCTTTGTCGTCGGTTTCTTCTTCATCGGGTATCACATCTTCGTCCCATGCGAATTCTTCGCCCCATGCTTCAGGCGAAATCTGTTGCAGGTCCTCGCCTTCATAATCTTCGTCGTCATCGTCGAATTCGCCCGGTTCGTATTGGAATATGAAATCGTCTTCCTCTTTTATGCGGTGCTGTTCGTCGAGATCGCGACGCGCGGCGTCGGAAGCGGCAAGGCGATTGTCATCGTCGGTTATCGCACCCCACAGCAGGTCTTTGAGTTCGGTGATGCCTTGGCCGGTGACAGCTGAGATGAATACTGAGGGGATGCCCTCGGGTAGGGTCTTTGCGAGTTCCTCGGTAAGTTCGTCATCAAGCATATCGGACTTCGATATGGCTAGTACGCGATGTTTGTCAAGTAGTTGCGGGTTGAATGTGCGCAGTTCGTTGAGCAGTATTTCGTATTGCTTCGATATGTCATCGGCGTCGGCGGGTATCATGAAGAGCAGCACGGCGTTGCGTTCTATGTGGCGTAGAAAACGCAGTCCGAGGCCCTTGCCTTCGCTGGCTCCTTCTATGATGCCCGGAATATCGGCCATTACAAAAGAGCGGTCGCCACGGTAGCTTACGATGCCGAGCTGCGGCTCCATTGTGGTGAATGGATAATCGGCGATTTTGGGCCGTGCCGCCGATACTGCCGACAGCAGTGTGGATTTTCCGGCGTTTGGAAAGCCCACCAGTCCGACGTCGGCAAGCACTTTCAATTCGAGGATGATGCTTTTCTCTATTGCGGGCTCGCCCGGCTGGGCATAGCGGGGCGTGCGGTTGGTGGATGATTTGAAATGCCAGTTGCCCAGACCGCCTCGGCCGCCCTTGAGAAGTTTTATTTCCTGTCCGTCGTAAGTCACCTCTGTGAGATATTCGCCGGTCTCGGCGTCGAATACCGCCGTACCGCATGGTACGTCGATTATCACGTCCTCGCCGTCCTTGCCGAACGACCGTCCACCCGATCCGCTCTGTCCGTTGCCTGCGAATATGTGGCGCCGGTATTTGAGCGGCAGCAGTGTCCACATGTGCTGGTTGCCTCGCAGTATGATGTGACCGCCTCGGCCTCCGTCGCCACCGTCGGGGCCGCCTTTGGGGATATATTTGGCACGGTAGAAGTGGCGTGAGCCGGCACCGCCCTTGCCCGAGCGGCACAATATTTTTACGTAATCTATGAAGTTGGAGTCTGCCATTGTCGTGGATGTTTAACGGTTGAGTGTGTTGTGGTGTCGCATCAGCTCTGCCGCCTGTCTGAAGTCGGTGGGCGAGCCTACATCTATCCATGTGCCCTTGATGGGGTAGTATGTCACATGTCCGCCGGCTGCTATAGTGCTTTCGATAAGGTCGGTGGCGTCGGTGCGTGTGTCGTGCGGCAGTGTGCGCAGTATATCGTTGCCGAAGATGTATATGCCGGCGTTGGCGTAGTATGAATACGAGGGTTTTTCGGCCAGACCTGTGACACGGTCGCCTTCGAGTGTGAGTATGGCATATGGGACAGCCACCTGATAAGGTATTACGGCTATGGTGATGTCGGCGTGTGAGTCGCGGTGCTTGAGATACAGCTCCTCGAATGATATCGTGGAGATGAGGTCGGAGTTCATCACGAGGGTATCGCCATCGGCAGGCAGGTCGATAAGTGTGGCCGCACCGATAGTGCCCAACGGTGCTTCTTCCTTGACACATTTCACATTGGTGCCGGCTACGGGGCTGGCGAAATGTGCCGCTATCTGCTCTGCAAGGTAGCGGGTGGTGACATATATGTCTTTTATGCCTGATGCAGCCAGAGCCTCTATATTGTAGTCGATTATGGCTTTGCCTTCGATCTTGAGCAGGGGCTTGGGGCAATCGGCTGTAAGAGGCCGCAGACGCTCGCCTTTGCCCCCTGCCATAAGTATGGCGCTGAGCGGGAGGCGTGTGTGCGTTGTGTTCAGGTCGATAATCTCGACAATACGTCCGTCGGCATCAAGGCGAGGTATCAGGTTGATGCCTGCTGCGCGGAAGGCGCGCATGGCGTCGACATCATCGTCGCTGCCTTCGTGCAGAGCCTTGAAATCGTGCCGGGCGGCCTGTGCTGCCGGTGTGTCGAGGGCGATGCCACGCAGCAGCGACCTGCGTATGTCGCCATCGGTGAGTGTCCCGGTAACCCGATTGTCGGCATCGGTGATGAAGAGCGTCATAAGGTTGCCCGGCAGGCTGTTGAGCTTTTCGAGTGCCTCGAGCAGCGAAGCTTTGTCGGAGATTATGTTTTTCATATATCTTAAAACGTTTGTTGTAGTGATTGGTTTGCCGCGAGCATTGCTTCGGCCACAAGCCAGTCGGCCGGTGTGTCGAGATCTACCGAGCGCTCAGGTGGCATCACATACGGTATGCGCCTTGAGAAGGCTCCCATCGGCAACGATCGTATTGAATCGGGGTTGATGACATATACCGCGCCGTTGTATTCCCATACTTTCGGGGCGTCCTGCCGGCGTGTTATGAGCCCGTCGCCTTTGGATATGTGGAGATACCCGTCGGGTGTAGTCTCGAAAACGTTGTAATAAGGATTGGACGCGCACTCCGTCACACTCACCACCATATCTGTATGCGGGGTATATAATTTCAATGCTTCGAGGATGTCATCGGATGTGCGGAACGGGGATGTGGGCTGCAGCAGCACCACGCAGTCATATTCTATACATTGAGTGTCGGCCCAGTCCATAACGTCGAGTATCAGCTCGCGGCTTCCGGCGGTATCGGTGGCCAATGCGGCCGGGCGCATATACGGTACAGGCAATCCGAGGGTGCGGGCTGTGTCGGCGATGGCTGGATCGTCGGTCGACAGTATTATGTGTGTGTCATCGGCTCCGGCTATCCGTGCGTTCTTGATGGCGTATGCTATCAACGGACGTCCTCCGAGCGGTTTTATGTTCTTGTGCGGAATGCCTTTGCTGCCTCCGCGGGCGGGTATTATATATAGTGGCGTCATGGCAGGTCGTGAAATTTTTTAGGTTGCAGCGGCATGCTGTGCAGCAGTTTCATTATGGCTTCGGCTGCTGTGTGTGGTGCGTCGGGCCGGTAATACGGGTCGGGCGACTTGGTGGCTTCGGCCACAAACCTGGTGTCTGTTGCCTCGGCTATGGCGGCCATTATGCTTTCCGTATTGTCGGGGGCATCGATCACCAAAGGGGAGTGCAGCCGCCCGCGTTGGCGTATGCCTATGTTCACGGCCGGCTTGCCGGCGGCTGGGACTTCGATTATGGCTCCTGATGAGTTGCCGATCACAAATGCACACTCATGCACGGCGCTCATATATCTCACCATCCCCAGTGAACGGACGAGAGCCACGCGTTGTGGCCGCGTTGCGGCATAGTCTTTGATAAGACTGATGATGCGGTCGGAACCGGCATCATTGTTGGGGTAGGTGATGACTAAATTGCCCTTCCATGCGCGGTCGAGTGCGTCGAGCATGGCGCCGCAGCGCATGGCAGGGTCGGCAGGGTCGAGTGTGGCGGGATGATATGTCGCTATGGCAAACGGAACCTCAGGATCAAGACCGAGCGGGCTGAGGAGTTCCTCGCGGCAGATGCGTGGCCGGTTGATCATGTTCCATACGCCGAGCGATCCGGTGTTTATGACCCGGCCAGGATCTTCGCCGAGCTGTATCACACGCCGTCGATATGGCTCGGTGGATGTGAGATGAAGGGTAGACAGCTTGGTGATGGCGTGACGTATGGAGTCGTCGACGGCACCTTCCGATATCTCGCCGCCATGCAGATGCACTACCGGTATGCCCATGATGGCTGCCGCCGATGCCGCGCCGAGCATCTCGAAGCGGTCGCCGAGAATGACTACGGCGTGTGGCTGTAAACGTGCAAACTCGGCCGCACATCCAGCCGTGCAACGCCCGGCAGCGATGGCACGCGAAGTGGAATCGCTGCCGTTGGCGTCGTCGATGTACACGCGTGCCGATATGTCGAAACCGTCGGCGATGATATCGTCGACGGTATGTCCGTAGGCATCGAGCAGGTGCATGTTGGTGGCGAGAATCTGCAATTCCACGTCATCGCGGCCGCGCAGTATCTCGGCGAGTGGAACCAATATGCCCCAATCGGCCCGGGTGCCGGTGGCTATGCATATGCGGTACTTCACAGATAGGCTTTTACATTACGTTGAGAACCTGTTCCTTGATTTGCTCGAGGATATCCTTCATCTTCACTACGATGCGCTGCATGTCGGCCTGGTTGCTTTTCGAACCCAAAGTATTGATCTCGCGACCCATCTCCTGCGCGATGAATCCGAGTTTCTTGCCTTGTCCGGGCTCGCCTTCCATGGTCTCGATAAAATAACGCAGGTGCTGTGCGAGACGTTGGCGCTCCTCGTTCACATCGAGTTTCTCGATATAGAATATCATCTCCTGTTCAAGCCGCCCTTTGTCGTATTCTGCCACGGGAATCTTGGCAAGGCCTTCCTCGATACGGGCGCGTATGCGTGGTACACGTTCGGCTTCGTATGGCGCTATTTCTTCGAGCAAGGCGGCGATGGAGGTGATCCTTGGTTCGAAGAATTCCTCAAGACGTTTGCCTTCTTCACGACGATGCTGCGACAGAGCTTCGGCGGCGAGGCGTGTGGCTTCGAGGACGGCATGGCGCATGTCGTCCGAGTCGTCGACTTCAGTATCTGTCGTGGTGACATCGGGAAAACGCATCAGGAATGTGAGCATGTCGGCCGGAGGGGCGATGCCCAGTTCGGCGACCGCACTTTCCACCTGCTGCTTGTATGCACGCAGAGTGTCGAGGTTGAGATGTACCTGTATGGCGGCGCCGGCGATGGTCTCTACCGATGCCACCATGTCCACTTTGCCGCGCTGCAGCTCGTGTGCCACGATGTTGCGCATGTCGAGTTCAAAACTGCTGATGGCCGAAGGTATACGTGCGGCCATGTCGAGCTGCTTGCTGTTGAGCGACTTAAGCTCTACTGTGATTTTCTTATTGTAAATTTCGGCCGATGCTTTGCCGAAACCAGTCATTGATAGAAGCAAAACGGATGTGTTTTAGGAAAGTCATGGAAGCCCCGCCTGGCGGGGCTTCCATTTAATATAGTGGATTTAAAGATTTTTGCCGTGGCAGTTTTTGTATTTCTTGCCTGATCCGCACGGGCATGGGTCGTTGCGTCCTACGCGCGGAGCCGCTTTCATCGGCATGGGCTTGGGTTTGCCGGCCTGAGAGGCTGCCGTGCCTGCGGCACGCTTCTCTTCTGTGCCCGGAAGTTCGGCTTTCGACGTCTGATATTCATATTTGCGGGGCATCTCGGGCGCAGCGGCTTTGAGTTCGGGCGCAGCCTTGGGTTTCGGAGCCTCAACTTTTTGCTCAGGCAGCGGGCCACTCTGTGCAGAGGAGGCTGAGGCTTGCGGGCCGGGCGCCGGGGCTTCTTTCACGGGGATATGCGCGCGCATCAGAGCCGCTACCATCTTGGTGTTGAGTCGTCCAAGCATGTCCTGGAACAGGTGGAAGGCCTCGACCTTGTAGATGACCAGCGGGTCTTTCTGTTCGTACGAGGCGTTCTGCACACTTTGGCGCAGTTGGTCGAGCTCGCGCAGGTGCTCCATCCACAGGTCGTCGATCGATACCAGCGAGAGAGCTTTCTGCCATTCCTTGATGATGGAGCGGCATTCGGTGGCCGATGCCTCCTCGAGGTCGATGCGCAGGTTGAACTGGCGCTTGCCGTCGCTGATGGGTACTATGATCTTGCCTCGGTAGTCGTTGTTCTGCAATATGCCGTTGATCACGGGGAGTGCAACTTCGCGTATGCGGTCGTTCTTGCGGGTGAGGGCTTTCATGGCGGCTTCGTGCAAGGCTTCGACACGCTCGTCGCGGGTGAGGTGATTGTACTGTTTTTCGTCGAACGGTGCCTCGATTGCGAATGTGCGGAAGATGTCGAGCGACAGCGACTCGAAGTCGGATGCGTTGTCGTAGCGGTCGACAAGCGACTCCACGGTGTCGTAGATCATGTTGGCGATGTCGATGCCGAGGCGTTCGCCCTTGAGCGCGTGCTGGCGACGTGTGTATATGTAGTTGCGCTGCTTGTTCATCACGTCGTCGTATTCGACGAGGCGCTTGCGGATGCCGAAGTTGTTCTCCTCGACGCGGCGCTGGGCTTTTTCGATGGCATTGTTCACCATCTTGTGCTCTATCACCTCGCCTTCCTTGTATCCGAAGGTGTCGAGGAGCTTCATCACGCGGTCGGTGGCAAACAGACGCATGAGCTGATCCTCAAACGAAACGAAGAACACCGACGAACCCGGGTCGCCCTGACGGCCCGAACGGCCGCGGAGCTGGCGGTCGACGCGGCGGCTTTCGTGACGCTCGGTGCCTATGATGGCCAGGCCGCCGATACCTTTGCCCTTGACTATTTCCTGATCCTGCATGGCTTTCACCTCGGCCGGCAGCTTGATGTCTGTACCGCGACCTGCCATGTTGGTGGCTATGGTCACAGCTCCGGGCAGGCCGGCGAGAGCCACGATCTCGGCCTCGCGCTGGTGCAGCTTGGCATTGAGCACCTGGTGCTTTATCTTGCGCATGGTGAGCATTCGGCTCAGCAACTCGGATATCTCGACCGACGTGGTGCCCACGAGTACGGGGCGGCCGATGGCGTTGAGACGTTCGATCTCGGCTATCACGGCGGCGTATTTCTCTTTCTTGGTCTTGTACACGCGGTCGTTCATGTCGATACGGGCCACGGGACGGTTGGTGGGGATTGTCACGATCTCGAGTTTGTAGACATCCCAGAATTCGCCCGCCTCGGTCTCGGCCGTACCGGTCATGCCGGCGAGTTTGTGATACATGCGGAAGTAGTTCTGCAGTGTGATGGTGGCGAATGTCTGTGTGGCAGCCTCCACCTTCACGCCTTCTTTGGCCTCGATGGCCTGATGCAGACCGTCGGAGTAGCGGCGGCCTTCCATTATACGTCCGGTCTGCTCATCGACGATCTTCACCTTGTTGTCGTCGATCACGTATTCCACCTCGCGCTCGAAGAGGGTATAGGCCTTGAGCAGCTGCGTGACTGTATGGACGCGTTCGGCCTTCACTGCGTAGTCGGCCATGAGCTCGTCTTTTTTCACCTGACGCTCTTCGGCGTCGGGCATGTGCTCGAGCTCGGAGAGCTGGCCGGCGATGTCGGGCAGTACGAAGAAGTTGGGATCCTCGATCTTGCCGGTAAGTTCGTCGAGACCTTTGTCGGTGAGTTCCACCGAGCGGTTTTTCTCGTCGATTATGAAGTACAGAGGATCGGTGACCGTGGGCATCTCGCGTCCGTTGTCCTGAAGGTAGTGGGCTTCGGTCTCGAGCAGGAGAGTCTTCATACCTTCCTGGCTCAGGAACTTGATGAGTGCGCCGTATTTGGGCAGGCCCTTGTATGCGCGGAAGAGCAGCAGGGCGCCTTCTTTCTGAGTTTCCTTATCGTCGGATGCTATCTTGGCCTTGGCGTCGGCGAGGATATTGTTGACAAGGCGGCGCTGTGCCTCGACAACCTTCTCCACATTATGTTTGTATTCGTTGAAATACTGTTCCTCGCCTTTGGGCACGGGGCCGGATATGATGAGCGGGGTACGGGCGTCGTCGATAAGCACCGAGTCAACTTCGTCGACGATGGCGTAATAGTGCGATCGCTGCACCATGTCTTCGGGTGCCATGGCCATGTTGTCGCGCAGATAGTCGAAGCCGAACTCATTGTTGGTGCCGTATGTGATGTCGCAGTTGTATGCGGCGCGGCGTGCGGCGGTGTTGGGCTGGTGCTTGTCGATGCAGTCGACAGTGGAGCCGAGGAACTGATACAGCGGGCCCATCCATTCCGAGTCGCGCTTGGCGAGGTAGTCGTTGACGGTGACTACGTGTACGCCACGGCCTGTGAGCGAGCGCAGGAATACCGGCAGGGTGGCGACGAGTGTTTTGCCTTCGCCGGTGGCCATCTCGGCGATCTTGCCTTCGTTGAGCACCTTGCCGCCTATCATCTGCACGTCGTAGTGTTCCATGTCCCATGTTATCTCGTTGCCGCCTGCCATCCACCGGTTGCGGTATATGGCCTTGTCGCCGTCGATGGTGAGGAAGTCGCATCCGCGGCCGGCGAGGTCGCGGTCGAGATCTGTGGCTGTGACCTCTATGGTCTCGTTGTTGGCAAAGCGGCGTGCGGCATCGCGCATTGCCGAGAATACGGCGGGCAGGTGTTCGTCGAGCTTGGTCTCAAGTGTGTCCTTGATGTTCTTTTCCAGATGGTCGATCTCCTCCCACAGCGGGCCGCGCCCGTCGAGGGGCATGGTCTCTATTTTCTCTTTGAGTTCGGCTATGCGGTCTTCGTCGGCCTTCACGGCGCCGTGGATGTCGGCGCGTATATCGGCCACACGCCGGCGCAGCTCATCATTGGTAAGGGCTGCCATTTCGGCGCGTAGCGGAGAGATGTTTTTCTCCACATAGTCGAAGTATTTCTTGCGGTCGCGCTCGGCTTTGGAGCCGAATATGCTTTTAAGGAATGATTCGAGTGACATTATATATGTTGTGTTTTTATTTTCTATCGGTTGTAAACAGTGTGCAAAGATAGTGAAAATCAGCGGGATTTTCACATAATTAACTTAAAAAAGTGAGGTAAGCCGTATGCCCCGGCCGCTCTGTCTCAGAGCACCAGTCCGGGAAATGCCGCTCCGTTGGGCGACCGTATGCGCAGCAGTCGTGCCACAGTGGGCGCCACCACGCGGATATCGACGGGTGTGTCGATGGTGCGGGCGTCAACGTCGGGAGCCAGAATGAATACCGGCGCTGTGGCTGCGGCCACGCGTTTTACATAGTGTATGCGGCTGTCGGATGCCGGTGTGTCGATGTCGTCGATGGTCTCCCACCCGGGCGCCACCTCGACAAACAGATCGCCGGCCGCAGCGGCGTAGGTGTTGCGCTGCAAGGCTTCGAGGCGGTCGTCGCCGCGTCCGGCCATTATCTCGTCGATGGTATATACTTTGTCGACCCCGCTCATTTTTTCGAGGAACGCGGCTGCTTCGAGGCGTACGCTGCGTGCGTCGAGATGTTTTTCGTCGATCAGTTTTTGATTAAGGAAAAACTGGTCGTTGAAAAATGAATTCACCCACTCGCCGTTGCCGAACTTGGCCATGAGGTACATGTTGAGCAGGCTTTTGGCTTTCTTGGTTGAGAACTCGCCGTAGGGAATGCTCCATCGCTCGTCGTCGCGTCGCGAGCGGCCTGTGGGAGGTGTCGCGGCTACGAATATCAGTGCGTTGCCATGCCCCACCTTGCTTTCGGCCTTGGCTATGAGCCGGGCTATGTCTCGGTCGAGACGCAGATACGAGTCCATGAGCTCGTATCTGTTGTCTTCGTTCTTGGTGTAGTCGTATGGCCGGAGTGTGAAGGCTATGTTCACCATGTCGGCGCCGTCGGTCGATGTGCCGAGTTTCAGTTCGTCGATAAGTTCTCCGGCGAGGTCGGTGACCTCGGTGTTTATCTTCGGTGAGCCTGCGAACAGCGAATAACGGGCTGTGTTGCCGCGCGGAAATACGTAGCGGAATGGGTAGTGCGTGATATGCTCGGGCAGACCGGGATATGCCTCTTTGCCTTTGAGCGGCGACCATTGCATGCTGTCGAGACGTGCCGACAGCGGTTTGAGCCGGTTGCGGTATGTCACCGCCGTAGGCATGTCCTTGTAGAATGTCGATGTGGCCCAGTTGCCCGATTTGTCGTTGAGCCACAGGGCGGCATTGGCGCTGTGGCCGGCGAGTATCACTGCCTGTGCGGGATCGGGGGCGATGGAAAATACACGGGTGACACCTCCGCCGGCAATTCTCACTTCGTCGGCTATGGTGCTTACGCTGAGGGCGCGGGGCGAGAATGTCTCGCCGGTGAAGTTGCCCATTGCGTCGGGGTCGGTCATCGCGGCTATCGAGCGGCGTCCGTCGCGGTCGTACAGGCGGGCGCCTGTCACCGACGTGGTTGACGGGGCGGCGCCGGTCATCACCATGGCCGTGGCGGCCGTGGCGTCGACATTTGTGCCGTAGTCGGCGTTGGCGATCACCACTCCCTCGCGTATTAGACGGTTGAAGCCGTCGTTGCCGAATTGCGCGCGCAGCAGGTCGATATATTGCTGGTCAAGTCCGTCGATCATGATGCCGAGCACCAGACGGGGCGGAATCTGTGCTTCCGCTCCGAGTGCCATGCTCACCACTGACGTGAGAAGCGCCAGCATGAGTCCCGACATTTTTTTACGGCTTGATTTCATTGGTTTTTTCGTAGTTCTTTATAAGTCAGTTTTATGTAGCTGCCGGCACGCAGTAGATCACCGAGCACGAGAGGCAAAAATGCGGCATTGGCGCTTTGCGGCAGCCACCACCAGCAGGCAAGGCCAGTGAATACAACTGCAAAGTTAATAATTTGGTAGCAGAAAACCACCTTGCAGCCGTTTTTTAACCAAATAAAAACAACAGGGATGAGGCACAAAGGGTTCAGCCATATGTAAAGATAGTTGGGCGATGTGGCCTCGTGCACCGACACGAATATGAGGAAAGTAAGCAGCAGGCCGGCGAGTCCCATTATGCCGAAATACAGCGCGTCGACCCATTTGGTGACACGTTTGCGGCGTTGGTCGCGTATGGTTGCCCACAGTAGCAGCAGGAATATAGCCCAGCATACTGCCATGGGCGTAAGATACCATGGTGTAGGGTCTTCCACGACGTTGTCGGCCGGGAATGCCACGACTGTGCGTATGGGACGCGCTATATGGCGCCTGTGGAGCGTGGCGCCGGCGATCTGCTGCTCGAGCAGCAGTGGGGCGAATGAATATTCGGCCGGTTGCAGCGGATAATCAATGCCGGAGCCGAGGGCAAGATCGATGCCGAACTGATACCATGGATAGTTCTCGTGATAGAAACGCATCACGTCGCGGAAGGAGGTGGGACGGCTCCATGTGTCGAACATGCATGGGCCGGGGCGGAGACTGTCGCCGATGGCCTCATGGATGATCTGCATGGGGCGTGTGGCGCAGTTGTCCTTTACATAGTTGTAGCGGTATACACGGTTTTGCGGCTGCAGATTGTTTTCCAGCAGTGCCACAATGCGGTGTTTCTGCTCGGAAGTGAGGTCAAGAACCTGTTCGTCGACGCGGCGTCCGTCATGGCGGTAGGCCTCGACAAATCGGCTCCATGGCATCCATCCGCACATGTAGTCGGTCTCACCCTTTACAAAACGGTATACGAAACCGGGCGCGTCGAAGTCGAAAAGCCCCCAGTGCACGGCCACATCGGTACCGTCGTTTAGTCTAATTCTTACGGCCGTGTGGCCTTCAAGCTCATATATGTCATGGCCGGGATAGCAGGTTACAAGCGATACCAATGTGTCGTTTTCCTGTGCCGGAGCTGTGGCGATGCCTGCTATCAGGGCTATGATCAGTATAAAGAGTCTCATTGTATGTCGATAAGCTTGTGTGTCTGCAAAGACAGGCGCCACCGCGGATGCGCCATACAATAGGCCACGGTCTCGGACACGTTGAGTCCCGACATGGGCTGAAGGAAATGATGACGTGCGGGTAGCAGGGCGGCCAGCTCCTCCACGTCCTGATTGTCGAATACGATCTTAAGCTCGTCGATGCGGTCGATGTCCCAAGGAGCGTCTTTGGGCGAGCAGGTCACCCAATCGACTTCGACAGGTACGGGACGCGTGCCGTTGGTCTCGATCTGCACGTAGAAACGGTGAGCCTTGATGGCACGCAGCAAATCGGAGTCGAGTTGCAGGGTGGGCTCACCGCCGGTTATCACAAGATGTCTGGAGGGGTAAACGGCTATGGCTCCGGCTATCTCGGCGGCGGTCATGAGGGTGAACGATTCGTGTGCCGTGTCGCAGAAATCGCATCGGCGGTTGCATCCGCTCAGCCGCAGGAACACAGCCGGTGTGCCTGTGTAATATCCCTCGCCCTGAAGCGAATAGAATATCTCGTTTACCTTATATGTTTTGTCCATGGCGCTGTGTCAGTCGATTTCGTATGATGCGGTGTTGCCCTCGCTTTCGCGCACGTCCACCCGATAGCAGTTGGGGATGTTCTCGCATATCCATCGGGCGAGATTCTCGGCGGTGGGATTGAAATCCACCACGTCGTTGAGGCATGCGTGGTCGAACTTCTCTGTGACAGCCTGCTTTATGTGTGTGAAGTCGGTCACCATACCGTTGGCGTTGAGCTGACGGGCCTTGCAGTGCACGGTCACAATCCAGTTGTGGCCGTGGAGATTGGTGCATTTGCTGGGATAGTCGAGAGTGAGGCGGTGAGATGCCGATATTTCGAGTGTCTTGGTAACGTAATACATTATTATTGTTGTGATTCGAGAGGTGGATTGACCGGTTTGATGCCGGCTTTGTCGGCAAGCCGGTACAGATATTCAAGGGCTGCCTCGCGGGTATCCTCTATCTCGCAGTCCTTGATGGCCTGCTTTAGATTTTTGGTGAAATAGCCTACGAGGGGCGACTGGTGTAGGGCAAAGATATGCATTATCTCGTGGCCGTCGACGGGATTTTTGCGGTTGCGCTCGCTGTCTTTGGCTGCAATGTCGCGGAATTTCTCCTCCACAAGGTCGAAGTTGTCGAGAAAGCGTTGTTTCTTGGCTTCGTTCTTGCTCGTAATGTCGGCACGGGCAAGCATCATCAGGTCGGCGAGATCGTCCTCGGCATAGTTCATGAGGCGGCGTACGGCGCTGTCGGTCACTTCTTCCTCCACAAGGGCTATGGGGCGCATGTGCAGTTCCACGAGTTTCTGTACGTACCGCATCTCTCCGCCCAGAGGCAGCCGCAGCCGTGCGAATATCTTCGGCACCATCTTCGAGCCTATGAAGTTGTGGTTGTGGAAAGTCCAGCCGGTAGCCGGGTCGAAGCGTTTGGTGGCCGGCTTGGCGATGTCGTGCAGGAGGGCTGCCCAGCGCAACCATTCGTTGTCGGAGACTGCGGCTACACCGTCGAGCACGGCAAGCGTGTGGTAGAAATTATCCTTGTGGCCGCGGCCGTTCACCACCTCCACGCCTTTCAGCGCCACGAGTTCGGGCAATATGTGCTTGAGCAGGCCTGTGCGCAGCAGCAGATCCCAGCCTGTCGATGGCTTTGACGACCGCATTATCTTGCATAACTCGTCCTTGATGCGCTCGGCGGTGATGATGTCTATGCGCGATGCGTTGCGTTCAATAGCCTTGAGCGTGTCGGGATATATGTCGAATTGCAGTTGCGTGGCGAAGCGTATGGCGCGCAGCATGCGCAGCGGATCGTCGGAGAATGTGATGTCCGGGTCGAGAGGGGTGCGAATTATGTGGCGCTTTATGTCGCCGAGACCGTCGAAGCGGTCGATAAGCGAGCCGAAGCTGTCGGCGTTGACCGATATGGCCATGGCGTTGATAGTGAAGTCGCGGCGCGACAGGTCATCGTCGAGTGTGCCGTTCTCGACGATGGGGTTGCGTGAGTCGCGGCGGTAGGATTCCTTACGCGCACCGACAAATTCGAGCTCGAGCGATTTGTGATGCACCTGCGCGGTGCCGTAGTTGCGATAGACCGCCAGATGTGTGCCCGGCCCTATTTCGCGGGCGACGGCCTCGGCAAGCTCGATGCCGGAGCCTACGGTTACGAAGTCGATATCCTTGCTCGGCCGTCCTATGATTAGGTCGCGCACGAATCCCCCCACTACATAGCATTCGCGGCCCATGCTGTCGGCCACGCTTCCTACAAGGCTGAATACCTTGCGTCTGAGTTTTATCTTAAGATTCATCAGTCGAGCGATGATATGTCTTCGGGCGCGTCGGTTAGTCGGCGCGCAGGGCCTTCGGCCATTATTTCGTATGAGTTCTCGATACCGACCGCGCCTATGCCCGGAAGCACGAATTTCGGTTCTACGGCGATGACATTTCCGGCGGCGAATACGTCGCGCGAGCGTGGCGCGAGCACGGGCAGCTCGTTGACGGTGATGCCTATGCCGTGTCCTACGAATCCGGCATGCGAGCGGTGACCCATAAAGAAGTCGGTCATACCGGCCTCCACCACCATGGAGAGTGCCAGCTCGTACATCTTGCGTGCTTCCATGCCGGGCCGCGCGGCATCGGCTATGGCCTCGCAGATACGTCGCGACAGCTCGTTGGCCCGGCGTGCCTCCTCGGGACAATCACCGGTAATGTAGCAGCGGGTGGAGTCGGCCAGATATCCGTCGAAATTGGCGTTCATATCGACCATGACCGGTTTGCCCGGACGGATCACGGTACCGTTGGCGCCCACAGGGAGTGAAGGTCCGAGACCGGCGCCGCCCATGGCGAAGTCGTAGGGCGACGGAGCGTCGGCGTTGTCGCCGGTGAGCACATTGCCCATGAATATCTCCAGTTCCGGGCCGCTCACGGGGAATTTGCCGAGGCATCCGTGCAGGCGCAGCACTCGCTCTATCTCTATCTGCAGCTCGATGTCGGTCATACCCTCGCGGTAGAGGTGCGGCAGCCGGCGATATATATCGCTCAGCCGCATGCCCGAGTCGACTATCAGTTTTACCTCCATGGGCGTTTTCACCGAGCGGGCGGCGCGCAGCACTGCCGAGCCATTGGCGATGCGTGGCGAGCCTATGGCCTTGCAAAGCCGCTGTATGGTGGAGTAGGGGGTGTCGTCGACAGTGAAACCTACATTGGTATCAGCATTCACCAAGTCGGCAAGCAGGGTTGCCATATCTTCGGGCTTGCGTATGCGGTGCACATCTGCGCCGGTGAGAACCGACGGGCGCCGCAGGAAGTAGCGGATCATACTGTCGCGACCTACATATATGTAGCCGCAGAATATGCGACCGGTGAGATAGAACAGGTTGGCGTTGTCGCTTACGAGCACACCGTCGATATCTGCCTGTGTCATCGCGGCCACGACTTTGCCGAGCCGTAATTCGAGCTCGTTGCCGGGCAGCAGTTGCAGTTTCTCTTCAAATTTGTGTTCCATCGTCATATCAGTTTTAACAAGTCATCGAAACGTTTGATTGTGAAATCGGCATCCGAGCATGTGCCGAAGCCATATGATGCCCATACGAATTCCATGCCGGCCTTGTGGGTGCTGTCGCAGTCGCGCTGTATGTCGCCTACGTATACGGGACGCCCGAGTTTATAAACGCTTTGCAGCTCGCGCAGGTTGACATCCTTGTCGTGGCCTGTGCCGCCGAAAGTGCGGCGGTCGGTAAACAGATGCCCAAGGCCGCTGTATGCATAGAAGTTGTCGAGTCCGTTCTCGAGGCAGTTGCTCACCATGAACAGCTTTATGCCGTGGCTCTGCAGCCGGGCAAGAGTGTCGGCCACGCCCGGGTACAGGCGCCCTCCGAGCACAGGCTCGATAGCTGTCTCGATTCGGGGCAAAAGCTCGAAGAACTCCCTGCGGTATGGTGCGTCGGGCGCGGCTATGGCGTCGAATATGTCGTCGAGTGGCTTGCCCATCTGCTCAAGGAGCTGTTCGCGACGTACGGGGTCGCGGCGTATGCCGAGGGCGGCGAATGTGGCGTCCCACACCTTGCAATAGGTAGAGACGGCGTCCCACAGGGTGCCGTCCATGTCGAAGATCATTGAGTCTATCTGTTTCATAGTGCGGTATCGGAAGTCACATTGTCGGGGAATAATATTAGTCCGATCTGCTCCACTTCGGGCAGAGTGTCGACTCTCATTATATGGCGCAGCCGTGCAGGACGGTCGATGTCGTAGCAGTATGTGCCGGGCAGTGTGTCGACGGTCACAAAACTTACGCCTACACCGCGCCCATACCATTTGCCATAGACATCGGCCAACGTGATGTCGACCGTGTCGAGCCTCATCGAGTCTGTTCCGGCTACGGGTGTGGCCAGCTCGAGCCACAGGTTGCTGTATGGATAGGCGTCGGTGTGTCGCACGGCTATGGCCATACGACCGGTGCCCCGGTTATCGGCAGGTTCTGGTGCGGGCACGAATTCAAAGCAGCTGCCATATGCCCATCCTTCCGGAGGGATGCTGTGGAAGTCGGCGCCCTCGGCCGGCGGAGTGGGTTCCTTGCAGGCGGCGAGCAGTGTCATAGCCGCAATTACGGCATATGACGCCGGCCTCATTCCGTGGGGGGCTTAGGTGCCTCGGGCTTATCTCCTGAGCCGGGTTTGGATTGTGGCTTGCTTTTCTTTTTCTTCGGACGGTCGGTGCGGGGAGCCTTGTCGTCGCGTGGTCTTGAACTTTCGCCCTCGGTCGGTGCGGCTGCCTCGCGTGGCTTTTTCTTCTTGCGCTTTTTCTTTTTGTCGAAACGTGTGAGGTCGTCCTCGCCCAATATGTCGCCGAAAGCGGCTTTCTCGCGCGGTTTCTCCTCGCCTTCGGCCTTGAGGCTCAATGGCTTTTCTCCGGCTTTGTTGAGCGCTATCACCTCGAAGGCTCGTTCGGCGGTGATTGTCACCAGATTGGCCGCGATGTTCTTGTCGGTCGAGTATGTGATTTCTCGTTTGAAAACATCGGTCTTGAAGTGGAAGTAAGTGGCGTCGGCTGTCTCGAGGCGCACGTTCTTGTCAGGTATGCTCCGTGATGCCTCCACATACGAGTCTACCTCGAAGTTGAGGCAGCATTTAAGTTTGGCGCACTGCCCCGCAAGTTTCTGCGGGTTGAGCGATATGTCCTGAAAACGTGCGGCCGAGGTTGCGACCGACACGAAGTTGGTCATCCATTTGGAGCAGCACAGCGGTCGTCCGCACGGGCCTATGCCGCCTATGCGGCCGGCTTCCTGGCGGGCGCCTATCTGCTTCATCTCTATGCGCACCTTGAATGTCTCGGCAAGTATCTTGATGAGCTGGCGGAAGTCCACGCGCTCGTCGGCTATGTAGTAGAATATGGCTTTGTTGCCATCACCCTGATACTCTACGTCGCCGATTTTCATATTGAGGCCGAGGTCGGCGGCAATGCGGCGCGCCTTTATCATCGTGTCGTTTTCGCGTGCGCGAGCCTCCTCATAGCGCTCGAGGTCGCCGGGACGGGCTTTGCGGAATACACGCTTCACCTCATCCTTGTCCTTTGGTGCAGATTCGGGGCGTCGTCCGCGTCGTTCGCCGCGGGCGGCTTGCCGCATGCGACGCTCTACAAGCAGACCTGTGAGTGTAACCATGCCTATGTCGTGACCGGGTGTGGCCTCCACGGCCACCATGTCGCCTATTTCGAGAGGTATGTGGGTCGAATTCTTGTAATAGCCCTTGCGGGTGTTCTTGAATGTGACCTCCACCATGTCGCTGTCGGCATATCCGCCGGGGATATCCTCGAGCCAGTTGAAGCTGTGGAGCTTGCAGCGCGGCTCTCCGTGAGCCGCGCCTGCAAGTGGTGTACCTGGAGTGGCGGCAGTGTCCTTTTCTTTGTCTTTTTCTTCGTCGGCCATGGCTTACTTGGCGAATGCCACCGAGCGGGTTTCGCGTATTACGGTTATTTTCACCTGGCCGGGATAGGTCATCTCGTCCTGGATGCGTTTGGCTATTTCCGATGATAGCTTTTCGGTCTCGGCGTCGTCTATCTTGTCGGCGCCTACAATCACGCGCAGTTCACGGCCGGCCTGTATGGCGTAGGTCTTTATTACGCCGGGATACGAGAGCGCCAGCTGCTCGAGGTCGTTTAGACGCTTGATATATGCCTCTACTATCTCGCGGCGTGCGCCGGGGCGTGCGCCTGATATTGCGTCGCACACCTGTACTATCGGGGCGAGGAGCGATGTCTGCTCCACCTCGTCGTGGTGGGCACCGATGGCGTTGCATATCTCGGGTTTTTCCTTGTATTTCTCGGCCAGTTTCATGCCCAGCAGTGCGTGCGGCAGTTCGGGCTCCTCGTCGGGCACCTTGCCTATGTCGTGCAGCAAGCCGGCGCGGCGCGCCTTCTTGGGATTGAGGCCGAGTTCCGATGCCATTATGGCACACAGGTTGGCTGTCTCGCGCGAGTGTTGCAGTAGGTTCTGCCCGTACGACGAGCGGTATTTCATCTTGCCCACCATGCGTATCAGGTCGGGATGCAGGCCGTGTATGCCGAGGTCGATGGCGGTGCGCTTGCCGGTCTCGATGATTTCCTCCTCTATCTGGCGGCGTACCTTGGCCACAACCTCCTCGATGCGGGCGGGATGGATGCGACCGTCGGCCACGAGCTGATGCAGGGCCAGACGGGCTATCTCGCGGCGCACGGGGTCGAATCCGCTCAGCACTATGGCTTCGGGGGTGTCGTCGACGATGATCTCGATGCCTGTGGCGGCCTCGAGGGCGCGTATGTTGCGGCCTTCGCGGCCTATGATACGGCCTTTAATCTCGTCAGAATCGATGTGGAACACTGTCACCGAGTTTTCTATGGCGGTCTCGGTGGCCACGCGCTGTATCGACTGCACCACGATGCGCTTGGCTTCTTTATTGGCCGTCATCTTGGCCTCATCCATTATGTCGTTGATGTATGATGCGGCAGCTGTCTTGGCCTCGTCCTTGAGCGATTCCACAAGTTTTTCGCGGGCTTCCTCGCTCGACAGTCCGGATATATGTTCGAGTTGCTCTACAGCCTGCCGGTGCATCTTCTCGAGGTCGGCGCCGCGTGCCTCAAGGGCTGCCGACTGGTTTTCGAGTGTCTGGCGTGTGGTTTCGAGTTCGTTGCGTGTGCGGGCGTTTTCGCTCTGCTGCTGGTTGAGCTGCAGTTCGCGCTGTTTGATGCGTGCCTCGTTCTGCTGTACGCGTGCCATGCGCTGATTGGCGGTTTTTTCTGCCTCGGCGGTTATCTGCAGGGCTTCCTCACGACCTTGAAGTACCTTGCTGCGCTTGAGGTCTTCGGCCTCACGCTCGGCATCGGCCACTATCTGTTTGGCGCGAGTGGCCGCCATGCGCCGTTGCACCACGACGGTGATGGCCACACCGAGTGCGGCTGCCACAACGCCTATCGCTATATTTAAGAATATGTCCATTGTTGTTTGGTATTGATGTGGTATATACTAAGTTAATGTGCATGAATCTGTCGTCCCGGGCGCCTCTGCGCCGCAGACATTGTGGATGACCGATATGTGCCGAACTTAGATAACCACCTCTGTGTGCCGCTTCCGCTTATTCAATCCCCATGAGGATATCGTCGAGCTCCTGCTCAAACTCCTCGAGCATCTTCGACTGGCTTGCCAGCTGTTCGCTCTTGCGGTAATACAGCTCGGCGAATGCCAACGCCACCTTGGCGAGCGCGTAGTGCGACGACTTGCCCGGTTGATCCTGCTGCATCTTCTGCCACAGATTGTTCACATGATAGGCCGCCTTGCGGAAGATAGGCTCTTCGGCAAGTGTGATGGAGAACGCGAACGGCTCTACATCGGCTATCTTTACAGTGAATTTATGTCGTTTTTCCTCGTTCATATATCAGTCGTGCGGGCAGGCGAATGCGATCGTCATTCTATAAGGTCGGCGATACAGCGGTCGATTTCCCGCACCAAATCCGCTACCATGGCTCTTGTCGCTGCCAAATCGTCGCCGGTGAGGCGTACGGTCGAGGCTATCGACAGGTATTCGACCTTCATGCGCAGCTTCTCGATTTCCTCGTCGCGAGCCAACACCTGAGCCTTGAGGTCGGATATCTCGTCTCTCGCGGCATCGTAGGCTTCCCTTATGCGGTGGTACTTCTCGCTCACCACACGGGTCTTGGCACGAACGCTTTCGAGTTGTTGTTGAAGGTCTGAAGCCATACTTCGCAAATTTTGACAAAATTACATAAAAAATTCCATTAATCCTTGTCCCCGCACAAAAAAATCGAAAAAAAAACTCACTGATGCCGGGTCGAAGCCATGGCCCGGCGCCCGGATGCCCACACGGATTACACCGATTCACACAGATTTATGGAGAGTGTGTAGGGTATGGTGGCGATAGTTGATGCGGCCTGCTGCATGAAAAGCGCTCCCGCACGGTAGCCCGGCGGGAGCGTTGTTGTCATTATGAAATCACATGCTTTGTCGATGTCACGACATCGATAGTGGAAATTTTCGTTCAACAGGCTGCTTACAGCTTCCAAGCCACGCCTATGCAGAGCAAGCTGCCTTTAGGGTATTCGTTGCTGCGATTGGTGCACAATATATCCCACGAAGCGCGCAGGCGCAACTTCCAGAAATCGGCCTGCAAGCCCACCCTCCATTGCAGATTGGCTCGGTGCATGTAGTAATCCACCTGCACGAAGTTGCACTGACCCTTGGGGCCGGTAAATATCGAAATCGGGCCGCCGACATGTAAGATTGCATTTATACCTATGCCTGCGCCAAGGGTATGTCCGTGAATACTGAAAGGCTCCCCCATTTGTTCAACGTTCTGATAGAAAACAGTTGCATTGGCATCAAACGACAGGTTCTCGTAAAGATGGCGTGTGTAAGAGCCAGTGACACCGACTTGCCAATAAGGATCATCATCGTTGAGTATACGTCCGGCTTCAACGCCTACATGTATCTGAGCGTTGGCTACCGCAAACATCGGCAGCAGCATGATCATCAATAACAGTTTTTTCATAGTCGGGTTAGTTATTTGTAGTTTGAATATAGCAGCTTAATCGACGCTTTCGGGATAATATTGTTTGTACCAACTGTATTTTTCATCCCGACCGTTAATGATATCATCCTCTACGGCAGCAAGATCCAAAAGGGGATGTTCTGCATAATTGTCTTTGTATTTTTCATCCACAATGTCCAACAGGTTCACAACGTCGCCATAATATTTGCGCATCATGCGTATCATCGCTATCTTTGCTTCATTGCCTGATTCAAAACACAAGTAATCGTCAGGATTGATTGTTGCAGTCCTTACCGTATAGAAACATATCGACTTGCGCATATATTTAATGCCGTCATTAGTATTGGTATAAGTATACGTTGCCGACGAATTATACTCTACGCCGTGGGCTTTTTCGATCTTATATGTTACATCGCCTCTTACAGTCACAGGATTGTTTGCATCGAACTCAAAGGAGCCGGCTGTCATTATGATTTTGGAAAATCCTGTTTTATTGCAGTAATATTTCCATGGATCATAGAGTATTGATGGGCCGGTAGTGATGTTCATCAGCGATAAGGTATTCCATGCCCGCCCGTTGATTATCTCCATGGCATTACTTTCTTTATATGTCCATCCCGTCATCGGGCCTATTTCATGCCAATCGCCGTACTTGCCTTTTGCAGAATTATAAGCTCTTTCGTATGTGATCACATTGTTCAGATCGAATATTACGGATTTCCCTTCACCTGCGAATTTCGATATGAAATTCGGGTCTATGTCACCTGTATACTTGGTATTCGGTTCATCTGATGAGCAGGAACCCAATGCAACTGTAGTCAGCAGTGTGATAGCAAAGGCTATTATATTAATTATCTGTTTCATATGCGTGATTTTATTATATAGGTCTGATATTAAGTATACCACTGTAGATGGTATTGGAATCGTATCCGTATTCGTCTGGAACCATTGGCTGTAGATTATAATATGCATCGAATGTACCACCCCACCCCCAATTCACATAGAATACCCATGAAGAGGTATTATGGTCGCTTGATTCACTATGTACGACGTCAAAATATCTTTCGCCGGAGAATGTCCATACTTCAGTTGTGGTATATGATTCGGTGCATTTGCCGCCCTCAACAACCCAGGCGTGATTTCCTGTATGTTTGCCTTTGGAATCTGTCCATTCAAGCCTACTTGCAAGTATCGCAGGATTATTAAGCATTTGACTATAATTGATACGTTGCATGTCATCACATCTGTACCCGTAGTTTCTAAGAGCATTTACCCTATCTTGTTGCGTACAACCTGTACCACCGGTAGAGTCGTTCTTCTCATTTGGCGCTTCATACTTTGCATTACATTTTCTATATACATCCAATAAAAAGTCTGAGGTCGTTTTATTGGCATATCCTGAAACTGTCATTGCGCTCCAATTATAGTAACTTGGGTATTTGTAGGCGTACATCACTTGTCCGACGGCAATCGGGCCACATCCAACAGGAATACGCTCGTTAGGTTTGTCTGACTTGAATTCAAAACTTTGGTTATATCCCCAAGTTTGCCGCCATTGAGTATTCATCCAGTGTCCTATGCCTGTGGTATATTCAGTGTCTTTTTCAACAATGAATGTGAATGTCTGATAGTCGTTTACATACGGTGGGTACATGATACTTTGCACAAATGAACCTATACCATCCTTGTCGCCCAGTGAGGTAGTGCCGTAATAGTTGTCGATAGCATAGTACCGATAGCCGTTGGATTGCCATTCAGCCATTTTATCCATAACTATACGTGAAAGAGCCTGAAATTCCTCCTGTGTAAGATTTCCGTTTTCGTCAAATGGATAATCATTGACAAGTGGCATCGGCGTATGCTCGTATTTGCGCCACATATATTCAATCTTTTGCAAGGAATCGGTTGGCAGATTCTCGGATTCGGCAATGCTGTTAATTGTACAATCCATCCATTCGTTGAGGGGGAAGGGCAGGTCGTCGGAATTGCTGAAGTTACCTTCCTCGGCGTAGGCGAGGATGGGAGCGTGGGTTTTCTCGGCGCTGATGAGGGCGAAGCCGCCGTTGTCGGAGTAGTTTACACATATCACGCGGTCTTTGCCCTCCTTGTCTTTGA
The DNA here is from genome assembly GCA_910577355.1 of uncultured Muribaculaceae bacterium. GTDB lineage: Bacteria > Bacteroidota > Bacteroidia > Bacteroidales > Muribaculaceae > CAG-873. The sequence goes on from CAJTMY010000024.1 coordinate 33,367, forward strand.
GCAGTGACACGGTGTAGTCGGTTGAGCGACCGCGTTCCTTGCCGAAGAGGCTGCCGAGTATGTTCTTTACTTCTGCAGAGTTGACATCATCGGAGATCTGAGTCACCACGGTCTCCCCGGTCACCGGCTGTGGGGCATCCGCTTCGGGTATCGTCGGCTCGACGTCCTGCGATTGACAGGCTGCCATAAACATCCCGATAAGTGTAGCGGTTAAAAATCGGTTTTTCATGGTAGGTTTAATATTTGGGTTTATAGGGACTGTTGTTATGCCGTTGATATGATTAGAACTTCAGGATTATATTTCTGTCGCAAATATATAAAATTTTATTTTGTTTTGCAATAGTATTTGTAAATTTTATTAATTATCGCGAAATGCTGTAATTGGTTTCATAATGTTTAAATCTTGTCTGTGGCAAATTTAAGCATTCTCAGTTGTATTTTTATCGCATAAGTACAGAAAAATGATTATTCAAGGCAGGATGCAATATCCTGCTATTCAGCGCATTAAATAGCATGAATAAAAATATTTTTATTCATGCTTCATTATCAGCTGTTTACGTTTGGCGGATTATTCGTAAAAATGCCCCGGCGCGTTACGGGCGTCGGGGCATTGCAATGGTATGTGGCGGGGTGGATCAGTCGTCGTTGCCGCCCTTCTCGGCGTATTCCTTGAGGAGTTTGTCCTGCACGTCGCCGGGTACGAGCTCGTAGGAGGCGAACTTCATGGTGAACGATGAGCGGCCACCGGTGATGGAGCTGAGCGCTGTGGAGTAGCTGGCCATCTCTTTGAGGGGCACGCGGGCCGAGATCTTCTCGAAACCGTTCTCGCTGTTCATGCCCATGATGATGGCGCGGCGTCCCTGCAGGTCGCTCATCACGTCGCCCATCACGTCGGCGGGCACGAATACCTCTACGTCGTATACGGGCTCGAGCACCTTGGGATTGGCGTTGCGGAAGGCCTCGGAGAAGGCATTGCGGCCGGCCAGACGGAAGGATATTTCGTTAGAATCGACGGGGTGCATCTTGCCGTCGTAGATGCATACGCGCACGTCGCGGGCGTAGGAGCCGGTGAGGGGGCCTTGCTCCATGCGGTCCATCAGACCCTTGACGATGGCGGGGATGAAGCGGGTGTCGATGGCGCCGCCCACGATGCAGTCGCACACCACGAGCTTGCCGCCCCATGCCAGAGGTATCTCCTGGGTGTCGCGCACCTTCATGGTATATTCCTGATTGCCGAATTTGTATGTGGTGGGCGCGGGCATGCCTTCGGTATAAGGCTCTATGATGAGGTGCACCTCGCCGAACTGTCCCGAGCCGCCGCTCTGCTTCTTGTGGCGGTAGTCGGCGCGTGCGGCCTTTGTGATGGTCTCGCGGTAGGGAATCTTGGGCTCCTCGAAGATTATGGGAAGCTTGTCGTTGTTCTCCACGCGCCACTTGAGGGTGCGCAGGTGGAATTCGCCCATGCCCGAGAGGATGGTCTGCTTGAGCTCGCGCGACTGCTCGATGGTCCATGTGGGGTCTTCCTCGTGCATGCGTGTGAGTATCTGGTTGAGTTTCTCGGCGTCGCTCTCGGTGACGGGGCGCACGGCGCGCTGGTATTTGGGCGCAGGGTATTTGATGAAGTCAAACTCCCAGTCGATGCCCTTGGCATCAAGAGTGTTGCCGGTGCGCACGTCTTTGAGCTTCACTGTGGCGCCGATATCGCCGGCATGCAGCTCGTCGACGGGTGTCTTTATCTGGCCGCACACGCAGTATATCTGTGCGAGGCGTTCCTTGGAGCCGCGTGTCACGTTGTCGAGGTCGTCGCCGGTGCGGAGCGTGCCGCTCATCACCTTGAAGTAGCTCACCTCGCCGATGTGCGGCTCGATTGTGGTCTTGAACATGTAGAGGCTCAGCGGGCCTGCGGGGTCGGGCTTCACCTCGTCGCCGGCGGTGTTGACGGGCGCGGGCATGTCGCTCACGAAGGGCACCACGTTGCCAAGGAATTCCATCATGCGGCGCACGCCCATGTCCTTGGCGGCACTCACGCAGAATACGGGATATATCGAGCGGTCGATAAGGCCCTTGCGGATGCCGAGGCGCAGCTCGTCCTCGGTGAGGTGCTCCGACTCGAAGAATTTCTCCATCAGGCTCTCGTCATTCTCGGCGGCGGCCTCTACGAGGGCGCGGTGCAGTTCCTGGGCGCGGTCGTGCTCCTCGGCGGGGATCTCCTCTACCTTGGGTGTGCCGCCGTCGGGGCCCCATGTGAGCTTTTTCATGATGAGCACGTCGATGATCGAGTTGAAGGCGGGGCCGCATGCCAGTGGATACTGGATGGGTGTTACCTTCGAGCCGAATATCTCGCGCATCTGTTCCACTACGTTCTCGTAGTCGGCCTTCTCTCCGTCGAGCTGGTTGAGGGCGAATATTATGGGCTTGTGCAGGGTATTGGCCGTGCGGAATATATTCTGTGTGCCTACCTCCACGCCATATTGGCCGTTGATGACTATGACGCCGGTATCGGTGACGTTGAGGGCGGTGATGGCATTGCCCACGAAGTCGTCGGCGCCCGGACAGTCTACCACGTTGAGTTTCTTGTCGTTGAACTCGGCGTAGAAAACGGTGGAGAATACCGACGATCCGTATTCCTTTTCCACGGGGAAGTAGTCGGATACCGTTGTCTTGGCTTCGACAGTGCCGCGGCGTTTTATAACTCCACACTCGAAGAGCATCGACTCAGCGAGTGTGGTTTTACCCGAGCCTTTGCTTCCGAGCAAGGCTATGTTTTTGATTTCGTTTGTGTTGTAGACTTTCATGATATTGGGTTTAGTATGTTGTCGTATAAATAAGCGTTAACTTATCGTTTCGAGCCGCAATTTACGCAATATCCGGCAAAAATCCATCGATCATAAATATGTTATGTAACATAAAAATGCAAAAAAGGCATCGCGCACTGCGGATGCCTTTTTCTATTCCGTGGATATGGACGGGATTACTTTATGTTGTGGTTCAGCTCGTGCCAGTCCTTGACGGGAGGAAGCACGCCCATGGCTATCACCTCGTCGCGGAGCTTGCACAGGTGGTGATAGCTCTGATCGAGTTCTTTCTTCTCTTCGGGGGTACCTGCCACAGGGTGCACGGTAACACCGTTGGCGTCGACTGTGGTCTCCATAGCCATCATTATATGGTCGTATGTGCCGTTGTCGACATATGTTCCTACGGGCCATGTGAAGGGCTTGCCGCCCATGGCTGCGGCTATCATCTCGATGCTGAGGTAGGCCGGACTCTGGAACGACGAGCGCCCGCGCAGATCGATGATATTTTTGCCGCCCTGTATGACGCGCTGCTTCAGCTGCTCCCATTCCTCTTCGGGCAAAGCCTTGGTGCCGATGATCTGCGACAGGGGCTGGCCGGCCACCGTGGTGGTGGATGCGAATACGGCCATCTGCTCGCCGTGGCCGCCGTAGGTGCGTGAGTTCACCACTTGGTCGGGCGATATGTGGATATATTTGGCGAGCTCGCTGCGTAGGCGTGTGGAGTCGAGAGCTGCGAGTGTCGACACCTGCGAGGGCTTGAGACCTGAATATAGCAGGGTGATCAGGCCGGTGATGTCGGCAGGGTTGAATACCACCACCACGTGTTTTACGTCGGGGCAGTATGTGCGTATGTCCTTGCCGAGCTGCTCGGCTATGGCGGCGTTGCCTTTGAGCAGATCCTCGCGCGTCATGCCGGCTTTGCGTGCGGCGCCTCCTGAGCTTACGATGTATTTTGCGCCTGTGAAAGCTTCCTTGATGTCGGATGTGAAGGTGAAGTCCATGCCCTCGAATCCGCAGTGCATCAACTCCTCGTACACGCCTTCAAGAGCGGGGGCGTAAGGATCGTAGAGACAGATATTGGGGGTGAGGTGCATCATGGCCGCCGTCTGGGCCATGTTTGAGCCGATCATGCCGGCTGCGCCCGAGATGACGAGTTTGTCTTGACTTATGAATTCCATAATATTATGAATTGGTATATGAATTGTTTTTACTATGGAATTAACAACCCCGGGCCGGGAATGTTCATCTCTCCAGATGCCTGAGCAGGTCGGCCACTACAAACGTGGAGCCGCCCGCGAATACCGTGCCTTCGGCGGGAGTGTCGCGCACAGCCGCCTCGTATGCCTCGGCCACACTGCTGCAGACGGATCCGCGCAGCCCGCAGGCTGCTGCTGTCGCGGCAAGTTCTTCGGCCGGCAGACCCCGCTTCACCGCCGGGGATGCGAAGTAGTAGCGGGCGCCGGCAGGCATCATGCGCAGTATGCCGGATATGTCCTTGTCGCTTACAAAGCCTATCACCATTGACAGCGGACCTTTGTCGGCGATCGCACGGAGTTGCGGGCCGAGCCATTGCCATCCGCCCGGATTGTGACCGGTGTCGCATATCACGCGTGGCGAGCGGTTCAAAGTGGTCCAACGGCCCATGAGGCCGGTGCGGTCGAGTACGAATTCCATGCCGCGCGCAACGGCGCCGGGATATACGGTGAAAGGCATAAGCCGCAGGGCGTGCAGCACTGTATTGACGTTCTCGTGCTGGCAGTCGGCCGTGAGCGGGCAGGCAAAGCTGCCGTAGGGTGTGCCGCGGTACACAAGTTTGCTGCTGTCGCCGCTCCATTCCACAGTATCGTACAGCACATTGTCCTGCGCAAACACTATCGGCGCGCCTTCGCGAGCGGCCTTGTCGGCGAACACGCGGCGCACGTCGCCGTCGGCGCATCCTATCACCACGGGCACGCCGGGCTTGATTATGCCGGCTTTCTCGTGTGCGATCTCGGCTTCGGTGTGACCCAGCAGGGCGGTGTGGTCGAGCGATATGTTGGTGATGACCGATACAAGGGGGGTGATTATGTTGGTGGAGTCGAGCCGCCCGCCGAGGCCTACTTCCATTACGGCGATATCCACGCCGCTGCGCGCAAACCAGTCGAGAGCCATCACGGTGGTGAGCTCGAAGAACGAAGGCTCGAATCCGAGATCCATGGCGCGGTAGTGCTCGATGAATGCGACAACCTCGGCTTCGGGTATCATCTCGCCGTCGACTCGGATGCGTTCGCGGAAGTCCACCAGATGCGGCGATGTGAACAGTCCGGTCTTCATGAAATTGAGCTGAAACACCGATGCCAGCATGCTCGATGTGGAGCCTTTGCCGTTGGTGCCAGCCACGTGCACTGTCTTGAGCCGGAGGTGAGGGTTACCGAATGCCTCGCTCAGGCGCAGTACATTGTCGAGCCCCGGCTTGTAGGCGTCGGCGCCGATGTTCTGGAACATCGGCACCTGATTGAAAAGCCACTCTGTGAGTTCCTCGTATCGTGTCATTGTTGTTGCTTTGTTCTTTTGTTGTAGATATGCAGCTGCCACCATCCTGTGAGTCCGCCGAGCACTATGTATAGGATGGGATTGGAGAGGTAGGGGATCTTCGACCATATCATCAGTGCCACGGCGACTGGAATCCATGCTGTTTTCCATCCTATTCTGGCAGCCTTGGCCGACGTGATGACGGGCGCCACTATCAGCGCTACCACAGCCGGACGTATGCCTTTGAATATGGCGGAGATCACCGGATTTCCGGTTATAAGCTCGGGCGTGAGGAATATTGCTATCGCGAGTATGATGCAGAAGCAGGGAAGTATGGTGCCGAGAGCCGCGACGATGCTGCCACGCATTCCGCGCAGCTTGTCGCCCACCGATACGGATATGTTTACGGCCAGAATACCCGGCAGCGACTGCGCCACCGCCAACAGGTCGAGGAATTCCTCGTTCTCTATCCAATGCCGCTTGTCCACCACTTCGCGTTGTATTATCGATATCATGGCCCATCCGCCGCCGAAGGTGAACGCGCCGATTTTAACGAAGGTGATGAACAGTGTCCAAAGCAGGTGCCGTTCTTTAGTTTCGTTTTCCATATCAGAAGAGTATGAAGCCCGCCAGGCCGGCGGCGCATATTATAAGTATGGGGTGCAGTCTGGTGAACAGGTTTACAGCCAGTGCTGCCACGGCTATGGCGATGCTCACGGCTATGTCGCGCGGTATGTAGCCGAAGTTCTCGCCGTTCATCAGTATAAGCGCGGCCGACGCTATCAGCCCTATCACCACGGGCCGCAGTCCGCGGAATATGCCCTCGATGACCTCGCTGTCGCGATGCCTGCGCACAAAGTGCCCGGCATATATGACGAGCAGGAACGACGGTATCACCACCACAAGGGTGCATATTATCGAGCCAAGCACGCCCCATAGAGGCGACGACCCCGGCATGGCCTGCATCGGTGCCGCATAGCCTATATATGTGGCCGAGTTGATGCCGATAGGCCCCGGCGTCATCTGCGATATGGCCACGATATCGGTGAAGGTCTTTTCGGTAATCCAGCCCGGTGTGACAATTTCATTCTCGATAAGGGCGAGCATCGCATAGCCCCCGCCGAAGCCGAAGAAACCTATCTTGAGATAGCTCCATATAAGTTTCAGATAAATGCCCATACGTATTCAGATTTTACAATTCCACTACGGTGATGCCCGCTCCACCGAGGCGCACGTCCTCGTCGGCATAGCGGCGCACGGCCGGCACAGCATCCAGATATTCGCGTATGAACCGGCGCAGGATGCCATTGCCCGTACCGTGGAGTATACGTACGCGTGATGCGTTGAACTGCACCGCGTCGTCGATAAAGTAGGTCACAGCCTGCAGGGCCTCGTCGGTGCGCATGCCGCGCACGTCGATCTCCTGCTTGAATCGCAGCTGGCGCTCGCGGCTCTCGTCGGATGTCGACGAACTTACATACGATATGCCCTGTTTCACTCCCGATGCCGGTTTGCGCATAGTGGGGGTGAGGCGGTCGAGTTTTACGGTGGTGCGCAGATGCCCGAATATCACCACGGCCTCTTTGCCGCGCACAGTCTCCACCGTGCCGGGTGTGCCGGCGCCGTCGAGCAGCACATAGTCGCCGGCTTCGACTTCCTTTTTTAATGTCGGTGCGGCGATTTTTTCGGCCTTCCTGCCTTTGTGTTTCGGGACTTTGGCTGTAAGGGGATGCTCCTTGTCATCGCCTGCGGCAAGGGCTCGCTTTTCCTCGGCAAGTCTACGCCGTGCCTCGAGTGTCTGCTCGCGCTCGGCCTGAGCCTGGCGTATGTCGTGTATGGTGCGCTCTATAGCCGCGTTGGAGCCGTCGAGTATCTTGCGCGCTTCCTCTCGGGCGTCGGCGAGTATCTCGCGCCGGCGTGCGCGCAGGTCGGCGGCGTCGCCCTCATATCGCTCGAGCACTTCGTCGATTTTCTTTTCCTTGAGACGTATCTGTTGGCGCTTGTTCTCCCAATAGCGGCGGTCGCGGGCTATGTCGAGCAGATATTTGTCGAGGTTCACATAGTCGCTGCCCACGATATCGGCTGCCGCGGAGATTATCGACTCGGGCAATCCGGTCTTGCGCGCTATCTCAATGGCGAAAGAGCTGCCGGGGTGTCCTATGGCGAGCGCGAAAAGCGGTCGCATCTGCTGGCGGTCGTACAACATCGAGCCGTTGGTCAGGCCGGTGGTCTCCTCGGCAAATTTCTTGAGATTCTGGAAGTGTGTGGTCACCACGCCCCACATGCTCTTGTCATTGAATTCGGCCAATAGAGCCTGAGCTATGGCGCCGCCTATCTGCGGCTCTGTGCCGGCGCCGAATTCATCGATCAGTATCAGTGTGAGCGGTCCCCCGTGAGTGAGGAAGAAGCGCATGTTGCGCAGATGCGACGAGTAGGTGGACAGGTCATCCTCGATCGACTGGTCATCGCCTATGTCGATGAATACGCTGTCGAATACTCCCATGTGCGAATTGTCGTATACCGGCGGCAACAGGCCGCATTGCATCATATACTGAACTATCGCCACTGTCTTGAGTGTTACGGACTTGCCGCCGGCATTCGGACCCGATACCACCAGGATGCGTTTCTCGGGGGTGAGGGTGATGTCGAGCGGCACCACCTCTTTGTTCTGCCGCAACAGGCTCTCGCGCAGCACCGGGTGCACGGCGTGATACCATTCCAGTTCGGGCTGTCCGCAAAGATGTGGCATTGTCGCTCCTGTTTCAATGGCCCATGTGGCCTTGGCTCGTATGAAGTCGAAAGTGGCGAGGATGCCGAAAGACTCGTCGAGCTCGTCGAGGTGCGGGCGCAGCTCGGCAGCCACAGACACAAGTATGCGCACCTCCTCGCGGTGTTCCTCCATACGCAGCTCGCGCAGGCGGTTGTTTACCTCCACCACTTCGGCCGGCTCGATGAACACAGTCTTGCCTGAGGCAGACTCGTCGTGCACTATGCCCGGTATGCGTCGCTTGTTCATGGGCGGTACGGGGATCACAAGGCGCCCGTCGCGCACCGATGCGGTGGTGTCGGCATCAAGATATCCGTCGCCTACAGCCCGCGATATCACACGCCGCATCACGGCGTTGATGGTGCCCGACATCTGGCTCAGGCGCCGGCGTATGTCGGCAAGTTCGGACGAAGCCGTGTCGCGGACATTGCCCCAGCGGTCTACCGTGCGGTCGATGGCCTTTGCAAGGTATGGAAATGCCTGCAGGCCTGCGGCTACGGCGTCGAGTTCGGGGTAGGGGGTAGAGCCATCCTCGCTACGGTGTTTGCGAAAAAAAGCTTCGATACCGCTCATGGTCGACAGCGACACACCGAGATCGACCAGCTCGCCCGCTGTGAGGAATGTGCCCTCGGGGCGTATCGACCGCAGCCGGGCCGTCACATCGCGTATGGGGCCGTCGGGATAATCCTCGGCTCCGGACAATATGGCGCGGAACTCATCGACACGCGTCAGCTCGCGGCGCACCGTGGCATAGTCGCCGGAGAATGCCATCTCCGCAACCATCGCCTCGCCGAGGGGCGACGTGCACTTCGCGGCTACCATGCGGCGCACCGCGTCAAATCCTATTTTTTTCTCTATGTTTTCGGGATATGTCATAATCGTTATGCAAAATTAGTAAAAAAAATTCATAGAGAGGTTCTAACTATTTTTCACATACGCTTGTTATATTATAAATTTCGTAAAATAAAACAAGTAATTAAGAATTTCAACTAATACTATACACATTATGAAAGCCTTCAATTTCAGTTATCTCGGCACATCCCGCGCATGGTGGGTGGTGCTGTCCGTAGGCATCCTTATGGTGATCTGCGGATTCGCTTATTGGTTCTGGCCCGTATCCGGCTATGCTATCGCTTCGCAGATTTTCGGCTGGCTGCTTATCCTCACCGGCATCGTACAGCTTTGTGTGGCTACCGGTCCCGACCATGCGAAAGCATGGGGATGGTGGCTGGCAGGCGGCATCATTGACATGTTCATTGGTTTCATGCTCGTGCGCAGCATCCTTCTTTCCGAGGAAGTATTTCCCTATTTCCTTGCATTCGTATTCATCTTCTGGGGCATAGAAGCCTTGATAGGAGCCTGCTACCGCCGCAACAAGTATTGGTGGCTAGGCATCATCAACGGCATCCTGCTCTGCCTCATCGGATTCTTCTTCCTTGAGGCCGGCTGGGTAAGCGACATGCTTATGGTATCGTTCCTTACCTCCATCGCCTTCATCTACTGGGGCTTCACCATCGCCATAGCATCCTACGAGCTGCGTCCTGTAGAAGCCAGAAAATAACGGAGCAAATATTTCAGATCTTTACATACTGAATTTCCACTATCCGATCAGTCCCGCGGCAGCCGTCGCGGGACTTTTTTGCAATTAGTCTGATTAAGTAACTGAATTTTCGGGGTACATAAATCAAAAACGGCCGCTCTATCGCAGAGTGGCCGTCCTTGTGATTCGCACAGGATTCAAACCTGTAACCTTCTGATCCGTAGTCAGATGCTCTATTCAGTTGAGCTAGCGAACCGATCGGTTTATATCTAAATCTTTAGTGATTCGCACAGGATTCAAACCTGTAACCTTCTGATCCGTAGTCAGATGCT
>CAJTMY010000025.1 GCA_910577355.1 uncultured Muribaculaceae bacterium
AACCAGTAGGCCACGGCTAGCGTAGCGCAGCCGTGGTATTGCGGCGGCGTGTATTGCATGGAGCTGCGTAGCTGCGACACACCTCCGGCAACAGGGTCGCAGCTACGCAGCTCTAAATTCTTTTGGGCACGCCGTTTTACCACGGCTGCGCTACGCTTGCCGTGGCCTACTGCTCGCCCGGCTCCTACGGAGCCTCTCCTTGTGGGGGCTTTGCCGTACGAAAAGAGGGAGAGCCGTACGGCTCTCCCTGCTTGGAGATTATCTTATTGATTAAGGATTATTCCCAACCGGGGGTCTGAGTGAGGGTAAAGCCTTTTTCAGCATATTGGGTAATCTGAGTCTGACCTACAGGGTAGAGGTACGAACGGTCGTAGAATACCGAGCGGGGCTTTATGTTCAGAGGAACATAGAAACCTACCATGTCGGCTATGTTCTTACCGTCGTATACAACCTTTGTACCATCGAGCTTCATGACTGCGGTCTTGCCTTCATTAGCTTCGCCGAGAACGGGATTCATGGACTTGTTTGCACGGTCGTAGTTGCAGTTGTTGAAGTCAACCCAGCAGCCGAGCATGGTGTCGGGATACTTGTTGTTGTCCATGTAGTGAAGTTTCTTCCAACGGCGGATGTCGACGAGGCGGCTGTACTCATATACGAGTTCGAGACGACGTTCGCGACGGATTTCCCAAATAAGGGGAGATACATCGGCATCGCGGTCAGGATCGAAATCAGCAGTGATGTCGGTAAGCTTCATAGGCTCGGTCTGTTTGAGACCCTTGGCGATTGCGGTAGCGTCGAGAGGACGGGCACGGAGCTTGTTGATCGACTTGTCGATATCGTCCTGAGATACGGGACCGAGTTCGGCCTTGGCCTCGATCCAGTTGAGGAGCACTTCGCCGAGACGCATTATAGGAGCATCGTTGACGTTGGTTACAGACTCATAGAGAGGATTGGTATCACCTTCGGGACGTTCGTAGCATGCGCGGTCGACAAACTTGCGGCCATAGATATAGGTGGCCGAGTTGCGGTTGGCGGCGTCGTCGAAGCAAGACTCGAAGCGCGGGTCGCGGCTCTTGGCAAATGCGCGGAGCTCGAAGTTGTTGGCATCGGCGACGGTCGAGGTCTTGTAAGGCTTGCCGTCGTTGCAGATAACCGACTTCATGAACTGGAGGTTTACAACCGCGGGCTGAGATTCCTTACCGTTGCAGTAAGATGCGATGCAGTGGCGCACTGCGAGAGCATCGTCGTAGTGACGGTAGAGAAGGCACTCGGTATTGCCTTTAAGATCCTGAGCGCCGAAGAGCTCAGCCATCGGAGTGGATATCGAATACTTGCCGCTGTTGATTACATAATCACCGCACTCTACGGCAAATTCGAGGAACTTCTTGGCACGGGCGTCATCGTTGAAGTGATACTTCTGCCATGTGCCCTCGAAGAGCATCCAGCGTGAGATGAAGCCTGCGGCAACGTAGCGGTTGAGACGGTTTGCGCCGTCGTTCTCGCGCATGTTGGCCATCACGTCTTTGCAGAGGTTATAGACATTGTCCATAACGGTGTTGCGCGGGTCACGATCCTTATAAAGCTGTTCGAAGTCGGTTGCAGCCACTTCGTGCTCAAACCAGGGCACATCGCCGAAGGAGCAGACAAGACGCACATATTCGAATGACTTGAAGAATTCACCGACAGCTTTCCAATGGGCGAATTGCTCATCGGTAAGTTTATCCTTCATACGGTCTTCCATACGGTCGAGCATGATGTTCATCTTGCGGACGAGACCGAAGTCCCAGCTCTGGCCGCCGGTCTGGCTCAGATAGTTCTCGTATGCGGTGCTGCCGAGCGAACTGGGCACACTTGAGATAAAGCCGCTCTGGGTGCCGGAAGTAGTGAAGTCATCGCAGAATGTCATACCGCGTACCACGGTACCGGTGCTGCCCCAACCACTGTTGTAACCGATGAAGTAGTAGGGGTAGACTTCGTTGGCATACAGACGAAGATCGGTTTCTGTATTCCAGAACGTCGGATCGGTCGGGGTGTTGAGCTGCGGGCGGTCGAGAACCTCGTCGCATGAGGCGAGGGACATGCCGAGCGCAACGGCCGAAAGTAATATATATTTTTTCATGATTGGTATCTCTATGATATTAGAAGTTTAACTGAATACCGAAGTTGATGTTCTTCATGGCGGGAGTACCTACGCCGGTACGGCCGCTGTTGTAGTTGGAAGAGTTCCACATCGATACACCTGATACGACTTCGGGGTCGATGGGCAGACCGTTGAGCTTGTCGAAGGTGAAGAAGTTCTCGGCAGCCACATATACACGGAACTTGTTCACGTGAACCTTCTTGGTGAGGTTGTAGGGAAGGGTGTAGCCGAGGGTGATGTTCTTGATGCGGAAGTAGGCCATGTTGAGCAGGTAGTGGTCGGTAACCTGATAGAGACCGCCCGAGTTGCTGCCGCCGAGGTTGTAAGGACGGGGATAGAACGCGTCGGTGCGATCCTCACGCCAGTAGTTGCCTGCGATAGCCTGAGGCATAGCGCCGTCACCTGTGTTGAAGCCCGGGAGAGCGAGGAAGCCCTGACCCCATATCTTGCGGGAGCCGATGCCCTGACCGAAGATAGAGAAGTCGAAGCCCTTGAAGTTCACGCCGAGACGGATACCGTACTCGAAGCGCGGGGTTGAGTTGCCGATCTTGTACTGGTCACCTGTGTTTTCTACTGTATTTGCAGGCACGACTGTGTGCTTGTCGTTGGCAAGAGCGGCCTCATATCCCGGATCACCCGGTACGTAATAATTGCCGTCGAGTTCGATCATATTACGGTTGCCGGTGTAGAATTCACCGTCACCATTGAGGTCAACATACTTGATGTCGCCGGGGCCGAAGAGAATTGTATTGCTGGGCTGGAAGTAGTCCTGATATACACCGTTGGGATCGGAGAGCTTGTTCATCAGCTTGGCGCCTGCAGTACCTTCGGGAACTTCCTTACCACGATATGCCCATACCTGCACGGGAGTGCCGTCGGCATTGTATACGAAGTCTTCTTTCTGATAGAGACGATCAAACTTGTAGCCCCAGATTTCGCCGTATTCCTTACCTTCATACCATCCGCTGATTACACGTGTGGTACCGTAACGGGTGATGGTCGATTTGGCGTCGGAGAGGGTGAATGTGGCGTTGATCGAGAGATCCTTGTTGAACGAGTGGTTGTAGTCGAGGGCAAGTTCCCAACCGCGGGTGCGGAGGTCACCGAAGTTGCCGGTAGGAGCGGAAGTACCGAATGTCAAGGGCACACCTTCCATGGGGATAAGCATGTTCTTGGTGTTACGCTGGTACCAGTCGAACGAGATGCCGAACTCGTTGTTGAAGAAGCGGGCGTCGAGACCTACGTTGGTTGTCTCGATATCCTGCCATGTGATTTCGGGATAAACCGCTGTGGGAGCGCCTACATATGTAGCTTTTGCTCCACCGTCGATCCACGAACCGAAGCCTTGCGACAGAGTGGGAATATAAAGGCTTGAGCTTACAGACTGGTCACCGATACGACCCCAAGATGCGCGGATCTTGGCATTGGTGAGCGCGGGCTGAGCCCACTTCATGAACGATTCCTGATCGATACGCCAACCACCGGATACGGAGGGGAATGCACGCCACTTCATGCCGTCGGGGAACTTGGACGAACCGTCATAACGGATGTTGGCCTCGAGGAGGTAGCGGTCAAGGAGAGCATAGTTGACACGGGCGAAGAGACCGAGCTGACCGTCCCAATAATCGTTGCCCGATGCGGTCTGTGTGCCGCGGGTCTTGTCGAACGATGGCATAGCGATATCGGTGAGGTTGGTGATCTGCGACCAGTGCTGCTTCGACTCCCAGTCGGTGCGGTTGAGACCGATCATGGCCTTGAGGTTGTTGGCCTCGTTGATCTGCCAGTTGTAGTCCATGGTCACGTTGAGAGTGTGACGCTTTGCATGGGTCGACTCGCGGCGGATGTGGTCGATACCGCCACCGTCGGAAGTGTACTGGTAGTAGTTAAGGTCATATGCACGCTGAGCTTCGGGATTATCAGCATTACAAACGTTACCTGAATGATCCACATAGACGGGATTGCCGGCTGCATCATTGCGGCTTACAGGCGAATACCATGTAGTGGCCATCCAGAATTTGGTACCGGGCTGGTTGATGTGCTGATCCTCGGCGGCATAAGTATAGTCGAGGTTCACATGCCAGTTGTCGGTAAGATTGAGGGTAAAGCCCGCATTTACGCTCAGGTAGTCGTTCTCGCGGTTGGCGGTGTTGGCCAGCATCATTTCTGTGGAAGGCGACTGCATGAGGTGACCGTTCTCATCATATCCGTGAGGAGCATATGCATCCCAGCGATAGAGATAGAGCCAGGGGTCGGCGGTTGTCGAGTTGGTCGAGTAGCCGTAGCGCTTGTTGCGCATCGAGTATTTGAGACCTGCGCGGAGTGTGATCCACTTGTTGAGCTCGGTGGTGATGTTGGCCGATACATTGTAGCGGCGGTAATCGTCGACCTTCGAGGGCTTGATGAGGCCGTTCTGGTCGAGGTAGCCGAGACCGATGTTGAAAGAGGTCTTGCCCGACTTGCCGTTAACGGATACGTTGTGGGTCATCGAGGGAGCCCAGTCGCGGATCATGTAATCATACGGATCGTAAGGACGGATGAAGATCTTGCGGTTATTGCTGTCAACAAACCAGTCACGACCGTAAACAAAAGGCTCGTCGGTGCTCATCTTGTCGCCGTAACGCTCTATCCATTCGCGCTGACGTGCCACACCTTCTTCAGTTACATACCAGAAAGCGCCGCGTACGGTAGAACCGGCACGGAGCATTTCGTCAAGACGATACTGAGAGCCGTCGATTGTTGCCATTTCCATATCCTTGGAGATGCGCTGCCATGCGAAGTTACCCGAGTAGCTCACGTCCACGCGGTCGGTCTTGGCACCTTTCTTGGTCTGGATAAGGATAACGCCGAATGCAGCCTTCGAGCCGTAAATAGAAGCGGCGGCAGCATCCTTAAGTACGGAGATTAAGGATGTTTCGACGGTCTGCCGTGATATAAAAAAGCCAGCGGCCGACACTTTTGTGTGCCGGCCGCCGGAAATATGGGGTTATATATCTATTAACGGACTACCAGTTTGCGTACGGTGCCGTTCACCGAAACGAGGCAGATGCCCGGCGCGAGATCGATGCGGCAGTCGCCGTGGTTCATGTATATGGTGCGGCCATCCGCGCTGCTGAGCGTTACGGTGGCTCCGTCGGTGCCGGTGATATGTAGTGTGCGGCCTTCGAGGCGGATGGAGATGCCGTCGGCTTCGGGGCCTTCAACAGACGACCGGGTGATGTTCAGCGGTTCGGATAACTCTGATTCGCCGCTGTCGTATACTGCGGTGACATGATATGTGTGGTATGCGTCGGGATTGACATGGGTGAATGTGGTCTCCTTCACCGGTTTGTCGTTCAGCCGGTTGCGGTCGCAATATACGTTGTAGCCCAGAAGGGTGCCGTAGAATGCCTCGTCCTTGACAAATGTGAAGTCATCGAGTTCGAGCATGTAGGCGCCCTCGGCCATCGAGCGTACGGCGAAATGCTTTGTGCCGGCAGGAACGGTGAAGGTATATTCGGTCCATTCGTCGGGCACTGTTCCGCCGATGTTGGGGACTGCGACATAGGATTCGAGATCGGCAGCGTCGCCTGATGTGTACAGAATCTGGATGTATTCGGCATAGCTTCCCGAGTAGCTCTTGGCGAAGAAGCTCACCGTCTGTTCCTCTTCGTTGAGCAGGGGCGAAATTGCCCAGTCGTCGGATGCATTGTAGTCGGCACGGTAGAGTGAGGCTATGAATCTGTCGCCGCTATGAGGAGCGAAACGATTGTCGGGCTGCAGCTCGGATGCATCCCATACGAAGAATGCGGCTTTGCTTGTCTTGGGTGTGATGCCGGGGATGTTGAAACCTGAGAAGCCTCCCACGGGGCTGTCGTCGGCATCGACAAATAGCCATCCGTCGGCTTCCTGCTCCCATGCGGCGGCATTCTCAAAGCTTTCGGTAATCTCGACGGGGACAGGTATTCCGGTGCTTACGGCGTCCCATGCGATAACGTTTCCGCCGGAGGTCTCCTCGCCTTTAAGGTTGGTCACTACCGGGCCGTTGTTGGGTATGCGGCGCACAGGTGCCTGCGCGGAGGTGTTGTTGTCGGCGACTTCGTCGGGTGTGTAGACCACTTCGGCTGTGTATATGCATTCAGCGGGGTCGTGGACTCCGAGAGTCTGTCTGAACACCTCGGTGAGGGATTCCTCGGAGGCAAGCGGGGTGTCGATGTGGCGTGTGTCCACTATCTCGCCGTCGCGCAGCAGGTTGATGCTGAATGCCGGGGCATCGACGGCTCCATTGTTTCTGATGGTGGCGTTGAGGCTGAATTCCGCGCCGGTCTGTACCTTGGCGGGACCGCCAACGGATATGCCGAGGTCGTGGCGGATGTTCTCGCCGATGTAAATGTTGTCGTACAAGGCATACTGCACGCCTTTGCAGCTTATGGACAGCTTCACACGGATGTCTTTGCCGGCATATTCAGACAGGTCGGCTTCGATACGGTTCCAGCGGTTGGCTGTGAGCGATGTGTGTGTCAGTTTCCGGACTTCGGTCTCCTTGCCGTCGCAGATAACGGATACGGTGGTCTCGTTGAGGTCTCCGGCTTCGAATTCAAAACCGTATATCCAGAAAATAAGAGCGGGATTGTCGAGCCCGGCGAGGGAGATGCGGCCGGTGGCGATGTAGGCTTTCTGGTCGGTGTAGGGCGTGTTGATGAGTATGTAGGAGTCATCATTGTCTTGTGCGGCCACGCCGTTGGCACTGCTTCCGATGTTTATCTTTACATATGGGTCGGAGGTCCAGCCCTCGAAGAAGTATTTCTGTATATCATCCTTTCCGCTGATACGGTGGGGTGCAGGATATGCGTCGCCGAATACTGTGGATCCGACTGTGAGATCGCCGGAGCCTATGCCTCTGTTCATCGACTTGACGGCGAAGTATATGTAATCCTGTGTGGAGGATTGCGGCACTGTGGCGTCGTATGATGTGGCGGTGAGTGACTCTGTACTGATGCGTTCGCCGAGTTCAAGCTTGCCGGAGCTGTTGAGGAATACGGAGTATACGTCGTAAGACACGTCGGAGGCCTGTATGGGATTGCCGTCTATGTCGGTTGTCACGGCCGGCCATGACAGCCTCACCTTGTCGGGGGCTGTCTGGAAAGCGTTGACTGCCGATACGAGTGCGGCGGCTCTGGGACCGATGTATACAGTGGCTGTGGCCGGAGCTGAGATATCGGTGCCTTTGGCGCAGGTGACGGTGTAGGTGTATTCGCCGGCCTCAGGTACGATGTCCTCGAACGATACGGGCGTAGCGGGCTCGAGATCCTTGCGGTATATCTCGGTATCGCCGTCGCGGGTAACAGTGACGCTGAGCTTGCCTTCGAGAGATCCGCCGCTCACATTTACGGCAGGGGTGGTGAAGGATACGGATGCGTTGAGCGCGCCGTCCGCACCGGGAATGACCTTGAGATCAGATACTCCGGCCGGGCTTTCGCCGGACAGGGCGGAGCCGATCTCGTAAGACATGACGTACATATTGTACATGTACGGGTCGGAAATGCCATGGAAGCCGATATTGTAGTTTCCGGCTTCGTCTGTCACGATCTGCCCGGAAATCTCGATACCGTCGTAGCCGTCTTCGGTGATTACGGTGGGTGACACCACTTCGATTGTCATGGCCTCGACGGTGTTGCCCATGCCGGCCTTTACCTCTATGCGTTCGGGCGAGTATGATTCAAATGCCCGTACCATGGCCTTGAACGGGTATGTCTTGCGGGCTTCGAGCGCTATTGGCGGCGATATGAGCCAGTCGTCCATGGGTATGGAGAAGTTGTAGGAAATCATGGCCGCACCGAAGTTGAGCATCCATGACTTGCCGTCGTTGTTGGCATCGATCACGGTATGCTGATTGAAGGTGACGTCGTCGAATGTCATTGACACAGGTACGGCATAGCTTCCGAGCATCACGGCGTTGGAGGGCGTGAATGCCGAGCGGCGCGAATCGTAGACAGCGGCAACCTTGTAGGATACGTTGATGACGCCGGTGGCGGGGGCATCCAGATCGAAAGAGGTTGTAGTGCCGGTGATACCGGTGCGGACGGTTTTGCCTTCGTTGTCTGTGACGGTGTATGTGACGGCCTCGGGGTCGAGGTATCCGCCGTCTGATGCTGTTGTGACTGCGTCCCAGGAGAGTGTGGCGATGTTGTCGTCCCATGCGAGTGTCACGTTTTCGGGAGCCGCAGGGCTGCCTTTGCCTATGTAGCAGGCCGCGCGGGCTTTCTTTGATTCGCCGTAGGAGTTGGACAGGATTGCGGCGAAATGTGTGATGCCGGATTTTTCGAGCGCTATTGTCTCGGTGAGTGTGGCGCCGGCGTCGCCGGAACCGGTCTTTATGGTCGCTCCGTCGGCAAGGATGGTGTAGTCGAAAGTCTCGCCGGTGGCATCCGAGCCGTCGTTGTGTGAGAGGGGCATTGAAAGTGTGATGATAACTTCCATGGCGCCTTTGTCGCACTTTGCTTCCAACCCGGGTGCCGCGGGCGCCGACGGATGAATTTCCTTGGCGGGGATATACAGTCCGAGCACCTGCTCGCCGTTGGGAAAGTCGAGTATTTTAGAGTATTCGCCGTCGGCAAGCGAGAATGAATGCAGGGCGGATGACATGCCGTAGTAGTCGTAGGTCGCCAACAGGAATCGTCCGTTGGCATCGTCCACGCAACCGCCGTGCTGGTTGCTTACCGACAGGTCTGAAGGAAGAATGGGGTCGGATGGATATTCGGTATAGTCGCCGGTAGTCTTGTCGATCTTGACGAAGCGGCCGAATTCGGTGACTCCGTAGAACTGACCGTCTGCATCACATCCTACGGCGGCGAAATAGACGGGCAGTTCCTTGCGGACGACTGTCACCGACTTTGAGGTGTAGTCGATCTTTACCCAGTCGTAGCCGTTGAACTGGGCGTTGGAATTGCATGAATATACCTCGCCGGTGGTGGGATCTTCGGCCGAGCCGAACGAATACATGCTGAAGTCGGGCAGCACCTCGTCGTATAGGGTAGTCCAATCGGATGTGCTGAGAGCCACAAGATGGCAGTCTTTGGCGTATCCGTAATTGTCGGTGGTGATGTATGCGCTGTAATATGTGCCGTTGCCGTCGTCGTATCCTTCGGCAAGCGGAGCTGTCGAGGCTCCCAATATCGAGAATTCCTCACCTTCGGCTGATGGTATGTTATATACGCCGTAGGCGGGATTCACACCCCATGCCGAGCTTGCGAGCACAGTGCCGCGGAGGCCGGTGGCCCGGGCGGCCTGCCGCATGGTGTGTGCGGCACTCATGGGCGTGCGCGATGCCGATTTGATCAAGTACGGTATACGCGGCATGCGGAGGCCGGGGAGGCCGTGATTGCCGGTCATGCCGGGTGCTGTCAGCCGCCGGGGCGTTGCACCGGATCCGTTTGCCGGGCGTTGTGTGGCGGCAATGCGCGATTCGCGTGGCGGCGCGGCATCGGCGGCGGCCGGATGAGAGCATAAAGCTGTCATCGAGATGCATGCCATCCCGATAAATGCTGCTTTTTTTAGGATACTCATGTGTGATTAAGGTTTATAAGATTTATTCAAGGGTGTGCTTAGGACTTGATTTTGCAAAGATAATCGGGTGGGATTGCGGCTTCCAAATATTATTGGTTAAAAAGAGTTAAAATAGTTAAGTTTGCTGAAATTAGAGCAAAATGCGCTTCCAGATGCGGGCGATGCTTGTCTGTGTGGTTGTCATAAGGCCGGCGACCGACACATTGCTGTGCCGGCCGCCGGGGTTATGGTGTGGCGCTGTTTCGGTTATAGATTGCTTATGTGTCCCATCATCACGATGGCGCCGGTGGTGCGTTCGCGAATCAGATATACGAACGGGCGGTCGACGCGCATCTCGACTCTTTCGGGCTCGGGGTGTTCCTTTCCGTCGGATGTCGCAAGGCCTCCGGTAACAGCCGCAGCTTTGGCTCCTTCTTCATCGACCTCGAATGCGCACGACTGACCTATGCCGATGGATTCGATAGGGAACATTCCGGTAATGCCCGTGGAGTTGAATGTAAGTTCATGTACCGGGAATCCCATATCGATAAGAATGTCGCTGAGGGCTATTCTGTTGTTAACGGATAATCTTGGCATTATAATGTTAACGATAACCATGTGGCCGGCCCCCAATAGCTGCTGATAAGTTTCATAATCGAGATTCTTCCAAAAATCTTTATTCGCAGGGTTAATCGGCATTATTATGTCGAACATGTAGGAATATCCGCCAAATGGTATCGACGTCATATGCAGCTCTTGTGTCTTTGAATATGGCATAAGGTTTTCCTGCCTCATCATCGGTATATTTGATGTTTTCAAAGAGCCAAAGAAGTTCTCGTTTTTGGTCTGTTTTACATCGAATTTATTGTCCCAATTACCTTGGAAGAACAGGGCATTGTACCACATCAAGTTACAGAAAGCCGGTATTTCATCAATTACAGAATTGATCATACCGTTTGTATTGCGCGATGCCCATGCATTTATTTCATCGATTGTGGATGCCGAGTAGAAATTGCGCCGGTAGATTGATGTAGCGAAATTATAGGCCATCTTCTTGCGGAAATCGTCGCTAATGGTGTAGAAGTCGCTATACCATATGGAGTTGGTCAATTTAAGATCAACCTCATTGGTAGGCGAAGGCAGGTATTGAAGTAGTCTGGTTATCAGGTTACTTAGTTCATCTATATTGTCGCTTCCGAGCAGCTTGGCGATTTCCTCGTTTTTGGGCGAGTCGAGGCTGTTTGCTATCAGCCCCAGGCACATGGTGGCGCTTACCGGCGAGAAACTGTAGTTTCCGTTATATTGTGGTATTACTTTTCCTGCGTTTGATGCAATCGCCTTATTGATGTCTAATGATACTTTATTTAAATTTTTGAGAGCTTCAATATCGGCATTTGATTTACGGAAGTAGCTTATGAATTCCAAAGGCGGAGCGTCTTCAGGAAATTCCGTTATTTCCGGTTCAGCGGGAGGCGCATCCGGCGTTTCGGGTTCTTTTTCAGATCCGGCATTAGGTTTGTCGACAGGTATGGGATCTTCGCCCCCTGTTTGAATTTCCGTGCAGCCTGCCATAAGCATTACGGATAAGATGGATGGTAATATGAAGGTACGCATATATTCTGTTTTTATTCAACTACGAAGTATTTTACTTTTTGATACATGTCTCTTGAAGGAGGCGCCGGCGCCTCGTTTTGGCTACAGGCTCCTAACAGGAGCGGCACAATCATTAGTAGGAATTTTTTCATCGGAATAGTATTTAGTTGAATGGTGATTGGGAAGTGTTTATATTATTGATTTTTGCAAAGTTAAACACCGAGGGGGGGTGACTTCCAAATATTTTTGGTTAAATAATGTGAATAGTATTAATGAATACAATAATGTAACAAAATCTATCATATTAAAACTGTTTTTAGTATATTTGATTTGTTTGTCTAAAAATAGATTAAATTACAAACTTTTTGAAAAAGGCGAACATGAGTATTGAGGCATGGCGATCGGTAAATCGGCGTACTCCGCACGCCATGGTTCTTGGGGTTTCTACCCGGCACACCTCCGCTATGGCTGCGGTGTACCGGGTTACTATTAAATCGGCGTCCACGGACGCCCGGTCATGCGGACGGAGATGTCGGAGCGTGCCTTGCATTTTTTGGCTCGGTTACGCAGAAATCGACGGGCTGCGCATGGCCGTCCTTTTGCGGCAAGAGTGTGTCAAAATTCGCAAAACCGGTAGGGACGCGATTAATCGCGTCCGCGTCAGGACGGACAACGACTTGATTGGCATTGATTTTGGCGGACGCGATTAATCGCGTCCCTACCTCATGTTAAATTATGAAACACCCACCTGCTTTCTGTTATATTGGTTTCAGTCCTGCCAAATGACCGGTAGTGATTGCGACATGTCACGACCGCCACATTGAATTATTGTAGGCTTGTATATAAGCAGCCGGCGGCCGACACATTGCTGTGCCGGCCGCCGGAATTATGGTGTGGTTGTGATTACTTCACGTCGGGATCGACGCCCCACTGCTGGTGGGCGAGGCGGCGGTAGTTGTTGTAGCGCCACATGGCGTTGGCCTTGGCGGCGGCGAAGAGTTCGGCTGCCTCGGCGGGATACTGTTTCATCACCGAGGAGTAGCGTACTTCGCCCTTGAGGAAGTCCTCGAACTTGTCCCAATCGGGCTCTTTGGAGTCGAGGGTGAACGGGTTCTTGCCTTCGAGCTCGAGGGCGGGGTTGTAGCGCCACAGGTGCCAGTAGCCGCACTCCACTGCGCGCTGCTCTTCGGCCTGGCTGTGTCCCATGCCTGCGCGGAGGCCGTGGTTGATACAGGGCGAGTAGGCGATGATGAGCGAGGGCCCGTCGTATGCCTCGGCTTCGCGGATGGCCTTGAGGGTCTGGGCGTTGTCGGCTCCCATTGCTATCTGCGCGCAGTATACGTAGCCGTAGGTGGAGGCGATGAGGCCGAGGTCTTTCTTACGCACGCGCTTGCCTGCGGCGGCAAATTTGGCGATGGCGCCCACGGGTGTGGCCTTGGATGCCTGGCCGCCGGTGTTGGAGTATACCTCGGTATCGAGGACGATGACGTTGATGTTCTTGCCGGAGGCGAGCACGTGGTCGAGGCCGCCGAAGCCGATGTCGTAGGCGGCGCCGTCGCCGGCGATGATCCACTGGCTGCGTGCCATGATGTAGCCCTTGAGGTCGAGGAGGGCCTTGCAGTTGTCGCAGCCGCATGCCTCGCACAGGGGCACGATCTTCTCGGCTACCTCGCGGGTGGAGGCGGCGTTGTCGGGAGCGGCGAGCCACTGGGCGGCGAGTGCCTTGAGTTCATCGCCGCACTTGGGGCATTCGGTGATGGCCTTCATGATCTCGGCTACGCGGGCGCGCACTTTCTCTGTGGCTATCTTCATGCCGAGGCCGAATTCCGCGAAGTCCTCGAAGAGGGAGTTGGCCCATGCGGGGCCGAAGCCCTTGCTGTCGGTGCAGTAGGGGGTGGAGGGCACGGAGCCGGAGTAGATCGAGGAGCAGCCGGTGGCGTTGGCTACCATCTCGTGGTCGCCGAAGAGCTGCGAGATGAGCTTGACGTAGGGAGTCTCGCCGCAGCCCGAGCATGCGCCAGAGAATTCAAACATCGGTGTGGCGAACTGACTGTTCTTGACGTTGAGCTGAACGTCGACGAGGTGTGCCTTGGAGGATACCTTTTCGGAGCAGTAGTCCCATTCCTTCTGTACGTCGAGCTGAGTCTCGAGAGGCTTCATCTGCAGTGCCTTCACGCCCTTCTTGCCGGGGCATACATCCACGCAGTTGCCGCAGCCGAGGCAATCGAGCACGTCGACGGCCTGCATGAAGCGCATGCCTGTGAATGTCTTGCCGATGGCGGGGATTGTGGCGTCCTCGGCGAAGGGTGCGGCGGCCATCTCGGCGGGGTCGAGCACGAAGGGGCGGATGGAGGCGTGGGGGCATACATATGCGCACTTGTTGCACTGTATGCAGTTTTCTTCGAGCCATTCGGGCACGAATGCTGCCACACCGCGCTTCTCATAGCGTGCGGTGCCCTGCTGCCATGTGCCGTCGGGGATTGCCTCGAAGTCGGATACTTTGAGCAGGTCGCCGTCCTGTGCGTTGATGGGGCGCACGATGTCGTTGATGAAGGCGGGATCGTTGTTGGGCTGTGCGGGATCGTCGGGGAGCTGTGCCCATGCGGGGTCGACGTCGAGGCGGTGGTATTCGCCGCCGCGGTCGACTGCCGCGAAGTTCTTGTCCACAACGTCCTGGCCCTTCTTGCCGTAGCTCTTTACGATGAATTTCTTCATCTGCTCCACGGCGAGGTCGACGGGGATTACCTCGGTGATGCGGAAGAACGCGCTCTGGAGGATGGTGTTGGTGCGGTTGCCGAGACCGATCTCCTGGGCTATCTTTGTGGCGTTGATGTAGTATACGGTGATATTGTGCTCGGCGAAGTAGCGTTTGACCTTGTTGGGGAGGTTGGCAGCGAGCTCGTCGCCTTCCCAGATGGTGTTGAGCAGGAATGTGCCGCCGTCGCGCAGGCCGCGTGTCACGTCGTACATGTGCAGGTATGCCTGCACGTGGCATGCCACGAAGTTGGGGGTGTTGACGAGATATGTGGAGCGGATGGGGGTGTCGCCGAAGCGCAGGTGCGAGCAGGTGAAGCCGCCCGACTTCTTGGAGTCGTAGGCGAAGTATGCCTGGCAGTATTTGTCGGTGTTGTCGCCGATTATCTTGACGGAGTTCTTGTTGGCGCCCACGGTGCCGTCGGCTCCGAGGCCGTAGAACTTGGCCTCGAATGTGCCTTCGCCGCCGAGAGCCATCTCGGCCTTGGCGGGCAGTGAGGTGAATGTCACGTCGTCGATGATGCCGACGGTGAATTTGTCCTTGGGCATGGGGAGGGCGAGGTTCTCGAACACGCCGATGATCATGGCCGGAGTGGTGTCCTTGGAGGCGAGGCCGTAGCGGCCGCCCACGATGAGGGGGGCGTTCTCCTTGCCGTAGAATGCTTCCTTGACGTCGAGGTAGAGGGGCTCGCCGTTGGCGCCGGGTTCCTTGGTGCGGTCGAGCACGGCGATGCGCTTGCAGGTGGCGGGGATGGCTGCCATGAGGTGCTTCACCGAGAAGGGACGGTAGAGGTGCACGCTCACCAGGCCCACTTTCTCGCCCTGTGCGGTGAGGTGGTCGATGGCTTCCTGCGCGGCCTGTGTCACGGAGCCCATGGCGATGATGACGCGGTCGGCATCGGCTGCGCCGTAGTAGTTGAACAGGTGGTATTCGCGGCCTGTGATCTTGGATATCTCGGCCATGTAGTTCTCGACGATCTCGGGCACGGCCTCGTAGTGACGGTTGCAGGCCTCGCGGTGCTGGAAGAATACGTCGCCGTTCTCGGCCATGCCGCGGGCTACGGGAGCCTGCGGGGTGAGGGCGCGCGAGCGGAAGCGGGCGAGGGCTTCGCGGTCGAGCAGCGGCTCGAGGTCTTCCTGGTCGAGCTGTTCTATTTTCTGTATCTCGTGCGATGTGCGGAAACCGTCGAAGAAGTTGACGAAGGGCACACTCGACTTGATGGTGGAGAGGTGTGCGACACCGGCCAGATCCATAACCTCCTGTACGGAGCCTTCGGCGAGCATGGCGAAGCCGGTCTGGCGCACCGACATCACATCCTGGTGGTCGCCGAAGATCGACAGTGCGTGCGATGCCAGTGTGCGGGCCGACACGTGGAATACGGTGGGCAGCAGCTCGCCGGCGATCTTGTACATGTTGGGGATCATCAGCAGCAGACCCTGCGATGCGGTGTAGGTGGTGGTGAGGGCGCCGGCCTGAAGCGAGCCGTGCACGGCACCTGCGGCGCCGCCTTCCGACTGCATTTCCTGCACAAGCACGGTTTCACCGAAGATGTTTTTGCGACCTGCGGCAGACCATTCGTCCACATACTCGGCCATCGTCGACGACGGAGTGATGGGGTAGATGGCGGCCACTTCCGAGAACATATAGCTCACGTGGGCGGCGGCCTGGTTGCCATCGCAAGTCAAGAATTTCTTGTCCTTACTCATAGTTCAATATGTGTTTAATACGAATTTCGTTTTATGAGGATTTTTTACCGGCCACAAAGTTACGAAAATTTAGCGAGGCTTGGGGTCAAAATTGTTTAAAAATAGAGGTATCGGCATTCGGTTTTATATAATAATTGTATATTGGCGCGTTTTTTATCCGTACGGTTGCGGCACATGTCGCAGCAAATTTTACGCGGGGGTATTGCATATATAATATATGTGTAGTAACTTTGATGCCCCGTTTTTAGAAATATACAAAAACCGATCATATGAAACTATCTGACATATTTATGGCCGCGGCTCTTGCTGTCTGTGTGCCGTTTTTCGCCCCGGCGGCCGAGCCGGCGGGCTATTACTCCACGTGCGAGGGCAAGTCGGGCAAGGCTCTGCTGCAACAGTTGGAAAAGGTAGTCGGTCCGCACACCACGGTGAGCTACGACGGGCTGATGGATCTGTACAAGACGAGCGACGCGCGCCCCAACGGCACTGTGTGGGACATGTATTCGACCAAGGAATTCTCGTTCGGCTCCAAGTGTGGCAACTACAAGAAGGTGGGCGACTGCTACAACCGCGAGCATTCGTTTCCGAAGAGTTGGTTTGACGATGCCAAGCCCATGTACAGCGAGGCTTTCCATATCTATCCCACCGACGGCAAGGTGAACGGCCAGCGCAGCAACTATCCCTACGGCGAGTGTGCCAACGGCACCACCCTGCCGGGCAGCGGTTCGGTGAAGGCGCTCGGCAAACTCGGCAAATGTACCTTCCCCGGCTACTCGGGCAAGGTGTTCGAGCCGGACGACGAGTACAAAGGCGATTTCGCCCGCTCGTATTTCTATATGTGCGCCGCCTACAACAGTCGCTTCGCGTCGTGGCACTCGGATATGCTCGCCGGCAACAATTATCCCGGCTTCAAGTCGTGGGCCGTGGAGCTGCTGCTCAAGTGGCACCGCCAGGATCCGGTGAGCAAGAAGGAACTCGACCGCCAGGAGGCCGTGTATGCCCGCCAGAAAAACCGCAATCCGTTCATCGACCATCCCGAACTCGCCGAGCATATATGGGGCGACAGGCAGAGCCAGAGCTGGAGCTCCACTGTGGAGCCCGAGCCTGAGTTTATCCTGCCCGTGGCCGGCTCGACGGTGGATGTCGGCGCCACGGTGGCCGGCGTGACACGTTCGGCTCAGGTGACAGTCAAGGGTGTCGCTCTCGAGGAGGCTGTGTCGCTCTCTGTAGAGGGTGTGGGCTTCTCGGTGACTCCGGCCACAATATCACGCTCGCAGGCGCAGGCGGCCGAGGGCTATGCGGCCACAGTATCGTTCACAGGCACGCAGGCCGGCATATATACTAATGTGCTAAGGATATCGAGCGGCAGCCTGTCGCGTGTGGTGAATCTCGTGGGCACGGTTGTCGACAATCTCCCCGCCGGGCCTGTCACGGGTCTTGGCGACCGCTCGTTTGCCGCCACATGGAGCTATGTGGGCGATGCCGACGCCAATGGCGAGTATACTCTCGACGTACGTCACGAAGGTGTGTCGCTCGACGGCTATCCCATGTCGGTGAAGGCAACCGACGAGCGCTTCGTTGTCGAGGATCTTGAGCCGCTCACCACATATACATATATAGTGCGTTCGGCCCACCTTGTTTCCGACGAGGTCACTGTCACCACTCTGGCGCCGCAGCCGCTCGTCGAGATTCTCTTCGACGGCGACCTGCGCTTCACCGCCCCCGTGGGTGAGCCGTCGGAGGCTGCCGAGCTGCTCGTGCTCGTCGAGAACATCGACACCGACATCACGCTCACTGTGGGCGAGCCGTTCGAGCTTTCAACCGACAAGTCGACATGGGCGCGCACGCTCGTCCTCGATCCCGAGGAAGATCGTTTCTACCTGCGCATGAACTCGGCCACGGCCGGCACATTCCACGGCACCATCAAGGTGTCGGCCGGTGACTATGCCAACGATGATGCCGACTTCGAGGGTACGGCTGTGGCTGCAGTGGGCTTTCTGGAGGATTTCGAGGCTCCCACCAAGGGTATCTCCTACACAGGAGGCACCTATCAGGGCAATGCGGCCACATGGCTGCTGAGCAATGCCGGCATGTTCCTCGCCGACCGCAACGACAAGTATCACTCGGGCGAGCAGGCCGTGCGCATGGGCAAGAATGCCGACTCGTCTATCGAAATGGCCGACGACAATCCCGCCGGCTTCGGAGTGGTGACCATATGGACAGCGCAGTTCAACGACGACGGCGGGTGCACCTATGCCCTTGAATACTCCACCGACGGCGGCCAGACGTGGAAATCGGCCGGTACGGGCAATGTGGATTCCAGAACCTATACACAGCAGACATTCACCGTCAACTGCCCCGGCCCGTCGCGCATCCGCGTGCGCCAGACCGCCGGCAAGCGTTTCAACCTCGATGATATCGAGGCTACGGCCTACACATCGTCGCTCGTGCCTGACTTCGCCGAGGACTATCACCGTTGGGACGCCTACGCCCGTGGCGGGCGGCTCATCATCGAGTCGTCGGAGCCTGTGGCCGCGCGCGTCTATGCCATCGACGGCACCGAGGTGTATCTCGGCCGTGTAAACGGCTCGGTGGAGCTGAATCTGCCTGCGACCCTCTACATAGTGGCCGTCGACGACTTCGCCCGCCGCGTGCTTGTGAAGTAATCGCTGCTCTCCCATACACGGATTACGCGGATTCGCACGGACTGATTCCTGTGCGGATCCGCGTAATCTGTGTGGAGCACGGCCATCAACACCAATTCGTCGCGTCTGTTCATTTACCCCGGCAAAGAAAATTTTCACTTTTTTAATATTTTCCGCCTGATTTTTTTGTTTTTCTAAAAAATCGTCATAACTTTGCCAAAGAAAACTTTTTTAACAGTATAAACCACCTTATCAACGATTCATTAACTTAATTTAAAAAACAATTAATCATTATAATATATAAACAACTATAATCAATATGACATTACGGCGGCATACGCACAATACTTTTACCGATATTCCGGTGCAAGCGGTTGATACCGTTTCTTGCGCTGCTTTCGGTTATAAGGCACGATCCTTCTCCCGGTTGCCGCTGCTCAAATAATCTTCGATACCTTAAATAATTACCTATTATCTAAACCATTGCATTATGAAAAAACAAATTGCTTTGTTTTCTGCGTTATGCCTTGCTCTCGGCACGCCGGCAGTCTACGACAGTCTGCCTTCGGTCGGCTTCACGGCTCAGGCGCAAACATCAAAGGCTACCGGTACCGTCGTTGACGAGAACGGTGAGCCGATGATCGGTGTATCGGTTGTAGAAAAGGGTGCCAAAGGTGGCGTATCTACCGATATCGACGGTAAGTTCACCATTCAGGCCAAGCCCGGCTCTACTCTCGTATTCAGCTTCGTGGGCTACTCTTCCAAGGAAGTGAAATTTACGGGCGCTCCCATCTCGGTGAAGCTCGAGCCCAACTCCGAAGTCCTCAGCGACGTGGTTGTCGTAGGTTACGGCACTCAGAAGCGCGAACACCTCACCGGTGCCGTGTCTTCGATCGATGTCGCCAAGACTCTTGAAGGCCGTCAGATTCCTGACGTAGGCCGTGGCCTTCAGGGTACCACCCCCGGTCTCAATGTGGTACTGCCCAACGGTGAAATCGGTTCTGACCCCACAATCCGCATCCGTGGTCAGGTCGCTTCGCTCAACGGTTCTGCAAATCCTCTTATCCTTCTTGATAACGTCGAGATTCCTTCGATCCAGATGGTGAACCCCGACGATATCGAATCAATCTCCGTACTTAAGGATGCTGCCGCCGCTTCCATCTACGGTTCGAAGGCTGCATTCGGCGTTATCCTTATCCAGACCAAGAAAGGCGCCAAGACCGACCGCGTGGACGTGAGCTACTCAGGCAACTTCGCCTGGCAGCGCATCTCCAAGGATATGGAGATGGGTACTATCGACGCTTCGCAATATCGTACAGACTGGGTACTCCGCTCCGGCACATCAAAGGTAGGCGGCTTCTGGTATATGTATCCCGGTGCTCTCGAGCGTCAGCGCGAATGGCTTGAGAAGTACGACGGCAAGATCGGCGTAGACGATCCCTTTGTATACGGTCGTGACTGGTACATGGATCCCGCCTATGGCAAGACATTCATCCGCCCTTACGATCCGTACGATTACATGATCCGCGACTGGGCTCCATCAATGACCCACAACGTTTCCGTGAACGGCAAGTCGGGCAAGACCTCTTTCAACATCGGTCTCGGCTACCTCGACCAGAACGGCCTCATCAAGCCCTCGAAGGTCGACGATTACCGCCGCTACAATGTATCGGCCAACATCACCACCGAGCTCAACAAGTGGATCACACTCCGCGCAGGTCTCAAATACTCGATGCGCAACAAGCGCTACGGCTACTCGACCAACTCGACAACCGCCGACCCCTGGCTCTATCTCTATCGCTGGGATGCATATGCTCCTCACGGATATGATGAGAACGGCAACCTGATTCAGTCGCCCTCCACCGAACTTGCTTTGGCCAACACCGCCAACCGCGAGGACAACTACACAGGCATCAACGCCGGTTTCACTCTCAATCTTACCGATAACTGGCACATCAATCTCGACTATGCTTATGCATCGGAGCATCAGACATGGAACCAGCCCGGTACCAAATTCACTTATTCGACTTCATGGTATGGCCCGCTCGAACGATATGACGAGGCCGGCAACCGTGTGTATGTGAACCACGCCGGCGAGGTATGCTCCAAGGACGACCCCGAGGCACAGCCTGCATATGACCTTAACTGCTATCAATATACCAGCGACGGTACAGGTATCGACCATATCCGTCGTGAATCCACCACAGCAAGGCGCCATACCCTCAATGTGACAATGGATTACGATTGGCAAATCAACGAGGCCAACAACCTCAAGGCCATGATCGGTCTCAACCGTACAGACTGGGAGTCGAAACAACATTGGTCGAAGATCACATATCTCACAGATATCATGAACCCCTCGTTTGACAAGACCAACGGTACTCAGACTTCTTCGGGCAACGACTACTGGAACGGACAGCTCGGTGTATTCGGCCGTATCAATTATGTCCTCCTCGACCGTTACCTCTTCGAGGCAAACATACGCTACGACGGCTCGTCCAAATTCCCCACCGGCTTGAAATGGCGCACATTCCCCTCGGTATCCGCAGGTTGGCGTGTCGATCAGGAATCGTTCATGAAATGGGCCCAGCCCGCGCTCACCAATGCCAAGATCCGCGCATCGTGGGGTCGTCTCGGTGACCAGTCTGTAAGTTCCAACCTTTATATCCCGACAATGTCGCAGGGCCAGACAACATGGATCGATGCCAGCGGCAACAAGTTTGTAGGCGTAGGCGCACCGGCAGCTGTCGCAGGCGACCTCACCTGGCAGGATATCGAGACCACCAACGTAGGTCTCGACGCACGCTTCTTCAACAATGAGCTCGGCTTCTCGTTCGACTGGTTCCAGCGTTACACCAAGAACATGCTTATCCCTGCCGAGGGTATCCCCACCACATTCGGCACAGACGCCCCTACCGGCAACTACGGTGACCTCCGTTCACGCGGCTGGGAACTTGCCATCGACTACAACCACTCTTTCAACAAGGATCTCTCGATCAATGCCACATTCACCCTCTCCGACGTGAAGTCGACCATCACCCGCTACGGCACGACAGAAACCCTGAGCGGTTGGTACGCAGGCAAGGAATACGGTGAAATCTGGGGCTACGAATTTGACCGTCTCTATCAGAAGGACGATTTCCTCTATAACTCCGACGGTTCGTTCCAGACTGTATGGGTAAAACAAGGCCAGATAGTGCCCGAAGGTACTGAAGGCGCCAAGCTTATGAACAAACTCGCCGATCCCAACGGTGTATATCAGGATTACTTCCAGACCGGCACCATCATGTTCGGCCCCGGCGACATCAAGTACAAGGATAGCGACGGCAACGGCTTTATCTACAACGGTGACCCTTCAATGATCGAACTTGATGGAAAAACATATGTAAAAGGTGACCCCGGCTACGAAGCAGCTCTTGCCAACGACAAGCATAAGTCGGTAGCTATAGGTACAATTCGCAACCATGGCGACCACAAGAAGATCGGCAACTCGACTCCACGCTTTGAATATGGTATCCGTCTCGGCGTGAACTTCAAGGGCTTCGACTTCTCTATCTTCGGTCAGGGTATCGGCAAGCGCAAGATCTGGGGCGCAGGCTTCCTCGCTATCCCCGGCTTCAATATCAGCGACGGTGCCATGCCTCAGACTATCGCAGGCGACTACTGGCGTGAAGACCGCACGGATGCATTCTATCCCGCTCCTTACAACCTCGCCGGCAGCAACTCGGGAGGCCTCTTCCAGGTATCCGACCGCTACCTGCTCAACATGGCCTACTTCCGCATCAAGAACATCACTCTCGGCTACACCCTGCCCTACAACCTCACCAAGAAGGTGATGATCAACAAGTGCCGCTTCTATGTGGCTGCCGAAAACTTCTTCACATTCGACAAGCTGCGCGGTCTGCCCATCGACCCCGAAGTCGTATCAGGTGTATCGATGTGGAACTCTTCCAAATACAACAGCGGCCGTACCGGTGTAGGTGCTCCCGCCATGAAGAACATCAACTTCGGTATTCAGTTAAACTTCTAATATCAAGCGAATACTTATCATGAAAAAATATATATTACTTTCGGTCGCCGCTCTCGGCCTTGCCTTTACCTCGTGTAACGAGGTTCTCGAGCGCCCCGAACTGAACATTCCAACCGACGAGGCTTTCTGGCGTTCGGAAAATGACGTGCGCCTCTACGCCAACAACATGTACACCGAGTACTTTGTCGGCTACAATTCAGGTTGGACAGACACTTATACCCCGGTGCGCGGCATGACGTTCGCCGATATCTTCACCACCTCGGGTCGTCAGGCGGGCTTCACTACTCAAGCTCCGTCATCTCAGGGCTCAACCGCAGCAGGAACCTGGAACACCGAGACAACAGGTCAGACCTGGAACTTCTCTCGCGTACGTGTTGCCAATGTCATGCTCAATCGTTTGGAAACCCGTATGAAGGGAATCCTCAGTGATGAACAGTATGCGCATTGGGATGCGGTAGCCAAGTTCTTCAAGGCTCACGAATATGTCCGTCTTGTAACTACATTCGGCGGCGTTCCTTACTTTGAGAAAGAAACTGCATCGACTGAGCTCGAAGAGCTTTATAAGGATCGCGACTCTCGCGAGTTTGTCATGGACAAGATCTATGATCTCTGCAAGGACATCATGGCCAACATGCGCGAGAATGACGGCGCAAACGTACTCAACCGCTATGTGGCCGCCGGTTATATCAGCCGCTGGATGCTCTTCGAGGGCACATGGCAGAAGTATCACAATCATGATGATGCGCGCGCCAAGAAATTCCTCGATTTCGCAGTGGAAGCCGGCAATTATGTGATCGGCAGCGGCAAGTATTCGATTGCCACATCGCTGCCCGAACTCTTCGGCTCGCAGGATCTCAAGGGCAATGCCGAGGTGCTCCTCTACCGCAAGTATAGCGACGCCCAGGCTGTGCGCCATTGCATCGCATCGTACAGCAATGGCAAGGAAGCTCAGCCCGCAGTTGTGAACCTGTGGTTCCTGAAGTCGGTTATCTGCAACGACGGCAAACCCTACACCACTTCCACCGTCGACGGACACGACAGCTTTGAGCTGACCACCTTCGCAAAGAGCCGCGACCCGCGCTTCGAAGCTTCGTTCTCCGACAAGCCCAGCAACAATTCCGCCACCCGTGTATATTGCCGCAAGTTTATCGACCGTGCAGCATGGGAGCGTAAAGCCGGTGATACCAATCCTCTCTACGAGTCGGTAACCAACCTCAACGCTTGCCCGGTGATGCGCTACGGCGAGGTGCTCCTCAACTGGATCGAGGCCAAGGCCGAGCTCGGCAACGTAACCCAGGACGATATCGACAAGTCGATCAATGCTCTCCGCGCACGTCCTCTCGACCAGACTGCCATCGACAAGGGCCTCAAGCAGACCGTACCCATGAAGCTCGCCGACATCAACGCCGCTTTCGATCCCAATCGTGATCAGGATGTGGATCCTCTCATCTGGGAAATCCGCCGCGAGCGTACTCTTGAGCTCGCTTACGAGTACAGCCGTATCGTCGACCTCCGTCGCTGGAAGAAACTCAGCTATATGGATAATGAGAAGAATCCCGACACCATGCTCGGTTGCTGGCTCGACTACAACCACCAGTACGATCAGATCGACCCCATGCAGCCCAAGCTTGCAGAAGGCGTGACAACCGTACAGAAACTCGACGGCACCAAGGTGACATACGACGGCAGCAATGCAGCTGATATGGTAGGCTTCCACGTTCCCAACAATATCCAGCCCCGCTATCCGTTTACCGACCGTGTATATCTCTATCCTATCGGTATGAACCAGATCAGCACTTATAAAGACCACGGTTATAAGCTTACCCAGAACCCCGGTTGGGAGCTGTAATTCAGAAATCCGTCTCACAACGAGATAATCTCCAAGCAGGGAGAGCCGTGCGGCTCTCCCTGCTTTTTTTGATTGTGGTTTTGCCTTCACAGAATCCACATACGTCCAATATTAGAAGTAAACAGTTGAAGGCATGGACGTACGACTCGTACGTCCGCCCCTCCGGCGTGGGCGATACAGCAATAGAGACCCCGGAGAGGCTTTGAATTTTAAGCCAACACAGTGGTAATCAATATTTATTGGTTTATATTCAGTTCTTGGCCGTTAAAAGTTCTCAAATTCGTATCACCGTCTTTGATTTTGGGAGCACCTATCTAATCTACATTTTATTGCGTCAGGAACACTCTCCAACTGCCTTCTTTGTCACCACGCTCAACGTATTTTTTAGAAATCAGTTGATCTAACAGTTTTTGAATGGCTGTAATGCTGATACCTGTTTCTTCTTGCATATCTGCCAGGGTCAGTGTCGGCAGTGTGCGCATGGCATTCAGGATTTTAGTATAAT
Source organism: uncultured Muribaculaceae bacterium (assembly GCA_910577355.1). Taxonomy (GTDB): domain Bacteria; phylum Bacteroidota; class Bacteroidia; order Bacteroidales; family Muribaculaceae; genus CAG-873. Next base: position 24,745 of record CAJTMY010000025.1, read on the forward strand.
TAGGGGTACGAAACGTAATTCGTTCTCCATCATACCACCAGACGCTATCATTTTTCCCACTCACAAACAGCACATCGTTATATACCTCGGTAGCGACCAATTCGTTGAAATATTTAAGGAACGGGCGTATGTCTTTGATGTCGGCGTGTGCACCGTCGCCCGGTACAGGACCAACTTCGAGATCTGTCTGATGCAGTGCCTCCAAATATTCACTTTTCTTGCGACTACGAACAACTATCATAGGATAGTTATGCCGGGTCAGGATATAGTTCACCATAAGTCTGGCAATACGACCATTCCCATCTTCAAATGGATGAATTCGGATATAACGATAGTGGAACAATGCAGCCAATTCCACGGGGGATAGTTTCCCTTCCCGCTCCGCATTGTTATACCAGTCCACCAAATCAGCCATAAGACTCGGAGTTTCTTCCGGTGAGGCATACTCAAAACGGTCACCATATCTCGTGATTACGCTATTAGGTCGTGTCTTATATTGTCCGGCATGTATAACATAACTTGTTTGGACTCCACCCGGTAAATTTCGATAAACGGTGTAATCCTCACGCAGTAGTGTTTTATGCAATGTACGAATAAAATTCTGCGTCAATGGAATTTCCTTCACAGCGGCCTCTTCGGTCATCATTCGCAGACCTACGTTGCTTGCCGTCATCGCCTGAACATCTCGCACATCCGCCTCGCCGATTACCTTGCCGAAAAGCAGCAGTATTTCCGTCTGACCATAAGTAAGCGTATTACCCTCGATGTGATTGCTATTGTAGTTGAAATCTACGGTAAAACGACGGCTAAGCCTCTCCCTATCTTTCTCGGATAGGGGCAGTATGTTTTGCCATGCAGCAAGTGCTTTCTTAATATTGAGATATTTCATTCGGGGTCAGTATTATCTTTGTGCAAAGATAGCAATAAATCCCCAAAAAGGTTATATCGGTATAACCTTTTATTGCAGTTTTGCTGGTCGTTCCAATCCGAAACATGATGGTCATGACAGCCGCCGGCGAATTCGCCTACCGCCGTGCCGACGGCATATATGTGGTGCCTGCGGCCACTCTCGCAAACTGACATCTTTTGCCCTGCGGGGCAATAACAGCCCGCTTGTCACGTTAATAATGTGATGAAGAAGTCAATAATCATTTTCACATTAATTATATCGATCGTATCGTCCTGCGCCCTGCCCGCCACAGCCCGACGCCTCAACGACAAGATCGAGAACCGCCCCTACGCCGACATGCGCCGCTGGCACCTCGGATTCTCCGTGGGCATGAACACCATGGACACCCGCTTCGCACACAACGGTTTCATCACCGACAGCGGCGAGGAATGGCGTGCCGAGCAGGTCAACTATCAGCCCGGATTCACCGTCACAGGCCTCGCCGCCCTGCGCCTCAACAACTATTTCTCGCTGCGATTCGCACCCGGCATGATGTTCGGCAGCCGCGACATCCGCTTCCTCGAACTCAACTCCGGCGCCGAAGAGAGCCAGAACATCAAATCGACCTACGTCACCCTGCCCCTCGACCTCAAGTTCGCCGCCATGCGCACCCGCAACGCCCGCCCATACATATTCGGCGGCGTGATGCCCGCGTTCGACGTATCCAAGAAGCGCAACGACATCCTCAAGCTCACCTCCGCCGACTTCTACATCTCGGTAGGCATAGGCTGCGACTTCTACCTGCCCTACTTCAAGCTCATCCCCGAGCTGCGCTTCAGCTTCGGACTGAGCGACATACTCACGCACGACCGACCCGAGCTTGCCGACGACCCCGACCGGCTCAAATTCACAAGCTCGATAGCAAAGGCCACCTCCAAGATGGTAAGCCTCGTGTTCTACTTTGAATGACACCTATGAAGCACACCATACGACTCCTCACCATTACAGCCGCGCTGCTGTGGGCCGCATCAGGCCTCCGGGCACAGAACGACGCGCAGTTCTCGCAATACTTCGAGATCCCCACGCTCTACAACCCCGCAGCCATCGGCCAGACCGACTTCATCCGCATACGCGGCGCAGGCCGCCTGCAATGGGTGGGCATCGACGGCGCCCCCCAGACCTTCATGCTCAGTGGCGACATGCCATTCAAGGCGCTCGGCAAGCGGTTCGGCACCGGCCTGGTGATGCAGCAGGAGAGCATCGGCCTCTACAATTCGCTAAACATCAATGCACAGATAGGATTCAAGCTCCGCAAATTCGGCGGCGAGTTCACCTTCGCCATTCAGCCCGGCATGTACGACCAGCGCTTCAAAGGCTCCGAAGTATTCATACCCGACGGCGACGACTACCATCAGGACACCGACGACGGCATGCCCACGACCGACCTCCACGGCACTGCCTTCGACCTCGGCGCCGGCATATGGTACAACCGCCCCCGGTGGTGGGTGGGCATATCCGGCACGCACCTCACCGCCCCCACCATCAGGATGGGCGGCGAGGACGGCGGACAGACATCCGACGGCAATATTTACGAATTCAAGGCCGCACGCACGCTTTATTTTATGGCCGGAGGCAATATTCCGCTGAAAAACACGTTATTTGAATTACTGCCGTCCGTGCTTGTCAAAAGCGATTTCACCTTCACGACAGCCGAGATCACTGCCCGCGCCCGCTACAACAAGTTCCTGAGCTTCGGCGTCGGATACCGCTACAACGACGCGGTATACGCCACAATAGCCGCCGAGATAAAGAACTTCTACGTGGGTTACAGCTACGATTACGCCACCTCGGGCATACACTCGGCATCATCGGGCAGCCACGAGATTGTGGTGGGATACTCCCTCAAGCTCGACCTCGGCGAGAAGAACCGCAACCGGCACCGCAGCATACGAATCATGTAAACTCCAAGCATTATCATACCGACTATGACCAGCTTACTCAAATCTCTCCCCATATCCGCCCTGGCGGCATCGGCTCTGATGGCCGGCGCGCTCGCATCGTGCGCCGGAGGCGCCCGCTCGTCGGCCGGCGGCGAAGTCACAGGCGTGGGCGGCACTTCATGGGCCGAGCCCACCCCCTACGGCATGGTGCTCGTCGACCGCGGATCCATGAAAGTCGGCGTCAACAAGCCCGACTCGGCATGGAATCTCGCAGCCGACGCACGAGGAATCAGCGTCGACGGATTCTGGATGGACGAGACCGAGATCACAAACGGCAAATACAAGCAGTTTGTGTTCTGGGTGCGCGACTCCATCATCCGCGAGCGCCTCGCCGACCCCGCATACGGCGGCAACGAGGAGTTCCGCATCGAGGAAGACCGCGACGGCAACCCCGTCACCCCCCACCTCAACTGGAACAAGCCTATACCCTGGCGCAATCCCAACGAGGACGAGCAGCGCGCCATCGAGAGCCTCTACCGAACCAACCCCATCACCGGCGTCAAGGAGCTCGACGGCACTCAGCTCAACTACCGCTACGAGGTATACAACCACACCGAGGCAGCACGCCGCCGCAACCGTCTCGATCCGCGCCGCCGCGAGTACAACACCGACCGCCCCATCCCCACAGGCATGCCATCGATATCCAAGGACACCGCCTACATCAGCGAGGACGGCGAGATCATACGTCAGGTCATCAACCGGACCCTCAGCGGCGAGTACGACTTTCTCAACACATACATCGTAAACGTATATCCCGACACTACCGCCTGGATCAACGACTTCGAGAACGCCTACAACGAGCCATACGTGCGCATGTACTTCAGCCACGGCGGCTACACCGACTACCCCGTGGTGGGCGTGAGCTGGGAACAGGCCAACGCCTTCGCCAACTGGCGCACCGACTTCCTGCGCCGCTCGCTCGGCAAGGAGGGCGTATACATCGAGCCATACCGCCTCCCCACCGAGGCCGAATGGGAATACGCCGCACGCGCCGGCATCGACGAGAACATGTACCCCTGGGACGGCGACATCGCACTCAGCGAGGACAAAGGATGCTTCTATGCCAACTTCAAGCCCGGCGAAGGCAACTTCGTGCGCGACGGACATATAATCACCTCCAAGGTAGGCACATACGCCCCCAACGACTTCGGCCTATACGACATGGCCGGCAACGTGAGCGAATGGACTTCCACAGCCTACACCGAGAGCGTCGGACGCCTCACAAGCGACCTCAACCCCGAATACCGCTACGACGCCGCACCCGACGACCCCTACCGCATGAAGCGCAAGATAGTGCGCGGCGGCTCGTGGAAAGACGTCGCACACAACATCCGCTCCGACCTCCGCATGTGGGAATACCAGAACGAGCAGCGCTCCTACATAGGATTCCGCTGCGTACGCACACAGATAGGATTTGCCCGAGGCAACAAGCAGAAAAACAGCAAGTAAAACGACTCCTCCCCACCCCAACCACCATATATCGCAATGGGAAAAGTACAGACCGTGCGCCGCGGCATCGGCGCATTCATATCAAGCGAGAAAGGACAGCGCTTCTTCAACTTCGCCTACTCCATCGGCGCAGCCATCGTAATATGGGGCGCGCTGTTCAAGATATTGCACCTGCCCGGCGGCAACGCCCTGCTGTCGATAGGCATGGGCACCGAGGTACTGATGTTCGTCCTCACGGCATTCGACCGTCCGCCCAAGGAATACAAGTGGGAAGACGTATTTCCGGTACTCGACAGCCGCAACCCCGACGACCGGCCTGAATTCGGTACCGGTGGCGGAGTTGTGATCGGCGGACAGCCCCTGTCGGCCGCTGCCGCGCGCGCCGCGGCTTCCACCCCCGCCGACAACCTCGTCCTCAACCCCGACGGCATGCCCTCCGTGGCCGGCACCACACAGAACTATCTCGAGCAGATGGCATCCCTCGCATCCGAGATGCAGCACCTGCGCGCCTCCACCGAGGCACTCAACAAGGTAAGCGACACACTCCTCGCATCATATCAGGCCATCACCGAGAACTCCGAGAACATCACACGCTCCTCGCAGGGATACGTCGAGCAGATGCAGGCCCTCAACCGCAACATCACCGGCCTCAACACCATCTACGAGATACAGCTCAAGAGCGTGTCGTCGCAGATCGACGCCATCGACCGCGTCAACCGCGGCATCAAGGACATCCGCGACATGTACGAGCGCAGCGCCTCGCAAAGCACCCGCTTCTGCGAGGAGACCGAGAAGATGGCACGTTACATGCAGCAGCTCAACCAGGTGTACGAGCGCATGATCACCGCAATGACCATCAACATGTACAACCCCATGATGGGAACGGGCGCAGCCGCTGCCCCTGCACCCGCCGCTCCGGCGCCCGAATCCGACAAGGGAAAAGAATCACTCTGAAAAAGACCATTATAAGCATAATATAGAATGGGAGCAAACAACACCAGACTTTCACCGCGACAGAAGATGATAAACCTCATGTATATCGTCCTCACAGCCATGCTCGCGCTGAACGTGTCGAGCGACGTCCTCGACGGCTTCACGCAGGTGCACGAAGGTCTGTCGCGCTCTAACGATAACGTGGGCAACCGCAACACCGCCATATACCGGCAGCTCGAGGCATTCGCCGAAACAAATCCCGACAAAGGCCGCCAATGGCTCGACAAGGCATCGCAGGTACGCCTCGCCACCGCCGGAATGCTCGCCACGGTCGACTCGCTCAAGATCGAGATCGTAAAGAAGGCCGACGGCGACGAGGGCGACCCCGACAATATCCTTAACCGCGACGATCTCGAGGCCGCGGCGGTGGTGATGCTCGCCCCCGGCAATCCCCGCGGCGAATATCTGCGCCGGCGCGTCGACGCCTACCGCGAATACATCTGTGGATTCATGCCCGACTCGATCAAGCGCGCCAACATATCGTCGATGCTCAGCACCGACCCCGTATTGCAACGGGGCACGCTCACACCGCAGTCGTGGGAAGAATCGAAATTCGACCAACAACCCGTAGTGGCCGCCGTCACCCTCCTTACCAAGCTTCAGAACGACCTTCTTTACGCCGAGGGCGAGGCTCTGTCGACCATATACGCCCAGGTCGACGCCGGCGACGTCCGCGTCAACGAGCTCAACGCCTACGTCATGCCCCAGTCGCGAATGGTGATGCGCGGAGGCCGCTATTCGGCCAACATCGTCCTCGCTGCCGTCGACACCACAGCACGCCCGGCCGTATACGTGGGCGGCAAACCCCTCGGCAACGACATGGGCCTGTATGAACTTACCCCAACACAGACAGGCACATTCACCTACTCGGGCTATCTCGAAGTGGCGCACGGCGACGGCACCGTCACAAGCCACCCCTTCGAGTCGTCATACACCGTCATCGAGCCTATGGCCACCGTATCGGCCACCATGATGAACGTGCTCTACGCCGGCATCGACAACCCCGTGGGCATATCCGTGCCCGGCGTGGCCATGAGCGACATCTCGGCCACCATGACCAACGGCACCCTCACACGCTCGGGCGACCATTGGGTAGCACGCCCCGCCACTGTGGGCAAGGACGCCACAGTCACAGTCACCGCCAACATGGACGGTCGCCAGATACAGATGGCACAGACCGTATTCCGCGTGCGCAAGCTGCCCGATCCCACCCCCTTCATCGCATTCACCGACGCCAACGGCAACATCGACTCCTACCGCGGCGGCAAGCCGTTCGCCAAGACCCTCCTCATCAAGTCGCAGGGCCTTCAGGCGGCCATCGACGACGGCCTGCTCGATACGCCCTTCAAGGTGCTCAGCTTCGAGACCGTGTTCTTCGACTCGATGGGCAACGCCATGCCCGAGACGAGCGACGGCGCCGACTTCTCGCAGCGGCAGCGCCAGGCCTTCCAGCGCCTGCAGCGAGGCAAGCGATTCTACATCTCGCGCATCAAAGCCGTGGGGCCCGACGGCATCACACGCGATCTTTCGCCTATGGAAGTAATCATCAACTGACAATCCTCATCCACACGATATGAAAAGCATACGATATATACTCACAGCATTCACCGTAGCCGTGGCCGCATTCTGCACCGTGGCACAGGACAGCTCGTCGTCGGCCTCGGCGCCCGTACGTCGCCGCGGCCCCCGCGACCGGCAGGAACAGCAGGCCGCGCCCGGCGTCACCGAACGCATGCAGGACTTCTTCTCCTCCGACAACTCGTCGCTCAGCGACGCCGACATGCAGTGGATGCGGGTCATCTACCGTCAGCTCGACCTTGAGAAGGACGCCAACGCCCCCCTCTACTTCCCCGAGGAACCCGTCGACGGGCAGGAGAACCTATTCCGCATCATCATGCGCCTGCTCGCGGCCAATCAGCTCAAGGTATACGAATACCTCGACGGCCGCGAGATATTCTCCGAGAAATACGAATCCAAGGTCAAGGACATCCTCGACCGCTTCTACATCATCTACAACCCCGCAAAAGGCTCCACCGAGAAGAATCCTAAATTCGACATCGACGAAGCCGACGTACCCGCCAACGAAGTCCTGTCATACTATGTGATAGAGCGCTGGTCATACGACACCCGCAACAACCGCCTCAAGCCCGTCGTAGAGGCCATATGCCCAGTGCTGCACCGCGCCGGCGACTTCGGAGGCGAGGCTGTGCGTTACCCGATGTTCTGGGTCAAATACTCCGACCTCCGCCCCCATCTCGCCCAACAGACAATCTTCGTCAACGACGACAACAACCTGCCCACATGCACCTACGACGACTTCTTCAACCTCACCATGTACGAGGGCGACATATACAAGACCCGCAACCTCAAGAACAAGTCGATGGCCCAGCTATACCCCGACCCCGACGACCGCAAGCGCGCGCAGGACTCCATACAGAACCGCCTCGACTCCTTCGAGAAGCGACTGTGGACTCCCACACGCGAGGAACTTCTGGCACAGGCCGAAGCCCGCGACGCACTCGAGGCCGGCAACGACTCCACCGCCGCCGAGGTGAAGGAAGCAAAGCCCGCACGCTCGTCGCGCGCCGCACGCGCCAACAACAAGCGCTCCAAGAAAAAACCCGCAAAGGTCAAGGAATCCCAGGCATCAAAATCCTCCTCCGCCACCAAGTCGGTACGCCGACGCAAGCGCTGAGCCACTCCTCATCTCCTCCTCACATGAAAAAATACATACTCCTCCTGCTCGTGGCGGCTCTCCTGCCGCTACGCGCGTATTCACAGACACTTCACACCGAAAGCTACAAAAGTACCCCAGAATGGCATACATATAAAGTATTGAGAGCCTGCGGATGGACATCTCTCGGCGTCGGAGTCACAGCAATGGGCGCCGGAGTGTTTTTGGGATTGGCAATAGCGAGCATAGAAGGCGGGAAAAAAGCATGGCCGGGAGCTGTGGTATTCAGCTCCGGCGCAGTCCTCACCGCCGCAAGCATACCGCTGCTCGTGACCGCCTACCGCTATCGCTCCAAGGCAAAGAAATCCTACATCAGCATCGGCGCCACCCGGCTCACCGCCCCCGACCTGTCCCCGACCTACGCCTCCACCCCCGCCCTGAGCCTCTCCATCACATTCTAAAAGTAAAAAAATGAACAGAAAAATATAAAATTTATATTTTTCTGTTCATTTTTTTACTACCTTTGCGTCGTGAACAATCCGTTGCGACAATTAGGAAATATCCCTGCCACGGCTGCCGCCCTCGAATCCCTCTACCCCCACATCAAGGGCGGAAACCAGAAGATCAGATCACTTGAGAGCGATAAGCAGATTATCCGCCTCAAGAGAGGGCTTTATGTATGTAATCCGGAAGTAACCGGTATTGCACTGTCAACGGAGCTGATTGCAAATCATCTGTATGCCCCTTCATATGTATCTATGTCAACGGCGCTGCGATATTATGGACTAATCCCCGAGGAAGTATTCGCCGTGCAATCAATGACATTAAAACATTCTCGCGATTTTGATACTCCGCTGAGCAGATTCGAATACACACATACGTCAAAGAATGCATTTTCAGTAGGATTGACTATCATCAGAAAAAAAGGATATGCATTTATAATGGCGAGTCCCGAAAAGGCTTTGTGCGACCTTATATCCGCCTCACCGCAAGTCAATCTCCGTTACCTCAAAGATGCCATAAATTATCTCGAAGAGGATATAAGAATGGATCTTGATGACTTCAGGCAGATGAATCCGGAGATATTCGAGGAATACGCCACCGTAGGTAAAAAGACCGATTCCATACGCACGCTTATTAAATTATTGAAACAATGAAAAATGGCATTTATGACAGCATGCTGTCAGCATACGATCTTTCTACCGAACAGCGCAAACGCAATGCGGTCTTTGAAGTAAATCAGCAGATTATACTTGCTGGACTTCACAACGGCGGTTTTTTTGATGTAGCTGCGTTCTATGGAGGTACCTGCCTCCGCATTTTCCATGGGCTGCAACGTTTTAGCGAGGATATGGATTTCTCGCTCCTCGAGCCCGATGCCGACTTCGATTTTACGAAGTATTTTCGCCCAATAATCGAAGCATTTGCCTTGGTAGGCAGAGAAGTTGAGATAACAAAGAAAAGCAAAAATAATTTCGGGCGAGTGGAATCTGCGTTTCTAAAAGATAATACAGATGTGTATGATGTATCTTTTCAGACAGATAAATCCATCAAGATAAAGATAGAAGTCGATACACAGCCGCCGCTGAATTTCAAAACCGAGCAAAAACTATTGCTGCAGCCCTATTCTTTTATGACCCGCTGTTTCACCCTTTCCGATCTTTTTGCCGGTAAAATGCATGCTTTGGTTTACAGGACATGGAAGAATCGCGTTAAAGGACGCGACTGGTATGACTTCGAGTGGTACGTCAGACATAAAGTGCCATTAGGCTTTACACATCTTGCCGAACGTGCACTACAATTCAATAATGAAGTCCTCGATCGTGAGTCTTTCATCGCTATACTGAAAGAAAGGCTTGCTTCGGCAAACATGAATCAGGTAAAAAACGATGTACTCCCATTCGTGAGAGATCCCCGCGAGCTTGATATATGGTCAAACGACTACTTCTTACAGTTGGCCGATATGATGGTATTTGAATAAATCGGGGCGAGCCTTCCATAGACTCGCCCCCGACTTTGATGATTACAATATCGGCGATCAGTGGCAGCCGTTGCAGCCGCCGCCGTTGCAGCCGTCTTCACAGCTGGTGTGGTCGCAGCCACAGCCGCAACCGCCCTCGCCGTTCACAAACTTTATCTCCTCGGGAGTGGCCTCGCGTACAGTCTGCACCTTACCCTTGAAGCGCACCGTGCAGCCGGCGAGAGGATGATTAAAGTCCATTTTCACCATCTTCGGGCCTACCTCCATCACCTTGCCTATCACACGCATGCCGTCGGCGGTCATCATGGGCAGGGCATTGCCTACTTTCACCATCTCGGAGTCAAACTTGCCGTCTACCTCGAATACCTCCTTCTCCAACTCCACGTAGTATTCTTCGCTGCGCTGGCCGAAAGCCTGCTCGGGTGTGGCGGTCACATCGTACTCATAGCCCTGCTCCTTGCCCTCGATATCCTGTGCAAGAGGCACCACAAGTCCGTGTGTGACGCCGAATACAATCGCTTCGGGTTCTTTTTCATCGGTCTGGTGCACGAGTTCTTCCGTGCCGTCGGGGTTCACCTTGTAGAGGTCGTAGACAAGCTCTATGTATTTGCCTGGTTCGATTTTTTCCATAATATTATTAAGTTATGTAATTACAACAATACTTGCGACTGATGGTTGCGGGCATCAGTCTTCGTTTTCATCATTGATTTTTTCAATTATTATATTCTCTTCTTCTGGCGTGGCTATGGCAAAGTTCACACTGCTTGCAGTCTCACCACTGTCACCATGAACATAGGCATACAGGCTGCCCTTGCGCAGCAGGCACAGAAAGCGATCCGCCCCCTTGTGTGTCGATGCCACCTCGGTGAAGCCCTTGGCCTTCAGCCCGGCCACCACAGCCTCGTTGCCCTCGCTGCCCCATAGTGGATACTCGGTATCGATGCTTACGCACAACTCGTTGAGATACGACTCCGGATTCCAGCCGTACACCTTCGTATAGTCGTACGGATCGGAGTTGGCATAGCGCCACTGTCCTATGTTCTCGGTGAAATAGGCAGTCACATTCATGGCATATCTGTAGCCGTCTACCGAGAGGTCGCCCAGACTCTCCTCTTTAGTCGATATATAATCTTCGGCATTGCCCGACAAATACCGCGAGGCCTGATTGCCGAGGCGGTAACGTGCCAGCCCCTCGCTGTTGATCATGTCGATAAGCGAGTTTACCACAGCCTGTACATCGAAATATTCTGAACATAGCACCTCCGCACCGGTATAGAACGACGAGTTATAGTCGGCATACTCAACCTTGGAGCGCTGCTTGCCATCCTTGTCAAACACGATATAGCTGTCGCCGTCGAGGGTGAAGAGCCCGAACGGCTCTTCATTATGCACCCACTTGTAGTCGCCAAGGTCGTGCAGTTCCTCGCCGTCGCGGCCATATATGGCCGCACCTTTGTCATTTCCGGCAAGGAATCCGTCACCGAGAAAGTTTATGTAGGAGAAGCGCGGACGCAGTATCTGCTCATTGTCGGCAAATGCCATCAGGCCGCAGTCAAAGTCCTCGGTGAAATATATGTAGCAGCGGTCATCATATTCGTGGATGTATTTCACTTTGGCGGGGCACTTGTGCTCCTCTCCGTCGGGTACGGAGACAAATATCACACGCCCGTCGTCATTCTTTGCGGGTATGCGTCCTGATTTCACATTGTACGACAACGGCTCATAGCCTTTCTTGAGCGACATCACCTGATCGCCGTTGCGGTCAATTATATGGTACCGGTCATCGTCGCCGCGTTTCTGATATACCACGGCATAGCCTTCGCTGAAATATGCGGCGCCGTCGTATTTCGGAGCTATCACATACTCGCCCGAAGTATCGGCAAAACCGTATCTGCCCTCGGCGTCGCCAACAAGAAGCAGCCCCTCGTGGAATGTATTCTGCGCGCGGGTTATCTCCACACCCTTGTACGGCTCGAGAACAAACCGCGTCTCGCCTTTCCTGTCCACTACCGATATCCGCTCGCGCTGCCGCACCACCGGTATCAGCTCGCCCTCGCCGCAATAACCCGAGGCCGCGAGATCCTCGCACAACGCTTCGGGGCGGCGACCGTCGCCCACCGAGTAGAGCGTGTAGAAATCTCCTTCCTTCACGCTGAACAGGCCGTTGACCACTGCCGACGGCTTTTCCTTGAATTCGTCGGCCATGATAATCTCGCCGTCCGGAGCAATAAATCCCCAGTCATCATCCTTGTCGACCTTGACGGCTATATAGTCGGGCGTGAGCGTATCGGGCGCGGTATTGCAGGCGCCGGGAACGGCCGCAAGCGCCACTGCTGTGAGAATTCGGGCTATGGTTTTCATTATCGGAAGCATTTAAGGTTAACCAAGTATATAAAGATCTGATGAACGGAAGCGCGGCAGGGCCGATAGATACACCGATCCCGGAGGTATCTGGGCGGATGATGGCGCCGGCAGCACCGATATGGTGCGCAAAGCGTTGAGGACGGTAGCCACGGCTGTCTCGGGGGTATTGTTGTCATCGCTCAGGTGACACAGGAATATATGCGTGAGCGACACACGGTACGTGTCGGTAAGATATCGGGCCGTGTCCGAGTTGCACATATGCCCGCGCGGCGAGCGTATGCGCGCCTTCAGGTACTCGGGATATTTGCCTTTCTCGAGCATCATGTCATCGTAGTTGGCCTCGATCATCAGCGCGTTGGCACGCCGCATATAATAATCGGCGCGCTCGGTTATCACACCCATGTCGGTGGCGATGACAAATGTTGTGGCGCCAAGGGTAAACGAAAAACCTACGTTATCGGTACCGTCGTGCGAGGTATCGAACGGCACCACGGTCATATCGCCGAATGTATATTCATGTTCCTTGTATATGGGCGAATGATACTCGGATATGCGGCGTGATATGTTGTGCCGCCGCAGCACACCCTCGATGGTGCGCGGCGTGCAGTACAGCCGCATGTGCGGATTGCGCCTCAGCAGCGCATACGAGTAGCGCACATGGTCGGCATGGTCGTGCGTGAGCAGTATGCCCTTGATGGTTCGCATATCTATGCCGTTGCGGCCCAGCTCGGCGGTGACGAAGTTGTTGTCCACACCACCGTCCACCAGCAGCCCACCCGCCGGAGTGCCCACATACGAACAGTTGCCGCTGCTGCCCGAGCCAAACGATATGAAACGTATCTTCGGCACTGCACGGGCAAAACGCTCCTCCACCACAAACTCGTCGGTGACGCCCGCCGCATTGTCGCTTTCGCCCGGAATGACCTCGAATACATGCCCCGAGGCCTGTTCGCCTTCGACAAACAGGCTTGGCAGATCCTCTATGGGGCGGGTCGATCGGCGGTTGTAGCGTTTTGCCATACTCCGTGTAAGCTTCGCCTCAGCGGCTCAGCAGAAATATCGTTGGGATTTTGGAATAATCGTATTTTCTGGTTTTCCACGCCGACACCGGAGCGGTGATGATACTCTCGCGCGTGCCGGTGATGTCCGAGGCCACACACAGCAGCATGTCGCCGGGCAGCTCGCGGCACAGCTCGGCTATAAGCTTGTTGTTGCGGTAGGGAGTCTCGATGAATATCTGTGTCTGGCGCCGGCTGCGTATCTCGCGCTCCATGTCGCGCAGGGATGCCGACCGAGCCTTGGCCTCGATGGGCAGATAGCCGCGGAAGGCGAAACACTGGCCGTTGAAGCCCGACGCCATAAGCGACAGCAATATGCTTGACGGCCCTACAAGGGGCACAACCCGTATGCCACGGCGCTGCGCGGCGGCCACAAGATCCGACCCGGGGTCGGCCACCGCCGGGCAACCCGCCTCCGACAGCACACCCACCGCCTCGCCAAATTCTGTGATCGGGCGCAGCATATCGTCGACCTCACCCGCAGGCGTATGCTCCGAAAGCTCCGTAAAGCTGAGGTCATCAATGACAATATCGCGCGAAGCCGCGCGCAGAAAGCGGCGGGCCGACCGCAGGTTCTCCACCACAAAGTGACGGATCCCCTTCAGCAGCTCTATGTTGGCGGCCGGCATCACATACTCCGGCTCCCCGTCGCCAAGTGTGACGGGGAAAAGATACAGGGCCGGTGCGGGATGCTCGGTTGTCATGTTCAACTGAATGATTCTGCCATGCGCATCAAAGCCTTGGTGGCCGGCACATGACGGTAAAGTATGTCATATACCGCATCGAGGATAGGCATATCCACCTTGAAGTCGCGGTTGATGTCGGTTATGCACTTGGCGGCGTAGTAGCCCTCGGCCGTCTGTTCCATCTCCATGCGGGCGGCGGTCACCGAGTAGCCCTTGCCTATCATCGACCCGAAATTGTGGTTGCGCGAGAAGCGCGAATAGGCAGTCACGAGCAGATCGCCGAGATACACCGAGTCGCATATCTGCCGCTTGGCCGGCGCGGCGGCGTCCACAAAACGGGCCATCTCGCGTATAGCGTTGGATATGAGCATCGCCGAGAAGTTGTCGCCACGCTTCATGCCGTGGATTATGCCCGCAGCTATGGCGTATACGTTCTTGAGCACGGCGGCATACTCGATGCCCTCCACATCGCCCGAGATGATGGCATGCGTGTGCTTGCCGGCGATGAGCGAGGCAAACTGATTGGCCAGATCGGCATCGTGGCATCCTATCGTGAGATACGACGGCCGGTCGAGAGCCACCTCCTCGGCATGGCACGGGCCGGAGATCACAAGTTCGCGACGCCCCGCCACTCCGAATTTCTCTATCATGTAATCGGTGATGAGTACATTCTCGTCAGGCACGATGCCCTTGATGGCCGATACGATGGTCTTCGACGATATGTCGGCGCTTATCTTGTCTGTATGGCTCTTGAAATAAGGCGACGGCATGGCGAGCAGCAGCACATCGGCCTCGGAACACACATGGTTGATATCCGACGAGAATTCGATACGAGATGTGTCGAACGTCACATCGGTGAGATAGGCCGGATTATGACCCAGCCGCAGAAACTCCTCTATGCGGTCGTCGCGGCGCATATACCACATCAGCGAGCCGCAGTTCTGCAGCAGTATCTTGGCCAGGGCTGTCGCCCAGCTGCCGCCTCCGAGTATGGCTACTTTACCTAATGAGTTGACCATGGCATACCTGTTATTTTACAGTCGCATCGATCCACTCCTGTATTTGCTGCGGCGTGGGGTTCTTGAGACCGAGTTTGAATTTCTTGTTGATGCCGCACAGATCCTGGAAAAGCTTTCCGGCCACCTGCGATGCGAGTGCGGCGGCAGTGAGTACGCCGGCCTTCTGCAACGGAGCCACCCACTCCTCGGGCACACCCAGTGCTGTGTAGGCCTCGGGCTTGTCGCGCTTCTCCACCTTTTCGGGGCGCATCGTCGGGAAGAACAGCACCTCCTGTATGGCTGTCTGCCCGGTCATGAGCATCACAAGGCGGTCGATACCGATGCCGATGCCCGACGTGGGAGGCATGCCGTATTCGAGAGCGCGCACAAAGTCCATGTCGATTATCATGGCCTCGTCGTCGCCCTTCTCGGCCAGACGCATCTGCTCCACGAAGCGCTCGTATTGATCGATGGGGTCGTTGAGCTCCGAGTAGGCGTTGGCAAGCTCCTTGCCGTTCACCATCAGCTCGAAGCGCTCGGTAAGGTCGGGATTGTCGCGGTGACGCTTCGTCAGCGGCGACATCTCTATGGGATAATCGGTGATGAACGTGGGCTGTATATACTTGCCCTCGGCTGTCTCGCCGAATATCTCGTCGATAAGCTTGCCCTTGCCCATCGTGTCGTCCACCTCGATGCCGAGCGAGCGGGCCGTGTCGCGCAGCTGCGCCTCGTCCATGCCCGATATGTCAATGCCGGTATGTGTGCGGATGGCCTCGAGCATCGGCACGCGCGGGAACGGAGCCTTGAACGATATCACATTGTCGCCTATCTTAACCTCCGTCGAGCCGTTCACCTCTATGGCTATACGCTCGAGAAGACGCTCGGTGAAGCCCATCATCCAGTTGTAATCCTTGTAGGCCGCATAAAGCTCCATGCAGGTGAATTCCGGGTTGTGCGTGCGGTCCATACCCTCGTTGCGGAAGTTCTTGCCTATCTCGTACACACCGTCGAAGCCGCCCACTATCAGACGCTTGAGATACAGTTCCGTGGCGATGCGCATATACATGTCCACATCGAGAGAGTTGTGATGCGTCATGAACGGACGTGCCGACGCGCCGCCGGCTATCGTCTGCAATATAGGCGTCTCCACTTCCATGAATCCGTGCTCGTCAAAGAAGCGGCGCATCGAGTTGAGCACACGCGAGCGCTTGGTGAATATCTCCTTCACCTCGTCGTTGACTATGAGATCGACATAGCGGCGGCGGTAGCGCAGCTCGGGATCGTCGAACGCATCATACGTCACGCCGTCCTTCACCTTCACTATCGGCAGCGGGCGCAGACTCTTCGACAGCACAGTCATCGTATCGGCATGCACTGATATCTCCCCGGTCTGCGTGCGGAACACAAAGCCCGTGAAACCCACAAAGTCGCCTATGTCGAGAAGTTTCTTGAATACAGTATTGTACAGCTCCTTGTCATCGCCCGGACAGATGTCGTCGCGCGATATATATACCTGTATGCGGCCTTCCGAATCCTGGAGTTCAACAAACGAGGCCTTGCCCATGATGCGGCGCTGCATTATGCGGCCGGCGATGCACACGCGGCGGCGTTCTTCGTCCTCGTCCTTGAAATTCTTCTTGATCTCACCGCTGTAAGCATCAACGGGGTATTGTGCTGCGGGATAAGGGTCTATACCCATCTGCCGCAGAGTATCAAGAGAATTTCGGCGTATGATTTCCTGTTCGCTGAGTTCGAGAATATTCATAATCGTTTCCAAAAGATAAAATTACGTGCAAAGTTAACAAAAAATATCCGTCTTTCAAAATACAACGGTTTGTTGTAGGGCCGCGACAATATATGGCTGTATAAATAAAACACAGCATTCCGCCCCATTCGTGAAGCGCGGGCGTTTAACAAACTTTTTCGCTGAAGATTCCAAATCGAAGTGCAAAACATCGTGTATGGAATAATATATTCTCC
>CAJTMY010000026.1 GCA_910577355.1 uncultured Muribaculaceae bacterium
GGAGAATATATTATTCCATACACGATGTTTTGCACTTCGATTTGGAATCTTCACTTAAAATTTGTCCACGGCATTGCTGCGATTCCCAAAAAAGCATTACATTTGTATCATAAATAAACCTGATGGCACAAATACCCGCCGACGACACACAACTTGTGGAGCGCCTCCGCGACCCCGCCACAGTACGCGAGGCTTTCGCCGAGATGATAAGCCGATACAGTGAACCCCTGTATTGGCAGATTCGCCGTATGGTACAAAGCCACAACGACACAGACGATCTGCTGCAGAACACATTCATGAAAGCATGGATGTCGATCGAGAATTTCCGTGGCGATGCACGTCTGTCAACCTGGCTATACAAGATAGCCGTAAACGAAGCCATCACATTTCTGGCACGTGAACGCCGCAGGCAGGGATTGTCGCTCGACGACGAGGCATCCGCTATTGCCGCAGCCATTGAAGCCGATCCGGATATCGATGGCGATGCCCTTGCTGTCGACCTGCGCAAAGCCATTGCGACACTACCCGAAAAGCAGCGTCTCGTATTCAACATGAAGTACTTTGATGATATGAAATATGAGGATATATCCAATATCCTCGGCACTTCGGTAGGGGCACTCAAGGCTTCTTATCACCTTGCAGTAAAGAAAATCGAAAACTTTTTCAAAGGCAAGCAATAAAAATCTGTCAGATACTTAAACCTTTTCAGCCGAGAAAAGTCAAAAGTAAACAAAAGCGCATATCAATAGATGAAAAAAGACGACAATATCCTCAGCAGACTGCCTCGACACGACGGCATGACGGTGCCCGACGGCTATTTCGCCGACTTCAGCCGACATATGCAGGATGTATTGCCACCACGTCCCGAGCTCGCTCATATGGGAGAGGAGGAAATACCGCGCACCCGCTGGCAGCAGATGCGTCCTTATGTATATATGGCGGCGATGTTTGCAGGTGTATGGTGCATGCTTAAAATGTTCACCATGCTCACATCTACAACGCCTATGCCGCTCGACACCAATCCCGTAATCGCCGAAGCCATAAGCAATGATACTTTTGTAAACGAATACGTAATCTCCGATCTGAGTCAGTGGGATGTATACGACGACCTGATGGACGATGGCATCGTCCCCGACTCTATAAAATTCTTCGGTAACGAAACACTTTGACATGAATAAGCGTTTACTTCATCCAATCTCGCTCATCCTATTCATGATGGCCGTAGCCATGCCATCTATGGCACAGGGGCCCGCATTGTCGAGCGCTGACCGTCAACGCTGGTTATCAGAGATCCGTGGCTACAAACACGATTACCTCGCCCGTGAGCTTGAGCTTACACGCGAGCAGCAGCAAGGTTTTTTTCCGCTATACGATGCCATGGAAGACGAAGTGGAACGTATAAACTCCGAAACCCGCGATATAGAGCAACGAGCCATCGAAAATGACGATGCCACCGATCTCGAAATCGAGAATACAGCCCGGACGGTCTTCGAGCAGAAACGGGCGGAGGGACAGATCGAGATGACTTATTTCGAGAAATTCAAAGAAATACTTACTCCGCGGCAGCTGCTTCGCCTCAAAAGCGCAGAGCGACGTTTCACGCAGCAACTCGTAAAACAGCATCGCCGCATGCGACATACAAAATAATACAATCAATACTAACCCTTTTTCATTTTTTACGGCAACTGACCCGCGAGGAACAGTTGCCGCTGTTTTATAGGGCTTCTATTACAAAACCGGAATCGGTGGGTCATACAGGATCCACATCATAATAGAATGTAGCACCCGATTTTTCCAATCCGCCGTTCATGTCCACATATACGGAGCGCAGCACGGCTTTGACCTGCTTTACCGAGGCTTCAGACTCCACACGCAGCATTACCTGCATTATGTATTGCGACGCCACTCGGGCTACCGACGGCTCGACAGGGCCATTCACACGGTTGCCGAGCAAAGCCCGCAACCGTGATGTATAGTCGCGCGCCACACTGTGAACAGTCGCCCGGTCGCGGTGCCGTATGAATATATTGATCACCCTGGCAAACGGAGGGTATACAAACCGGCGACGCTGCTCAAGCTCATAAGAATAGAAACCCATATAGTCGTGTCCACGCACAAATTCTATGACAGGATGCGAGGGAGCAGATGTCTGAATCATGACCTTGCCGGTAGTACCGGCCCGGCGGCCGGCCCGGCCCGACACCTGCTCGAGCATGTTGAAAGCACGCTCCGACGATCTGAAATCAGGATAATTTATCACGTTATCCGCATTTATCACCCCTACCAGACCCACATCCCCGAAGTCGAGACCTTTGGTCACCATCTGAGTACCGACAAGTATATCGGCCTTGTGCGCCGAAAAATCATCTATTATGTTTGCATAGGCTTCCTTGCTGCGCGTGGTATCGAGATCGAGACGCAATATCCGCGCTTCGGGATACAGAGCCGATACACCATCCTCCACCCTTTCGGTGCCGTAGCCCTCTATTTCCATCGCCGGTTCGTGACAACTGGGACAGACTTTAGGCACAGGATACGTCGCTCCGCAATAATGGCATTCGAGAGTATTGCTGTGTCTGTGGTAGGTGAGCGACACATCGCAATGGTCGCATTTAGGCACAAACTGGCATTGCCGGCAACGTGCACGCGGCGAGAAACCACGACGGTTATGGAAAAAAATCAGCTGACGTCCGTCACGGAGCATATGCCGCCCCTCAGATACAAGCCTATCGGAAAACGCACCGTCGACAGCACGCCTGCGGCGCTCGGAAGCAAGGTCGACAACCTCTATGTCCGGCAAGCGCACATCGCCATAACGGGACAGCAGGCTCACCAATCCGTATTTTCCCCCCTCGGTGGCCTTATAATAAGTCTCTACAGTTGGTGTCGCCGATCCAAGCAGCGTTCTGGCTCCGTGAAGAGAAGCAAGCACAATGGCGGCGTCCCGCCCGTTATATCGCGGAGCCGGGTCGTATTGCTTGTAGCTGGGTTCGTGCTCCTCGTCGACAATCACAAGTCCGAGATTGCTGAACGGCAGGAACAACGAACTTCGCGCTCCCACCACCACACACGGTCCGGGGTGCGAGAGCATATCGCGCCATATGTCCACCCGCTCGTTGTCGGTAAACTTGGAGTGGTATATCCTCACCTTAGCCCCGAATACACGTTGCAGACGCCTGGTAAGCTGTGTGGTGAGAGCTATCTCCGGCACAAGAAACAGTATCTGTCGGCCCTGCCGCAGCACATGGTCTATAAGATGAATGTATATCTCCGTCTTGCCGGACGACGTGACGCCATGCAGCAAGGTGACAGCCTTATCCATGAACGAGTCATGGATCTCGCCCAACGCCCTTTCCTGCTCCTCGCTCAGAACAGGCAACGGAGCCGAGAACACCCCCGCGCCGTCTTCGGGAGGAGAGAAACGCGACACCTCGCAGGTGCTTATGTCAACAAGGCCCTTGCGTCTGAGCGCCTGCACATGCTCCCATGTAAATCCCGGAGAGGAATCGAGCAGATCGGTACGGGATACGGAACGTGTAGGCACCGTAGCATTGTTGAATCCGGACAAAGCTATTATCTGCAGCAGAGCCTTCTGTTGCCCTTCCGAGCGTTTCACGGCTTCAAAAGCGGCCTGCAGCGCCGCATTGTCGCCTTTGGGGATAAGTGGAATGACCTTGCTTACCTTGACACGACGATAGCGGTTTACGACAGATTCGTGCATCTCAAGAACTCCACGCTCCACGAGCTTCGACACGGCAGTCTCGACCGAGACCAGTCCGACCGCACGTGCAAGATCTTTTAACGACAACTTACCTTTGGCCCGCACCGCAGTCACGATCTTCATATCATCCTCGCCAAGGGCATCATAAACTTCCGGGCCGGCATTGTCTGCCGTCTCCACCACGCTCTCGCTCTCCAACTTCAGCCCGGCAGGAACAGCCGCTTTGAACACATCACCTACGGTACACATATAATAATCAGCAAGCCAATGCCACAGTTTTATCTGAGGATGGATCACCGTAGGCGATTCATCAAGCACTTCAAGCACTTCTTTCACAGACGCGACATCTCCGGGCCTGACGAATTGTATACCTTCAACAATACCTGTGACATAACGCCTGGAGCCAAAGGGAACTATCACTCTCTTGCCGACGCCGATACGTCTCTCGAGCAAAGCCGGCACCTGATAGGTGAATGGCCCGTCGAGCGGCCGCGGTACTATCACATTCACATATATCATGGCATTATGACTATCTCGCCGGTAAACTTGTCAAACTCCATAC
This sequence comes from uncultured Muribaculaceae bacterium, assembly GCA_910577355.1. Lineage (GTDB taxonomy): Bacteria > Bacteroidota > Bacteroidia > Bacteroidales > Muribaculaceae > CAG-873. The sequence goes on from CAJTMY010000026.1 coordinate 4,284, forward strand.
TGATTTCTTTCAGTTTCCTGTATCTGATCATCAGCTCCATAATCTCATCTTCGCCATGCGGCTTGCCTAGCTCTGCGGTGATACACTGCAACTCTTCCTTAAGCAGCACACTCTTAAGGGTATTCACGGCAAGAGGAAGTTTACGGCAGGCATCGGCGCGTGGATCGACTTTCGGGTACATACGCGACAGCACCACACTGTCGGATGTAAGCCGGGCCACCAGATCGGTAAGTTCACGGTTGTCGGAACGAAGAAGATGCCTGCGCACAAACGACGATGCAAACTCATCGACCCCTGCATTGAACTCCTTGTCGAGCCTCTCTACAAGAGCCTTCTCAAGTTTGTCAATGGTATCCATATCCACACCTCGGGCACGTATATCCTCCTGCCCCAGGGCAAGAGCAGTCGCACGTCGTTCGAGCAATTCCCGCTCACGCGCAGCCCATTCAGCCGGCCATGCATTATCACGCAACCACAGTGTCTGACGCCATATCTCTGCAAAAGGTTCGTGCGAAAAAGTGATATTGTCAAAGCGGAACTCATATTCCACATAATCGACTACCGACATCGGCACAAGTTCCTTGTCATCGTCATGCCTGAGCACATCGCACATATACAGCAGCCCCCGGCGCAGCACATATCTTATCACTTCCTCCTCGGCAAGATACACAGCCCTGGACACATGTACAGACTGCGCCGATTGCACAGGAGGAGATTTCAATTCTTTCTCTCCGGCCATATCCACCGGCGGTTCTACCGGTGGAATACCATCGGCCGACGACCGTTGAGACGAAGCTGATCCGGCAATATCGCTTATGCTTTCCCGGGCCTTGTCGGCCTGACGTCTGTTGTAGGCCGTTTCAGCATTTTTGGCCACGAAACGTTTAAGCTGGGCCGACAGAGCGGAAACATCCACACCTACCTTGCGGGCACATTCATCAAGATACAGCGATTGCTCCACTACATCCGGAATAATAGCGATGGTCTGCAATATATCATTGATGGCCTCGGTACGCGCCCGCGGATCGCTGCCGGCATCCTTCATCAGCACATCCACCTTGAATCCTATAAGATCTTGGCGATGCTCCTCGATATACGCCTCGACCTCGCCCGACGAATGATTCTGGGCGAACGAATCCGGATCATCGCCTTCGGGCAATAGCACAACACGGAGCGACAGCCCGGCGGCTATAAGCATATTTATGCCTCTCAGCGAAGCTTTTATCCCGGCAGCATCCGAGTCGTATATGAGAGTCACCGAATCGGCGAAACGTTTTATCATCCGTATCTGCCCGTCGGTGAGCGATGTGCCAGACGATGCCACCACGTTCTCCACACCGGCCTGATGCATGGATATCACATCCATATATCCCTCGACAAGAATGCAGTCTTTCTTTTTCGCGATGGCCGTACGGGCCTGATACATGCCGTAAAGCTCGCGGCTCTTGGAATATATCAGACTTTCGGGAGAGTTGACATATTTGGCCACCGTCTTTTCCTTGCGCAACGTACGGCCCCCGAATGCCACCACTCGGCCCGACAACGAATGTACAGGATATATCACACGACCCTTGAAACGGTCATATAGCGTACCTCTTTCGGTCTTTATGGCAAGCCCCGTCTCGACAAGATGCCTCTCGGTAAAACCTGCGGCGATCGCTTTTTTATATAGATCATCAGGACGATCCTGAGCATATCCAAGATGGAACCGCTTGATCATCGCATCGGATATCCCGCGCTCGCGGAAATATGAAAGACCTATCGCCCGACCGTCTTCAGTATCGGCAAGAGTCTCCTCAAAATATCTCAGTGCGAATTCATTGACGGCGAACATACGCTCGCGCGCGGCATCTGCTTCTTTTTCCTCGCTAGTGAGTTCCCGCTCCTTGATCTCGATATTATATTTTCGCGCGAGCCATTTCAATGCCTCGGTATAATTCATGCTTTCGAGATCCATCAGGAAACTCACGGCAGTACCGGCCTTGCCGCAGCTGAAACATTTGAAAATACCCCGCGACGGACTTACAGAGAATGAAGGCGTGCGCTCGTTGTGGAACGGACAAAGCCCCAGATAGCTCGACCCCCTTTTTTTTAGCGACACAAAATCGCTCACCACATCCACTATATTGGTCGCGTCGAGGATCTTGTCAACTGTTACACGATCGATCTTTGCCATCGCTCATTCATTGATAAGTACCGCCGGATTTGTATAAAATTCAGGCTGCAGAAGCGAAGGAAGAGATGTATCGGGATTGCTTTGCAGATATTGCAGCACAAGATAATAGCCCATGAAGCGACCGGCACGGCCGGGCACATCCGGACCGAGAACCGATGTCCTCGGCGCAGGATCCACAAGACGTGATGCCACTTCCCCGGAGGTGGAATAGAGAAATTCCTTTGCCACAAGACGATTCCATATATCAGCCTGATTCTGTTCGAGCCACTGTAGATCCGATACCGAACAACCGAGTGCACCGGCCAACGTTCCCTGAGGCACCAGCCTGACCTTTGCCATAACAAGAGCCCCCTCATAAGCTATACGCGACAGCACGGTATTCTCTCCGCCGGGTCGATATGGATATTGAGTGGCTATAAGAGCTTCGGTAACATCATAGGGCAACTGTTCGGGAGTCTTCTGCTCACGAATATACCCGGGCCAGCCTTTGTATCCCGCATATTCGGCGCCGAGATAATGGTTGAGAGCGATAAGCACACAGGAATCTGTGAGAACCACCGATCTGGGGTTGCCCCACACCACAGCGGCATAACGACGCAGCGGCAGCACGAAACCCTCCGTGGCCGCCTTGGCCTCAATACGGCCGAATGTGGCCTCCAATGGTTTCAGCGACTTGAACACGCTGTCCACAGCCGGGCTGAAAACCTTTACCTGTGGAGATTCAGACCATCGCACAAGCACCGAGTCGCTCATCCGGTCAATACCCATGAAGCCGAACATAGCCGCAAGCGCGGCCGAGTCGACAGTCTCGAACGAGTCGCGACGCCACTCGGGCATCGAACGGTATTCGGCAAGATATCTATATAGCGGAGATATGGGCTGCGGATCAATTACGACCCTGCTGTCGCAGCCGCTGAGTGTCACCCCCAGGACGGCAACGATAACAATAAAGCCTGTTAAAAACTTTCTCATCTTCAAATTATGGATATTTAAACCTCAATATTGGCCGTTTTGGATAAAAAGAGGCTTTTGTAAATGCGAAGTTACGGAATTTATATGTAATTTTGCACAGAAATGACCCGCAAAGTTTTAAAACCGATATTTTTCATATTCATGACAGCATTTGCCGGCATGACTGCGCCCACGCGTGCTGCCGCCGCCAAGAAAGCCGATGCCGTCACAGATAAGCCGTTTACTGTCGTGATCGATCCTGGCCATGGCGGAAAAGACTATGGATGTATCGGTAAGATAACAAACGAAAAGACAATAGTGCTCGATGTGGCGCGTCGTCTCGGCGAGATCATCAAGGATGAGACGCCCGAAGTGAAGACAGTATACACACGCTCCGACGACCGGTTTATCCCTCTCAACGAACGCGCTGCCATAGCAAACCGCATAAGCTCGGATCTCTTCATATCAATTCACGTGAATTCGGTGGACAAGCGCACCCGCGGCCGCGAGAATATAAACGGCGCATCGGTATATACACTGGGACTCCACCGAAGTGATGACAACCTGGCTGTAGCCATGCGCGAGAATGGAGTGATAGAACTTGAGCCCGACTTCTCAGAGACATATCAGGGTTTCGATCCAACCTCTTCCGAATCATACATAATATTCGAGCTTACACAGAACAGGCACATGCGACAGTCCATCGACTTTGCCGATGCCGTACAGCACGAACTTACCGGCAGCGCCGGACGCGCCGACAAAGGTGTGCGCCAGTCGGGATTTCTCGTATTGCGGGCCACTTCGATGCCGGCCGTACTCGTCGAACTCGACTTTATCTGCAATCCGGCCGCCGAACGTTTCCTTGCATCCGACAGCGGCCGGGCCAAATGCGCAAGAGCCATTGCAGACGCATTCAAGAAATATTACGCCGTAAACAAGCCCGAGAACAGGACACCGCAACAGCTTCCGGCTCCCGATAGCCCTGCCGCCAAAGCCCGCGCAACCACCTATACTGTGGTGCTCGTAAGCTCTGTGAACAGATTGTCATCCGACGAGATAAAGGCAAAAGGAATGCCTTCGGATATCGAGGTTTTGGAACTCGACGGCAATTACAATTATACCGACGGAACTTTTAAAAGCCTTAAGGAAGCGAAAAAACATCTGCGCAAGATAAAAAAAGACTTCCCGAAAGCGTTTATTATAAAAACCTCATCCGATTAACCCTGCAAATAAAGACGTCTCAACCATAATGAAAAAAATCTTTCGTAAAGAAGTAATAATCGGCCTCATTGTAATTGTGGCATTGGCCGTACTCTTCATAGGCATCAACTTTCTCAAAGGCGTGAATGTGTTCAAGGCCGCCAACTACTACTATGTATCGTTCACCGATGTGCAAGGACTTGCCCAAAGCGCTCCGGTCACTGTAAACGGATTCAAGGTAGGACAGGTACGCGACATATCATATGAATACGACAATCCGGGCCATGTGCTCGTGGAGCTTTCACTCGACCGCAACCTTCGGGTACCGGCCGGCTCGAAAGCAGTCTTGTCGAGCGACATCCTCGGCACCGCCTCAATCGCCCTCGACATGGCGCCAGGCACCACCTACCACAAGGTAGGCGACAAACTCACCGGCGTAGTGCCCAAAGGCATGATGGACAACGTTACCGACAACCTCCTCCCGTCATTATCCGGAATATTCCCAAAGGTAGACACCTTGCTCACGGCCATCAATACCCTCGTAGGATCGCCCGAACTTGCACAATCGGTAAAACGTCTCGACGCCATCACCGCCAATCTTGAAGCCACAACCCGCCAGCTCAACGCTGTCATGGCCACACTTCCGCCCATAACCGGCGACATAAAGGCGATTACAGGAAACTTCAACACAGTATCCGGAGACCTCTCTACCCTCACGACATCACTCAAGGAGGTGCCGGTCGACTCTATAACAGACAACCTGCAGGCTCTTACCGCAAACCTCAGAATCCTGTCGGAACAACTCAACGACCCGAATTCGACATTAGGAATGCTGACCCACGACCCGGCCCTCTACCACAATCTAAACTCTACCGTCGCCTCACTCGATTCACTCTTCGTGGATATCAAACGAAATCCTAAGCGTTATATAAGCATCAAGCTTCTTTAAAACCTTATACAAACCGAGCAAACCCCTATTTAAAATAATTTCAAATAACGCCGGTTCACCCAACCGGCGTTTACATTTGCAGAAACTATTGAAAGTAGGGCGTTCCACGATTTACGGCATTATTGCAGAGCATTTCGTGGAACACACGCGTGGATATACATAATACCATAACAACTTAGCAATTACATCATATTTATTAAAGTAAAACTTCATATGGATTCGAGGCTCGTATCTTAACGCACTGATAACTACTCCATTGCAATAATATCGGATTTTCCAATAAAAAAAAGACTTTATTATTCTATTTTTTTTTTAGAAATTTGTAACTCGAAACAACCGCAGCAACGCAATATCACCTTCTAAAAATGCAGTCCACACACCAGCAACTATGGGAACAATGCCGGCAATTCATTGCCGACAATATCTCGCCCCAACAATTCAGCGCATGGTTCGCATCGATCTCCTCAGTGAGTTTCGAGAACAACGAACTGCGACTGCGCGTACCATCATCATATTATAAAGAACATCTTGAGCAGAATTTCCCCACAATAATCGAAGCCGCTATAAAGAAGGTGTACGGCTCCGATGTGGCTCTCTATTTCTGCTATACTGTGGTTGACGGACAGCCCGACACCTCGCTCAACGAACGATCGTCGGATCAATCAAGCACAATACTCAGGCAATCAAAGGCTGCGCCGGCAAATCCATTCATGGACAAGCAACAGCAGACATTTGACTCACAGCTGAATCCGCGCTATAATTTCGAGAACTACTGCATGGGGCAATCGAATTGCATAGCCCGTACAATCGCCGAATCCATAGCCAATGATCCGACCAACAAGACATTCAATCCACTTTTTATTTTCGGTCCTACAGGTGTCGGCAAAACCCATTTGATCCAAGCCGTCGGTATCCGCATAAAAGAGCACAATCCCGACGCACGCGTGCTATATGTAACAGCTCGATTGTTCCAAAGCCAATACACCGCAGCCAACCACAAAGGGCAGATCAACAATTTCTTTCACTTCTATCAATCAATCGACACACTGATTATCGACGATGTACAGGATCTTGCCGGCAAACCCGAAACACAGAACACATTCTTCCATATATTCAACCAGCTGCACCAGAACAACCGCCAGATAATTCTCTCAAGCGATTGCGCACCATCCGAAATGGACGGTTTTGAAGCCCGCCTGCTCTCACGTTTCAAATGGGGTGCATCGGCTGCTCTTGAAAAACCCGACATGGATCTGCGACGTCAGGTTCTTATAAAAAAAGCACAACAGGACGGTCTCGACCTGCCTGCCGATGTCATAGACTACATAGCCGAAAATGTGACCGACTCTATCCGAGAACTCGAAGGCGTCGTAGTATCGCTCGTCGCGCACGCCACTGTACTCAACTGCGATATAACCCTCGACCTCGCCCGCCCGGTCGTAGCCAACGCCATACGCATACGGCGATCACAAGTAAACTTCGAAATGGTGATACAGGCCGTGGCATCATACTTCAAGATAGAGCCGGATCTGCTGTTTACAAAAACACGCCGACGCGAAGTCTCGGATCCAAGACAGATCGTGATGTATCTGGCAAAAAAAATGGTGGGATTATCGCTCAAGAACATAGGCACAAAACTCGGCCGGACACATGCTACCGTGATATATGCCTGCCGCAATATCGACGAACGACTACCCATCGACAAAGAATTGCGCACATCGATCGAAGCGATACAAGCCTCAATCCAAGGTTGCTGACGCCAAAATCACCATTTACATTTTTTAGTTTTTTCATCTACTGATATCAGGTATTTTCACTAAATATTGGAGTAAAAGACGAATTACAGGTACAAATATCCACAAAAGCCGTAAAACATGTCGTATAACATATAAAATAATTTGGCAACACGGTAAAAAAGCCTGAACTTTGTATCGCAAACCTAAAAACAATCTTTTTTACCTTAGAAATTGTACCTATTGGAAACCCATAAAAAGAGCCCCCGTGATGGTGGCTCTTTTTATCTTTTTATGATAAACGGGACAACATAAAGGCCAGCCAGGTCGACGCGATAAGATCCTTAATAGCCGCCACAACATTAATTCATAATATTCTTGCCCTCTTAGCTTCTTTTTCCTATCTTTGCACGATGATATCTATGGAGACACTTCAGAATTTAGCCACGACAATCGCATCGGCACTGAGCGACTACACGCTCGTACCCCTGTTGCTCGCAGTCGCTTTATACTTCACCGTCGCGACACGCGGCGTGCAATTCCGTATGGCAGGCGAGATGCTGCGCCTGCTCATGCAGTCGGGCAAGCGTCCGGTCAATTCAGCTCACCATAGCACAGTATCATCATTTCAGGCATTCGCCGTATCAATAGCCAGCCGAGTAGGCACTGGCAACCTTGCCGGAGTGGCCTCGGCCATCGCCATCGGCGGCCCGGGGGCGGTATTCTGGATGTGGGTCATAGCAGTGTTGGGTGCGTCAAGCGCTTTTGCCGAATCCACATTAGCCCAGCTATTCAAGATAAAAGGCAAAAGATCATATATGGGTGGCCCTGCATACTACATTCTCAAAGGACTCCACAACCGGAAATGGGCCGTCACATTCGCCATATTGATTACCCTGACTTTCGGCTTCGCTTTCAATTCCGTTCAGTCCAACACCATCACCGGCGCTCTCCACACCTCGTTTGGATTCGATCCGATCTGGGTTGCCGTAGCACTGTCCATACTCACCTTTATCATAATCTGCGGCGGCATAAGACGCATATCGCGTTTCAGCGAGATAATCGTGCCGGTAATGGCCATCGCATATATCATACTCGCATTGGTTATAGTGATTATGAACATCCACCGTCTGCCTGAGGTTTTAGACCTCATCATCGAAAATGCCTTAGGCTTCAACCAGGCATTGGGCGGCACGGTGGGCACAGCCCTGATAATGGGCATAAAACGTGGGCTTTTCAGCAACGAGGCCGGTGAAGGCTCCACCCCGAATGCAGCAGCCACGGCCGATGTGAGCCATCCCGTCAAGCAAGGCCTTATCCAGGCACTTGGCGTGTATACCGACACACTCATAATATGCACATGCACCGCCTTCATAATCCTTTGCAGCGGCATGTATCTCGAAGGGCACGACGGCATCATCCTCACACAGCATGCCATCGACACCGGTCTCGGAGGCAACACATCGATAGGCTCGACATTTGTGAGCATCGCGATATTCTTCTTTGCGTTCACAAGCATTGTCGCCAACTATTACTACGGCGAGACCAACCTCCGTTTCATACACGATGACAACCGCATTATCCTCATATACAGGCTGCTTGTCACGGCTATCGTATTCTGGGGCTCAGTATCGGCCCTTGACCTTGTATGGACATTCGCCGACGTGACAATGGCCCTCATGACACTGTGCAACCTTGCCGCAATAATCGCTTTACGGCGATACGTATTATTGTGTCTGGCCGACTATCGACAGCAGCGAAGGCTCGGCGATCCAATATACCGACGTTCGACAATACCGCAGATAGCGGCCGAAACAACCTGCTGGCCCGAATAATCCATGAATTTCAGCTATTGGTTCTCTAATCGGCTCAGACTACGCCGCAACACTCCCGCAAGCACCATAACCGGCGCTGTAATAGCGGTGACCGGTGTCGCGTTGGCACTGATGGTCATGGAGCTTAGTCTTGCTGTGACATCGGGCTTCAAGCACGAGATCGAGCGCAAGGTATTCGGATTCGACGCACCGATCACCGTTCTGCCGGCATACGACTACAACACAGCCACGTCAGACATACAGCTGAGGCTCACCGACACCCTGTCGGCTGTAATATCGTCAGCCCTGCCCGAAGCCATACAAGTACCTGTATTCAACCGACACACAATACTCAAGACAGACAACGATTTTATGGCCGTGGAATGCAAGTCGTACGGAGCGCTGCACGACGACAGCTTCGAACGTTCCAATATGATTGCCGGCTCATGGCCTGATTTCAACACACCTGCCGGAGCAGACAGTATCGTGATCTCGTCCGTCATGGCCGACAAACTCGGCATCGGTATCGGCAACCGCATATTCATGTACTTCTTCATCGACAACACCCCGAAAGCCCGACGGGCTATCGTCGCAGGGACATACAGATCGAATTTCGGAGAATACGACAACTCCATAATCTACGCTCCTATAGATATGATGCGCAGACTTGGCTCCGACTCGATCTCGGCTACAGGCATAGCGATCGAGGGTATCCCGGAACAGGACATCACCGCCTGCGCCGAGCACCTGCAGGAAGTTCTGCTCACAGCATACCGCAGCGGACAGCTCGCCGAAGCCTATCCCGTCACCGACATTCTCAACACAGGTGCGGCATTCTTCAACTGGCTCGACCTGCTCGACACCAATGTGGTGGTGATATTCATACTGATGATAGCCGTGGCTGCATTCACACTCATCTCCAGCCTGTTCATAATCATCCTCGACCGAGTCACCACCATAGGTATCCTGCGCTCGCTCGGAGCCTCCGGAAAGTCGGTAAGACACATATTCACATTTGTGGCCCTACGCCTTGTAGGACTCGGACTGATCATCGGCAACACCTTGTCGATAGGCCTGATATACCTGCAACAGTCCACTCATATCCTGAAACTTGACCCCGACATGTACTACCTCGACTTCGTGCCTCTCGAACTCAACTGGTCGGCTATCCTTACACTCAATATATGCACCGCTGCGGGCGCATGGCTCATACTGATAATGCCGGCACGGTTGGCGGCGCACGTGGATCCTGCATCGGCAATGCGATACGAATGACCTTTTTTGACGTCTGAAATGTTATAAATATACAACGGCCAAATCTAAATTTTAACATCAGCCGATTTTTTCGTATATTTGCCCCCTTGAAAATCCAATTCCAATACATGACCGTAGCAATCGATACACGCGAACTTATCATCGACGCCATCCGCGACCGTAAAGGCCGCTCAATCACCGTCGTCGACCTTAAAGATATCCCGGGCGCATCGGCCCGATCATTCATCATAGCCGAAGGCTCATCCACAACTCAGGTAAGCTCTATCGCCGACCATCTGCGCGACAGGCTGATTGAAGACGCAGGCTCAAAACCATTCAACACCGATGGTATGCGCGACAGCTCGGAATGGATTGTACTCGACTATGGCGACATATGGGTACACATTTTCCTGCCCGAGACCCGTCGCCGCTACAACCTCGAAGAACTGTGGAGCGATGCGGCAATCACCAGCATACCCGACCTCGACTAACCATTAGACATCCCTATCATCCTCTCTGTCCAAAACATGTTTCCAAACAAAAATTCCAACAATTCCGGCAACAAAAAACCGTTCAAGATCAACCTCTGGTGGATGTACGCCATAGTATTCCTGTTCTTGTTCGGCATATATTACCTCGACGATAATTCAGTTACACGCTCGGTAAGCTATTCCGAATTCGAGAATTATATCGTCAGGGATCACGGCATACGCAAGATAGTCGTATTCAGCGACAAGCGCGAAGCCGAAGGCTTCCTCACCGACTCGCTCGCCCGCGAACTGTTCAAAGACGACCGCCTCGGCAACGGTCAGGGCACAGTGGCCAAAATCGTCACAGACATACCATCTGCCGACAAGTTTGACGGCAAAATAGACCAATGGCGTGCCGAAGGCGCATTCACCGGCGAGGTGAAATACGAACGCAGCAGCCAGTTCAGCTCCTTCCTGTGGTCGCTCGCCCCCATAGTCATCCTCGTAGTGGCATGGATATGGATCATGCGGCGCATGAGCGGAGGCGGCAATGGATCGGGCGGCGGAGTGTTCTCCGTAGGTAAATCAAAAGCCATGCTATTCGACAAGAACAACGCCGGCAAGGTAACATTCAAGGACGTCGCAGGCCTGTCCGAAGCCAAGACCGAAATCGAGGAGATCGTCGAATTCCTCAAGAACCCCGGCCGGTATACCGACCTCGGCGGCAAGATCCCCAAGGGAGCACTCCTCGTAGGCCCTCCCGGCACCGGCAAGACCCTTTTGGCCAAAGCCGTGGCAGGAGAAGCCAACGTGCCTTTCTTTTCCATGTCGGGTTCCGACTTCGTCGAGATGTTTGTAGGCGTGGGGGCCTCTCGTGTCCGCGACCTGTTCCGACAGGCCAAGGAGAAAGCTCCATGCATAGTGTTCATAGATGAGATAGACGCAGTGGGCCGGGCACGCGGACGCAACGCCAACATGGGCTCCAACGATGAACGCGAAAATACCCTCAATCAGCTCCTTACCGAAATGGATGGTTTCGGATCAAACAGCGGTGTCATAATCCTTGCAGCGACAAACCGCGCCGACATACTCGACAAGGCCCTCATGCGCGCCGGACGATTCGACCGACAGATATACGTCGACCTCCCAGATCTGCCCGACCGCGTGGCCATATTCAAGGTTCACCTGCGCAATATCAAGACCGACGACTCGCTCGACATAGACCTTCTCGCCAGGCAGACCCCGGGATTCTCGGGAGCCGACATCGCCAACGTCTGCAACGAAGCCGCACTCATAGCCGCACGCAACAACAAATCGGTAGTCACCAAAGAGGATTTCTCGGCAGCCGTCGACCGCATAATCGGCGGACTTGAGAAACGATCAAAGATCACCACTGCCGAGGAAAAACGCTCCATAGCCATCCACGAGGCCGGACATGCCACCGTATCATGGCACCTGCAATACGCCAATCCACTCGTAAAGGTCACCATCGTACCGCGAGGCAAAGCCCTCGGCGCAGCCTGGTACCTCCCCGAGGAAAGACAGATCACACCATCGCAGGTGATACTCGACGAAATCTGTGCGACTCTCGGAGGCCGCGCCGCCGAGGAAGTATTCCTCGGCCGCATATCCACCGGCGCCGCCAACGACCTCGAACGCGTCACCAAGCAGGCATACGCCATGGTGGTGTACTACGGCATGAGCGACCGCCTGCCCAACCTCTCATACTACGACTCAACAGGTCAGGACTACGGCTTCACCAAGCCCTACTCCAACGAGCGCGCACAGATAATCGACGAGGAAGTGAGCCGCATCATATCCGAGCAATACGAGCGCGCCAAAGAAATCCTACGCCATCACGCCGAAGGGCACGGCAAGCTCACCGACGTGCTCATATCCCGCGAAGTAATATTCACTCAGGATGTCATCGACATCTTCGGCCCGCGCCAATGGAAGAGCCGCACCGACGAGATCCTCGCCGAGGATCCCCGCCTGCTCGACGAGCCACACGATGTAGAAGCCGAGGAAGTCAAGCCCGACGACCCGGCATCGGAAGAAAAACCCGCCCCCGCCAAACCCGAAACCGACGATAAAAAAAGCGACGATCCCCTACCGCCACCATTCCCCGGCAAATAACAGCCAATAGGCTTTAAGAGGACAAAAAACCACACGACAACAAAAAGTTTGAAATAGCAGCGTTTTGCGATTGCTGTTTCAAACTTTTTTCGTACCTTTGCGCGTGACTTTTAGCCGATTCGCGCGACCATGCACCTATCCGGCTGTTAAACAACGTTATATACAGAAATGATCAATATCACTTTCCCCGATAATAGCGTAAAGCAATTTGAAGACGGTATCACTCCGCTTGAGATTGCCGCATCTATCAGCAGCCGTCTGGCCGAAGATGTTCTCGCCGCCACAGTCGACGGCGAGGAGTGGGATCTCACCCGCCCCATCGACCGTGACGCAGCCGTCAAACTCTTCAAATGGGACGATCCGGAAGGCAAGCACGCTTTCTGGCACTCGTCGGCCCACCTGCTCGCCGAAGCTCTTCAAGAATTATACCCCGGCGTGAAATTCGGCATCGGCCCGGCTGTCGAGAACGGCTTCTACTACGACATCGATCCCGCCGGCAACACCATCACCGCCGACGACTTCGCCAAGATAGAGAACAAGATGCTCGAACTCGCCCGCAAGAAGGAAGACATCGTGCGCCGCGACATCACCAAGGCCGACGCACTCAGGATGTTCGGCGACCGCGGCGAGGAATACAAGTGCGAGCTCATATCCGAACTTGAGGACGGCCACATCACCACATACACACAGGGCGCATTCACCGACCTGTGCCGTGGCCCGCACCTCCCCAACACAGCCCCCATCAAGGCCGTGAAGATAACATCGCTCGCCGGCGCATACTGGCGCGGCGACGAGAAGCGCAACCAGCTCGTACGCGTATACGGCATCACCTTCCCGAAGAAAAAGATGCTCGACGAATACCTCGTGCTGCTCGAGGAAGCAAAAAAGCGCGACCACCGCAAGCTCGGCAAGGAAATGGAACTGTTCGCATTCTCGTCCAACGTCGGCGCAGGCCTGCCCCTTTGGCTTCCCAAGGGTGCCGCCCTGCGCGACCGCCTCGAACAATTCCTGCGCAAGATTCAGAAGAAATACGGATACCTGCAGGTGATCACTCCGCATATAGGCAACAAGAACCTGTACGTCACCTCAGGACACTACGCCAAATACGGCAAGGATTCATTCCAGCCGATCCACACTCCGCAGGAAGGCGAGGAATACCTCCTCAAGCCAATGAACTGTCCCCACCACTGCGAGATATTCCGCGCGCTGCCCCGTTCATACCGCGACCTGCCCATGCGCCTTGCCGAATTCGGCACCGTATACCGCTACGAGCAGAGCGGCGAGCTCCACGGTCTTACACGTGTACGCGGCTTCACGCAGGACGACGCCCACATCTTCTGCGCTCCCGACCAGATCAAGGACGAGTTCCTCAAGGTGATGGATATCATCTTCTATATCTTCAAAGCTCTCAAATTCGATAACTTCGAAGCTCAGATATCGCTCCGCGATCCCGAGCACAAGGAGAAATACATCGGTTCTGACGAAAACTGGCATCTCGCCGAGCAGGCAATCATCGATGCCTGCGCCGAGAAAGGCCTCAACGCCCGTACCGAGCTCGGCGAAGCCGCATTCTACGGGCCCAAACTCGACTTCATGGTGAAAGACGCCATCGGTCGCCGCTGGCAGCTCGGTACCATTCAGGTCGACTACAACCTGCCCGAACGCTTCCAGCTCGAATACACCGGCGCCGACAACGCCAAGCACCGCCCCGTGATGATACACCGCGCACCATTCGGCTCTCTTGAACGCTTCGTGGCCGTGCTCCTCGAACACACCGCCGGACGATTCCCCCTGTGGCTCACACCCGATCAGGCAGTCGTGCTTCCGATATCCGAGAAGTTCAACGATTACGCACATCGTGTAGCAGCCGAACTAGCCGAAGCGGACGTACGTGTCACCGTCGATGACCGCAACGAGAAGATAGGCCGCAAGATCCGCGACAACGAACTCAAACGCATCCCCTACCTCCTCATCGTAGGCGAAAAAGAACAGGCTGCCGGCGAAGTTTCTGTAAGAAAACAGGGCGAAGGCGACCAAGGTTCGGTAAAAATTGTTACCTTTGCCGAGCAAATCGCCCGAGAGGTGAAAAATTCAATTAACCAATAACCCGCTGAATGGAGAAAAAACCACATTTTACCCCCGGACCACGTCCGCAATCACCCGGCCCGCGACCGCCTATGCAGCGCGACCGCCGCTTGCCCGACCGCAACGCCAAAGACCCCAACAACATCAACGAGCACATACGTGCACGCGAGGTGCGACTGGTAGGCGACAACGTCACTCCGGGGATATACCCCATACAGCAGGCCCGTGCGATAGCCGAAGAACTCGAACTTGATCTCGTGGAAATCTCGGCTCAGTCCGATCCTCCCGTCTGCAAGATTCTTGACTATCAGAAATATCTGTATCAGCAGAAGAAAAAGCAGAAAGAGATCAAAGCCAAGGCGTCCAAGGTCGTGGTTAAAGAAATCCGTTTCGGCCCCCAGACCGACGACCACGACTACAACTTCAAACTGAAGCACGCCATCGGCTTCCTGCAGGAAGGCGCCAAAGTCAAGGCCTACGTATTTTTCAAGGGCCGCTCTATCCTGTTCAAGGAACAAGGCGAGGTGTTGCTCCTCCGATTCGCCAACGACCTTGAGGAATACGGCAAGGTCGAGCAGATGCCCCTGCTTGAAGGCAAACGCATGATAATAATGATCTCACCCAAAAAGAAATAAAATAGTGGCACGCGCTGCCACGTCATTATATAACTCCAAACAAATAAACAAAATGCCGAAGATTAAAACTAATTCCGGTGCCAAAAAAAGATTCACTCTTACCGGAACAGGAAAAATCAAAAGAAAACACGCTTACCACAGCCACATTCTCACCAAGAAGACTAAAAAGCAGAAGCGCAACCTCGATCACTTCGCTCTCATCGCCAAGGTCGACGAGAAGGGTGTGAAGGCTCTCCTCGCTCTCAAGTAAGAACAAGGCTCAAGCACGTTACTTTTGCAAACACAAAGCGAGTTTATAATATCTTAATTTATTAACCGAATTTACAGCCCCAAAGCGCCCAAGCAGCCGCTGTAATTCAAAATGTAAACTAAAATGCCAAGATCAGTCAACCACGTCGCCTCGCGCGCACGTCGTAAAAAAATCCTCAAACTCACCCGCGGCTACTTCGGATGCCGCCGTAACGTATGGACCGTTGCCAAGAACACCTGGGAAAAAGGCCTTACCTACGCATACCGTGACCGCAAGGACAAGAAAGGCAACTTCCGCGCTCTCTGGATCCAGCGCATCAACGCTGCCGCCCGCATGCACGACCTCAGCTATTCGAAGCTCATGGGTCTCATCCACAAAGCCGGTATACAAATCAACCGCAAAGTCCTCGCCGACCTCGCCCTCAACAATCCCGAAGCCTTCAAGGCTATCGTCGACAAAGTGAAAGGCGCATAAACACCGGCCTCCGACAACCTATAACGGTCTCCTGCAAGTATGCAGGAGGCCGTTTACATTTTTTACCGTCGCGCACACCCGTTTCTTCGTTTTTTTTCGTAACTTTGCATGATTACAATCACGACAACAACAAAACAACACACTATATGCGATTCAACGTTCCCTGCAAGGCTTTCTACAACGCCGCATCAGCTGTCAGCAAGGTGATAAACTCCAAAAACTCACTCACCATACTCGACAACTTCCGCATCAACCTCCAAGACGATGTTCTCACAATCACCGGCGCCGACATGGACAATGAACTCAATGCCCGCATCAAGGTGTCGGATGCAGAGGGCAGCTGCACCTTCTGCGTGCAGGCACGACGTCTTGTCGACCTTCTGAAAGAACTCCCCGATTCAGGCATAACATTCACCCTGAACGAAGACACCTATGAAGTGGAGATACGTTATACCGGCGGAAAATACAACCTTACAGCCATGAACGGAACCGAGTATCCGGTTTTCCGTACAGATGACGACGAAGCCGAGCCGATATCCTTCCGGCTTACCACCGAAAGCCTGATGCAAGGTCTCGAATATACCATCTTCGCCGTCGGCGACGACGATTACCGCCCCATGATGAAAGGTGTATTCTTCGACATTGACGAAGATCACATCACATATGTGGCGACCGATACCCACAAGCTCGTACGATTCGTCGACAACCGCGTGCGCCCCGGCGTAAAAGGCTCGTGCATCCTGCCCGTAAAGCCGGCTACCGTCATGCGCAACGTATTTGCCAAAGACGACAGCCTCAGCTTTACGATGACACGCAAGAGCGCCACCATTGAAAGCGAAGGCTTCACATTCCGATGCTCGTTCCTCAACGGCCGCTTCCCCGACTACAACCGTGTCATACCGAAACAGTCTCCTTTCCGCCTCACACTCGACAGATCGGCGGCTCTCAATGCCATCCGTCGCGTGGCTGTATTTGTCGATCCCGGCTACGGGCTTGAGAAGTTCAAGATCACACCCGATCAGCTCCACATCAAGAGCGACGACAACAACATGTGCACATGCGCCCGAGAAACTATTCCCTGCAGCTTCAACGGCCCCGAAATGGTAATCGGATTCAGCGCGCCTTTCCTCATCGAATTCATGAATGTGCTCCGCACCGACGAAGTATATATCGATCTCGCCGATCCCTCGCGCGCCGGTGTGTTCTGCCCTTCGGAAAACACAGAGGGGACAGAGCTCGTCATGCTTCTCATGCCAATGAACGTCGATAAGTTCTGATAGCAAAATATGAAACTCAACCTGAAACGTCCTATCGTTTTCTTTGACCTCGAGACAACCGGAGTCAACATCACTCGCGACCGCATAGTCGAGATATCGATAATCAAGGTATCGCCGGGCCGTGAAGAATGCCCCGAAGTGAAATGCCGCCGCGTCAATCCCGAAATGCACATTCCGGAAGAAGCCACAGCAGTGCACCACATATCCGACGAAGATGTGGCCGGCGAACCTACATTCCGCCAGATAGCACGCTCTCTTGCCGATTTCATGCGCGGATGCGACATAGCCGGTTTCAATTCCAACCGTTTTGATGTCCCCCTCCTCGACGAGGAATTTCAGCGCGCCGGTGTGGATTTCGATTTCCACAAAGCCCGTTTCATCGATGTACAGACGATATTCCACAAGCTCGAGCCGCGCAATCTCACCGCAGCCTACCGCTTCTACTGTGGAAAAGAACTCATAGGAGCACACGGGGCACAGGCCGATACGATGGCCACATACGAAGTATTGCTCGCCCAGCTCGACCGCTACGGAGAATTACCCAACGACGTGGCCGAGCTTGCAAAGTTCTCGTCTCAGAATGATAACGTTGACCTGATAGGACGCCTTGTATACGGCCCCGACGGACGGGAGACCATCAACTTCGGCAAATACAAAGGACAGGCTGCCGCCGATGTGCTGAAAAAAGATCCCGGCTATTACAGCTGGATAATGCAGGGCGACTTCCCTTCCGACACAAAAAAGGCCTTCACACGCATAAAACTTTCGTTGTCAAAGAAATGACCGTATCACCACTCAACGGCAAGCATATTGTCCTCGGTATCACCGGGGGCATCGCCGCATACAAATCGGCCATGCTCACACGCCTGCTGATAAAATCAGGTGCCGAGGTGCAGGTGATAATGACACCCAACGCACGCGAGTTCATCACCCCGGTCACACTGTCCACGCTCAGCGGAAAGCCGGTGATCACCGAGTTCTTCTCAGCCAACTCGGGCGAATGGCACTCGCATGTCGACCTCGGCCTGTGGGCGGATGCTTTTGTCGTCGCACCAGCCACAGCTTCCACCATCGCGAAAATGGCCTGCGGCGTGGCCGACAACATGCTCGTCACTTCGTATCTGTCGACACGTGCACGCGTCTTTGTGGCACCCGCGATGGATTTCGACATGATGCAGCACCCTACCACAACACGCAACCTGCAACTGCTCCGGGCCGACGGCTGCACTATCATAGAGGCCGCCGAAGGCGAGCTCGCATCGCACCTCACAGGCAAAGGCCGCATGGAAGAGCCCGAGAACATAGTCCGTGTGCTCGAATCGGCATTCAGCCCTATATCAGCATCCCTCGCCGGTAAAAAAGTGCTCATCACCGCCGGCCCCACTCAGGAGAAGATCGACCCCGTCCGCTACATCAGCAACTACTCCACCGGCAAGATGGGCTACGCGATAGCCAACGAAGCCGCCGCCCGGGGCGCCGACGTGACGATTGTGAGCGGCCCCGTGGGGCACTTCTACCTGCATCCGGGCATCAAAGTGATACACGTCGAGTCTGCGCTCGAAATGCTCGACAAGGCACAAGGATCGTTTGCCGATACCGACATTGCAATCCTTGCCGCCGCCGTGGCCGACTACCGCCCGGCATTCCGGCACTCCTCCAAGATCAAACGCGAGGAAAACAGCATCGATACTGTCGAACTTGTAAAGAACCCCGACATAGCCGCGACCCTCGGCGCAGCCAAGCGACCGGGCCAGACATTGGTGGGATTCGCGCTCGAGACCGACAACGAGCTCGACAACGCACTCCGCAAGCTTGTCCGCAAACATCTCGACATGATAGTTCTCAACTCACTCCGCGACCACGGAGCCGGATTCGGTACAGACACCAACAAGGTGACTCTCGTATTTGCCGACGGTTCAGCCCGGGAGCTCCCGCTCAAATCCAAGTCCGAAGTCGCAGCAGATATACTCGACAACCTTCCGAAATGACCTTACCGCGCCGTTCAGCCATCCTGCTCACTCTCCTTGCCGCCTGCATCTGCAGCCGCGCCCAGGAGCTAAACTGCACCGTAGAATTCAATACCGACCAGATTTCCGGTACAAACAAGTCGATTTTCGAGACCCTTTCGGCCGCCGTCAACGACTACATGAACACAAACACCTTCACCCCCGCACAGTTCTCGGCCAACGAGAAAATCGAATGTAGGTTGTTTTTCACCATAAAGGAATATACCGACGACGGTGTGATAAAAGGCGACCTGCAGGTACAGTCGAGCCGGCCCGTGTACAACTCGTCATACACCACTACCCTCATAAACTTCAAGGACAGCAAGATCGACTTCGCATATCAGGAAGGAGAACCCCTCAACTACACGGTCAACTCCATGGAAAACCAACTCACGGCTCTACTGAACTTCTATGCATATCTTATTCTTGCCGTCGATTTCGACTCATTCGCGCCCGGCGGTGGCGATCCATATTGGGAACGCCTGAAACAGATCGTGCAGATGGCCCAGTCGTCCGGCGAAGTGGGTTGGAAAGCCTTCGAGGACACGAAAAACCGTTCGGCTGTGCTCTCGGCCTTCACCGAAGGCAAAGCCGGCGAGGCACTGCGCCGTATGCTGTACGATTATCACCGTATGGGACTCGACCAGATGTCGCTTTCGGTAGACAAAGGACGCGCCTCGGTGACACAAAGCCTTGATGCCATAAAAACCGTGTACGACCTACAGCCTATGTCGGTGGCATTGTCGATGTTCAAGGACGCAAAACTCGACGAACTCGTCAATATATACTCCAAGGCTCCTGCCGACGAGCGGGCGCGGGTATACAATATGCTCCAGCCCATCTATCCCACCGACGAACAGCAACTCATCAAAATCAAAAACGGACAGGAAAAATGATTCTTAGCCTTAAGATATCCAACTTCGCCCTGATACGCGACATCCGGCTCACGCCGGGTTCCGGTCTGAATATAATCACAGGTGAGACCGGCGCCGGCAAATCAATCATAATGGGTGCTCTGTCACTTATCCAGGGCAAGCGCGCCGAAAGCCGCAATACCGGACGCCGCGATGAAAAGACCGTGGTCGAAGCAGAATTCTCGCTAAGCGACTCACTTGCAGCCGGGATCCGAACCATTCTTTCCGAAAATGGAGTGGAACTTGCCACCGACGCCGACATCACACTACGCCGCGAGATATTGCCGTCGGGACGATCGCGCGCATCTGTCAACGGCATCCAGGTACAGCTTGCCGTGCTCGGATCCATCGCCGACTTCCTTATCGACATCCATTCGCAACATAAAAACATGCTGCTCGGCGATGAAGCCTTCCAGCGCGATACGCTCGACACTCTTGCCGGCAACACTACCCTGTTGGAAGAATACCGGCATACATATGCCGACTATCGCGTGGCATTGCAACGATTTGCCCGCACACGCGACGAAATAGACTCCACACGCACAGATGCCGACTATCTTGAATATCAGCTGAACGAACTTGCAGGTCTCGACCTTGAACCGGGCGAGGAGGAAGAGCTCTTGCAGCAACGCGAACTTCTGGCCAACGCATCGGCTATTAGCGAAAATCTGTCGGATGCGGCAAATGTCCTGTCATGGAACAATACAAATGCATCCGATATGATGGCGATAGCTCTCGAAGCAATGCGGGAGGCGGCCTCAGTGTCGGACGAATATACCCAGTTGCTTGACCGCCTCGAGAATCTGAAGACCGAACTCGACGACATATCGGAAACAATCGCCGACAAAGCCCGCGGCATGAGCGATGATCCCCGCGACCTCGACGAAATCGAGACCCGGCTCAATCGCATACACAATCTCGAGGCCAAACACCGTGTCGACTCAGTGGAAGCCCTCATCGCCATACGCGACAAGCTGTCGACACGGCTCGAAGCCCTTAACGACGCACCGCATACGTTGAAACTGCTCGAAAACGAGGCCCGCGCACTCAAACGTCAGGCTCTCGAGAAAGCTACTGCGATATCAGCCCGCCGCAAGGAAGCCGCATCCACCCTTATCCGCCTGCTAACTGCCAAGGCGCGCCCTCTCGGTATGGACAACCTGAATATGGATATCCGTGTCAGCTCCGGCAAGCTGAATCCCGACGGCATCGACACAGTGGAATTCCTATTCGCCTTCAACAAAAACCAAGAACCCGCCCCGATCGATTCGCACGCTTCAGGCGGCGAGATATCGCGCGTCATGCTTGCCTTGAAATCAATAACGGCGGAGCACCAACAGCTTCCCACCATAATATTCGACGAGATAGACACCGGCGTATCAGGCGACGTAGCCAACCGCATGGGGACACTGATGGCAGAAATAAGCCGACACATACAAGTACTCACCATCACACACCTTCCCGGAGTGGCCGCATGCGGCGACAGCCATTTCAAGGTGTTCAAACGCGATGACGAATCATCGACAGCCACATATATAACTCAGCTCGATGACGAAGGACGCCGATCAGAAATAGCGCTTATGCTAAGCGGCAATGCCGACGACCCGGCTGCACTCTCCGCTGCAGACTCATTACTAAAACATTGACACGACATGGAACCCACCGACTACATATATGGCCTGCGTGCCATCATCGAGGCCATACGCGAAGGCCGTTCAATCGATAAACTTTTCATAAAAAAAGACTTGCAGGGCGAACTCGCTTCAGAGCTTTTCGCTCTTATGCGCCAACACCGTATTGTAGCCCAGCGAGTCCCGATAGAACGACTCAACCGCATCACACGAAAAAATCATCAGGGAGCCATCGCAATGCTGTCTGCTGTCGAGTATCATAACCTCGGCGAACTTGTCACCACACTTTACGACGACGGGATACTGCCCTTCGTTGTTGTTCTTGACGGCATCACAGACGTGCGCAATTTCGGAGCGATAGCCCGCACAGCCGAATGCTGCGGAGTGAACGGCATTGTCATAGCAGAGCGAGGCAGCGTATCTGTCGGCGCCGACGCCATAAAGACATCGGCCGGCGCGCTTATGTCGCTCCCCGTTTGCCGCGAACGCTCATTGACATCTGCCGTGAGATTTCTCAAAGACAGCGGTTTCAATGTTGTCGCCGTAAGCGAAAAAGCCGACATCAACTACACCCTCGCCGACTATACCGCCCCCACCGCCCTCGTGATGGGCGCCGAAGATACGGGCATCTCTCCCGAAATCATGCAACTGTGCGATACCCGCGTATCCATCCCTATGTTCGGACACATAGCATCGCTCAATGTCTCCGTGGCCGCCGGCGTCCTGATGTATGAAGTGGTACGCCAGCGACTTCAGGCCGACCTTGAAGTCATATAACACCCATCAACAAATTCCAACTGTGGCGATGAACTTTTTATCGTCCGACAGTGTACAGATATTCAGTGATATCTTATTAAAATCATCCTTAAATGCGACGATTCAGCTCCTTTCTGTGGCTTTTTGCCCTTTGGATTCCTATTTGCCTCAGAGCCGCAGACGGCGGTTCCGACACCGCCGTCTCCCGCGACAGCATATATCATTACAACATAGAGATAAACGGTGCCCTTGCCAAGGGACAACATACCCCATTTTGGCTCGTCAACAACCGGTTCGGACTTTCATCAATAAAAAAAGCCAACGGATACCTGCGCGCAGGCTTCTTTCGCGAAGATAACCGTAAGAAACGCTTCGATTACAGTTTCGGCGCAGATCTTGCCGTAGCGACCGGCTATACATCGACATTCATCATACAGCAGCTCTATGGCGACGTGCGCTACCGCAGTCTCAATCTTACGGTAGGCAGCCGCGAGACAAGATCACAGATAGTAAACCCCGAGTTAAGTTCAGGAGATCTTCTTTTTTCGGGCAACGCACGTCCTATTCCCCAGATACGGCTGGCAATGGATCAATATACAATCGTACCGTGGACCGACAGATGGCTCGCCGTACGCGGATATATATCCATGGGGGCATTCACAGACGATAATTTTCAGAAGACATTCACACAAGGGCTTAAAAAACGCACCAAACATGTCCTCTTTCACTCCAAGGGCGGATTTCTTCGCATCGGAGACCGGGACAGATTTCCGCTCACAGTCGAAGGTGGCCTCGAGATGGCCGCTCAATGGGGCGGTACCGTAATATATCCCGACGGACACACCATCAAAATGCCGCATTCGCTCAAAGACGCCATCAAGATCATCATCCCCGCCGGATCAGACAGCAACAATCCCGAACTAATCGGAGAAGTGACCAACGTGCTCGGAAACCACACAGGCCAGTGGTGTGCAGCCGTCGACTGGCATGACAAGGCGCAGCCATGGGGGATACGGGCATATTTCGAGCATTACTTCGAAGACCACTCCATGATGTTCTTCGACTTCAAATGGCGCGACATGCTGCTCGGATTCGAAATCGACCTCCCCAAAAACCGTTTTGTAAGCACAATCGTCTACGAATATCTTTATACCAAGGATCAATCCGGCGCGGTATATTGGGATCACACACCTGAAATCCCCGAGCAGGTAAGCGGCCGCGACGATTACTACAACCACTCCCTTTATACCGGATGGCAACACTGGGGCATGGGAATTGGAAATCCGCTGGTGATTTCACCAATATACAATACCGACGGCTCTCTTGCCTTCAAGGACAACCGTATAGTCGCCCACCATATCGGATGGAAAGGGAATCCGTTTCCGGATATCGACTACCGCATCCTTATCTCGTACAGCCGCTCATGGGGCACCTACAGCTGGCCCGGCGCATCTGTGAAAAGAAATTACAACGGCTTGCTCGAAGTGACATGGCGCCCACGCAAACTCAACGGATGGGCGGGCCGGATCGGTATAGGCGGCGATGCAGGCTCCCTGCTCGGCAGAAGCGTCGGTGCCATGATTACAATTTCAAAAACCGGATGGCTATGAAAAAGACAATATTCAACCTCCTGCTCATATCAATCATCGCGATGATGGCCACCTCCTGCCGCAAAGTCTCGCACAACGGCGATCTCGACGGCCAATGGCAGATGCAGAGCATCACGTTCGACGACGGCACAAACCTGTCAGGACGCGGCATATATTACAGTTTCATGCTCCACACCGCACAACTGCGGTCGACATCAGGAGGCACACGCACCGGCAACATGGTCTACGACAAAGACAAAAGCATATTCATAGAATTTCCGACGAACACCGCCCGGCAGTTCGACAACTTCGGACTGTGCTCTGAAGACTTCACCACCGCCGAAAAAGGTGTGAGCATCAAATTCACCATCCGCCACATAACAAGAGAGGAGATGACTCTTGCCACCCCCTCCGGACGTATTCTGAGTTTTCGCAAATTTTAGCAGACGGTCTTACGCCCCGGGTAAACCTCAAGAGCGTGGCGAAGCACATCCATTGCTTTGCCGAGATCTTCCTTGTTCAGCACATATGCCACACGCACTTCATCCTTACCCATGCCCGGCGTGGTATAGAATCCCGATGCAGGAGCCATGAATATCGTCTGTCCTTCATACTCGAAATCGCTCAGACACCACCGGCAGAATCTGTCGGCATCGTCTACCGGCAGACGTACCACCGTATAGAAGGCCCCCATCGGTATGGGCGTGTAACAGCCCGGAATCTGATTGATCTGATCAATCAGAAATTTGCGGCGCTCAACATACTCGTTATATGTGGCAAGCATATAATCCTTCGGAGTGTCTATCGATGCCTCTGCCACAAGCTGTCCCAGCAACGGCGGACTCAGACGGGCCTGGCAGAATTTCATGACATTCTTCTTCAGCTCCTTATGTTTGGTGATAAGAGCACCGATTCGTATACCACACTCGTTATAACGTTTTGACACGGAATCTATCAGCACCACATTCTCCTCAATGCCCGGAAGATGAAAAGCCGAGATATAAGGCGCACCCGTATAGCAGAACTCACGGTATACCTCATCCGAAAACAGGAAAAGATTGTGCTTCTGCACAATATCGCGGATCTTGAGCATCTCGCTCATTGTATACAGATACCCTGTAGGATTGTTCGGATTGCATATCAGTATACCTTTGGTGCGCGGTGTTATCAGTTCCTCGAATTTCTCTACCGGAGGAAGCCCGAATCCCGTATCGATGCTCGACGGCACAGGCACAATCCTTGCACCGGCCGATATGGCAAATGCCATGTAATTGGCATATGCCGGCTCCGGCACTATTATCTCGTCACCCGGATCAAGACAGGCCATGAACGCAAAAAGCACAGCCTCCGACCCTCCGGTCGTGATGATTATATCATCAACGTCTACCTTGATATCAAACCGGCTGTAATATTCCTTCAGCTTCTTTCTGAGCGACAGCAGACCCTCGGACGGACTATATTCAAGCACCTTGCGGTCAATATGTCTTAGAACCTCGAGAGCCTCGGGAGGCGTGGGGACATCCGGCTGTCCGATATTCAATCTATATACTTTAAGACCTTTTTCCACAGCCTTGTTGGCAAGCGGAACCAATCGTCTGATCGGCGAGGCCGGCATTTCCTCGCCACGTTTTGAAACTTGAGGCATAATATAATCTTTTTTACTTAGAACTCAGCAGCCTTTGCCTTTGTTCGGTACCTTATAATATAATCTATAAAAAAAGCGTTGCGACCGGCATAAGTCGCAACGCTTGCTTGTGGCGGGAGCAGGATTCGAACCTACGACCTCTGGGTTATGAGCCCAGTGAGCTACCACTGCTCTATCCCGCGTTGTTTTACGTGTGCAAAGTTACGACTTTCATAAATACCACGCAAGCGATTTAACCTTCATTAACTTTAAACAGCCATATTCCGCCCGTTTATCAAGTTTTATTACTTCAGTCTATGATTTATCGGTAATTCTACCTATCTTTGCATGTTTAATGTTAATGTTACCGACTACTTGAATATGGCATCAAAACCGACATCCAACCATACATCCCGCACTTCAACCGGGCGCCGCATAGCCAAATGGCTGTGGTGGACATTCGGCATCGGATTCTGCGTGATACTCCTCTTCTTTATACTTGTATATATAGGAGTCATCGGCTATATGCCTCCCGTAGAGGAGCTGCGCAACCCGCAGGACAAGTTCGCCTCCATAATATATACGGCCGACGGGCAAGAGATGGGACGATACTTCCGCAACTCCGGCAACCGCGTCTATGCCGACCTCGACGAAATTTCGCCCAACGTTGTCAATGCACTCATCGCCACCGAAGATGCCCGCTTTTTCAACCACTCGGGTATCGACATGAAAGCCGTGACACGCGCCGTGGTAAAGACTGTGCTTCTCAGGCAGAAAAACGCCGGTGGCGGCTCCACCATCACACAGCAGTTGGCCAAGCAGCTGTATACCCCACCGAGCGACGGATTCATGTCGCGTGCCGTGCAGAAGCCTATCGAATGGATGATAGCCGTAAAGCTCGAGCGATTTTACAGCAAGGACGAGATACTCAAGATGTATCTCAACCAGTTTGACTTCCTGTACAATGCTGTCGGTATCAAATCAGCCGCCAAGGTGTATTTCAACAAGGATGCCAAAGACCTCAACATCGAAGAGGCCGCAGTGCTTGTCGGTATGGTCAAGAATCCGTCCTACTTCAATCCGGTACGTCATCCCGAGCGCACACGCGACCGACGCAACGTCGTGCTCGACCAGATGTACAAGGCCGACATGATAACACAGGCCGAACTCGATTCACTCAAGAATCTGCCTCTTGCCCTCGACTTCCACCGGGTAGACCACAAGGAAGGCATGGCGCCATACTTCCGCGAGGAACTCCGCCGCTATCTCACCGCACATAAGCCCGAGCGTGGCAAGTATCCCTCCTGGGATCAGCAACGCTACGTAGACGATTCTATCGCATGGGCCACAAACCCGCTCTACGGCTGGATCGACAAGAATCCCAAACCCGACGGCACAAAATACGACATCTACACCGACGGCCTGCGCATATATACCACCATCGACTCGCGCATGCAGACATACGCCGAACAGGCCGTCAACGAGCACATGCGTTCGTTGCAGGAAAAATTCTTCCGCGAGAAACGTAACTCCGCATCCGCCCCCTATTCGTCCAACCCTGCCGAACTCACCGCTGCCACACGCGAAAAACTTATCAAGACTGCTATCCGCCAGAGCGAACGACACCGGATAGCCCGGACAGCAGGTCTCAGCGACGAGGAGATAACCGCACAATTCAACACTCCGACCGAAATGGTGGTGTTCAGTTACGACGGCCCCATTGACACTGTAATGACTCCCCGCGATTCCATACTGTACACCAAGAGTTTCCTGCGCACGGGATTCATGTCCATGGATCCCAATACCGGCTTTGTCAAGGCATATGTCGGCGGACCCGACTTCCGATTTTTCCAATACGACATGGTGAGCACCGGCCGCCGCCAGATAGGCTCCACAATCAAGCCGTTTCTTTACACCTATGCCATGGAATCGGATTTCACGCCATGCGACGAGCTGCTCAACGAGCAGCCCACCTTCTATGACGAGAACGGACGCCCTTGGTCGCCGCGCAATGCCGGTCACTCACGAATCGGCGAGATGGTGGACATCCGTTGGGCACTCACCAACTCCAACAACTGGATATCCGCACGCCTTATGGCACAGCTGTCGCCCGCCGAACTTGTGAAACGCATGCATTCATACGGTATCACCAATCACCTGCCGGCTGTGATGTCGCTATGCCTCGGCCCCTGCGAGGTATCCGTAAAGGAAATGGTCACTGCATACAGCGCATTCGCAAACCATGGCATGCGCACCGACCCCATGTTCGTCACAGCAATATCGGATGCCAACGGCAATGTCATCACCGACTTCGCTCCCAACCAGACCGAGGTCATCACCGAGAAAGGCTATTGGCGCATACTGTCCATGCTGCTCAATGTCGTCGACGGAGGCACCGGCAACCGCCTGCGCCGCGCACCGTTCAACATCACCGCACAGATGGGAGGCAAGACCGGAACCACCAACTTCAATTCCGACGGTTGGTTCATGGGCTTCACGCCCGACCTTGTATCAGGCGTATGGGTAGGCGGCGACGAGCGCTACATACATTTCAACTCGATGGCCGAAGGCCAGGGCGCATCAATGGCTTTACCTATATATGGCAAATACATGAGTGCTGTCTATGCCGATCCTAAGTTGCCATACGATCAATCGAAGCGATTCAACTTCCCTGCCGGCTTAAGCCTGTGCGATAAAGAATTCTATGTCGAGGAAGAGCCCGAGGCGGCAGAAGAATCGGTAGAGGGTGTTTTTGACTGATACATAAATAAATATACGACAGCGGTCGCGTCATGATGACGCGACCGCTGTCGTATATTTATTTAGCCTTATCAGGCTTTGGCTGCGAGAGGAGCGGGCACGTTATAGACACGTGTGGCGAGTTCCTGATCGAAGGTATAGAGACCCATGCCGTTGTCGCCGATAAGTTTCAGACGATCGATGAGTCCCTGCGCGGTCTCCTCCTCTTCCACCTGCTCCGATACGAACCAGTCGAGCTTGCCGCGGGTGGCATAATCGTGCTCGGCCTCGGCGAGCGCGTATATATTGTTGATAAGTGCTGTCACCTTCTGCTCGTGGGCGAGAGTAGCCTCGAATGCGGCAAGAGGGCTTGCCCATTCAGTCTCGACAGCAGCAATGGGTGATAGCATCACACGTCCGCCGCGCGCGATGAGATAATTTATGAAGATCTCGGCATGAGCCTGCTCTTCCTTGAACTGGATACGGAACCAGTTGGCCACACCGCTGTGTCCCTGGCTCTCGAAGTGCATGGCCATCGACAGATAAAGGTACGCCGACCAGAATTCGGCATTGATTTGCGCGTTTATAGCGTCTTGAAGTTTAGGACTGATCATAATTAATTAAATATGAGTGTTTATGTAGTTTCAAGTGTATTATAATATAACGCCCGCGTGGAGCATATTATTGCACGTGGTAAAAAAAATGCGTACCTTTGCACTAAAGAAAATACGCCCCATGAAAATCATAGCAGAAAGCAGCAGCACCCGCACCGAATGGGCCATCGTAGATGGCACGCAGGTAGTGGAGCATGCCTTCACTACCGGTCTCAATCCATATTTTCAATCGAGGCGCGAACTCTCGCACAGCATACGCCTCGAGCTTCCTGAAGCATTCTTCCGCCGCCGATGGTCGCATGTCTATTTCTACGGTGCCGGATGCGCCAATCAGGAGAAGAACAAGATAATGCAGTCATCGCTTGTGGCGCAGTTCCGCACCCCGGTATCTGTGGAGAGTGACCTGCTTGGCGCTGCCCGCGGCCTGCTTGTTCGCAAGCCGGGATTGGCGTGCATCATCGGCACAGGCTCCAACTCCTGCCTCTACGACGGCCATGAGATTGTGCGCAATGTTCCTCCATTGGGTTACATATTAGGCGACGAGGGATCGAGCGCTTATCTCGGCAAGGTATTCATTGCCGACATGCTCAAGGGTATCGCGCCGAAGGATCTCACCCAGATATTTTTTGAAAAATACAGCGTCACCCACAACATGCTGATGGACGAGATATACACCAATACCCTGCCATCCCGCTCGCTGGCCAAATACGGCATGTTTCTGGCCGACTGCCTCGACAATGCATATGTCTATCAGACGGTATACGGAGGCTTCATGCGGTTCTTCCTGCGCAATCTCTCGGCCTACGACTATACATCGTATCCCGTGTGCGTTGTTGGAGCCGCCGCTGTAAAATTCCGCCCGGTACTCGAATGTGCCGCACGCGACTTTGGCATCGATATTGCCAAAGTGATACCCAACTCTCTACCGGGCATAATCGAATACCACGCACAAGATGATTGAAGCCATCACCGGCCGCATAGCGGCACTCAATCCGGCAGCCGTCACTGTCGAGACTGCAGGCGGCGTAGCCTACCTGCTCAATATATCGCTCGCCACATTCACACACCTCGAAGGCATGGAGAGCGTACGCCTGTTGGTACATGAATCGATACGCGAGGATACGTGGACGCTCTATGGTTTCTTTGATGAGGAGGAGCGGGAGCTTTTCCGCGCGCTCGTCGGTGTATCGGGTGTGGGCGCATCCTCTGCACGCATGATACTGTCGGCGTTCAATGCCGCCGACATACGCAACGCCATCGCTGCGGGAGATGCCAAGTTGCTCAAAAGCGTGAAAGGAATAGGTGCCAAAACCGCCGAGCGCATAATCGTTGATCTTAAAGACAAGATAAAGGCGGTAGCCGATATGCCGGTAGCCCCGGGCGGCATCGAACTGTCGAACAATGTGGCCGAAGAAGCTCTCGAGGCATTGGTGATACTCGGCTTCCAACGGCAGGCGTCGCAAAAGGCACTGAAAAAGCTGTTCGACAACGAGCCGGATCTTACGGTAGAGCAAGCCGTAAAGAAGGCTATGAAAATGATTTAATAACAGCTTTGCACAGTAGGGACGCGATTAATCGCGTCCGCGCCCGGATGGACAACGGCCTGATTGACATTGCTTTTAGCGGACGCGATTAATCGCATCCCTACCTCATGTTATATTATGACACACCCACTTGAAATTCAACATATCAGCTTGACTGAAGGGCCAAAAACAGCAGATGCGCCGCTATCAATCGCGGCGCATCTGCATTATTTCATATGAGGATTGTATCAGTTGAGGGCTTTGCTGAGGTTGAATCCGTTGAATTCAAGATCCTTGCGGGCCTTGTCGGCCATCTTGCTGTCGAGGCGGATAGCCTGGCGCAGGTTGGTGTTGAGCATCGACTCATTGTTGGTGCGGGCACCGAGAACGGCCATCAGATAGTATGTGGTGGCGTCGGGTGTGCTGATGCCGGCAAGTGTCTGCTTGGCCTTGCTGTAATCCTTGGTGAGGATCTGGGCGAGGGCGGCATTGTTGCTCTTGCTGTCGCCGAATGCGCGGACTGCGGCGGCATTGTCGCCGGTCTTGAGATAGTATACACCGAGAGCATCGTTGAGGGCGCTTACGCCGGCAGCCGAGCCGAAGCGCTGGTTGGCGCGGTCATACTTGCCGTTGAGCAGGTCGATGAGACCGAGGTTCATGGCAGGTTCGTTGTTGCCGGCAGGGGCAAGCTGTGCGGCCTTTTCGAATGACTTCTGTGCGCCGGTGTAGTTGCGTGCGATATACTGTGTCATGCCGAGGTCGTTCCATGTACGGTAATCGTTGGGGAACTGGCGTGTGGCGGTCTCATAGATCTTCATGCGTGTGGCGTTGTCGTCGGTGAGAGTGGCGGCATAGAGGAGCTCCTCGATATTGAGAGCCGAGGGATTGGTGGCGGCAAGGGCGCTGATTTCCTTGTCGCTCTTACCTATCACATTGATGGAGGCAGTGATACGCGAGTAGCGGAGCTGAGGCAGGATTTGGTCGGCAAGCTGCTCGAACACGTTGGAGAGGTTGCGGATCTCACGTTCGCGCTGCTCGGGATCCTTATACATCGAGAGGACGCTGAGGATAAGATCCTTGTCCTGGATGTTGCTCTGCGACACGAGGCGCTGGAAACCTTCCCAGTCTTCGGGAGTGAACTGTGCGGTGAGCTCGCCGAACTCGGTAATCTTGTCTTTCTTGAGCTGACCCTGCAGATAGGACGTGGTGTTCTTCTCACGGTTGGCAGCAAGACGCTCGTTGATGTCGAGACCGCCGTCGGGCGAAGCGTACGACTGGATGTTGAGTTCTTCGATAACACGGGCCGAATCGCCGGCGGCGGCGAGGATTTCCTTGCGGAGCTCAACCATGGCGTCGGTATTGAGCTGATTGGCGCGGATATTGGCCTGATTGATCAGGAACATGATGTCGGCGGCATATTTCTCGTTGATTATACGCTGGAAGCCGTCGGCAGCGAGTGCGGGATTTACAGTGGCGGCATCGGCCATGGCAGCTGTAGCAATCACACCGTCGGCCACCTTGACGCGTGGAAGCACATACTGCTTCTTGCCTTGTGTGACGGTAAAGGCAAGCTCAAGCTCGCTCTTTGCCATCTCAGGCACGTAGGCAAAGCGTGCGGGTACGGTGAATGTGCCTCCGTATTCATAGGAAACTACCGGAGCGTTGCCACGCACTTTCTCGCCTTGGAACGAATAGGGCTGCGAAGCTGTTTCCGTGCCATTGTACACCAGATAAGGGGTCACTGTCACCTCTGCATTCTTGAGAAAGAACTTGGCCGGTACGCGGGCTGTTATCTGTGCCGGAACGTTCTGTCCTACAACTTCAAGCGGATTGGGGTTGACTGTAAAGTTGTCGGCGCTGAACTGCCCGAGTTTCTTGCCGCACGAAGAGAGTGCGAGAGCAGTGCCGAGAGCGACGACATAGCATACTTTGCATTTCATAATTGTGATGATAAAGATGTTGTAATATATCTATCGCAAAATTACTCAAAATTTCACCATATTGCAAAGGTTTTAAGATTTTTTATTTAACAAAAATCTTATCGGCGCGGCCTGCGCTGCGGCGTATGCAGCATCCCAGTGTCAGCATGGACACTCTCACGCCCTGCATTGTGTAAAATTCTGTATTACAGTCATGACAGCGCCAAACAAAAAATCCGTGTAATCCGTGTGGGGCAAAAATTCGCGTAATTCGTATCCGATCCCAAAAACACAACGAGGCAGCCGCAAAGTATCGTACCTTTGCAGCGTCATGAAACACTACGCCCCCATCAACACCACCATCTACCTCCGCTCGTTCACCGCATGGTACGAGCGCGTCTACGGCGCCGACCGCGCCCGCGCGTTGCCCCGCAACCTCATCCTCGCCCTCGAGATGATGCGCCTGCGCAGCCCCCTGCGCTCAGTCCGCCTTCTCGTCCACGACCCGTCGGGCGCCACCGGCCCCCACCTGCTCGCCTACCTCCGGTGGT
>CAJTMY010000027.1 GCA_910577355.1 uncultured Muribaculaceae bacterium
GTTTATGATAATCAGTTGACTCTCTTTTGATTATTTTTATCGAACTCACGTTAATTAGGTGAAACAAGCGTATTATTATCAGATTATCAGAGTGTTAAATGATAAAATAGCTGCTTGATTTCTTGCATATGTCGTTGAAAATTAGTATATTTACATACTTGGAGCGTCGCTTCAACCGATAGTCCGGCTATGCTGTTATCGCATTGTCGGAATATCATAACATCATAATATCTCTGACTATGTTTCAGCTTCTACTGATGATATATCTATTGCCCGTAGTGATAATCGCGGTATTGCTTATCCGCTTTATCCGATGGCTGCTCTCGCTCGCCCTGCGGTTCATACGTTGGACTGTGCCGGTATTGTTCAGACTTGCCGTGCGGCTTCTTGTGCTTGGTTGGCAAGGGGGACGTTCCCTGTGGCGGTATTACAATCGCCGAACTGCGCCGTAGGAATTTTTGCAGGGAGGGAAAAAGAGGGGACACGGGCATAGACTTCTCCCTTTGGCGAGGCTCTTGCGATCGTGCGTCATGGAGGCTGAAAACCGCCGCTTTTCCGGGGTATGTGCGCCACCTTTTCCGACACCTTCACCGACACCTTTACAGCCACATCTTCCGCCACCTTTTCGGACACCTGTTCAGACACCTTTACCGACACTGATACAGACACATTTACATACACCCTTGGGGACACTTCTTCAGACACCCTTGGGGACACTTCTTCAGACACCTTTGGGGACACTTTTGGGGACACCTTTTCCGCCACTTTTTCGGCAGGTGTGCGCCACCTTTTTCTCCACCTTTCCGGACACCTCCTGCAAGCCTCCAAATAGCCCCGATTTATCCACTTTTCAGAGCGCGAACCCTCACGGGCTTTTGGGCGTTTTCATAGTAGAACCCGCCTATGCTCAATGTTAAATATTATTTAATTCGGCGATATTCGCAAAATAATTGTTAATTTTGAGCATCGGATTGAAGAGAGCCGAAATTGAGGCAAAATCGGTGCCTGAAAAAGCACCGAAATGTGGTACAAACCGTGGTACATTGCCACTCAATCACATTCTATAACAAATTGAAAATCAAAACAATAAGCGAGGTAAAACGAAGCGCACTCGGATCACGAGAATAGCCACCGTGAGGTGGCTATTATTCGTATTCATCATTTTCTGATTCTGCGGATTATCCAGTAGATAAGCCCATACACACTCAGCACTATTGCTGTGCATGTGATCAATGTAGTTATGAAACCGGGGCATACGCAGATGACAATAAAGATTATCAATATCGCCCAAAGTATTATTCCAAACATATGCAGTTGTGTTGGCGTTTATTAATCGATATTTCCACCTTCGTCCAGCGCTTGCCCTATCCAGGCGAAGCAGCAGATGAGCATTATTATTATCTCCATAGTCAGTGCAATTTAAATTAGGCCATAATGGCTTTCGTTCACAAAGTTAGTTACATCATTGTGAAAGAATATTGCACAGATGTGTTAAAAAACCTACGCATTATTTTGCAAATACAGCCACCCTATAAAATGACAGTGTTTGCGCATAGTTATCTAAGTTTTGTTCAGAATAGTTGCGAGGTATTGATTACGTTCTTGAAATCTGAAAGGCGGTCGACGGCTGTATGCGGGATGATGATGTAGCGCCAGGGTTTGCCACCGTGGCGGGTGGCATGATCTCCGGCTATGTCGCAGTATCGGCGGGCGGCTTTGGCCTTGTCCTGTACGTCCTTGTTGTCGATGTCTCTCTCGGCTTTTGTCTCGCACATGTATATGGCTTCGACTGTCTCTACTATGAAATCCGGCTCATATCTTTTGGAGCCGTCGGCCCAATAGATATTGAACTGCCGCGGCACCGGGCGCAGCCATTTCAACACTGCGGGGTCTTTTTCAAGTATGTAGGCGAAATTCCACTCCGTAGTGCTGTCGAAGCGTGTTTCGGGATAGTAGGATTTCATCAGCCCCTGCACTATATACTTGTTGCCCCACGACTCTTTTTCAGGCATGTCGCTTATCATGCGCTTTGCAAAACCATTGTCGATCATGTGTTGGTCGAGAATACGGCTGAACGGCAGAACAGTGGCCGGGGCAACATCTTCTTTGATGATATGGAAATGTTCTTTCATCTGCTTGTGGATGTTCATCGCGAGCTGTTCCTTGTGGTCATGGATTATTTCAACCAGATCGGTGTCCGTGATCCCGGGGTTATGTTTTTTGATTGCGTTCACTGCCCGGTCTGCAAGTTTATAAAGCAGATCGGAACATTCGTCGTAATCAATATCGTCGAAGTCGGCAAGACGATCCACGAGGATGTCAGGCGGATTGCCTTTCGGACTGCTGCCGCGACCGGCTATGATGTCGGTCGCGCCGGTATCAAGACTTTGCCGCCGGATATAATGTGTCTCGCGATCAATATCATATCCTGTCGACGTATCAAGATCGAAGTCTTCAAATACAGCTTTGATACGCGGTTGTCCGAACATGATGATCGGAATTTCAATCGCGTTTTTCTCGTAATCGACAACGACATGTCTGATTACTTTGTCGAGTTGCTCGAGTTGCTCCTTGGCCTCCTGATCGGCAAAAAGCGGATTCGATGCTTTGGCGCGTTCAACGATTGTCTCGGCTGCTTTTTTCCGGAGGATCTTCATTATTCCGGGGTTCTTCAGATCGCCGTAATGTTGCACGCTCTCTGCGGCCTGAGGTATCACTTCGAGCACGGCGCGGACTGCATCGCAGGTGCGCTCGGCCACTTTCTTCTCATAATCGGTCTGTGCCTGCTTTACGGCTGCCTCGTACTTTTTGACAATGGAATTTGTGGTGGTGACTACCTGGCCATGCCGCGGAGTCACATCATCATCGTCAAGTTCGATGTAGGATAGCTTGCTGAGCACACTGTCGCCGTTGCGCGCCTTGTCGATTACGGCCGCAAAGTTGTCGTGGGCGATAACCGTGAGCTTGTCGACATCGGGATTGCCTGTGCGCTCGCCGCCATAAGGCAGCCGGAGTCCCCGGCCTATGGTCTGCTCGATCAGTACAGCCGCATCGGCGGCACGGAGAGGAATTATCGTGTATAGATTGTTCACGTCCCAGCCCTCTTTGAGCATATTGACATGTACAACAATTTCGATGGTATTGTCCGGCGATTCGAGGGCGACAAACTGCTGCTCTATATCCTCGTCTTTCTTGGTCGAACTATCGATCTGCAAGACCTTTCCTTTATATTCTCCGTCGAATATGCGGTCGCTTTCGAGCAGGTCTTTCACGGCCCGGGCATGGGCGATGTCGCGACACGCCACGAGGATGAACGGATGGACGATGTGCTTGCCGTTCTGCCGGGCATAAAGTTCGATAGCACGCTTTGTCTGTTCATGGACGGCGATGCCGTCCTGAAGCTTCGTTATCTCGATCTCGTCTTGCGTGTAGTTGGCTTTCTTGAAATTAATGCGTCCGGCCACTGTCGGGTCTTTGACATAGCGTTTGTCGGCGAGAGCCTGGGCAAGATTATATTCAAATACTATGTTTTTGAATGATTTGCCCTTCTCATCGAGCGGTGTCGCGGTCATCTCGAAGCCGAGCACGGGACGGAGCTCGTTGATGGCTTTCTTGGATGCGTCGGCGTGGTAGCGGTGCGCCTCGTCCATCAGGATGGCGAGGTCGGGCAGCGAGGCAAGATAATCGAAGTATGACTGTCCGATATATTCCGACAGGCGGCGCATCCGCGGTGCTCCTTTCTTGCCTTCTTTACTGTCTTTGTTGAACTTGGATATGTTGAATATATTGATTTGCAAGGAAGAGAAGATCGATGGCGTGCGCTCGTCGTAAGTTTCGCCGGTAACTACCTGCGGCGGAGAGGATACAAACTCGCTTATACCCTTGAAAACATATTTTTCGTAAGACGGGTCGCCGAAATCACGGCACAGTTTGTTGTAAAGCGTAAGGTTCGGGGCAAGTATGAAGAAATGCCTGATGCCTTTTTTCAGATACAGATAGGTTATTATTGCGCCCATAAGCCGCGTCTTGCCGATGCCGGTGGCTATTGAGAAGGCAAGCGAAGGAAAATCGCGGTCGAAATTCTTGAACTCGGGTACGATAGATTTTACCTCGGCGACTTCCTTTTTGAGAAAACCGGCAAGTTCTGCCTCATCCTGCGGCGGCTTCTGCAAAGAAAGCTTATCGACAATTCGCGAAGTGAGGTCGAGAGCCTTTGCGAGCGGTTCGCGGAGCGAGAGCCGCTGTCGTATCATATTAACAGTCGTATCCATCTTCTTCAATTTCCATTTCGGGGAGCGCGATTATATTGAGCGAATAGTCATCGCGGCCAAACTCGCAGCGGCCGAGAAGCATTTTCGGAATTTTCTTCATGGTAATGTTCGGAAAGCGGTTGTTGCACTCCGATTGGAACCTTGTGCAGCATATCAGCAGCGACTCATCTTCGGCCATCTGCTCATGCATATGCTGCAGACTCTCAACGGTTAGAAACTCCGTCGTGGTAAAAATGAAGTCGTGCTCGGAGCTGAAGCCCTGTTTCCAGTATTGCTCTCGGCTCGGCTGATAGGTGAACCCTTCCTGCTTAGCCATCGCGGCGGCGAGCATGTCGGCGTTATAAGCCTTGTTGATTACAAAGTTGCCGTGCTTGTCCTCGTTAAGAAGGCTCGGCGCAAGTTCATAGAACCTGAAGCCTCCTCCTCCATGCCATTTCTGCGTCTTTGAAATGCCGCTGTTATCATCACCGGAAATCACTCGCCTTAATCGATGATAACTATGGGTATATGCATGTTCGCCTAACTCTATCCCGATCCAACGGCGTCCCATTTTGTGGGCTACTGCAGAGGTCGTGCCACTTCCGAGAAAACTGTCTAACACAACATCTTCTTCTGAAGAAGTTGAAAGTTCGATACATCGTTTGACCAATCTTTCGGGCTTCTTTCCTCTTCTAAAAGTAACATCTCCCTCTTTCGCAATACCTTCCCAAGCAATATCAGTCCAGATATCGGTCAATAATTTTGATGCTTGAAGTTGTCCGTCGATAATTTGAACGTTTTTGGAATAAAATGCTAACTGTTGCCCGTTGATGACATAAACATCGTCCAAGCCTTCACGCTCAAGCCGTAAAAGCACATTTGGATTAGCAATAGATTGTTTCTTTAATTCGACAACTTTAGCGCCGGCTCCTGAATCGCTTATAGCTGTATAACGGCAAATCCTATCGGCGTTTTCTATAATAAACTTATTGTAGGCTTTGAGAATATTTTCGGGATTGTTGCTTCTTAAAGTAACATTTTGAGAGAATGCTTCAGAAACGGGGATGAATTTCCATTCAGTATATGGTCGCTGAAAATCTACGATATATTTGTTGTACGCGTAATCCGGATTACGCGGAGTCCTGATACGGTTTTCAACCAATTTGGAACGGTTACGGGCATAAAACAAAATATATTCGGATGCGACAAACATGCCGGGATTAACTGTGCTGAAAGCTGAGGGTGAACGAGCATCTACGGTTACACGGTTCATGAAATTCTCTCTTCCGAAAATCTCATCGAGAATAACCTTGCAGTAATCGGATTCATTGTCGTCCAAATGAACGAATAATGCACCGTCCTCTCTAAGGAGTTTGTGGAGAATCTCAAACCTGCGGTACATCATATTTAGCCATGTAGAATGTTCAAGACCATCTTCATATCCGATATCTTTTCCATCTGAATCAATACGTGCGCCGGTGTTATATGGTGGATCGATGTATATACATTTTATTGCTCCGGTAAAATTTTCTTCGAGGGCGCGAAGCGCAAGGAGATTGTCGCCGTGGATAAGCATGTTGCCCGGCCACGGCTTGCCATTTGGCAACGTGCCGGTCTCTACTTCACCGCAGGCGAGCGCAGGATTCTCAACAAGTATGCGCGGCTCAATGGCAGGCCGTTCATCGTCCTTGCCTATCCACGTGAGTTCCAATTTATTTAGTTTCTGAGACATACTTAGTCAGCTTACTTTCTATATTGTTTATTTCATTATCAAAAAACGTTTTACCTAAAGATTCTAATTCATCAAAATTTAAAGATGAGATTCTGGCGGCTATAATTTGTTTTTCTAAATCTATATCGTCTGCATCAAAAAAATCTAAATTCATTATAACAGACCAAATACGATTTACCTTATGTTGATTTTTGGATGATGATTTAAATTTTAATGCACTATCAATGTAAAACTTTTTTATAGCGTCGAGGTTATTTTGTTAATTGTCTAACATTCCGCGGATTTCTTTATCGAAATCGGAGTCGATCTGTTGGGTACGGTTGAAGATGTCGTATTCGCCTTCGGCTTTTGCCTTTGCCTCGGTTGCGGATATGCTGTCTCGGTCGGGGAGAATGCGGTAGTCGTTGAACGTGAGAAACTTGTTGACGCTTGCGGCAAATTCCTCCATCGTGAATGCGCTGTGACGTTCTATCTGTCCTTCGATGTAGTCGAAGTAGGCGGTTACGGTACGTTCAAGCCGACGTATCTGTTCTTTGTCGAGGTAGTTTTTGGCAATGGAAACGTCGGATTTCAGCACTCGCCCGTCCGGCGCGTATTTCCACGTTGTCAATCCCATATGGGGTTTGGTATGGTCGGCACTGTTGAAGATGATTTCGGCGGCTGTCTGCCCGGTGATGGCATAGTGAAAGCGATTCTGTACCATTGCGTAGAAGTCTTTGGTGGTCGGTGACGTACGGTTGTAGTCTATGCTGCACTCGGCGTAAATGTCGGTTATTTGCTGCCATATCCGTCGTTCGCTCGCACGGATGGAGCGGACGCGTTCAAGAAGTTCTCGGAAATAGTCTACTCCAAAAGTCGTTTTGCCTTGCTTGAGACGATTGTCATCAAGGACAAACCCCTTGCGGATAAATTCGTTGAGTATCTTGGTGGCCCATTGACGGAAATAGGTGGCTCGTTGTGAGTTGACGCGATACCCTACGCTGATTATGGCGTCGAGATTGTAAAAAATGCGCTCACGTTCCACTTGGCGGTTGCCTTCCTGTTGAACTATTCGAATTTTTCGAATAGTTGCTCCTTCGGCCAATTCCTTGCTGTTGTAAATCTCTTTAAGATGATAGTTTATGGTGTTGACTTCAACGCCAAATAGCTCGGCCATCGCCTTTTGCGTGAGCCAAAGGGTCTCGTCTTGAACGTATGCCTGAACCGCGCCGCTGCCGTCGGGGAGATTATATAGAATAAATTGGATATCTTTTGCCATGATCGGTGTTACTTGCCATCTGTTTGCTCGGGTGGTTGCTTATTCCGTGATGCGGGCGATGCGGCGGATTTTGGCGGGGATGTCGATGTTGTTGTTGACGTTGCGGAACAGGTCTGAGCCGACGCCTACGGCGAATACGGGCACGGGGTTGCCGGAGTGGCCGGTGGTGGTGAATATGGTGCCGGCGGCGTCGTTGACGAGTTTGAATACCTCGACGGCAAAGGCGTTGAAGGAGGCGTAGAGTGTCTTCTGGTCGGCGGTGTTGCGCATCTCGAAGGTCTCGGTGAACATCTTCTTGAGATTTTCGGTCTGCTCGTCGCTAACGGGTATGTGGCTGAATAGGCCGAGATTCTCCTCGAGATATTCTTTCATATCATCCCAGCGGTAGATGCGGCGGTCGCGAAGCAGCGACTTGCAGTATTCGCTGAAGGCTTCTTTTGATACTTTCTGATAGTCGAATACGTGCAGTTGGTCGGGCATGCCGGTGCGCGAATGCACATGGCTCATGCCGCCGGTGTCGTGGTCGGCTGTCACCACTATCAGGGTCTCGTCGGGATGGGCGAGGTAGAAATTGTATGCGATGGCGAGCGATTGGTCGAAGTTGAGGATTTCTTTGAGGGCTGCGCCGCCGTCGTTGGCGTGGAGGGCGTGGTCGATGTTGCCGCCCTCCACCATCATGAAGAACCGGTCGGGCGAGTATTTCTCGAGATGGCTGAGGCAGGTCTGTGTGATGACGGGCAGTGTGAGCGCTCCGGCTATCGAGTCGATGGTGTAGCCGACGTTCCACGACGGGCTGTCCTTGGGGCCGACGAGCAGTACGCGGCGGCTGTCGATGGCGTCGATTCCTTCGGGGCCGTAGACTATCTGCACGCCGTTCTGCTGCATCACCTGCTCCACATCGGTGGGATTGCCGTCTTTGTTCTTGAGACCGCCGAGCCCGGCGCCGGCGATGAATTCGTATCCCGACTGTGCCGCGGCTATATCGATGTCGTAGAACATCTTGCGGTAGGGGACATGGGCATAGAACGCCGAGGGCGTGGCGTCGTCGGCACCTACTGTGGTGACCACTCCCACTCCCCAGCCCATATCCTTGAGCTGTCGCGCTACTGATGTCACATTCACAGTGTCGGGGTTCATGCCCACCATGCCGTTCTTGGTTTTGGCACCTGTCGACAGGGCTGTGCCCGCGGCGGCCGAGTCGGTGATGGGCGCGTTGGCCGAGTATGTCATGGCCCACGATGCCACGGGCAGCTGAAGCATGTTGAGCGGCTTGTCGTTCTTGAGTATGTCGCGGTTGTATGCCTGGGCGGTCATCACGGGGCTGAGACCCATGCCGTCGCCTATGAAGTAGAATATGTAGCGGGGAGCGTCGTCGGCCGCCGCGTATGATGCGGCGCACATGGCGGCCGCTGCCATAAGTTGTCTCAATTTCATTGTATATGCAGTAATGATTCGATTATATCGCGTGAATTTGACAGGCGGGGCACCTTGCGCTGTCCGCCGAGCTTGCCGGTGGAGGCGAGCCAGTCGTCGAACAGTCCGTGGCGGGCGCTTACGATCGACAGTCGGTCAAGGAATATGCCGCCGCTGCGTTTTGCCTGATAGTCGGAGTTCTGCCTTTGCAGTTCGAGATCGAGAATATCGGCGAATTCCTCAATGGATGCCGGCTTCACAGCCCATTCTATGAGCCATTGATGGTGGCCGCGGGTGCCTGATGCAGCGTATACGGGTGCTGCCGTATAGTTGAGCACCGCAGCACCTGTCTTGCGGCAGGCCTCGGCCATGGCTGCGTCGGCGTTGTGCACCATCAGCTCCTCGCCGAATGCGTTTATATAGCTCTTGGTGCGTCCGGCGATGGTGATGCGCAATGGCTCGGTGGATTCGATTTTCACGGTATCGCCGATGCGGTATCTCCACAGCCCGTTGCACGAGGTGATTATCATCTCGTATATCTTGCCTTTCTCGACCTCCCAAGCCGGTATGGGAGCCGGGGCGGAGTCTCCGGCGAGGTCGACGGGAATGAATTCGTAGAATACCCCGCAGTCGAGCAGCAGCAGCATGCCGGCGCCGGTATCGGGTGTGTCCTGCACGGCGAAGAATCCTTCGGATGCGTTGTATGTCTCGAGATAGCGCATCCGTGCGGGGTCGGTGATGGCGCGGTATTGCTCGCGGTATGGCCCGAAGGCTATACCTCCGTGGAAGAATACCTCGAGATTGGGCCACACATCATGGATGGTGTCGGCACCGGCGCGCTTTATCACCTCGCGGAGCACGGTGAGAAACCACGACGGCACTCCCGAGATGTTGGTTATGTCCTGATTCAGCGAGGCTTCGACGAGGGCTGGCAACTTTTTAGTCCAGTCGGCCATAAGCGCCACATTTTTCGACGGAACGCGCAGCAGATTGGCCGCCGGATTCATGTCGTCGATGAGGTTGGCCGATAAATCGCCCACCTTTACATGAGCCGGCAGATCGGCGATCTCGTTAGCGAAACTGCCCCCGAGGATAAAGCATTTGCCGCCGAACAGGCGCGAATCCGGGTAAAGGTCGAGATAATGAGCCACCACGTCCGACGCTCCGCGGTAGTGGTTAATGCGGAGCGAATCGCCGGTGACGGGTATGAATTTGCTTTTGCCGTCGGATGTGCCGCTCGACTGTGCGAAGCGGCGGCATACTCCCGGCCACAGCACATCGGGCTCGCCGTGCACCATACGCTCCACCATATGCCGGTATTCGGGATATGCCGCCGGCATCACGCTGTCGGCGAAGTCGGCATAGCCTGCCATGGCGCTGAACTTATGGCTGCGGCCGTATTCGGTGTGTGCACCCTTGCGCAGCAGGTGCGACAGCACGTCGAGTTGCGTCTGCCGTGCCCCTTCGGCTGTATGCCAGCCATGGCTCGCGCGGACGCGCCGCGCGAACCATGGCCTTAGCAAGGGTGTGGGATTCAGCATTATGATTATTTCACTACGACTTTGACGGGTGTGCCGAGCTGGTCGGTGCTGATGAAATAGATGCCGGTCGGAATCTCGACATCCATATTGTTGTGTACCGAGGCGAGGAACATCACAAGTTTGCCGGTCACGTCGTATACGCATACTCCGGTATGCTCGCCGTCGCAGACGAAACGCATGCTGCCGTCGAAGCCCTGCACTTCAAGGCCGCGCTCGGCCTCGATGCCTGTGATGCCGCT
Source organism: uncultured Muribaculaceae bacterium (assembly GCA_910577355.1). GTDB lineage: Bacteria > Bacteroidota > Bacteroidia > Bacteroidales > Muribaculaceae > CAG-873. The sequence continues at coordinate 10,434 of CAJTMY010000027.1, forward strand.
GTGAGCCACGAAGATGACGTTCGATTCGGGCGAACGGTAGCCAAGACGCACCGATTGTACGGAGTATGATTCCGACTCGCTGTCGTTGAAGCCTTCGATGATTATTCCGGGCTCTTCGGCCAGAACCTCCTCGGTGGTGGCTTTGCCGCCGACAAAGCGTGTGCGGTTCACTATCCAGTAGTCCACCACCTCGCCCTCGGGCGATATCCAGTTGGCCCGGTATGAGTCGGATGTTATGTCGGTGGCCTCGGTGGCGGTGCAGGCCGTGAGCACGGGCACCTCAAGGCATTCGCCTATCAATGTGATGGCGCGCGAGCCTCCCAGAAAGCCGCCTTCGCTTATTAGCAGGCGCGCGTTATGGCTGCCGAGTGCGGTAGGCTTGTATGTGATGGTGAGCCAGGTGCCGTCGGGCGAGTTTACGAGCGATGTGCTCAGTGTCGACGACGGGATGGAGAACATGTCCTTGTCGCCGCGGTATATCTGAAGCTTGAGCGAGCCTGTGAGATTCTCTCCTTTGAAGAAAAGTTTTGAGGTGGTCGACCGTCCTATGGCTACTTGTCCGAAGTCGACCGACATACCCTGTATGGGGGTCTCGAGTACCGGGTCGCCTGTGGGCTCGCTGCCCGAGCCGCCTTTGTATGGCTGTCCCTGCTTGTCGCCCCAGATGTATTCGGCCAGTTCGGGGCGGTCGATGAACGGGTTGCGGTTGTTCTGTATGCTGTAAACCTCATCGTTGCGCATCTTCTCCTTGTCGCTCACAGGATCCTGACGGCTCCATTCGAGCAGCATACGGGACGCCCAACCTTTCAGGGTGGGGTAGGTCTCGGAGTTCATCATATAATCGTACTTGGTCGACCATGTGAGGTTCTGGTAGCAAGTCACCATATAAAAATAAGTGCGCGCAAAGTCGCCCTTGTACTCGTCGTCGGGCTCGAACACCCATTGGCTGCCGCCTCCCTGGCCGGTGGTGGGATATCCCACCTTGCATATGCCGTTGTCGAATTTAGGTTTGTCGGAGATGCTCACCTGCCCCAGCGGATAGTTGCTTTTGGCCATGTTGGCCGCCTGCTCGGAGGGATACAGGTGGTTGAGGTCGACATATGCCGGGATACCGGTACTGCCGCCCCACCAGCTTTTAGGGAATGAATGCTCGCGGTTGAGACCCTTGAAGCTCGGCGCGTACAGTGGGATGTCGCTGTACATGTCCCACCATCGTTTCGACTCCGGATATACGTCGGTACGCTGGAAGTACTTTGGAAGGTCTGAATATGAAGATACCTCTGTGAAATTGTGTATCAGCTGGTATATGGCGGTCTTGAGTTCGGCGTCGCTCTTGCCTTCGAGCGAGCGGTAATATCCCGCAGGCTCGTCTGCGGATGCGTTGAGACAGCCTGCCGACAGCACGGCAAGCAACAAAACGTGGCTTAGTAGGTTTTTCATAAGATTCCGGTGCAATAAGGTTTTACTCAATAACGCCGCTTTGGCGGGATTGGTTTAGCATGCAAAGTTAAAAGTTTAACCCGAATTAACCAAAAAACATTTGCTCGCTCATAGCAAATTTATTTGAAATTCGGTTTTTATGGTTTTGATGCTGAATGTGGCGGTCAGTTCCGCCGGCGTTGTCGGGACGGGGTGGGGGATAAGTCCTGCGGCGGCAGCGGCCATGCCGATGATGTCGTCGGGGCTGTGCCGGCGTCGCAGCTCGTCCATGCCGAGCGAACTGTCGCGCTTCGACAAGCGCCGCCCTTCGGCGTTGCACAGCAGCGGCAGATGCCCGAATCGTGGTGCCTTGAATCCCAGCAGCCGGTATAGGTATATCTGCTGTGCGGCCGACTGCAGCAGGTCGTTGCCCCGCATTACCTCTGTGACCCCCATCAGTGCGTCATCCACCACTACGGCAAGCTGATATGCCCACGCTCCGTCGGCCCGTCGGAGCACAAAGTCGCCGCATTCTCGCGCGAGATTCACGCTCTGCGGCCCGTATATCATATCGGTGAATGTGATGCTCTCGTCGGGGACATAAAGCCTTGTGGCATGAGGCCGTGCCGGCTCTTCATCGTGGCTTGGCATCACGGCCGGGCGGCATGTGCCGGCATATACCACCCGGCCGTCCGACAGATGCGGCGCCTGCGTGGCCATGATGTCGGCGCGGGTACAGAAGCACGGATAGGTGAGGCCGCTGTCGCGCAGCCGACCGAAGTATTCCATATATATGTCGTGGCGGCGGCTTTGCGAATATGGCCCGTTCGGGCCATGGCCGTCGAGACCTCCTTCGTCCCAGTCGAGGCCGAGCCAGTGCAGATCGTCCTCTATCTGTCGGGCGAATTCGTATTTAGACCGTTGCGGGTCGAGGTCCTCGATACGCAGCAGCCACGTGCCTCCGGCAGCCTTGGCCGACAGCCACGACAGCAGCGCCGTGTATACGTTGCCGAGGTGCATGCGTCCCGTCGGTGATGGGGCGAATCGTCCTTTTACGGGCGTTTGTGTCGATGTTTTATCCATACCGATGCAAATGTACGAAAAATTTTATAACTTTGCGGACACCGAATCTACTGCCATGATCGACGAAACACTCAAGAACCGCATATTGGCGCTCATCAAGCGCGAAGTTGTCCCCGCCGTGGGCTGTACAGAACCCGTAGCCGTGGCTCTTGCCGCCGCGCGCGCTGCCGAGCTGCTCGGTGTGCCGCGCGCTGCCGTGGAGCGTGTGGAATGCCGTCTCAGCGGCAATATCATCAAGAACGCCATGGGGGTCGGCATCCCCGGCACCGGCATGATAGGCCTGCCGATAGCTGTGGCGCTCGGTGTGATAGCCGGTCGCTCGGAACTCAGCCTCGAGGTGCTCGCCGATGTCACTCCCGAGGCGGTGGAGCAGGGCAAGGCCATGATCGCCCGCAAGGGCTGCATCGATATAGCCCTTGAGCCGCATGCTCCCGACATCCTCTACATTGATGTGTATGTCTACGGCGCCGGTCATACGGCACGTGCGGTCATCGAGGGCGGCCACACGCGCTTCGTACTTCTCGAGCGCGACGGCGGGCGTGTCGACTGCGGGCAGGCTCAGTCGGACGGCGCGGGCAAGGACTGCTGCAAAGAGAAGGTGGATATGTCGCTCCGCACCGTATGGGACTTCGCGATGACAACGCCGGTCGAAGAGTTGTCATTCATCCTCGAGACCCGTCATCTCAACAAGGCCGCCGCCGAATGGGCCTTGATGGAGCCGTACGGCCACCATGTAGGCCGCACCCTGCACAGCGAGCGGCAGCGCCGCGTGATGGGCGACAGCACATTCTCGCGTATCCTCAGCTACACCTCGGCCGCCTGCGACGCCCGTATGGGAGGCGCCCCCGTGGCCGTGATGAGCAATTCGGGCTCGGGCAATCAGGGCATTGCCGCCACAATGCCGGTGGTGGTGTATGCCGAGGAGACCTATGCCGACGTGGAGCGTACTGTACGTGCCCTCACACTGAGCCATCTCACGGCTATTTACATAAAGCAGAGTCTGGGATGCCTGTCGGCACTGTGCGGCTGCGTCGTGGCCGCCACAGGTTCCAGCGCCGCCATATGCTATCTGATGGGCGGCGGATTCGATCAGGTGGCCGGTACAGTGAAGAATATGGTGGCTAACCTCACCGGCATGATATGCGACGGCGCAAAGCCCAGCTGTGCCCTCAAGCTCACAAGCGGAGTGTCTACCGCGGTGATATCGGCGATGGTGGCCATGGACGGCGAATCGGTAAGCTCGCTCGAAGGTATCATCGACGACAGCGTAGACCGCACCATCCGCAACCTCACCACGATAGGCCGCGAAGGCATGACGCAGACCGACGCCCTCATCCTCGACATCATGACATCGAAAGGCGAATGATCTCCTATCTTGCACGTGCGGCGCGGCGATACATGTCGGCCGCGCGCTCACTGTAATCCTGTGCCAGACGCATCTTGTCGCAGAACTTTTCCATCGCCCGGTCGGCACGCTGCTGATAGTCGCGTGCCTCGCGCACCTTGTCGCGCTTGCGGTAACGGTCGGCCTCGTTCTGATAGCGCTCCGACTCGCGCAGATATGTCTCCGCGTCGCGCCGGTAGCTTTCGGCGCGGCGAGTATAGCTTTGCGCGTCGGCCATGGCGCTGCGGCAGTTGCGGTAATCGTAGCTCGTGTACGAGCACAGCGCGCCGGCGGCCATCGCCATCCCGGCGGCAACTACAATAATTCTCAATGCTTTCATAACTCACAAAAATAGCGAAAACCTCGGTATTGTCCAAGCGAGATCCGGACACGATTTTCAGATTATTAAAAATATTGCCAAATGTTTGGCAGTTAGCCGGATAATTCGTATCTTTGCACCGAAAAAGAGCGCCCCTGCGCCTCGATTCGCCTCTAATCCTTTGCGGATTAAGGGGTTATTGTGCTCGGATGCTGTTTTTCGACATGTGAAGATAATAACACAACAGAGATAAGAAACTAAGATTCTAACTAAAAAACTAAGATGCCTACTATTCAGCAATTAGTAAGAAAAGGACGTGTGGCACTGGTCGACAAGAGCAAGTCGCCCGCGCTCGACTCATGCCCCCAGCGTCGCGGCGTGTGCGTGCGTGTATATACCACCACTCCCAAGAAGCCTAACTCGGCTATGCGTAAAGTTGCCCGTGTGCGCCTCACCAACGGCAAGGAAGTAAACTCCTATATCCCCGGTGAAGGTCACAATCTTCAGGAGCACTCAATCGTTCTCGTCCGCGGCGGTCGTGTAAAAGACCTTCCCGGTGTGCGCTATCACATCGTGCGCGGTACGCTCGATACATCGGGTGTGAAGGATCGCACACAGCGCCGCTCCAAGTACGGTGCCAAGCGTCCCAAGGCCGGTGCAGCCAAGAAGTAATCCGCAAGGGTGAAGCTATTCTGAAAGCACCGCGAGATTTAACAACAAAAAGTTTAAAACTCGTTTTTGAATTCTTGATAAGCTGACAAAGGTTGAGTAAGTCACGGCAGCATGCGACAGAGGTCGCCTATATATAATAATGTGGCTGAAGAATTCCGACGCAAGCAACCAAGCAATCAAAAACACATTTCGGTAAAACCTACAATGAGAAAGGCAAAACCTAAGAAACGGGTTATCCTCCCCGATCCCGTGTTCGGTGAAGTACGAGTTACCAAATTCGTCAATCACCTCATGTACGATGGTAAGAAGAACACCGCCTTCACCATCTTCTACACCGCACTCGAGACTGTGAAGTCGAAGATGCCCAACGAGGAGCTCACAGCTCTCGATATCTGGAAGAAAGCCCTTGAGAACGTAACTCCCCAGGTGGAAGTCAAGTCGCGCCGCGTGGGCGGTGCCACTTTCCAGGTTCCCACAGAAATCCGTCCGGACCGCAAAGAGTCCATTTCCATGAAAAATCTGATCATCTACGCCCGCAAACGCGGCGGAAAGACGATGGCCGACAAGCTCGCAGCCGAGATCGTCGACGCCTTCAACGGCCAGGGCGGCGCATTCAAGCGCAAGGAAGACATGCACAAGATGGCCGAGGCCAACCGCGCGTTCGCACACTTCCGTTTCTAATTTTTCATGCTAAGAAATACGAAAAATGGCTAAATCCGACGAACAACTCAGATATACCCGCAATATCGGCATCATGGCTCACATCGATGCCGGTAAGACCACCACATCCGAACGCATCCTCTTCTACACCGGTCTCACACACAAGATCGGCGAAGTGCACGACGGTGCCGCTACAATGGACTGGATGGAACAGGAGCAGGAGCGCGGTATTACAATCACCTCGGCCGCTACCACAACCTTCTGGAAGTATAACGACGAGAAATACAAGATCAACCTCATCGACACTCCGGGACACGTCGACTTCACAGTGGAAGTAGAACGTTCGCTCCGTGTGCTCGACGGTGCTGTCGCCACATTCTGCGCCGTCGGCGGCGTAGAGCCCCAGTCTGAGACTGTATGGCGTCAGGCCGACAAATATAATGTGCCCCGTATCGGCTATGTCAACAAGATGGACCGCTCGGGTGCCAACTTCTTCGAGGTAGTACGCCAGCTCAAGGATGTGCTCGGCGCAAATCCCTGCCCCATACAGATACCTATCGGAGCTGAAGAAACTTTCAAAGGTGTTGTGGACCTCATCACCATGAAAGCCATATTCTGGCACGACGAGACAATGGGTGCCGACTACAGCGTAGAAGAAATCCCCGCAAGCCTTCAGGCCGAAGCCGACGAATGGCGCGACAAGATGCTCGAGAAAATCGCCGAATACGACGACGATCTCATGGGTAAATATTTCGACGATCCCTCCACTATCACTGTCGAGGAGATCAAGCGCGCCCTCCGCAAGGCTACCCTCAGCATGGATCTCGTGCCCATGATCCTCGGTTCTTCATTCAAGAACAAAGGCGTGCAGTGCCTTCTCGACGCCGTATGCGCATATCTCCCCAGCCCCGTCGACGCAGGTGCTGTCGAAGGTCACGCTGTCGGTGACCCCGACAAGGTGGAGACCCGCGAGCCGTCGGCCGACGCCCCCATGTGTGCCCTCGCGTTCAAGATCGCTACCGACCCCTATGTAGGACGTCTCTGCTTCTTCCGCGTATACTCTGGCAACATCGATGCCGGTTCATACGTGCTCAACTCACGCTCGGGCAAGAAAGAACGCATCTCCCGTCTCTTCCAGATGCACTCCAACAAGCAGAACGCCAAGGAGCAGATCGGCTGCGGCGATATAGGCGCAGGCGTAGGCTTCAAAGATATCCGCACAGGCGACACCCTCTGCTCAGAAGACGCCCCCATCGTTCTCGAGGCAATGGACTTCCCCGATCCCGTTATCGGTATCGCCGTAGAGCCCAAGACTCAGAAAGACCTCGACAAACTCGGTGTGGGCCTTCAGAAGCTCGCCGAGGAAGACCCCACATTCCGTGTTGCTACCAACGAGGAGACCGGCCAGACCGTCATCTCCGGCATGGGTGAACTTCACCTCGACATCATCATCGACCGTCTCAAACGCGAATTCAAGGTGGAATGCAACCAGGGTCGTCCGCAGGTTACATACAAGGAATCCATCACCAAGCCCGTCCAGCTCCGCGAAGTATTCAAGAAGCAGACCGGTGGCCGCGGTAAATTCGCCGATATCATCGTGCGTGTGGAACCCGTCGACGAAGGCTTCGAGGGCAACCTCCAGTTTGTCGACGAAGTCAAGGGCGGCAACATCCCCAAGGAATTCATACCCGCCATACAGAAAGGCTTCACCAACGCGATGAAGAATGGTGTGCTCGCAGGCTACCCCGTAGAGCAGCTCAAGGTCACCGTCATCGACGGCTCCTTCCACCCCGTCGACTCCGACCAGCTCTCCTTCGAGCTCTGCGCCATCCAGGCATTCAAGAAAGCCTGCGAACAGGCCGGCCCCGTGCTCCTCGAGCCCATCATGAAGATCGAAGTCGTCACCCCCGAGGAATCGATGGGCGACGTTATCTCCGACCTCAACAAGCGTCGCGGTCAGGTAGAAGGCATGGAGACATCCCGTTCGGGTGCCCGCGTCGTAAAAGCCAAGGCACCGCTCGCCGAAATGTTCGGCTATGTCACCGCCCTCCGCACCATCACCTCAGGCCGCGCCACCTCAACAATGACATTCTCCCACTACTCGGAAGTATCGACTGCCATTGCCCGGAACGTCCTCACCGAGTGCCAGGGCCGTGTAGACCTTCTCAAGTAAACAATAAAAAACAAGAATATGAGCCAGAAAATCCGTATCAAACTCAAATCTTACGATCACAGCCTCGTCGACAAATCCGCCGAGAAGATCGTCAAGACAGTGAAGGCTACCGGCGCGGTTATCAGCGGTCCTATTCCACTGCCCACCCACAAGCGTATCTTCACAGTCAACCGCTCCACCTTCGTCAACAAGAAGGCACGCGAGCAGTTCCAGCTCTCGTCATTCAAGCGCCTCATCGATATCTATAACTCCACCGCAAAGACAGTCGACGCCCTCATGAAACTCGAGCTTCCCAGCGGCGTGGAAGTTGAGATCAAAGTCTGATGACATGATCCCCGTCTCATTCCCCTCCCTCCTTCATAAATTACAAAGACCAACAGTCACATCAAATATAACTAAGAAATGCCAGGATTAATTGGAAAAAAAATCGGAATGACATCCGTTTTCAGTGCCGACGGTAAGAACGTGCCGTGCACTGTTATCGAAGTAGGTCCTTGCGAAGTAACACAGGTCAAGACGGTCGCCACCGACGGCTACGATGCCCTTCAGCTCGGCTTCGAGGACGTTAAGGAAAAGCACCTCACCAAGCCTCAGATCGGCCACTTTGCCAAGGCCGGTGTTACCCCCAAGCGCCACTTGGCCGAGTTCAAAGGTTTTGATGGAGAATACAAACTCGGCGACAAAATCACAGTCGAGATGTTCTCCGAATCAGACTTCGTCGACATTATCGGCACATCGAAAGGTAAAGGCTTCCAGGGCGTTGTAAAACGTCATGGCTTCGGCGGCGTAGGACAGGCCACACACGGTCAGCACAACCGTCTCCGCAAGCCCGGTTCGATCGGCGCCTGCTCATACCCCGCAAAGGTATTCAAAGGCATGCGCATGGCAGGCCAGACAGGCAACAAGCGCGTCACCGTGCAAAACCTGCAGGTAGTCAAGATCATCCCCGAATACAACGTGTTAATGATCAAGGGTTCAATCCCCGGTAGCAAAGGTTCAATCGTCTTAATTGAGAAATAACATGGAAGTCGCAATTTTAACAAAAGAAGGCAAGGACACTGGCCGCAAGGCTGTCCTCAACGACGAGGTGTTCGGTATCGAGCCCAACGAGCACGCCATCTATCTCGACGTTAAGCAATATCTGGCCAACCGTCGCCAGGGTACGCACAAGTCAAAAGAACGCTCCGAAGTGAGCGGCTCCACCCGCAAGCTCCACAAGCAGAAGGGCGGCGGCGGCAGCCGTATAGGTGATATCAACTCGCCCGTTCTCGTAGGCGGCGGCCGCGTTTTCGGTCCCCGTCCCCGCGACTATCGCTTCAAGCTCAACCGCAAGCTCAAAGCCCTCGCACGCCGCTCGGCTCTCGCTGCAAAGGCAGCTGCCGGACAGATAATTGTAGTGGAGAACTTCACTTTCGATACACACAAAACCAAAGAATTCATAAAATTTGCTAAAGATCTTAAAATCGACGGCAAAAAAGTTCTTCTCGTTTTGTCAACCAAAGAAAACTCCGTATATTTGTCAGTCCGTAATGTGCCGAACGCAAAGCTTGCCAATGCGTCCGAGCTCAATACGTACGTAATCATGGACAACAACGCTCTCGTTCTCACAGAAGGGAGCCTTGACGTCGTTAATAAACTCTAATCACCTCAAGGAGTAAACAAAGACAATGGAAATATCAATTAAACCCATCCTCACCGAAAAGGCAACTAAGCTTACCGAAAAGCTTAATGTCTACACTTTCGCCGTTTCTCCCGACGCATCCAAAGCTCAGATCAAGAGACTCGTAGAAGATCTCTACGGCGTGAAGGTGGTGCGAGTTAACACAGCAGTCATGCGCGCAAAGAACAAATCGCGCTGGACAAAGAGCGGCCTCCTCCGCGGCAAGACCGAAGCCTGGAAAAAAGCTTTCGTATCAGTCGGGGAAGGCCAGAACATCGACTTCTATAGCAACCTCTAATAAAAATGGCAGTTAAAAAATTCAAGCCCACAACTCCCGGGCAACGTCACAAAGTTATTGGTGTCTTCAAGCGCACCGAAGCCGTGAAAGTCGACGGCAAGACCATCGTGCGCACATCCACTGCTAACGCACCAGAAAAGACTCTTACCGGCGGAAAACGTTCCACCGGCGGACGCAATGCCGAAGGCCATCTCACCACACGATACATGGGCGGTGGCCACAAACGCAAATACCGCGTCATCGACTTCAAGAGAACAAAAGATGGAGTTCCCGCCGTAGTGAAGGCGATCGAGTACGATCCAAACCGTTCCGCACGCATCGCCCTTCTCTACTATGTAGACGGCGCAAAGGCTTACATTATCGCACCCAACGGTCTCGAAGTGGGCCAGACAGTAGTAAGCGGAGCAGAGGCAGCACCCGAAATCGGCAATGCCCTCCCTCTCGCCAATATACCCGTCGGCACACTTATCCACGCCATCGAGCTCCGTCCCGGACAAGGCGCCTTCATGGCCCGCTCAGCCGGTACGTTCGCACAGCTCGTGTCGCGCGAAGGAAATTACGCCATTATCAAATTACCTTCAGGCGAAACCCGCAAAGTGCTCGCCGCCTGCAAAGCCACAGTCGGCGTCGTAGGCAACAGCGAACACTCTCTCGAGAGCTCGGGCAAAGCCGGCCGCTCACGCTGGCTCGGCCGTCGTCCGCGCAACCGCGGCGTAGTCATGAACCCTGTCGACCACCCCATGGGCGGTGGTGAAGGACGCGCATCAGGCGGTCATCCCCGCTCGCGCAAGGGTCTGTACTCCAAGGGCCTCAAGACACGCGCTCCCAAGAAGCATTCGTCGAAGTACATCATCGAAAGACGTAAAAAGTAATCTGGTAAATTAAGTAATTATGAGCCGTTCATTAAAAAAAGGACCCTTTATCAGCGTCAAACTCGAAAAGAAGGTCGAGGCGATGAATGCTTCCGGCAAATCCACCGTCATCAAGACATGGAGCCGCGCTTCAATGATCGCCCCCGAATTCGTTGGCCATACCTTTGCAGTTCACAATGGTAACAAATTTATTCCCGTATACGTCACCGAAAACATGGTAGGTCACAAACTCGGCGAATTCGCCCCCACACGTACCTTCCGCGGTCACGCCGGCAATAAGAAAAAATAATCAAGGGCCCAGTTAACAAATTTCGAATAAAAAAAGAAACAATAAAATGGGTGTAAGAAAAAGATTAGCAGCCGACAAGCGCAAAGAGGAACAGAAGAGCGTGGCTTTCGCCAAGCTCAACAACATCCCCACCTCGCCCCGCAAGATGCGCCTTGTGGCCGATATGGTGCGCGGCAAGGAAGTCTTCCGCGCTCTCGGTATACTCAAATTCTCAAACAAAGAAGCAGCTGCCCGCCTCGAGAAACTCCTTCGCAGCGCAGTAGCGAACTGGGAAGAGAAGAACGAACGCAAAGCCGAATCCGGCGAGCTGTACATCAGCACTATATATGTCAACTGTGCTCCGATGCTCAAGCGCCTGCGTCCCGCTCCACAAGGCCGCGGATACCGTATCCGCAAACGCTCCAACCACGTTACTATAATCGTTGACACAATCGATAACCGCAAAGAGGCATAAATATTATGGGACAGAAAGTTAATCCTATCAGCAATCGCCTGGGTGTTATCCGTGGCTGGGACTCCAACTGGTCCGAAAAGGGCAAATATCCCGCCAACATCCTCGAAGATTACAAACTCCGCGAATATCTCAACGTCCGCCTCGCAAAATGCAGCGTATCGCGTGTCGTGATCGAGCGTACCCTCAAGATGATCACAATCACCGTGTGCACATCACGCCCCGGTCTCATCATCGGTCAGGGCGGCAAAGACGTTGAGGCTCTCAAGAAAGAACTCTCCAAGATCACCGACAAGGACGTGCAGATCAACGTCCATGAGGTTAAACGCCCCGAGCTCGACGCCCAGATAGTGGCTTCCACAATCGCGCGTCAGGTCGAAGGCAAAGTCGCATACCGCCGCGCCATCAAGATGGCCGTCGCATCCACAATGCGTGCCGGTGCCGAAGGCATCAAAGTGCAGATCTCCGGTCGCCTCAACGGCGCCGAGATAGCCCGCAGCGAAATGTTCAAGGAAGGCCGTACCCCCCTTCACACACTTCGCGCCGACATCGACTACGCACTCGTCGAGGCCCACACCAAAGTAGGCGTGCTCGGAGTCAAGGTATGGATCTGCCGCGGCGAAGTCTACGGCAAACGCGACCTCGCCCCCAACTTCACCGCAACACAGAAAGACGGCCGTTCGGCCGCTTCAGCCGGCGCCCCCCGCCGCGGAGGCTTCCGTCGCGGTGCAAAAAGCAATCGTTAAACCTCAAAACCCTGTCTAAACAACAATGTTAGCACCAAAGAAAACCAAATTCCGCCGCCAGCAGAAAGGCCGCATGAAGGGCGAAGCCCAGCGCGGCAACCAGTTGGCATTCGGCTCATTTGGCATAAAGACCCTCGAATCCAAGTGGATCACAGGCCGCCAGATAGAAGCCGCCCGTATTGCGGTGACCCGTTACATGCAGCGTCAGGGTCAGATATGGATTCGCATTTTCCCCGATAAGCCAATCACAAAGAAGCCTGCCGAAGTCCGCATGGGTAAAGGTAAAGGCTCCCCCGAAGGCTTCGTCGCTCCCGTTACCCCCGGCCGCGTTATCCTCGAGGTAGAAGGCGTACCCTTCGAAGTGGCAAAGGAAGCCCTGCGCCTCGCCGCACAGAAACTTCCCGTCGTTACAAAGTTTATCGTTCGTCGCGACTACGACCCCACCCAAAACGTGTAACCGATTATGAAAAAAGAAGAAATCAAAGAACTCAGCACGCCCGATCTGAAAGAACGCCTCGCCCAGATGGAAAAGGAATACCTCCTTCAGAAGGCCACACACGCTGTATCACCTCTTGACAACCCGGCCAAAATCACAGCCGACCGTCGCATGATCGCACGCGTCAAGACCGAGCTGCGCCGCCGCGAACTTAATAAATGATAACCCCATCCTACCACAAACATGGAAAAGAGAAACTTACGTAAAGAGCGCATCGGGGTAGTGTCGAGCAACAAGGGCGACAAGACGATCACCGTTACAATCCGCTGGAAAGAAAAGCACCCCATCTACGGTAAATTCGTCAACAAATCCAAAAAATACCACGCCCACGACGAGAACAACGAATGCAGCGTAGGAGATACCGTACGCCTCATGGAGACACGCCCCCTGAGCAAGACCAAAAGATGGCGCTTAGTTGAAATAATAGAAAAAGTAAAATAACCATGATACAGACAGAATCACGCTTAACAGTTGCCGACAACTCCGGCGCTAAGGAAGCCCTCTGCATCCACGTTCTCGGCGGTACCGGCCGTCGTTACGCCTCGGTCGGCGACATCATCGTCGTATCAGTCAAGAGCGTAATACCAAGCTCCGACGTCAAGAAAGGCACTGTATCCAAAGCCATCGTCGTACGTACAAAAAAAGAGATCCGTCGCCCCGACGGCTCATATATACGCTTCGACGACAACGCCTGCGTACTTCTCAACAACGCCGGTGAACTCCGTGGCACCCGTATCTTCGGTCCCGTGGCCCGCGAACTACGCGCTTCCAACATGAAAATAGTTTCACTCGCCCCCGAAGTGCTCTGAATCACCAACCTATCAAACCAGCAAACGTAATGATCAAATTACATATCAAGAAAGGCGACATGGTTTACGTGCTCTCAGGCGAAGACCGCGGCCACACCGGCCGTGTCCTCTCCGTCGACCGCGAGCATCAGCGCGCCATCGTCGAAGGTGCCAATATCGTCACCAAAGCCACAAAACCGACTGCCCGCTACCCCCAGGGCGGCCTCATCAAGAAAGAAGCACCCATCCACATTTCCAACCTCAGCCTTATCGACCCCAAGAGCGGCAAGCCAACCCGCATAGCAATCCGTCGCGAAGACGGCAAAGTGGTTCGTATCGCTAAAAAATCAGGACAGGAGATCAAATAATGGAAACAACACTCAGCAAAGACTACAAGGAGCGCATCACCCCTGCCCTCATCAAGGAATTCGGCTACACGACCGTGATGCAGGTGCCCCGTCTTGAGAAAATCGTCATAAACCAGGGCCTCGGCGAGGCCACACAGGACAAAAAGCTCATCGAAATCGCAATCAACGAGCTTACAGCCATCACAGGCCAGAAAGCAGTTCCCACACTCTCGCGCAAGGATATCTCAAACTTCAAGGTACGTAAAAAAATGCCCATCGGCGTACGCGTCACACTCCGCCGCGAGCGCATGTACGAATTCCTCGAGCGCCTCATCCGCGTAGCCCTTCCCCGCATCCGCGACTTCAAAGGCATACAGGGCAAGCTTGACGGCCGTGGCAACTACACCCTCGGCATCACCGAGCAGATCATCTTCCCCGAGATCAACATCGACAACATCAACAAGCTCATGGGCATGAACATCACCTTCGTTACATCCGCCGCCACCGACGAAGAAGGTTACGCACTGCTCAAAGCTTTCGGTCTTCCCTTCAAAAACGAAAAGAAGTAAGCTATGGCAAAAGAATCAATGAAAGCACGCGAGGTAAAACGCGCCAGGCTCGTTGCCAAATTCGCCGAACGTAAAGCGGCCCTCAAGGCTGCCGGCGACTACGAGGCATACCAGGAACTCCAGAAATTCCCCAAAAACGCCTCACGCGTGCGCCTGCACAACCGCTGCTCCATAACAGGCCGTCCCAAAGGATACATGCGCCAGTTCGGTATCAGCCGCATACAATTCCGCGAAATGGCCTCCGCAGGCCTTATTCCCGGCGTGAAGAAGGCATCCTGGTAACCCCCCGTTAAAGTTACCGCCAATATCATGAAACAGGGCGCCGGCACTCCACTTCCCACCTTCTTCTGAGCGAAAAGGTCGGCACCCCTCATACTTCATACTAAACCAAGAGAATTAAATATTGTTGGAATGACACAATTCCAATCAATTTAAACAAATCACAACATGACAGATCCAATAGCAGATTACCTTACAAGATTGAGGAACGCTATCAAGGCCAACCACCGCGTGGTCGAGATTCCCGCCTCAAACTTGAAAAAAGAGATCACCAAGATTCTTTTTGAGCAGGGCTACATTCTGAACTACAAGTTCATCGAAGGCGAGAACCCCGCCGGAACAATCAAAATCGCCCTCAAATACGACCCCGTGGACCGCGTCAACGCCATAAAAGGCCTCCGTCGCGTCTCACGTCCCGGTCTCCGCCAATACACCGGCTACAAAGACATGCCCCGCGTCCTCAACGGCCTCGGCATCGCCATCCTCTCCACCTCACGCGGTGTGATGACAAACAAAAAAGCAGCCGACCTGAAAATAGGCGGCGAAGTCCTATGCTACGTTTACTAATCTTTAATCCAGCAATAACATGTCACGTATAGGTAAAGCACCCATCGCAATCCCTGCAGGCGTCACTGTCGAGGTTAAAGACCACGTAGTAACCGTCAAAGGCAAAAACGGCAGCCTCCAGCAGAAAATCAACCCCGACATCAATGTCGAAGTAAAAGAAGGACACGTCTACCTTACCCGTCCCTCCGACGACCGCGAACATCGCGCACAGCACGGTCTCTACCGCGCCCTCATACACAACATGGTTGTCGGCGTATCTGAAGGCTACAAAAAAGAAATGGAACTCGTCGGCGTAGGTTACCGCGCCACAGCTACAGGACAAGTCCTCGAGCTCTCACTCGGCTTCTCACACGCCATATACATAAAACTTCCACCCGAAGTCAAGGTCGAAGCAAAGTCAGAGCGCAACAAAAACCCTCTGATCATCCTCACAAGCGACGACAAGCAGCTCCTCGGTCAGGTATGCGCCAAGATCCGTTCCCTGCGCAAGCCCGAACCATACAAAGGCAAAGGTATCAAATTTGTCGGCGAAATCATCCGTCGTAAGTCCGGTAAGACTGCCGGTGCTAAATAAATAAAATTGACACCATCATGATCTCAAAGATAGACAGAAGAAACAAAATAAAGGCCCGCATCCGCGGCCGCATATCCGGCACCGCTGCACGTCCCCGCATGACAGTTTTCCGCTCCAACAAGCAAATATACGTACAGCTCGTCGACGACCTCGCCGGTAAGACAATCGTTGCCGCATCATCAAAAGGACTCGAGAACGGCAACAAGACAGAAATCGCCGCTATCGTTGGCGAAAATATCGCTAAAAAAGCCCTCGAAGCCGGTATCACCGAAGTAGTTTTCGACCGCAACGGATACCTCTTCCACGGTCGCGTTAAATCACTCGCTGACGCCGCCCGCAAAGGCGGCCTTAAATTCTGACAATCGATATGGCTAAAAGAAACAACCGCGTTAAAACAACCAACGACCTCGATCTCAAAGATCGCCTGGTCGCCATCAACCGCGTTACCAAAGTCACAAAAGGTGGCCGCACCTTCACCTTCGCCGCCATCGTCGTTGTCGGCAACGAGAACGGCATCGTAGGATGGGGCCTCGGTAAGGCAAACGAAGTACAGGCCGCCATCGCAAAAGGCGTCGAGGCCGCCAAGAAAAACCTTATCAAGGTTCCCGTGCACAAAGGCACAATCCCCCACGAGCAGATCGCAAAATTCGGCGGTTCGCGCATCATACTCAAGCCCGCCTCACACGGTACCGGCGTTAAAGCCGGTGGTGCCATGCGTGCAGTGCTCGAGAGCGTCGGCATCACCGACGTCCTCGCCAAGAGCAAGGGCTCGTCCAACCCCCACAACCTCGTCAAGGCCACAATCGCCGCTCTCGACGAAATGCGCTCACCCGCACAGGTCGCTCAAAACCGTGGTATCTCCGTAGAACAGGTTTTCAAAGGCTAACCACAGAAAACTCCGATACAATGGCAAAAATCAAAATCACCCAGATAAAGAGCCGCATCAACTGCCCCGCAGTACAAAAGCGCACACTCGACGCGCTCGGCCTCAGAAAAATGAATCACACCGTCGTCAAAGAAGACACACCCGATGTGATGGGCATGGTGAAGGCTGTTCACCACCTCGTTAAAGTCACCAACGCATAAAACGATTCAAACAATGGACTTAAGCAATATAAAACCCGCTGCCGGCTCTGTTCGTCACAACACCCGCGTCGGCCGTGGCGCCGGCTCAGGCAAAGGCGGCACATCCACACGTGGTCACAAAGGTGCGAAATCACGTAGCGGCTACAGCCGCAAGATCGGATTCGAAGGCGGCCAGATGCCACTTCAGCGCCGACTCCCGAAATGGGGCTTCAACAACATCAACCGCAAGGAATACAAAGCCATCAACCTCAATCTCCTGAACACTCTTGCAAAATCCAAAGGCCTCGAGAAGATCGGCCTCGAAGAACTTCGTCAGGCAGGCTTCATCAGCCGCTCGACCCTCGTCAAGATCCTTGCAAACGGCACAATCACACGTGCGATCACCGTCGAGGCTCACGCATTCTCCGAAGCCGCCAAGGCAGCTATCGAGGCAGCCGGTGGATCAGCTCAAAAAATCGAAAAATAATGAGATTCGTAGACACCCTCAAAAACATCTGGACAATCGAAGATCTGCGCAAGCGAATCCTCGTCACTCTTCTGTTGGTGCTCATCTACCGCCTCGGCTGCTACGTAGTCCTTCCCGGCATATCGCCGTCCGACATCGACGCCCTGGCCAACTTCACCAACAAGAGCGGCCTCATGCAGCTCCTCGATATGTTCTCGGGCGGAGCCTTCTCCCAGGCCTCCATATTCGCCCTGGGCATCATGCCCTATATCACGGCTTCGATCGTAATCCAGCTCTGCGGTATGATCCTGCCCTCTTTCCAGAAAATGCAGAGAGAGGGTGAGAGCGGCCGTCAGAAACTCAACCAGTACACCCGATACCTCACCGTGCTCATCCTGGTCCTCCAGGCACCCGCCTACCTCATCAACCTCCAGGTACAGGTCAACGGCGCCTCCAATTCCGCCCATCCAATGGTGTTCGGATTCTGGACAGTCGTATACCTCACCATTATTCTGGCTGCAGGCGCGATGTTCATCCTCTGGCTCGGAGAGCGTATCACAGACCGCGGCATCGGCAACGGCATATCCTTCATAATCCTTGTAGGTATCATCGCCCGCCTTCCACAGGCTCTCTGGTATGAATTCTACTCCCGTCTGCCCGGCACCACCGGCGGACAGGGCGGCCTCGTGATGTTCATCGTTGAAGTCGTGCTGCTCTTTGTCGTCACCGTCGGCGCAGTACTCCTCGTGCAAGGCACACGCAAAGTCCCCGTGCAGTACGCCAAGCGTATCGTAGGCAACCGCCAGTACGGAGGCCAGCGCCAGTATATTCCCCTCAAGGTGAATGCCGCCGGCGTCATGCCCATCATCTTCGCCCAGGCCATCATGTTCATTCCCATGACACTTGCCGGCTTCCGCGGAGCTGAATCAGGCTTCCTCCACGCCTTCACAGACATCAACAGCTTCTGGTACAACCTCGTATTCTTCCTCCTGATTGTTGCATTTACATACTTCTATACGGCCATCACAGTCCGTCCCAACGACATGGCCGACAACCTCAAGCGCAACAACGGATTCATCCCCGGCGTGAAACCGGGTAAGAAAACAGCCGAGTATATCGACGCCATAATGTCGCGTATCACACTCCCCGGCTCGCTCTTCCTCGGCATAGTGGCCATCCTGCCCGCATTCGCCCGCTTCTTCGGTATCTCGCAGAACTTCGCCCAGTTCTTCGGCGGCACATCGCTGCTCATCATGGTCGGCGTCGTGCTCGATACACTCCAGCAGGTCGAAAGCCATCTCAAGATGCACCACTACGACGGACTCATGAAAGAAGGAACCATCAAAGGCCGTACCACCGGCTCAGCCTACTGATTGCAAACAGCCCAAGATAAAACAGGATAATAAATGATTTATCTCAAGACACCGGAAGAAATCCAGAAAATGCGCGCGGCAGCCGTTCTCGTGTCTCAGACACTCGGCGAAGTGGCGAAGTGGATCAAGCCCGGAGTCACAACACGCAAGCTCGACACCATTGCCCGTGAATTCATTCACGACAATGGTGGCAAGCCTGCATGTCTTGGTTACGAAGGCTTCCCCGGCACACTCTGTATCGAAGTCAACGAGACAGTCGTACATGGCTTCCCCTCGGCCTACACACTCCGCGACACCGATATCATAGGTATCGATACCGTTGTCGAGCTCGACGGATACTGCGGCGACATGGCATACACATTCGCCCTCGATGCCGTCGATCCCGCCACACTCGAGCTATGCCGCACCACATACCGCAGCCTATACATAGGCATCGAGGCGGCAAAGCCCGGTAAAAGGACAGGAGACATAGCCAACGCCGTGCAGACATACTGCGAACGCCACGGGTATTCCGTCGTGCGCGAGATGTGCGGCCACGGCATAGGACGCGCCATGCACGAAAGCCCCGAAATACCCAACTACGGGCGCCGGGGCACAGGAGCAGTCCTCCGCAACGGCATGTGCATATGCATCGAGCCGATGATCAACCTCGGCTCACGCAACATCGTGATAGAGACCGACGGATGGACCTGCCGCACACGCGACCGCAAACCATCCGCACACTACGAGCACACACTCGCACTCTACGACGACACCGTGCACACACTCACTACCTTCGACTACATCCACCGAGAATTCCCCGACCGATTAACACAACAATCGATTTAAGCAACAGTATGGCAAAACAGACAGCAATCGAACAAGACGGCACAATCATCGAAGCGCTTTCCAACGCAATGTTCCGTGTCGAACTCGAAAACGGCCACGAAATCACCGCCCACATCTCCGGCAAGATGCGTATGCACTATATCAAGATACTGCCCGGCGACAAAGTGCGTGTCGAAATGTCCCCCTACGACCTTTCAAAAGGCCGGATTGCATTCCGTTACAAATAAATCAAACAACATAACTAAGAGATAAAAATGAAAGTAAGAGCTTCAGTCAAGAAACGCACCCCCGACAGCAAAATCGTCCGTCGCAAAGGGCGCCTCTACGTGATTAACAAGAAAAACCCCAAGTACAAACAACGTCAAGGATAATTTTTGTTATTTTTGCAGAAAAAATACCAGTAATTTATGGCAATACGTATAGTGGGAGTTGACCTCCCCCAGAACAAGCGCGGTGAAATCGCCCTGACCTACATTTTCGGCCTCGGTCGCAGCTCCGCCCGCAAAATCCTCGAAAAAGCCGGCGTAGACCCCGACATCAAAGTACAGGACTGGACCGACGCCCAGGCCGCAAAAGTCCGCGAGGTAATCGGTGCCGACTACAAGGTCGAAGGCGACCTCCGCTCGGAAATCCAGCTCAATATCAAGCGTCTCATGGATATCGGCTGCTACCGCGGTGTGCGCCACCGCAACGGCCTCCCCGTACGCGGACAATCCACCAAGAACAATGCCCGCACCCGCAAAGGTCGCAAGAAAACCGTCGCCAACAAGAAGAAAGCTACTAAATAATAACGAACTATGGCAAAAAAGACAGTCGCTCAGAAGAAACGCAACGTCAAAGTCAGCGCCGAAGGCCAGCTCCACGTTCATTCTTCGTTCAACAATATCATCGTGTGCTTAGCCAACAGCGAGGGCCAGGTAATCTCATGGTCATCGGCAGGTAAGATGGGCTTCCGCGGTTCAAAGAAAAACACCCCCTACGCAGCCCAGATGGCCGCACAGGACTGCGCTAAGATCGCATACGACCTCGGTCTCCGCAAAGTCAAGGCCTATGTCAAAGGCCCCGGCAACGGCCGCGAATCAGCTATCCGCACTATTCACGGCGCAGGCATCGAAGTGGTCGAGATCATCGACGTCACACCGCTGCCCCACAATGGCTGCCGTCCTCCCAAACGTAGAAGAGTTTAATAATCAGTTCTCGCATTCTGTCGCGAGCTCTCTTAGCTGACGGACAGATGCTCCCTCTACTTTCTCTTTTAGTTCAATTCTTTATAAATCAAAATTTCAGGCACAGCCGCGGGCTGCCCAACACCTTGACAATGTCAGTCCGCCGCCCGAAATCCATTAACTGATTCTTAAATAAAATGGCAAGATATACAGGTCCCAAGACCAAAATAGCCCGCAAGTTCGGCGAGCCCATCTTCGGTGAAGACAAAGTGCTCCAGCGTCGCAACTTCCCCCCCGGCCAGCACGGCCAGAACAAACGCCGCAAGACATCAGAATACGGCATCCAGCTCCGCGAGAAGCAGAAAGCAAAATACACCTACGGCGTTCTCGAGCGCCAGTTCCGCAACCTCTTCGCCAAGGCATCGCGCCTCAAAGGCATCACCGGTGTGATACTGCTGCAGCTCCTCGAGTCGCGCCTCGACAACGTAGTATACCGTCTCGGTATCGCCCCCACACGCGCGGCCGCACGTCAGATCGTGCTACACCGCCACATCACAGTCAACGGGCAGGTAGTCAACATACCCTCATACGAAGTCAAGCCCGGCGACATAGTTGCCGTGCGTGAGAAGTCCAAGTCGCTCGAAGTCATCTCCGACGCCCTCGCTGGATTCAATCACAGCAAATACCCCTGGATAGAATGGGACGAGACCCTCAAGGCCGGTAAATTCCTCCACCTCCCCGAGCGTGCCGATATCCCCGAAAACATCAAGGAGCAACTCATCGTCGAGCTCTATTCGAAATAATAATCAATAAATACATCAGATCCATGGCTATTTTAGCATTCCAGAAACCCGACAAGGTGCTCATGCTCGAAGCTGACAACTTCTACGGCAAGTTCGAGTTCAAACCCCTGGAACCCGGCTATGGCATCACCGTGGGCAACGCCCTTCGCCGAGTCCTTCTCAGCTCGCTCGAGGGATTTGCCATCGCCACAATAAAAATTGATGGCGTCAAGCACGAATTCGATACCATACCCGGTGTTAAGGAAGACGTCACAAACATCATCCTTAACCTCAAGCAGGTCGATCTCAAACAGACCGTCGAAGACACCGACTTCGAGAAAGTCACCATCAACGTTTCGGGAACCGATGTATTCAAGGCCGGCGACATAGGCAAGGCACTATCGGGTTTCGAAGTCATGAACCCCGACCTTGTCATCTGTCATTTGGATCAGAACGCAAGTTTCAACATCACTCTTACCGTAAATAAAGGGCGCTCATGGATTCCCGCCGAAGAAAATGTCAGTCCCGCCGACGACATCGACACAATCGCGATCGACTCCACCTACACCCCTATCAAAAACGTTAAATACAGCGTTGAGAACTTCCGCGTCGACCAGAAAACCGACTACGACAAGCTCACAATAGAGATCACAACCAACGGCTCAATCCTCCCCAAGGACGCCCTCAAGGAAGCAGCCAAGATCCTTATCTACCACTTCATGCTCTTCTCCGACGAGAAGATCACACTCGAGACACAAGAAGCCGACACCAACGAGGTATTCGACGAAGAGGTGCTGCACATGCGACAGCTCCTCAAGTCCAAACTCGTCGACATGGATCTCTCCGTGCGTGCCCTCAACTGCCTCAAGAGCGCAGAAGTAGAGACTCTCGCCGAGCTTGTGGTATTCAACAAGACCGACCTGCTCAAATTCCGCAACTTCGGCAAGAAGTCGCTCACCGAACTCGAAGAGCTCCTCACGAGCCTCAACCTCTCGTTCGGTATGGATATTTCACGATACAAATTAGATAAAGAGTAACTCCGATGAGACATAATAAATCTTTCAATCACCTTAGCCGCAAGAAGGCGCACCGCGACGCCCTCCTCGCTAACATGACCATCTCGCTCATCCTCCACAAGCGCATCTTCACAACGCTCGCCAAGGCAAAAGCCCTCCGCGTCTACGCCGAGCCACTCATCAACCGCGCCAAAGAGGACAGCATGGCCAACCGCCGCCTCGTGTTCAGCCACCTCCAGAGCAAAGAGGCCGTTACCGAACTCTTCAAGGAAATTGCGCAGAAGATAGCCGACCGTCCCGGCGGCTACACACGCATCCTCAAGACCGGCAACCGCCTCGGCGACAACGCCAAGACATGCTTCATAGAACTCGTAGACTATAACGAGGCTATGCTCAAGGAAAAAGACGCCGCAAAGACAAAGACAACACGCCGCTCCCGCAAAAAAGCCGCTCCCGCAGCAGCAGAAGAACCCAAAGCAGAATAATACAACTGCACGATCATAGCAAAGGCCGCATCACCCTGATGCGGCCTTTGCTCATATATTATATATTTATATATATTGGCTCCAGATGCTTACTTGCCTTTCAGCTTGTCCACCACATTCTCCGTGGCGTCCTTCACATCACGGGCGCCATCCTTCACGCCGTCTTTCGCTTTGTCATAGACTTCCTTCGACTTATCCTTCACCTTTCCGGCTATCTCCTCAGTCTTGTCCCCTACAGTACCCGCCACTTCTACTGTCTTCGACTTCACCGAGTCAGCTATCTCGCCGGCCTTGCTGCCCACCGAGTCGGCTGCATTTTCCGTGGCTTCGCCAACACTCTGCATAGCCGCCTTCCACTGCTCTTTAAGGGTAGGATCCTTCTTCTCCACAACAGGCTTCAGATCATCCATAAACTTCCTGGCCTCATCGGCCTTGCCCGCTTTGGCAAGACTGTCGGCATAACACTTCGCTTCACGGACATAAGCCGCCAGCGAATCAGAATCCGTGCACATTTCAATTTTTTCTTTCAGCGACCTCTCGCTGCGCTCAGTCTTTCCCGAGGTGCCCGAGCACCCCGTGGCTATCGCACACACTGCCAGCAGTGCCGCCGGTAAAAATACTTTCATAGTTTTTCCTTTTTGATTAATTCACAAAATATAACACCGCATCCGTCAAAATAGTTGACCCTTACGCAAAATTTAATAACGTATCCACATGGATATTCCATCAGAAATCCGTACCTTTGCACTGCGCTAAAATACGCCCCATACACTTGCCTCATACAATAATATCAACATACTTTTTCTAAAAGTAAAATAAAGAATAATAACTATGAAAATTGAGAAAATCATCGGTCGCGAAGTCCTCGACTCGCGTGGCAATCCTACCGTTGAAGTAGACGTAATCCTCGAATCCGGCGCACGCGGCCGTGCCTCAGTCCCCTCAGGCGCATCCACAGGCGTAAACGAAGCCCTCGAGCTCCGCGACGGCGACAAATCCCGCTATATGGGCAAAGGCGTCCTCAAGGCAGTCGCAAATGTCAACGGACCCATCGCCGAAGCTCTCCGCGGCATGAGCGCACTCGATCAGATCGCTATCGACGAGAAGATGCTCGAGCTCGACGGTACAGACACCAAGAGCAACCTCGGCGCCAACGCCATCCTCGGCGTATCGCTTGCCGTGGCAAAGGCCGCTGCCGACTATCTCGACCTTCCCCTCTACAAATACATCGGCGGATGCAACACATACGTTCTCCCCGTCCCCATGATGAACATCATCAACGGCGGCGCACACTCCGACGCTCCCATCTGCTTCCAGGAATTCATGATCCGTCCCATCGGCGCCACCTCATTCCATGAAGGCATCCGCATGGGCACAGAGGTATTCCACAACCTCAAGAAAGTGCTCCATGGCCGCGGTCTCTCCACAGCTGTAGGCGACGAAGGCGGTTTCGCTCCCGCCCTCGACGGCACCGAAGACGCCCTCGACGTCATCATCAAGGCTATCGAACTCGCCGGATACGTTCCCGGAAAGGACGTCACCATCGGCCTCGACTGCGCCTCATCCGAATTCTTCAAGGACGGCGTATACGACTACACATGGAAACAAGGCGCAGGAGCTCCCAGGCTCACAAGCAAGGAGCAGGCCGAATTCCTCAAGACCCTCGTTGAGAAATATCCCATCGACTCCATCGAAGACGGCATGGCCGAAAACGACTGGGAAGGCTGGAAGATACTCACCGACCTCATCGGCTCGCGCTGCCAGCTCGTCGGCGACGACCTCTTCGTCACCAACGTAAAATATCTCACACGCGGTATCGAAGAAGGCTGCGCCAACTCAATCCTCGTCAAAGTCAACCAGATCGGCTCACTCACCGAGACCCTCCGCGCCGTAGAGCTCGCACAGCGCAACGGCTACACCGCCGTCATCTCACACCGTTCAGGTGAGACCGAAGACGCCACCATCGCCGACATCGCCGTCGCAACAAACGCCGGACAGATCAAGACAGGTTCCGCTTCGCGTTCCGACCGTATGGCCAAGTACAACCAGCTCCTCCGCATCGAAGAAGAACTCGGCGCCGCCGCACAGTACGGCTACGGCAAGAAGACCAAGCGTCCCGAATAATCCATATTGCCCTATATGACATAAAAACGCTTGCCGATTTTCGGCAAGCGTTTTTTGTATAGAATGCAAAGGGTAGGGAAGCCACTATTCAGACAATCGATAAACACGCACCCCGATCCATCCGCGGTTGCGCTTTACAAAATCATACAGCGATCCCTTCGCTATCTCCACACGGCCATTGCTCATCGACGCATGCAACACACGCAGAGTGTCGCCATCCATCACCACCATGCCCATGTGGGTTACGTCCAGATCTTTCAGATTCGACACAAAAGCCAGCACATCCCCCTCACGCAGACATTTCAGCACCTCCTTCGACGACAGATCCGCCGTCTTTATATAAGGAAAACGATGATTGCGGTAGCCATTCTCCACACCTCGTATCCGAGCATACTCCGCCGAGTCTTTCAGCGACGCATACTTGTCACGGTGAGCGCTCATGAAGTCAATGGTGCGCACCATATACTTGCATTTCGGAATATTAGGTGTCACATCCACAATATTGCCCCGGTGGATATTGTCCATCGCCCAGTCACAATTATAATGCAGGCGCGAGCCATAGCCGTTCAGCTCACCACCGCGATAACGCATGCGCCGCAGATTATACACATAGTCCTGCCAGCCCTCGCGTCCCTCGCCCGCAGTGAACGACAGCGCCATGGCAGTTTCCACAAACGTCGTGCAATCCAACTCGTCCAGATTCACAGTCAGCCGCTCAGTATCACCCTCCAGAGTATGCGCTACATACGGTACACCCTCAAACTTACGTCCGAACCATCCCGTTCTGGCCGACGGATTATCAAACTTCACCGTCGACGCCTCCTTCAGCATCTCAGTGATACGTACAGTATCATTAGCCTCATCATGCCAGCGCACATCTGCAATCTGCCCCTGCACGCCAAAGGCCACACATAATAATATAGAAGAATATAAAAATCGCATAACAAAAAAATACCTGCAAAGATACCCCAAAAAAATCAAAGTGCCAAACAAAAACATCCCTACGAATCCGTGGAAATCCGTATGAGGCTTCAATCCGTTTGCGGCAAAAAATTCGCGAATTTCGTCAACCCCACCAAATACACAACGAGGCAGCCGCAAACCGCCGTACCTTTGCGGCATGGAACACAAATACTGCCCCATCAACACCACCATCTACACCCGCTCGTTCACCCGCTGGTACGGGCGCGTCTACGGCGCCGACCGCGCCCGCGCGTTGCCGCGCAACCTCATCCTCGCCCTCGAGATGATGCGCCTGCGCAGCCCCCTGCGCTCGGTCCGCCTTCTGGTCCACGACCCGTCGGGCGCCACCGGCCCCCACCTGCTCGCCTACCTCCGGTGGTACAACGAGCGCATCCGCCCCGGCCCCCTGCACCTGAGCATCCGCGAGCGCCTCTACCCCGGCATC
>CAJTMY010000028.1 GCA_910577355.1 uncultured Muribaculaceae bacterium
AAGACCGAATTCTTCAAACAAATCGCTATTTTTGCACTTGCCAGTTGAACCTACGGGCTCTTCCTTTTCGTGCATATTTTCATTTTTTTTACTGAAACACATATCCATATGGATATTTTTTGTAATTTTGTGGCGAAAAGTGCCCGTACCCTAATCCGGTACATAATTGACAACTAAATAATCTATTAACCTTATAAATCACCGCAATGGATATTTCGCACATTGAACACATCGGCATAGCCGTACCCAGCCTTGACGAGGCTATTCCCTTCTATGAAAACATGCTTGGCCTGAAGTGCTTCGCGATCGAGGAAGTGGCCGATCAGAAAGTACGCACCGCCTTCTTCAAAGTAGGACAGACCAAGATAGAGCTTCTTGAAGGCACCGACGAAAGCTCGGCCATCTCGAAATTCATCGCCAACAACGGCGGTCGCGGAGGCATACAGCATATCGCCTTCTGCATCCAGGACGGTGTACAGAACGCCCTCAACGAGGTAGAGGCCAAGGGATGCCGTCTTATCGACAAAGCTCCCCGTAAAGGCGCCGAAGGCCTCAACATCGCATTCCTGCATCCCAAATCGACCGTAGGCACCCTCATCGAGCTCTGCGAAGACCCCAACAAGTAAACAAAGACTACCCGACATCACTTAAAACATCTATAATGAGCAATCAACTCGAAAAAGTAAAAGAGCTTATCGAGCTTCGCAACCAAGCCCGCATCGGCGGCGGCGAAAAAGCCATCGAAAAGCAACATGAGCGTGGCAAATATACCGCACGCGAGCGTATCGCACAGCTCCTTGACGAAGGTTCGTTCGAGGAACTCGACATGTTTGTGCGCCACCGCTGCTACAATTTCGGCCAGGAAAAGAAATCGTTTCTCGGCGACGGCGTCGTGACCGGCTACGGCACGATTGACGGCCGCCTGGTATACGTATTCGCTCAGGACTTCACGGTATTCGGCGGTTCGCTGTCGGAGACAATGGCCCTGAAAATATGCAAGATCATGGATATGGCCATGAAGATGGGAGCCCCCGTAATCGGCCTCAACGACTCGGGCGGCGCACGTATACAGGAAGGCATCAACGCATTGGCCGGCTATGCCGAGATATTCCAGCGCAACATCCTTGCCTCGGGCGTCATACCCCAGATATCCGCAATCCTCGGCCCCTGCGCCGGCGGTGCCGTATATTCGCCGGCACTCACCGACTTCACCATCATGGCCAAGGGCATCTCGTACATGTTCCTCACCGGCCCGAAGGTAGTGAAAACCGTCACAGGCGAAGATGTGACCCAGGACGCCCTCGGCGGCGCAGAGGTACACTCCTCTAAGAGCGGCGTGGCGCACTTTGCCGCCGAAGACGGCGAGCACGCCATCAAGATAATCCGCAAACTCTTCGGATACATACCTCAGAACAATCTCGAGGAGCCGCCGATGGTTGAATGCACCGATCCGATCGACCGCCTTGAAGACTCGCTCAACGAGATCATCCCCGACTCGCCCAACAAACCCTACGATATGTACGAGGTCATCGGCGCCATCGTGGACAACGGCGAGTTCCTTGAAGTGCAGCGCGACTATGCCAAAAACATAATAGTCGGCTTCGCCCGCTTCAACGGCCAGAGCGTAGGTATCGTGGCCAACCAGCCCAAATACCTCGCCGGCGTACTCGACTGCAACGCTTCGCGCAAGGGTGCCCGCTTTGTACGCTTCTGCGACGCATTCAACATTCCTCTTGTCACACTTGTCGACGTGCCCGGATTCCTCCCCGGTACTGGACAGGAATACAACGCCGTCATACTTCACGGCGCAAAACTGCTCTACGCATACGGTGAGGCTACCGTACCCAAGGTAACAGTGACACTGCGCAAGAGCTACGGCGGCTCGCACATCGTGATGAGCTGCAAGCAGCTGCGCGGCGACATGAACTACGCATGGCCCACGGCCGAGATCGCAGTAATGGGCGGCGCCGGCGCCGTAGAGGTGCTGTACGCCAAGGAAGCGAAGGCATCGGACGATCCCAAGAAGGTGCTTGCCGAGAAGGAGGCCGAATACAACAAGCTGTTCTGCAATCCTTACAACGCCGCACGCTATGGCTATATCGACGACGTGATCGAGCCACGCAACACCCGTTTCCGCATAATCCGCGCCCTGCAGCAGCTCGCCACCAAGAAGGTGATGAATCCAGCCAAGAAGCACGGCAATATACCTCTGTAATCCCCATCCCCGCCAAAAACAAGAAAGCATGAAAAAAAGACTTCTGATGATGCTGGCGGTGGTGGCTATGTGCTGCGCCGCTGCGATGGCCCAGACCCGCACGGCGCTGCGCATCAATGAGGTTATGGTTGAAAACACACCCGACGGCATCGCCGACGAATACGGCGCACACCACGGATGGATCGAGATTTTCAACGCCAACTTCGCCCCCATCGAGATATCAAGCATCTATCTCACCAACGACTCGACCAAGCCCACCATGTATCCGGTGCCACTGGGCGATGTCAACACCCGCATGCCCAAGCGACAGCACGTCATCTTCTTCACCGACGGCGAGCCTAACAAGGGCACGTTCCACACCAATTTTGTACTCGACCCCACCCGCGACAACTGGATAGGCATCTACGACGCAGACGGCCGTACCCTTATCGACGAGGTACTGGTACCCGCAGGTATTCTGCCCGGACAAAGCTGGGCCCGCACCGAGGACGGCGCAGGCATCTGGGCCATCCGTACTGGCGGCGAGGACGACTACATCACACCGTCGAGCGCCAATGTGATCAAGGACACCAACAAGAAGATCGAGGACTTCGCCAACCGCGACGCCAACGGCTTCGGCATGACTGTCATGGCCATGTGCATAGTGTTCACCGCACTGCTCGTGCTCTGCCTCAGCTTCTACGGCATCGGCAAGATCGGTTCGCTCGTATCGCGCCTCAACAAAGCCCGCGCACAGGGCAACGAAACCCCGCAGCTGTCGGAGATCCGCAGCACCGAGCACGATACCGGCGAGGAGATCGCCGCCATCGCCATGGCTCTGCGCGACCACCTCGACGCACACGATGCCGAGAGCACAATACTCACAATCAACAAGGTACGCCGCGCATACTCGCCTTGGAGCTCCAAGATATACAACCTTCGCGAGATACCCGCACGTCCGGTACGCCGCCGCTAACCAATCTTATTTAACCTATCACAGCAATGAAAGAATATAAATATAAAATCAACGGCAACACCTACAAGGTGGCCATCGGCGACATCGAGGACAATGTAGCCCAGGTCGAGGTCAACGGCGTTGCCTACCGCGTAGAACTCGAAGCATCGAAAGCAGCAGCCGTCAAGAGCGTGCAGGCTCCCAAGCCCGCCGCAGCTCCTCGCGCCGCATCCGGCGAGAAGGTAATCTCCAAGCCTGCTGCATCGACAGGCGCCGGCAAAGCCATCAAGGCTCCCCTGCCCGGCGTGGTGCTCTCAATCCCCGTCAAGGTGGGACAAGCCGTGAAAGCCGCAGACACCGTGCTGCTGCTCGAAGCCATGAAGATGGAGAACGCCATACATGCCGGCACAGACGGCACAGTCAAGGAAATCCTGGTTGCCGCAGGCGATTCTGTACTCGAGGGCAATCCGCTTATCGTCATCGAATAATCACCGGACACTATGGATTTCGGCGATTTCCTGCTTAAAAACCTGCGACAGTTCTGGGAACTGACAGGTTTCGCCAATGCCGAGTGGGGCAACATCATAATGCTCCTTGTGGGCCTGTCCTTCATCTGGCTGGCGATAAAGAAAAACTTCGAGCCCATGCTGCTCGTGCCCATCGGATTCGGTATCCTCATAGGCAATGTGCCCTTCAATACCGAAGCCGGTCTCGAGGTAGGCATCTACGAGCAAGGCTCGGTGCTCAATATCCTGTATAATGGAGTTAGCGCCGGGTGGTACCCGCCACTCATCTTCCTTGGCATCGGTGCGATGACCGACTTCTCGGCCCTCATAGCCAATCCCAAGCTGATGCTTATCGGCGCGGCTGCCCAGTTCGGTATCTTCGGCGCCTATATGGTAGCCCTTGCCATCGGCTTCGCTCCCGACCAGGCCGGCGCCATCGCCATAATCGGCGGCGCCGACGGCCCCACAGCCATCTTCCTGTCGTCGAAGCTGGCTCCCAACCTCATGGGCGCCATAGCCGTGTCGGCCTACTCCTACATGGCTCTCGTGCCTGTGATACAGCCGCCGCTCATGCGCCTGTTCACCACCAAGAAAGAGCGCCTCATCAAGATGAAGCCGGCCCGCGCCGTGTCGCAGAACGAGAAGATCATATTCCCCATCGTGGGCATGCTTCTCACCTGCTTCGTGGTGCCTTCCGGCCTGCCCCTGCTCGGCATGCTGTTCTTCGGCAATCTGCTGCGCGAGTGCGGCGTGACCACACGTCTTGCCAAGACAGCGTCGAATGCTCTTACCGACATCGTGACCATCCTTCTCGGCATGACCGTCGGCGCCTCGACACAGGCCTCGCAGTTCCTCACCCCGCAGACCATCTTCATCTTCTTCCTCGGCTTCATGGCGTTTGTCATAGCTTCGTCGAGCGGGGTGCTGTTCGTGAAGCTGTTCAACCTTGTGCTGCCCAAAGACAAGAAGATCAATCCACTTATCGGCAATGCCGGCGTATCGGCCGTGCCGATGTCGGCCCGTATCTCCAACAACCTCGGTCTGGAATACGATCCGTCCAACTATCTGCTGATGCATGCCATGGGCCCGAATGTGGCCGGCGTCATCGGCTCGGCGGTAGCAGCCGGCGTACTGCTCGGATTCCTTGCCTGATAACACCACAAAAATCCCCTTCCACCCGCCCTCGGATGGAAGGGGATTTTTTGTAACACAATCTTAACACAAAGACGTGAACCATAGACGGCGCGCAAGGTTATAATAAGTGAAAATCGCCCGAAACGGGTTGCAGATTGACAGAACTGATTCATTAGCTTAAGTTATAAAAACCGGCAACAACATGATTACCAAAGAAGTTATCAACACCCTCTACAAGAAATATCCGAAACGCGCCAAAAGCGTGGATTGCCTTGATATAGCATTGCTCTTTGACTCTGTGGGCATAATGCACAATATCAATGTGGATATCGATGCCGGAAAGATAATAATAGGCTCTGTGGACGAAAAGTCAATTTTCAGGTCGATTCCGCTCGCGCACATCCACGCCATTGTGCCTTTTGAGGAATGGACTGCCATAGTGTTGCATTCGTCCATAATATTTTTGAACAAACTGTCGCCAAAGGTATCCATACATCTAAAGCCTCTCAACCCATCTTTTACCGACCGCCTGCGCGGCATTTTCTCCAAAGAGGAGTAGGTCTGGACAATCTGTGCATATAACTGCATATTCCGGGGATTTTTTCGTAACTTTGCCGGGCAATAACAACCCGTATGGCAACTCACTCGCAATCTTTATCGCAACAGCAGCAATTATCGCTGCGCCTGAGCCCGCAGCAGATGCGCTTCGGTCGTCTGCTCGAGATGTCCGCACCCGAATTCGAGGAAGAACTTGCCCTGGCGATCGACGAGAATCCGGCACTCGAAGCCGCAAGTGATCCGGATACAGCCATAACACAAAAAGACGACGAAGGCAACAATTTCACAGAGAGCGCAGAGGATCTCCAACGTGCCGACTATGCCAACGATGACGATGTGCCATATTACCGCACCAATATATCCAACCGCTCGGCCGATGACATCCACTACCGGCCTGAGGCAGTGGACAACAGCGCACTGCTGATACCATCGCTCGACCGGCAGATCGATGAACTGGAACTGCCCGACTATCTGCGCGAACTTACAAAATTTGCCGCTGCAAGCCTTGATAACAACGGCTATCTTACACGCACTCCACAGGCATTGGCCGATGATATGGCCATGAGTGCCGGGATAGACCCCGACCCGGCGAATATGGTAGAAGCCATAAAGATAATCCGTGGCCTCGAACCTGCCGGCATCGGTGCCGAGAACCTGCGCGACTGCCTGCTGCTGCAACTCGACCGACTCGAACCGTCGCCGTCTGTATATAATGCCATACAAGTCATCGACAAGGAATTCCATCACTTCGCAAACCGCAAATACAAGAAGGTACGTGCCGACCTCGGCCTTGACGAAACCCGACTCGACGAAGCCGTGAAAGTGATACGATCGCTCAACCCGAAACCGGCCACTGTTCTCGAGAACGGAGATGATGACCGCATGAGCCATATAAGCCCCGACTTCATAATAGATACCGATGCCGACGGCAACGTAAGTGTATCGATGGCCGACCGGTTGCCAGAACTGGTGGTGGAGGAGAGCTTCCGCCGCCGGTCTTCTGATCCTGCCGCAGAGGCATTCATAAAGGCGCGCCGTAACGAAGCCGAGGAGTTCATAGGCATGGCACAGCGACGGTACAATACGCTTATGGCCGTGATGACGGCCATAGTGAGACTCCAGCCTGAATTCTTCAAGACTTACGACTGCTCAACTTTGCGCCCGATGGTGCTGAGACAGGTAGCCGACGAGACCGGAATAAACCTTAGCGTGGTGTCGCGGGCCACTGCCGGCAAATATGCTTTGACACCACGCGGAATGGTGTCACTGAAATCATTGTTCAGCGAAAGTGTGAGCGATGCCGGAGACATATCGGTATATAAAATCGAGAGCGCCCTGCGCAAACTGATAGACAGCGAGGACAAGTCATCGCCGATGAGCGACGATGCGATAGTAGCGGCTTTGGCAGCGCAGGGCATGAAAATAGCACGCCGCACAGTGGCGAAATATCGCGAGCGTATGGGCATACAGCCGGCTCGCCTGCGCAAGATAGAATAACAAGTAGTAGTCATGAACGAAGATAACGAAGCAATAGACAACATATCACCCGCTGCTGACAGCGTACTTCCGCATAAACCTCTATGGGCCCAGATACTGAGCGATGTGTTCTCGCCACTGATGGTACCTACTTATGGTATGGCTCTGGCCATGTGGGCCACTCCGCTCAGGTCGATTTCCGAGTCAAACCGTCTGATTGCCACTCTGCTCGTAACAGCGATCACATGCCTTATACCATTGTTTGCCATCGCTGCGCTGATAAAGGCCGGGAAGGTGGCCGACCGCGCCATAAGCGACCGCGGCCAACGCACCATCCCCATGTCGATAGCGGCGGCATGCTATGTGGGGGCATCGCTGTTTGTCGGTTCGCTCGGAGCGCCGGTATGGCTGCGAATGTTTTTTATAGGTGCCGCCGCGGCAACCGTAGTAGCCCTGCTGATAAACCTGAGATGGAAAATCAGCGCACATACCACTGCCATGGGCGGCCTGACAGGAATGATGCTGTGGTTTGCCGTATCCGGTGTGGCGGACATAAATGTGATGATAATGTTCAGCGCAGGCATACTCCTTGCCGGTGCCATGGCAACGGCGCGCCTGCTGCTTCTGCGCCACACTCCGGCACAAGTGATGGCCGGACTGACATTGGGACTCATAACATGCTTCGCCGCAATGTGCATACGATAGATAACACATAATAAACCAATATAGATGACACCTCAAGTATCGATAATAATGGGCAGCACATCCGACCTGCCCGTGCTGCGCAAGGCAGCCGATTTTCTGGAACAGATGCAGGTGCCCTTCGAAATGAAGGCCCTGAGCGCACACCGCACCCCACGCGCGGTGGAGGAATATGCCTCCGGTGCCGCCGACCGCGGCATCAAAGTCATAATAGCCGCAGCCGGCATGGCCGCTGCACTCCCCGGCGTTATCGCCGCACTCACCACCCTGCCCGTGATAGGACTGCCTATCGATTCCACACTGCAAGGGCAGGACGCACTGCTCTCGATAGTGATGATGCCTCCGGGCATCCCTGTGGCCACAGTGGGCATCAACGCAGGCATGAACGCCGCAGTCCTTGCAGTGCGAATGCTTGCGCTCGGCGACAACGCGCTCGCCGCACGCTATGCCGCATGGTGCGCGTCGCTCACAAAGAAAATAGAAAAGGCCAACGAAGACCTGTCGGCTATCGAAGGCTACAACTATAAAGTGAACGACTGATGGCAAGCCATCCTCAGGGCTATCTGCGGCGCCCCACCGGCGAAGTACGCATAGGCAATGTAATCATAGGCGGTTCGCACCCCATAGCCGTACAGTCGATGACCAATACACCGACTATGGACACCGAGGCCTCCGTCGAGCAGATAATCCGCATAGCGGATGCCGGAGCCGACATCGTGCGCCTCACCGCCCAGACCCCGGCACACGCCCGCAATCTGGGCGAGATACGCCGCCGCGTGCGTACACGTGGCTACGACACACCGCTTGTAGCCGACATACACTTCAACCCCGCCGCCGCATTTACCGCCGCAGAAGAGGTGGAGAAGGTGCGTATAAACCCTGGAAACTTCGCCGATCCCGGCCGAACGTTCGCAAAACTTGAATATACCGACGAGGAATATGCCGACGAATTGCGCCGTCTGCACGACAAAGTGGTGCCGTTCGTGGAGTTGTGCCGTCAACGTGGTACAGCCATCCGCATAGGCGTGAACCATGGCTCGCTCAGCGACCGCATCATGAGTCGCTACGGCGACACGCCGGCGGGCATGGTGGAGAGCGCACTCGAATTTCTGCGCATATGCAAGGATCTTGATTTCAACGATGTGGTGATCTCGATCAAAGCCTCCAATGTGGTGGTGATGACCGACACAGTGCGCCTGCTCGCCCGACGCATGGCCGAAGAAGGCATGGACTATCCGCTGCACCTCGGTGTCACCGAAGCCGGAGACGCCGACGACGGCCGCATAAAAAGCGCAGTGGGCATAGGTTCGCTGCTCGTAGACGGCATAGGCGACACGATACGTGTTTCTCTCACCGAGGATCCGGAGCGCGAGATACCCGTGGCACGACAGATACTTGCACATATAGATGCCTGCCGCGCGGCAAGCCCGGCCAAGGCTGCACGCCGCGAAGGGAACCGTATCACAGCCGCACATCCCAATATAATCGAGCAGGTGCTTTCCGCCGCTGAAGAGACAGACGTTTTTGAAGTGGAGGCGATATATCCGGCATCCATGTCAGCCGACGAAGTAAAGATAGCGGCATCGGTCGATCTGGGCTATCTGCTGCTCAACACTTCATGCGGCAACGATATACGTATATCAGCTCCGAACCTCGACTACAAGGCGGCAGCCGGGCTGGCGAGGGACATACTCCAGGCCACCCGTCGCGTCATATCCAAGACCGAATACATCGCATGCCCGAGCTGCGGACGCACACTGTTCGACCTGCAGGACACACTTGCCAAGGTAAAAAAAGCGACCGCAGGCCTCAAAGGCCTCAAGATAGGTGTGATGGGCTGCATTGTCAACGGCCCCGGCGAGATGGCCGATGCCGACTATGGATACGTAGGCGCCGGCCCGGGCCGCGTGAGCATATATCGCGGCAAGACCTGCGTCGAGAAAAACATTCCGGCCGACGAGGCTCTGCCCCGGCTTCTGGAACTCATAAAAAAAGACGGGCACACGCCTGCTGATAATGAAAAAACAGACGATTGAATATCGTACGGTACCCTCGGGGCTACGCATGGTGCATCTGCATGTGCCCGGAGCGGCGGTAGGCTATTGCGGCGCAGCTGTGATGGCCGGCAGCCGCGACGAGGATCCGGCGCACTTCGGACTGGCGCATTTCGTAGAACACACAATATTCAAGGGCACAGCGCGCCGCTCTCCGTGGCATATCATCAACCGCATGGAGGCGGTGGGCGGCGAGCTTAACGCATATACCACCAAGGAGGAGACCGTCATATATTCGGTATTCCCCTCGGGCAACCTGCCGCGAGCCGCCGAACTCATAGCCGACCTCACCGCCAACTCGCAGTTCCCAGCCCGCGAACTCGACAAGGAGCGCGAGGTGGTGGCCGACGAGATTGATTCCTATCTCGACAGCCCGTCGGAGGCCGTTTTCGACGATTTCGAGGATCTGATCTTTGCCGGCAGCTCGCTCGGGCATAATATCCTCGGCACGCGCGATGCGCTCGATACATTCGACTCGGCCACATGCCGCGAATATCTACGCCGGTGGTACGTACCGGGCAATATGGTGGTATTCTATGCCGGAAATCTGGCGGCCGACCGCGTGTTTGACATACTCGAAGGCCGGTTCTCCTGCATCGGCGGTCCGACGCCCGAACACCACCGCGCCATGCCTCCTGTGCCGGCACAGTTCGAGCGCCACAAAGCCATCGACTCGCATCAGTGTCACACCATTGTAGGGGCGAGATGCTGCTCCTTCGACTCGCCCGACCGCTATAAGCTGGCTCTGCTCACCAATATACTCGGAGGCCCCGGCATGAACTCGCTGCTCAACGTATCGCTGCGCGAACGCCGCGGACTTGTATACACCGTAGAGGCGTCGACAGGACTGTTCAGCGACTGCGGCACACTCGCCATATACTATGGCTGCGACCCCACCGACAACGGCCTATGCCGCCGTCTCGTTAATGATACGATACGCTCTGTGGCAGACGGATATATGACGCACCGCCGCCTCGAGCTCGCCAAAAAGCAATACCTCGGACAGCTTGTAATAGCATCCGAGAATCTCGAGAACCGCATCCTCGGCATCGCCCGCCAGACCCTGCTGCGCGGCCACGCCACGACCAACGATCAGCTTATCGATTCGATACGCGCCGTCACGCCGGATGATATAGCCTCCATGGCGGCACAGCTCACCGACACATCAAGCCTCACTCTGGGGCCGAAACAATAATGTACAATGGCAAGAATACTGCTTTGCAAACCCCGCATGAGCGGCCATGAGATCGACTACATCAAAGCCGCATTGGCCGAAGACTGGGCCGTGCCTCTGGGGCCGGACGTAACCGCTTTCGAGCAGAAGCTCAAGGAATTCACCGGAGCCAACGAAGTCGTGGCACTCAATTCGGGCACATCGGCCATCCATCTCGCACTGATAGCCTGCGGTGTGAAGCCGGGCGACGAAGTGATGTGCCAGAGTTTCACCTTCTGCGCATCGAGCAATCCGGTAGCGTATCTCGGCGCCACGCCTGTTTTTGTAGACTCCGAGCCTGAGAGCTGGAATATGGATCCCCGCCTGCTCGACGAGGCCATCGCCGACCGGATAGCGGTCACAGGCCGCAAGCCCAAGGCAATAATTGTGGTGGCCTTGTACGGCATGCCCTACCGCATAGACGAGATAATGGCCGTGGCCGACAAGTACGGCATTCCGGTAATCGAGGATGCCGCCGAAGGATTCGGCTCGCGCTTCGACGGCCGCGTGCTCGGCACCTTCGGCAGGTTCGGCATCCTGAGTTTCAACGGCAACAAGATGATAACCACATCGGGCGGAGGCGCCCTACTCTGCCCCGATAAAGAGACCGCCCGCAAAATAATGTGGTATGCCACGCAGGCACGCGAGAGCTATCCCTACTACCAACACGAAGCAATAGGATACAACTACCGCCTGTCCAACATCTCGGCATGCATCGGATTAGGGCAATTCAGCGTACTCGACAAATATCTCGCCCATCACCGCCATGTGCAGCAACTCTACTGCGAACTGCTCGACGGTGTGGACGGAATAGAGATGCACTGCAACCCGTCGCCACGCTACGACGCCAACTTCTGGCTATGTACCGCCCTGCTCGACCCCGCCCTGCGCATCAAAGGACAGGACAATGTATACAAAAACATCATAACCGGGGCTGTCGGCGGCGCCGCCGGCGTCATACACCAGGCTGCCACAGCCACTACCGACTGCCAGCCAGGCGACAACGTGGAAGCTCTGCGCGTGGCTCTCGACAAAGCCGACATCGAGGCACGCCCGTTGTGGAAGCCCATGCACCGGCAGCCCGTATACCGCAACTCGCCCGCATATGTCAACGGCGTGAGCGAGAGCCTGTTCAGGCGCGGCATATGCCTCCCTGCCGGCCCCTACGTGAGCGACGACAACGTCCGCTACATCGTCGACACAATCAAGGCAAATATCGACAACTGAGTCATTCATATTGTCCCAAACGATAAAACCGAGTGCGGCCCAAGGCATCGCACCCGGTTTCGTTGTTTAGGAATGGAATATTACCTTATGATCAGTTTGCGAGTGGAATTCGAGGTCTTTAAAATATAAATA
The DNA here is from genome assembly GCA_910577355.1 of uncultured Muribaculaceae bacterium. Classification (GTDB taxonomy): domain Bacteria; phylum Bacteroidota; class Bacteroidia; order Bacteroidales; family Muribaculaceae; genus CAG-873. Next base: position 12,152 of record CAJTMY010000028.1, read on the forward strand.
CCGGGAGAAAGGCCCTTGGTCGTATTATGAGCCACACATATACCTGATAGGGTATATACCTCATAGACAGTTTCAGATGGATCGGTGTTGATATCGATAATGGCGGAACAATCTTCTATCGGAAGATTACGATTGAATTCCGAAGAATATACAGTCGTCATATCCTGATGATCATTCACACGATATTCAACAATAACCTCCGGTACATCGGTATCCGTATAGCAATAGATACCTGCGCCATTGCCGGCACTTTTGCCATTGATTTTGACATCTGTTATTTCAACATTCTGAAGGACATCACTTATTGAAAACTCCTGTTGCTCTTTATTGAAACGATAGTTCCACATATGCCGAATATTCTCGCTATCCAGATTGCATTCCGACCAATCCGCTTTGCCGGGGATATCTACAGTATAATTCTGATCTTTGTTAATATTATCGCTGAAAATAACATTAGGGGTCAGATAGCCCGAGCAAAGGTTTATAGTTCCGGGAAATCCATTTGAAATTATATGAAAATCCGTAAGATTAAGCTCATTTAGACAATATATATTGCAACTATATTGCGCCATATATTGAGATCCGATTTTAAATAATTTTTTACCAAGTGTCAGATTCTTCGGCAACCAAAAACAGTCGTTGGGGACTTCTGTTATCTCATCATGGAGAATTAATGTTTCCAAATTAGGTACCCCATAAATAAATTGTTCTGTAAGATCTGTCATACTGTTAGGTATGACCACCTCTTTCAGATTCTCACCGGAAATTGATAAAATAAATGTGTTGGTTACACCTTCCAGAATAACAAAACGCTCCCTACTACGATCGCCTGAAGGATAGAGATACAGCCATTTCATATCTTTGGAATACAATACTCCATCTATAAGATTAAAATTATTGTTTTCTTCTGGCAATATGATCTCTTCCAATTCTTGCAACGCAATAATACCGTTCCATTGAATTTCCTGCAATGATGCGGGGACATCGAATCGTTTGATATTTCCTGCAGCTGAAATCGCGTATTGCCCTATAACCTCAATCGTATTTGGAAGCGATATGTTGGTGAGACTTACGCAGTTTTCAAATGTATTGGTTGGCAACTCTTTGATTGGTGCTTCTATAACAACGTCCGTGAGTTCATAGCAGCATGAGAATGTACTTGTAGCCCAGTTGATGACACTCGCAGGTACGGTCACTTTTTTAATTGACGTATAAAGGAACGCATGATATGCTATACTTGTTACAGGGACAGTTCTGCCGCCCGAAATCACACTTTCCTGAAATATCACTTCATCGGGGCAGTTATCCTTCTCAGGGCCGACAATCTCGGCATAGTTGGGATAGACCTTGTAGCGTATGCCATCGACAATAACTTCCTCGATATCGATTGCAGGATTCGGATCTTCGATTATCTCCTTGAAAGTGCTCCAATAAGAGTGAGAGGCATATGCCTCTTTACATCCGGGCAATACATACAGAATTGTACGGGAGTTGTTGCCAAACGGTATTTCTCCCACTTCGGGAGGAGTCGTAGCCTTGCAGAACACAGCAGCGAGATTGAGAGCGTCGAAATATCCCTCATAATTATTAAAGGCTTGTGTACCGATATACTTTACAGACTCGGGTATGACGACCGACTCCAACGCATCTCCGATAAAACAGCCGTCTCCTATATTGACTACATTTTCGGGCAAAATCACCTTGCTAAGATTGGGCAATCCGGCAAAACAGAAGTCGGGCAATTTTTCTTTGACGGGATCGTATGCCGACAAGTCAAGTCTGGCGATGAAAGGCATGTTGAGACATATAGATGCATAATCTTGCTCTGAGCCGCCACCGGAAAGAGTAAAACCCGTTATATGTCCGCATTCCTTATCCGACACATATCTTTGCAGATCTCCGGGATTCTCAATCTTGAATTCCGCAGACTGTTCATCTCCCGGAAACAAGCCGAATATCTTGATATCATATTCACCGGGAGCCACATTAATGACACCGATCGCCCTATCACCCATTGTAAAGGCCTTGTTTACACAGATGTCCGCCATGACATCGTTTATTCTTACGGCAGAATAAATGCCGCGATTTGCATCAGCTTCAAATGGATGGAACTGATATTCAGCACCAACCAATAATTTTCCGACGGCATTATTTATTTCCTCACTGCTTATTACATTGCCACTCCATTGATCCATCTCAAGAAATTCAACACCAAAACGCGGATCTACATCCCAATGCACATTTGCCGTATACGGAACATTGTCTTTAACGCCGATAGAGCTTTTTATGTCCTTACTGTCATTAACAAGCAGCCATCTTGATTCGCCATGCTCTTTCACTACCAGCTGAAGTTTATCTGTATCATCTATCTTACACTTTGGAATGATCCCCCCAAATGTAGTGCCGGCGTATGACAGAAACTCGTATGTTGCACTGTAAGCACGACTTGCCAAGACCTGTTTGATAGAATTATTTTCATCAACTATTGCAATACCTAAATCACATTCCACCTGCGGAGGAAACGCGACAGGAGGTACGGCGACCGTGAACGGTTCATCACGGACAATATTCTCAACCGACGGATTCATGGACTTTATTATACCTGGAGTACCGATATACTTTTCATCGGCCATAAAGAAGTCCGACCATACCGCATCATCTGCCGCAGCAGGCCGGATACCGGCCACCATGCCGGGATTCTCGGAATAATATTGTCCGTCGGGCGAAAGATCGTCGAGAGCGAAATATCCGTTAGCCATGCCATTCCAACCCCAGTTGACATGGAACAGATCTTTTTCGTCGTATCCGTCGATCACAAACGCATGCGCCCCCGTACCCTGTCCGTAATAGAATACGGGGCAATCATCATCTATATCTTTCCGAACGCGGGTTTTCCATTCATCCTGTCCGAATTGCTCCATTATCACCTCGTCCATCTTTGAGGTATAGCTAAAATATCTGCGCAGAGCGGTCATGACGCCTAAGACACCGGCTCCACTCTCAGTAGCTGAATACTGCATATTAGCCGACATTCCGGCATAATACATCAGCTCAGCAACAGCATCGGCATTCTCCACTGCATAGGCTCCGGCATTATAAGACGGAAGCATTTTATCCCATTGAGGCTTGAATTTACTGAAATCTGTCGTATATTCCGCTCCTGTCGTATAGTTCCAATAAGTATGTTGCTTTCGGCCTTGCTCAGGCCAATTATGATATTTCATTATTATAGCCATTGCAGTGGCGACACAGCCTGTCGGACTCTGAACGCCGTCCGAAACAGGGCATTTGCTATTGTAAGGTGCTCCTTGTCCCCATTGGGCTGTCTCAAGAAGTTTTCCGCCTGAAACATTGTCGGCTCGCATGACCTGATTCCACGATGGATGCACCACATCATTGCTGCGCAATGACGTTATCTGCTCATCATATCTATTGAGCAAATCGGCCAACTGAGGCGGCAGATTATTATAATCAAAGTTGACTGTATGTGAATAGGCCAGAATTTTTCTGACGCGACTGTCACCGCTCACGACAACAAAGCCTGGATTTCCCTCGGCGTTAAAAATATAGTATGGTCGGGACTCATCATTGACAGTTGCCTTTGCTCCAATTCTTTTAACACTTACCGACTTTATTGATGTCGATGACGAAGTAAAAAACTCGCACGCGATTTCAGAAGCTTCATCAGGCGTGATTTGGCGCGCTCCGGCATTCAATACCGCCGGGATCAAGAACAATAATAACAGATAGCGCATTGTGTCTTTCATTGCCTCGGTCATCCCCTCGTCGGCACATGGAATGTGATGAAACAGAAAAAGCGTAGGAGTCTGTATCGGCTGCCATCCTACTACTTGAGGCTTCTCGCATTGCCTTATCTATGTCGGACGGCAACGCGCAGAAGCCCACGCCTGTATATACAATCAGTATGTCTGTGCTTATTCTGCATAACACACAGGCGCAATATGTACATATCAAGGGGCATCTACTGTTGCTCTATCCTTGACATAGATACGAAATTTTGCGAGAATTCCAAGTAGTCAAGAATAAGCGCGGATAGACGCTTTTATATTATGTCTGCATTCTGCGTTACCTCATTTAAGATGTTGTAATGCATTCTGCATCGGCAAAGGTACGTAGAATTTTTAATTATTGCAACTGATTGTTTATTTTATATTACTCTGTCACTAAGTAAGCAGGCTGGCAGATTCAACCTGCCATATTATTTCAAATATGGAATAAAATCGCGACATGTAAAGAATCTTTACATGTACTCTCAACGTGTAAAAGAAATCCGTTTTTCTTTACATATCGAGGCGGACGTGTAAAGAATTTACCATTTATTTTACATTTCAAACCGAATTATAGATTCCACGACATTGGATGGCATCATCGACTATATTAGGAAGAAAAGAGCGTGGCTACCCAAGTCGGCGGCCACGCTCTTTTTTAGTTATACAATTTAAACTATAACACGATCAATTATTGGGGGCTTCGTAGCGGTAGATGTCTTCGAGGCGGAGGTTGAAGCGAAGGCTCGAGTATGGCAGAAGCGCCGCTGTGTAGGAGGTGCCGTAGGCGGCTTCGTAAGGCACGATGATCTCGGCGGTATCGCCCACGCGCATGTTCTCGAGAGCGACCGACCATCCCTGCACCACGCTGTTGCAGCCGAAGCGGGCTATGCCGAGCTTGCCGTAACGGTTAACAAGGTTGGAGGAGTCGAAGCGCTCGTCCTCGCAGGTGAAGCCCTGATAGCGCACATCGACGGTGGATGTGAACAGCGGAGTGAGATTGCCTTCGGTCTCGCTGCGGTCGTTGAAGTAATGTATCAGAATGAATATACCGGGATTCCAGGCGGGTATCAGCGTGGTGTAGTACGGTGTGCCGTCGGGATTCTTGCGCTGCTGCATCTCGGCCACCCAGTCATCGTTCTGCTTGCGCCACTCCTGAAAGTCCTTGAGGTCGTATGAATTCTTCTCGTCGTCGTCCTTGCAGGCCGAGAAGATCGACAGCGACATCGCTGTCACGGCTATGAAAAATATCAGTTTTCTCATATCAGAAACTTACTTTGGGAGCCGAGGCGGCCTCAGCATCGGCCTTGAACTGGGGCTTGACGCCAAAACCTGCCATCGAGGCCACTATCGAACGGGGGAATGTGCGCACAGCCACGTTAAAGGCACGCACCTGCTCGGTGTAGCGACCGCGCTCGGTGGCGATGCGGTTCTCGGTGCCTTCGAGCTGAGTCTGAAGATCGGCGAACTGTTTGTCGGCCTTAAGGTCGGGATATGCCTCACGGACGGCATTCACATAGATGCTCAACGCCTTGCCGAGACTCTGCTGGGCGGCATTGTAGCGGTCGAGATCGCTCTCGGTGGCGGCAGCGCCGGTATTCTGCATGGCATTGGCCTCGTTGTAAGCATCGGTAAGGCCTGCGCGGGCACGGGTCACATTCTCGAATGTGTTCTGCTCATGGGCGGCATAGCCCTTGACGGTCTCCACAAGATTGGGGATAAGGTCGAGTCGGCGCTGATACTGCACCTCCACCTTGCTCCACTGCTCCTGAACGCCTTCGTCCATGGCCACGAGTCCGTTGCGGGCGCTCACATACCACGAGCCCAGAAATACGAGCACGAGTACAATAACGCCGATTATGATTGTCGATTTTGATATTTTTTTCATGACTGTTGAGGGGAGTTGAGGTTATGTATTCTATTATTTGAGTTTGCGAAGCAACGAGTTGAGCGACACACGTCCGTGGATTATCTTGTGCAGGTCGTCGATGGCCACACGCTCCTGCTCCATGCTGTCGCGGTGACGCAGGGTGACGGTGCGGTCTTCGAGGCTCTGGTGGTCGACGGTGATGCAGAACGGGGTGCCTATGGCATCCTGGCGGCGATAGCGCTTGCCGATGGAGTCTTTCTCGTCGTAGTGTGTCGAGAAATCAAACTTTAGGTCATCAACAATCTCGTGTGCGAGTTCGGGCAGACCGTCCTTGCGCACAAGGGGCATCACGGCGCATTTTACGGGTGCGAGGGCTGCGGGCAGGTGGAGCACCACGCGAGAGTCGCCTCCGTCGAGTTTCTGCTCCTCGTACGACGAGCAAAGTACCGAGAGGAACATGCGGTCGACGCCGATCGAAGTCTCGATTACGTAAGGCGTGTAGCTCGAATTAAGCTCGGGATCGAAGTACTGTATCTTCTTGCCCGAGAATTTCTCGTGCTGCGACAGGTCAAAATTGGTGCGCGAGTGGATACCTTCCACCTCCTTGAAGCCGAACGGCATCTGGAACTCGATATCCGTGGCGGCGTTGGCGTAGTGAGCCAGCTTCTCGTGGTCGTGGTAGCGGTATTTCTCGTCGCCGAGGCCGAGAGCCTTGTGCCAGCGCAGACGCCATTCCTTCCAGTATTTGAACCATGTCATCTCCTCGCCGGGACGCACGAAGAACTGCATCTCCATCTGCTCGAACTCGCGCATGCGGAATATGAACTGGCGTGCGACGATCTCGTTGCGGAATGCCTTGCCTATCTGTGCGATGCCGAAGGGGATACGCATGCGGCCAGTCTTCTGTACGTTGAGATAGTTCACGAAGATACCCTGAGCGGTCTCGGGGCGCAGGTATACGGTCATGGCACCGTCGGCGGTAGAACCCATCTCTGTCTTGAACATGAGGTTGAACTGGCGCACCTCGGTCCAGTTCTTTGTGCCGGATATCGGGTCGACGATCTCCTCGTCGATGATTATCTGACGGAGCTCGTCAAGGTTATTGTCATTCATGGCCTGCGAGAAGCGTTCGTGCAATGCCTCGCGGCGTGCCACAAGGTCGGCGACACGGGCATTGGTCTGGCGGAACATGGTTTCGTCAAACGATTCGCCAAAGCGCTTGCGGGCTTTCTCCACCTCCTTGGTTATCTTATCGTCGATCTTGGCTATCTGATCCTCGATGAGCACATCGGCACGGTAACGCTTCTTGGAGTCGCGGTTGTCGATGAGGGGATCGTTGAAGGCATCGACGTGCCCCGAGGCCTTCCATATGGTCGGATGCATGAATATGGCCGAATCGATTCCCACTATATTCTCGTGAAGCAGGGTCATGGCCTCCCACCAGTAGCGCTTTATGTTGTTCTTGAGCTCTACGCCGTTCTGGCCGTAGTCGTATACGGCCGACAGGCCGTCGTATATTTCACTTGATGGAAAGACAAAACCGTATTCCTTGGCATGGGCAACGATTTTCTTGAATACGTCTTCTTGTTGAGCCATTTCTATTGTAGGTTGAATTATAATTCTGTTTTATCGTGCAAAATTACAAATAAAACACGGATAGGCAATACAAAGCCACCGCTTTTGACCTCTTTTAACGCCCGGGTATCGGAAATCCGCCATAAAAGAGCTAACTTTGCACCCTGAAAACCAACAACAGACTAAAATCACATAAAATATGGCACTTCAATGCGGCATAGTAGGCCTGCCAAACGTAGGCAAGTCCACCCTTTTCAACTGTCTGAGCAACGCCAAGGCCCAGTCGGCCAATTTTCCGTTCTGCACCATCGAGCCCAACGTGGGCGTCATCACCGTGCCAGACGACCGCCTCACCACCCTTGTGGAGATGTGCAACCCGCGCTCGGTCGTCCCGGCCACGGTTGAGATTGTGGATATCGCCGGACTTGTGAAAGGTGCCTCGAAAGGTGAGGGTCTGGGCAACAAGTTCCTCGCCAATATCCGCGAGACAGATGCCATACTGCACGTGCTGCGCTGCTTCGACGACGACAATATAACGCATGTAGACGGCTCGGTAGATCCCGTGCGCGACAAGGAGATCATCGAATATGAGCTTATCCTCAAGGATCTTGAGACAATCGACGCCCGAATCGCCAAGACGCTCAAGCAGGCACAGACCGGCGGCGACAAGGTGGCCAAGATGCAATATGAAGTGCTGCGGCAGATAAAAGACGCCCTCGATGCCGGAAAGCCTGCACGCTCGGTACAGTTCGAGACGCCCGACGAGCAGAAATTCGCCCGCGAGCTTTTCCTGCTCACATCCAAGCCGGTGATGTATGTATGCAACGTGGATGACGCCTCGGCCGCCACAGGCAACGCATATGTTGAGGCCGTGCGCGCCTCGATCGACGACCCCGATGCCAGGGTGTTCGTCGTATCAGCCCAGACCGAAAGCGAGATCGCCGAGCTCGACACCTGGGAGGAGCGGCAGGAATTTCTCAACGAAATCGGACTTGAAGAATCAGGCGTATCGCGTCTTATCCGCGCGGCCTATGCCCTACTCGACCTCCAGACCTACTTCACGGCAGGCCCCGACGAAGTACGCGCATGGACATTCCGCCGCGGCTCCAAGGCGCCAAAGTGCGCAGGTATCATCCATACCGACTTCGAGAAGGGCTTCATCCGCGCCGAGGTCATCAAATATGACGATTATGTATCGCTCAGCGGCGAGCAGGGCGTGCGTGAGGCCGGCAAGCTGAGCGTCGAAGGCAAGGAATACGTGGTGCAGGACGGCGACATAATGCACTTCCGCTTCAACGTATAAACCGGATTCCCGACATATTTGCCCGGGCATATTCTTGTATATGCCCGGGTATTGTTTTTTGAACACGCAGGCGGCTGTCGATGTTATATATCCATATATAATCATCTTGATATGAAGAAGTTTTTACTCACCGCCATAATGGTCTTAGTGATATGCCTCACAGCATCGGCCGACAAGTATTCCATCAACCGTAAGGATCTGCCCGAACCGGCACAGGAATTCCTCACCACATACTTTCCCAAAGGCAAAGTAAGTATGGTGAAGACCGACCGTCACCTATTCAAAAAGACAGATTATGATGTAAAACTCGTCAATGGCACCAAGATCGAGTTCAACAACAAGGGCGAATGGACCTCGGTCGACTGCAAGACCCGCGCCGTACCGTCCGAGTTGATTCTAAAAGCAATACAACGATATGTCAACAAGAACTTCAACGGAGAGACCATAGTCCGCATCGACCGTAAACCGCTCAGCTTCATCATCAGGCTGTCCGACGGCTCTGAGCTGAAATTCGATCGCCTCGGCATCTTCCAGTCAATGAAGATGGACGATTAATCCATACGCATAGATATATCAAGCAAATCTCTCAAGTCATGAAACTCCTGAAGAAAATATTGCCGGCGGTATGCGTCATAATCTGCTTCGCAGGAGCCAAAGCACAGTACTACGAGATCGCCACCCAGATCCCGAGCCTGCTGTCGCCCGCTCTGTCGGGTTCGATGGCATATAAAGGATTTGTAGAACTCTCAGGCATAGGCGGTGTAGGCACCGACCGGGCCAATTTCATCGGACTGTCAACCACGCAGGGTTTCCAATATTCTTCGTGGTTTTTCATGGGCGCCGGCATGGGCATCGACGTGGCCATGGCACGGAACAATGACGACCGGACAGCAGGCGACGCCCCGCGCCAATACTACGGAGATAACGCCACCACGATGGCAATGTTGCCTATATTCAGTGATTTCCGTTTCAACGTCGGTACCGGCGGCGGCACATCCATGTTTATAGACGCTAAGATAGGAGCCGCATGGTTTCTCGGCAACGACTATCTGCAACTGCACGACCGCACGATGGGACATGGTGCCCAGTTTTTCCTTCAACCGGCGGTCGGCGTACGCATCCCCATCAGTTCGGCCAATCCCCGACAGGCCATCAATATCGGCGTCACCTATCGCCTGCTCACATCCGACAACAATTATTCATGGTACGACACCGCCGCCACCCTCAACGGCCTCGGCGCATCCATCAGTTTCGAGTGGTGAGGACTCAGGCGGAACCATTCATGGCAAATCCACCAAAATACACTGTGTACTTGCTGCCACAAAAACATAAAGTGGGGCTGTGTCATAATCAAAGTTTTTTGACACAGCCCCGCTTAGTATCTACCTTCACCTATCAATCAATATGTCCGACCATTATCTTAAAGAAGCGACCCTCGATTGAAACGACATATGCACCGGGAGAAAGGCCGCATATCGCACGCTCCTTGCCTTGATAAACCATCGTACCGGCGATATCACATACTACGGCATACGAGTTCACGTTCGCACCGCTTATATACACTGTCGCACCGGATACTTTGACCGAGACAGAATTACCGTTATCGACCGGGGATGAAATGCCGCTTAATTCTTCATCGGGTAGCTCAGCATTGAATTCGGGAGTATAATGCGTAGTCATCTGCTGACGTCCATGCAATGTATATACGACCTCGACATCAGGATTCTCAACCGCACAAGCCTGCGGATTACCATAATAATACACATTATTTGCATCAGGTTCAATAACCTTGCCATTGATTGAAACTTTATCAATGACAATTTCTTTAATCAACGGGGTAATCGTAATCGCACCTTTACTTCTATGAAGTTTGTATGTCCACATTTCCTGATGCCCATCAATTATGCCGGAAGCTTTACCTGGTAAATATATTGAAGCATCACCATAATTCACAATCTTTGATTCTTTAGAATTCAGGAAAAAAGCGGGTAGGACAGATTCTGTATCAAGACGCTCAAATATGCCTTTTATATTTATGGGAAAACTATCCTCGGTATCAACTGTCAGATAGATTGCTTTGATGTTTCGCGGTGAGTCAAGAATATTATTGGGATAAGGACTTTGATATGGAATATGGACATATTTAAGAGAGGGACAATTCACGATGCTTAATACGTTAAAACTACATTTTTTTGGCAACACCAAGTATTCAAGATTAGCACAGTCGCTGATGGAATTATACTCAATTCGTTTAATGTTATCCGGGATGACAATCTCCTTAAGCGATTCCACATTGAAAATTGCAAAGGCATCGATACTTTCAATTCCATCTTTAAAATGCAATGCGGTATGTGAAACTTTTGCTGGTACCACACAAAGTTTGTTAAGTTCTTTGTGATAAAGGCAATCATCATATATCAACCAATCGGGATGGTCAGGATCTATTTCAATTTTTTTCAAATCGTGCATTTGTGTGAGAGGGCAATCATACGGAGCCAACTGCATGGAAGATGGAACATAAAAGTATTCAAGGCCGGAATATGATAACGCGAATCTGTCGATATATTTAATATTTTCTGTCGGTTCTAAAATCTTTAAGGATCGGCACTGAACGAAGGCTCCACGGGGTAATATCCCAATATTTTCATTCAGATGCACTTTTTCAAGGTTATAGCAGTTTAGGAAACAATTTTCTCCTAATGATTTGATTGTGTATGGAAGTGTGATCGATCTCAGGGATATACAATTCTCAAAGGCATTATTTCCGATACTTGTGACAGGTATCTTAAAGTCATTGACATTTAAGGTCGAGGGAATTGTAACATCCTTAGGATCTTCTATATAACCAACAACTTCTGCAGTTCCTTCCGATAAAATGTATTTGATTTTGTCAATGACGATTTCATTACCTGATGGATCAGGATCTTCGGATTTAACTATTTTCACTTCAATAACATAATCATCTATTACTGTAAAATTATCACTGACAAAATCGCCACTAATAATTTTATTGCCATTGAATTGAGATGTGTTATTGGGAGACAAACATTTACGATCTACACAAATTTGGCCTTCGGTTTCATTTATTCTGTCAATGCAGTAACTAACAAGGTGGCCTTTAAGAACTCTTATTTCATGTTCACCATCCTTGAAATCTGATGATATCGCACTTGGATGATATCCATAAGTGCAATTCATGCGTAGATTTTTGTCAATAATCAATTTTATATTTCCATAACGAGGCTTATTGTTGATGACCGGAATAGAGGCTTTTGACTCAATGGTTCCAAGTACCAATTTCCAATCACTTTCGTTAATTTCCTTAGTTACAATCTGAAGCCGATCAGTTGGAGCTATATCGCAAAAGATTGTAATTTGCGATAATGAAAGTCCGACACCTTGCGCATGTGATTCGGTTTCCTCTGATACGATTGAATAATAAAGACTGGAAATCACATATTTGATTTCATCGTTTTCGGAAACAAGCGCCAATCCCACCTCTCCATTAAATCCGGCGGGAACTGTCACATGATCATGCGTAAAATCAAAGGGAATATTTTTTTCAATATTTTCAACATTAATATTCATAAACTCAAAATTTCCGCAGTCTGAATAGAAGTAACCGTAATCTGTAAATGCTCGTGAGTACTCTTTGCCGAAACGATCCGGAGAAATATTAACCACCATGCCATGATTATCATTGAAATTAAAGTAATCAGGAATTAATGAATCTAATGCAAAATAACCGTTAAGGGCTCCATCCCATCCCCAGTTGATGTGGTACAGATCATCCTTTACTCCATCAACTACAAAGGCATGACTACCGACGCCAGATCCAGTGTAGATCACAGGCATATCGCTTTCAAGATTCTCTCTTATCATGGAAAGCCATTCGCTATCGCTAAAATTCTGTGCGGTGATAAACTGACAATCCGGAGAATATCTGAAATCCTGTTGCAGTTTATGACCAGTCCAATTCATGCTTGCCGAACTTTCTATCGAGCCATATTCCATAAATACAGATTCGCCAACATCTTTCATCAAGCGGGCAATTTCTGTCGAATTATCAGGATTATTGTCTGTTACAGGCATATTATCCCAATCATACGATTCCGGCCAGCTGTGATATTTCATGACGATGGCCATGGCGGTGGCGACGCAGCCGGTAGGGGCGTGCTCGCCGTCGAATTCGGGGGTGAGAGCGTTGTAGGGCGCTCCCTGTCCCCAGTTGGCAGTTTCAAGCAGTATGCCGTCTTCGCTGTTTTCAATACGGGCGGGTGCGCTCCACGATGAGTGGGTATCACCCGATTTTATGGATTTGATCTGCACCGCATATTGTCCGAGCAGGTCGACGAGCTGTGGCGGGATGTTGTCGGGATCGAAGGTGCCGGTGTCGGAGTAGCCGAGGATGCGCTGCGCGCGGTCGTCGCCGCTTATTATCACGAAGCCTTGGCCAGGCGTCGAGGAGTTGAAGATGTAGTATGGCTGCGTGATGGATTCGCCAGTGCCGTGGCTTAGGGCTTTAATCTTCAACGGGGCATTGGACTGTGGCTGTTCGCCTAAAAATTCACCTGCAACCTGCCGGGCCTGATCGGGTGTGACAGTGCGTGCGGACGCTGCGATGCCCAATACGGCCATCAACATCAGAATTGAGAAACGGATAATGTGTGGCATAAGAGTTAAGGCGCGGCCCGATTTCCATGGCGGCTGATGATGAATGGTTTATAAACGGGAAAGCGTGGAAATCTTTCACTTGGCGCCGTTCCATACATTGAGGCTCTCGCATTGCCCGATAAGGTAGAACGGCAATGAAAGAGCCCACGCATTTATGTATTATTCCTCCGCTAACGGATATTGAATATACACACCATGGGCGTCTGCCATTGCACTGTTCTTGACCTTATCATAGAAATTTGCGAGATTTCAATATATCAAGACGGTGTTACGCAAACGCTTTCAGAAAATATTTTTAAGCGGACTCCTCCGAGTCACGCCAAAACGGTTATATGCCACAAATATACGAATAATTTTATAAAGTAGTCATGTTTACCGAAATTTATTTTCAAGAACATTCAAAAACAAAGCAGGCGCGCCCGGTATGGGGTGCGCCCGCTTTGTAGGATAAGAGGTATTATCAGTCGTTGATGATCTCGACCACTTCGGCTTCTTCGGGTTCGAGACGACCGAAGTCGTCGGATGAGCCTACCACGAGGCTCTGGTATTCGCGCAGGCCGGTGCCGGCGGGGATGAGGTGTCCGCAGATCACGTTCTCCTTCATTCCTTCGAGGCTGTCGGTCTTGCCCTGAATGGCGGCTTCGTTGAGTACCTTGGTGGTCTCCTGGAACGATGCGGCCGACATGAAGCTCGATGTCTGAAGTGCGGCTCGTGTGATACCCTGAAGTATCTGCTCGGAGGTGGCGGGTACGGCATCGCGTACGGTGACGATGCGGAGGTCGCGGCGCTTGAGAGCCGAGTTCTCGTCGCGCAGGCGACGTGCGGTGATTATCTGACCAGGCTTGAGATCCTCGGAATCGCCGGCGTCGGTAACCACCTTCTTGCCCCAAATACGGTCGTTCTCGTCCATGAAGTCGCGTTTGTCGACCACCTGCTGCTCGAGGAACACGGTATCGCCCGGGTCGAGGATGGTGACCTTGCGCATCATCTGGCGCACGATGACCTCGAAGTGCTTGTCGTTGATCTTCACACCCTGCATGCGGTACACGTCCTGAACTTCGTTGACGATGTATTCCTGCACGGCTGTCGGCCCCATGATGTTGAGGATGTCGGCAGGGGTGATGGCGCCGTCGGAGAGGGGTGTGCCTGCACGTACGACATCGTTTTCCTGAACGAGAATCTGCTTGGACAGGGGCACAAGATATTTCTTGACCTCGCCGAGCTTGGATGTGACGGATATCTCGCGGTTGCCGCGCTTTACCTTGCCGAAGTGCACTTCGCCGTCGATTTCCGACACGATGGCGGGGTTCGACGGGTTGCGCGCCTCGAAGAGCTCGGTGACACGGGGCAGACCGCCGGTGATATCGCCGGCACCACCGGTGGCACGGGGTATCTTGACGAGGTGGTCGCCGACCTTGACGTCGGCGCCGTCGTCGAAGATGAGGTGGGCGCCTACAGGCAGCGCGTAGGTGACGAGCACGGTGCCGTCGTTGTCGACGATCTGTACTTCCGGGACCTTGGCGCGGTCGCGGCTTTCAATGATCACCTTATCCTCGAGACCCGACTGCTCGTCGATGTCGACGCGGTAGTTGATGCCCTCGATGAGGTTGCTGTAACGGATCTTGCCGCCCTGCTCGCTGACGATGACGGCGTTGAAAGGATCCCATTCGCAGATGATGTCGCCGGCCTTCACCTTGTCGCCGTTCTCGAAGTAGAGTTTCGAGCCGTAGGGTATATTGGCGTTGGTGAGCATCATGCCGGTAGAGGGGTCGAGGATGCGCATCTCGGCAAGTCGGCCTATCACTACCATGACTGGCTTGCCGTTGGGGCCGGTCTCGGAGGTGGTGACAGTGCGGAGCTCCTCGATTTCGAGGTTACCTTCGTAGCGCGACTTCACGCTCGAGATGGCAGCCACGTTGGATGCCACACCGCCGACGTGGAATGTACGCAGCGTGAGCTGTGTACCCGGCTCACCGATCGACTGCGCGGCTATGACGCCCACAGCCTCGCCTTTCTGAACCAGACGGCTCTTGGAGAGGTCACGGCCGTAGCACTTGGCGCACACGCCCTTCTTGCTCTCGCAGGTGAGCACCGAGCGTATCTCCACCGATTCGATTGGAGATGCGTCGATGAGATCGGCGGCGGCATCGTTGATTTCCTCGCCTGCGGCGACGATGACTTCGCCGTTGCGGGGATCGATGATGTCGTGCACAGACACACGGCCGAGGATGCGTTCGCCGAGCGAGGCCACTACCTCGTCGTTGTTCTTTATCTCACGGCATACAAGGCCACGCAGGGTGCCGCAGTCCTCCTCGTTGATGATGACATCGTGTGCCACGTCGACAAGTCGACGGGTGAGATAACCTGCGTCGGCGGTCTTGAGGGCGGTATCGGCAAGACCTTTGCGGGCACCGTGTGTGGAGATGAAGTACTCGAGCACGGAGAGGCCTTCCTTGAAGTTGGCAAGAATCGGGTTCTCGATGATCTGGCCGCCTTCTGCACCGGCCTTCTGAGGCTTGGCCATAAGGCCGCGCATGCCGGCGAGCTGGCGTATCTGGTCTTTAGAACCACGGGCGCCGGAGTCGAGCATCATGTAGACGGCGTTGAAGCCCTGATTGGCCTCGGCCATCTGCTTCATCAGTATCTCCGTGAGCTTGGAGTTGACATGTGTCCAGATATCGATGATCTGATTGTAGCGCTCGGTATTGGTGATGAAGCCCATTGCGTAGTTGTCTGCCACTTCCTGTACCTGACGGTAGCCTTCTGCCACAATTTCTTCTTTTTCGGCCGGTATGATCACATCGCCGAGGTTGAACGACAGGCCGCCCTCGAATGCCATGCGGTAGCCGAGGTTCTTGATGTCGTCGAGGAACTGGGCCGAGCGGGGGATACCGCAGCGCTTGATCACACGCGATATGATATCGCGAAGGCTCTTCTTGGACAGGATTGTGTTGACGTATCCGATTTCCTTGGGCACGTACTGATTCACGAGTACACGGCCCACCGAGGTATTCTCGACGAGATGACGGATGGGATTGCCATCGGCATCTATGTCGTCTACCATTACGGTCACAGGGGCATGAAGCGTTACCTTACCTTCGTTATAGGCTATCTCGGCTTCTTCGGGGCCATAGAATATCGTTCCTTCGCCTTTATCGCCCTTGCGGAGTTTGGTTATGTAGTAGAGTCCGAGCACCATATCCTGAGAGGGCACGGTGATAGGAGCGCCGTTGGCCGGATTGAGGATGTTGTGCGAGCCGAGCATGAGGAGCTGGGCCTCGAGGATGGCCTCGTTGCCGAGGGGAAGGTGCACGGCCATCTGGTCACCGTCGAAGTCGGCGTTGAACGCGGTACATGCGAGGGGATGGAGCTGGATTGCCTTGCCTTCGATCATCTTGGGCTGGAATGCCTGAATACCGAGGCGGTGCAGTGTGGGGGCACGGTTGAGCAGCACGGGATGACCTTTCATGACATTCTCGAGGATGTCCCATACTACGGGTTCCTTGCGGTCGACGATCTTCTTGGCGCTCTTCACGGTCTTCACGATGCCGCGCTCTATGAGCTTGCGTATCACGAAAGGTTTGTAAAGCTCGGCGGCCATGTATTTGGGGATACCGCATTCGTGCATCTTGAGCTCGGGGCCTACGACGATAACCGAACGTGCGGAGTAGTCGACACGCTTACCGAGAAGATTCTGACGGAAGCGGCCCTGCTTGCCCTTGAGTGAATCGGACAGTGACTTGAGGGGACGGTTGGCGTCGCTCTTCACGGCCGATGACTTGCGGGAGTTGTCGAGCAGCGAGTCCACGGCCTCCTGAAGCATGCGCTTCTCGTTGCGGAGAATCACATCCGGAGCCTTGATCTCGATGAGACGTTTCAGTCGGTTGTTACGTATGATGACACGACGGTAGAGGTCATTGAGATCGGAAGTGGCGAAACGTCCGCCGTCGAGGGGCACGAGGGGGCGCAGTTCGGGCGGAATCACGGGCACAGCCTCGAGAATCATCCACTCGGGCTTGTTGCGGTGACGCGACGCGCGGAACGATTCCACGACCTGAAGGCGCTTGAGAGCCTCGGTCTTGCGCTGCTGCGAGCCATCGGTGTCGGCCTGATGGCGGAGCTGATACGACAGTTCGTCGAGCTTAAGGTCTTTAAGCAGGTCGTAGATAGCCTCGGCACCCATCTTGGCCACAAACTTCTCGGGATTGTCGTTCTCGAGCTGCTGGTTGCCTGCAGGGAGCTTTTCAAGTACGTCGAAGTATTCTTCCTCGGAGAGAAGTTGCATCTTCTCCACGCCATATTCGGCAGCCGCACCCGGATTTATGACTATATATCGTTCGTAGTATATTACTGAATCGAGTTTCTTGGACGGGAGGCCAAGAAGGTAACCGATCTTGTTTGGAAGAGAGCGGAAGTACCAGATGTGAGCCACTGGCACCACAAGCTTGATGTGACCCATACGCTCGCGACGTACTTTTTTCTCGGTGACCTCGACACCGCAACGGTCGCAGACGATGCCTTTGTAGCGTATACGCTTGTATTTTCCGCAGTGGCATTCATAGTCCTTTACAGGGCCGAAGATGCGCTCGCAGAAAAGGCCGTCGCGCTCGGGCTTGTAGGTGCGGTAGTTGATAGTCTCGGGTTTGAGAACCTCACCGCTCGACTTCTCAAGTATTTCCTCGGGCGAAGCGAGTCCGATTGAAATCTTTGAGAAGACGTTCTTGGGTTTATTGTCTTTTCTAAAAGCCATATATTAGAAATCTGTATAGATCGGAAATTTTTATTAGTTCTCGAGGTTGATGCTGAGGCCGAGGCCGCGGAGCTCGTGAAGAAGCACGTTGAGCGACTCGGGGATACCTGGTACGGGCATTGCGTCGCCTTTGACGATAGCCTCGTATGCCTTGGAGCGGCCGTTCACATCGTCCGACTTGATGGTGAGGATTTCCTGAAGGATGTGCGATGCGCCGAATGCTTCGAGCGCCCACACTTCCATCTCACCGAAACGCTGGCCGCCGAACTGCGCCTTACCGCCCAAAGGTTGCTGCGTGATGAGCGAGTACGGGCCTATGGAACGGGCATGCATCTTGTCCTCTACCATGTGGCCGAGTTTGAGCATGTAGATCACACCTACTGTTGCGGGCTGGTCGAAACGTTCACCGGTGCCGCCGTCGTAGAGGTAGGTCTTGCCGTAGCGTGGCAGACCGGCCTTGTCGGTCCATTCGTTCAGGTCGTCGAGAGTGGCGCCGTCGAAGATGGGGGTGGCGAATTTCTCGCCGAGCTCGCGGCCTGCCCAACCGAGCACGGTCTCGAAGATCTGTCCCAGGTTCATACGTGAGGGCACGCCGAGGGGGTTTAGGCAAATATCCACGGGGGTACCGTCGGCGAGGAAGGGCATATCCTCCTGACGCACGATACGCGATACGATACCCTTGTTGCCGTGGCGTCCGGCCATCTTGTCGCCCACGCCGATCTTGCGTTTCTTGGCTATGTATACCTTGGCTATCTGCATGATGCCCGAGGGGAGCTCGTCGCCGATAGACAGGTCGAATTTCTTGCGGCGCAGCTCAGCGTCGATTTCCTTCGACTTGCGCAGATAGTTGACGATAGTCTTGCGGATAAGGTCGTTCTTATGGGCATCGGCCGTCCACTTCGACAGATTCACCGTGTCGAGTTCGATGTCTCGGAGCACTTCGGCTGTGAACTTCGCACCCTTCGGAATGATCTCCGAACCGAGGAAGTCCTTGACACCCTGCGATGTCTTGCCCGCGGTGAGTGTGAGAAGTTTGCCCACGAGCACTTCGCGGAGAGCCCTGAGCTTCTCTTCGTATTCCTCGTCGAGGTTGGCGAGCTGAAGGTTGGCGCTCTTGGACTTCTTTTTCTTGGCTGCGCGTGAGAACAGGTTTGTGCCGATAACCACACCTTTGAGCGAGGGAGATGCCTTGAGCGAGGCGTCCTTTACATCACCGGCCTTGTCGCCGAAGATGGCACGGAGCAGTTTTTCCTCGGGGGTGGGATCGGACTCGCCCTTAGGAGTGATCTTACCGATCATTATGTCGCCCGGTACAACGTGGGCGCCGATACGGATAATGCCGCGCTCGTCGAGATCCTTGGTGGCGTCCTCGCTCACATTGGGGATATCCGATGTAAGCTCCTCGAGGCCACGCTTGGTCTCGCGCACTTCAAGCGAGTATTCATCGACGTGCACCGAGGTGAGTATATCGTCGCGCACCACGCGCTCGTTTAGCACGATGGCGTCCTCGTAGTTGTAGCCCTTCCATGGCATGAAAGCCACCTTGAGGTTGCGCCCCAGGGCAAGCTCACCTTTCTCAGTAGCGTAGCCTTCGGTAAGGATGTCGCCTTTCTGCACACGCTGTCCCACCTCGCATATCGGCCGCAGGTCGATGGTCATGCTCTGGTTGGTCTTGCGCCACTTGGGAATGATATAATCTTTCACCGCACTGTCGAATGCGACGAATTCCTCGTCTTCTGTGCGGTCGTAACGGATACGGATTGTGGTGGCATCGACATATTCGATCACACCTGCGCCCTCGGCCATTATCTGTGTGCGGGAGTCGCGTGCGAGCTGCGCTTCTATGCCGGTGCCCACGATAGGAGCTTCGCTACGCATCAGAGGCACAGCCTGACGCATCATGTTCGATCCCATGAGTGCACGGTTGGCGTCGTCATGCTCGAGGAACGGTATCAGCGATGCGGCAATCGAGGCTATCTGCTGCGGAGCCACGTCCATAAGCTCCACCTCGGCAGGAGCCACTACGGGGAAATCGGCGTCGAGACGCGCCTTGACACGGTCGCGCACGAAAGAGCCGTCGTCGTTGAGCGGAGCGTTGCCCTGCGCTATGACCTTGCCTTCCTCAAGCTCGGCGGTCATATATACGACCTCGTTGTTGTTGAGATTGACATGCGAGTCCTCCACCTTGCGGTAAGGAGTCTCGATGAAGCCGAGGTCGTTGATCTTGGCGTACACGCACAACGACGATATAAGGCCGATGTTGGGGCCTTCAGGAGTCTCGATAGGACAGAGACGGCCGTAGTGTGTGTAGTGCACGTCGCGCACCTCGAAACCGGCGCGCTCACGTGAAAGACCGCCGGGGCCTAGGGCCGACATACGGCGCTTGTGTGTGATTTCGGCAAGCGGGTTGGTCTGATCCATGAACTGACTCAGCGCGCTGGTGCCGAAGAATGTATTTATAACGCTCGAGATTGTCTTGGCGTTGATGAGGTCGATAGGGGTGAATACCTCGGAATCGCGCACGTTCATACGCTCACGGATGGTGCGCGACATACGTGCGAGACCTACTCCGAACTGGTTGTAAAGCTGCTCGCCCACAGTGCGCACACGGCGGTTGCTCAAGTGGTCGATGTCATCTACATCCGCCTTTGAGTTTATGAGTTCGATGAGGTATTTGATGATGTTGATGATATCCTCGCGTGTAAGCACCTTGACTTCCATGGGGGTGTCGAGGTTGAGCTTCTTGTTGATGCGGTAACGGCCTACCTCACCCAGGTCATAGCGTTTATCGGAGAAAAACAGATTCTGGATAACCTCGCGGGCCGACGCATCATCCGGCGGCTCGGCGTTGCGCAGCTGACGGTAGATGAACTGAACCGCTTCCTTCTCGGAGTTGGTGGGATCCTTCTGCAGAGTGTTGAAGATTATCGAATAATCGGAGGTGTTGACATCTTCCTTGTGGAGGAGGATGTTCTGCACGCCCGAATCGAGAATTTCATCGATATGCTTTTCCTCAAGTACGGTCTCACGGTCGATGATGACATCGTTGCGCTCGATCGAAACGACTTCACCGGTATCTTCGTCCACAAAGTCCTCGATCCATGTCTTGAGCACACGAGCCGCAAGCTTGCGTCCGAGCGCCTTCTTAAGGTTGGCCTTGTTAACCTTCACCTCCTCGGCGAGACCGAATATCTCGATGATATCCTTGTCGCTTTCAAGACCGATCGCACGCAGCAACGTCGTGACGGGGAGCTTCTTCTTGCGGTCTATGTAAGCGTACATCACATTGTTGATATCGGTCGCAAACTCTATCCACGATCCGCGGAACGGAATGATGCGCGCCGAATATAGCTTGGTGCCGTTGGCATGGGTCGACTGGCCGAAGAACACACCGGGCGAACGGTGGAGCTGGGATACCACGACTCGCTCGGCACCATTGATTACAAAAGTACCTTTCTCGGTCATATATGGAATAGGGCCGAGATACACATCCTGTATTTCAGTAGCGAAGTCTTCGTGGTCGGGATCGGTGCAGTAAAGCTTCAGCTTGGCCTTGAGCGGCACCGAGTATGTGAGTCCACGCTCGAGACATTCCTCGATGGTGTAGCGGGGGGGATCGATATAATAGTCGAGGAACTCGAGTACGAAGTTGTTTCGGGTATCGGCTATCGGGAAGTTTTCGGCAAAGACCTTATATAGACCTTCATTGTTGCGTTTTTCCGGCGGAGTGTCGAGCTGCAAGAAATCCTGGAATGACTTGAGCTGCACTTCAAGGAAGTCAGGGTAAGGAAGCGGATTCTTTACCGAAGCAAAATTAATGCGTTGGTTATCTGAGGAAACTGACATCTATGAAATAGTAGGTTAACAGGTGTGTAGCGGGTACATGCCCCGCATGCGCGGTAGGTTTTATTGGAGCCAGGTTGGCTCGGTGATATGTTAGTCGGGGTATGACTTGATGCCGTCGGAGGGATCACGGCTTCGTGTATGCGCCGGCCCCTCTGATCGGCTGTTATAATGATAGCTTACCTACGACACAAAGGGGTTAAGAACACCCCATAAGGGGTTTTCTTAACCCAGTGTCCTGATAATCAGGTAGATTATTTGAGTTCGACTTCAGCGCCGGCTTCTTCGAGTTCCTTCTTGAGGGCCTCGGCTTCATCCTTGGTAGCGCCTTCCTTGACAACGCTGGGAGCGTTATCAACCATTTCCTTAGCTTCCTTAAGGCCGAGGTTTGCGACGTCCTTCACTTTCTTGACAACCTGGAGCTTGTTGGCACCGGCCGATTTGAGGACTACGTCGAAAGATGTTTTTTCTTCAGCGGCGGGGCCTGCGGCAGGACCGGCAGCTACAGCTACAGCAGCGGCGGCGGGTTCGATGCCGTATTCTTCCTTGAGGATCTGAGCGAGTTCGTTTACTTCCTTAACGGTGAGGTTAACAAGTTGTTCAGCAAAAGCTTTTAAATCTGCCATTGTTTTATTGTTTTATTTGTTATTGTACTTGATTGGGGGTGGAGAATAATTATTCTTTGTTGGAGAGAGTTTCCAGAATACCGTGGAGCTTTGTGCCGCCCGAAGTAAGAGCGGAAACAACGTTCTTGGCGGGCGACTGGAGAAGAGCGATGACATCGGCGATGAGTTCGTTCTTGCTCTTGATCGATGCGAGAGCGTCGAGCTGATCGGCACCGAAGTAAACGGTCTCTTCAACATAAGCAGCCTTGAGAGCCGGGAGGGTATCGCCTTTCTTTACAAAATCCTTGAGCAGTTTTGCAGGGGCATTGCCCACATTTGTACACATCAGCGAGGTTGATCCCTTGAGAGCGGGATATAGCTCGGTGAAGTCGCTGTCGAGCTGCTCAAGAGCCTTGTGAAGCAGGGTGTTCTTTACCACCAGCAACTTGATGTCTGCATTATAGCAGGCACGGCGCAGGGCGGATGTCTTCTCGGCATCCAGTCCGGTGGTCTCCACCAGGTAGAAGCCGTTATATGCCTTGAGGGTATCTACGATATGTTCGATAACTAAAGCCTTATCTTCCTTTTTCATGTTCTTTCAGTGTTTAAGTGGTTAAGCTTCCACACTCTTGGCATCGACCTTAAGGCCGGGGCTCATGGTGCTCGAAAGATAAATGCTCTTGATATATGTACCCTTTGCGGTAGCGGGCTTGAGCTTGATCAGAGTGTTGATGAACTCACGTGCGTTTTCAGCCATCTGAACAGGCGAGAATGAAACTTTGCCGATCGACGAGTGAACGATACCGTTCTTGTCCACCTTGAAGTCGATTTTTCCTTTCTTCACCTCTTCGACAGCCTTGGCGACATCCATTGTCACAGTGCCGCTCTTGGGATTAGGCATCAGGCCGCGGGGACCGAGAATACGGCCGAGGGCACCGATCTTACCCATGATTGCGGGCTGAGTGATGATAACATCCACGTCGGTCCAGCCACCTTTGATTTTCTGTATATATTCGTCGAGGCCCACATAATCGGCGCCTGCAGCCTTTGCGGCAGCTTCGGCGTCGGGGGAGCACAATACAAGCACACGCACGGTCTTGCCGGTGCCGTGAGGCAGGGTCACCACGCCACGAACCATCTGGTTGGCTTTGCGAGGGTCAACACCGAGGCGCACGTCGATATCGAGTGAAGCGTCGAACTTGGTGAAGGTGATTTCCTTTACCTTCTCAACAGCCTCAGCCAAGGTGTAGGTTTTCCCGGCTTCAATCTTCGCAAGGGCCAACTTCTGGTTTTTAGTCAGTTTACTCATAAGAATTGAAGTTTATAAGTTATTTACCGGGGAAATCGCCTTTGACGGTGATACCCATACTTCTGGCCGTACCGGCTACCATACGCATGGCGGAATCAACGGTGAAGCAGTTAAGGTCAGGCATCTTGTCGGCAGCAATGGCCTGCACCTGTTCCCAAGTGATCTCTGCAACCTTGTTACGGTTGGGTTCCTTGGAGCCCGACTTTATATGCGCGGCTTCCTTGAGCTGAATAGCCACAGGAGGCGTCTTGACAACAAAATCGAACGACTTGTCGGTATAGTAAGTGATAACTACAGGGAGTATCTTACCGGCTTTGTCTTGGGTGCGGGCATTGAATTGCTTGCAAAATTCCATGATGTTGATACCCTTCGAACCGAG
>CAJTMY010000029.1 GCA_910577355.1 uncultured Muribaculaceae bacterium
TATGATAATCAGTTGACTCTCTTTTGATTATTTTTATCGAACTCACGTTATTTATTGCCGTAGGAGGCTATAAAAGCACCGGCCATACAAACATTTTTTTGTTTGTGTGGCCGGTTATTAGTTAGATGTATAAATTTCAGTGTTTAATACTCATCCTCGTTGAAAAGCACTACTCACATTGAATATCAGTTAGTTATGTTTCAATGTGTGACCATTGGCAAAACAAACTACGCCATCTGAGACTATCTGAGGCGATTGGCGAGACATTTGGCCAAACAAACTATCAGAAATTTTGATATACTTCTTCCTTTGGAGGATTGAATCGTTATTCCGACAAGCAAAGGAGGAAGAACACTTAAATGGATAAGATAAGCGAGTCATAACGTACTTTACTACTTGGAGCAATTTAAAGGATTGGACAATCTCATAAACGAGATAGAAGCTCTGTTCCAGTCATAACATCCATTTTAGAGAATGCGAAAAGCTTCTTGCCGAGGTCTTTCAAAGAATGGCCGATGTGATAGACATCTTCGTCAATAATAAGAAAGCGGTCGTGGGCTTTGGTACAGTTATGCAGAGTTACTCCCGGATATTGGGCATTATGCCTCTCCACATCCTGACGAAGCTGACGGGAAATCTGACCGTCGTAAATATCAACCGTTACTCCGGGGAGACGTTTGGAGAGTTGAACGAGGACAGAATCGTCAATATAATTGTCAACAATCGCTATACGGGTCTTGGCCTGACGGATAAGTCGGGCGATGAACGCATAGGCATCGAAAATTTGACCGTTAAAGAATATGCCTTGTTCAATCTCTTTAGGCTCGTTTAGCCGATCGAGAATGGCATCCACTTTCTCATCCGTTTTAAGCTGCTTCATTTCGATTCGCTCCATCCTCTGAAAAATATGTGCGTTATTCATAAGGAAATTACGCATGGCGACAAAGGCATCAATAATACGGATACTGGTGCGGACAGCGGTGTCGCTTTTCAATACCGCTGAGAGCATGGCAACCCCTTGTTCCGTGAATGCGAACGGATTAACCGAAGAATGTTTCAGCATACCAAACCGGTCACAATTTGTGACCAGTTCCTCTTTCTCCTGATTTGTGAGCTGAAATCTAAAGTGTTCCGGGAAACGTTCAATGTTTCGCTTTACTGCTTGATTAAGGACTTTTGTTTCAACTTCATAAAGGTCTGCCAAATCCCTATCAAGCATTACATGCTTGTTTCTAAGGTAGAATATACGGTTTTCAATTGTTATTATAGACCGGTCACAATTTGCGACTGGTTCCAAGAGAGAACTATTATTCTTTGCTATCCCATTATTTTGACCATCCGATAAGGGTTCTAATCGAGAGGATTTACTGTCATGTTTGGATTCCATATGCAAATTTACGATTTTTTAGCTACATAAGCACTATGCAAGTACAGCTTTCAACCATTGGCAAGAGACCTGCGGTTGAAAGGTGCTTTTTCATAGAGATAGATTCCCAGTCCCGGCAAAGGCATTGTAGTGGAATCGTTTGAGAAAATTATCAACATCTTCTTGCGTGTACCAATACTTATCTCCTTCGCGTGAGTAGCCCAAATATCCGTTGTCCCGAAGTTTTTTCAGGTATTTGTCCTTTATATTCAGAAGAGACATTAGAGCCTTGTTATCGTAAACTCGAAACTTGTCATCATTGTCTCTAGATACAGTTGGGCTAATCTTTGTCTCCAATAGGCTGAGCATCTTGATTAAGAGATCCCGCTCATTTAGGGCTTGAGATTCAGACTCCATTATATTGATTATTTTTTGCGAAGGACTGAAATACCTTTGGTTCTCTGTCGGGACAAAGAGAGAATTGAAAGGCGCGATTTCCGGGTAGATGTGCAGTTCTGAACAGAACTGCGATTCTTTGTCTTGGATATTTCATTTTTACGGTTTTAGTGGGTGAATTTGCCGTACATAGTACAGACTGCCCATATTCCGGACTACGGGTAGCCAATATCAATGTCTATGATGGCGGGGATTTTCAAAAGCTATCGCATGGGATAGATGCGATTTTGCTTTTGAACGTGTAACGATGGCGCTCGACAAAAGGATTGTTGATTGCCTATGATTTCTCAACTTTTCCACAAAGTTTCCCAACTTTGCCCAACCTTAAATTCCGGCCTAAACAAACAGCCATGTTCCGGTTGTTTCTATGTCGAATCCGATACGGTACGGACTTGATACCGGCAACCTATTTGGTTCGATTCACAAGTGGAATCTAACCAGATTCATCCCGATATTGGTCCGGGTAGCCGATGGAATCAAACCGATTCTTATCATCCGCCCTTACACCGCAAGGATTATTCCATTAAATTTTTAGGGTACAAAAATGTCATATCAATCCGCATAGTGGGCTGATACAGTGATTGCTATGCCTTTCAAGGCGGTAATCACCGACTGTAATCCAAACCTTAATGTGTCTTAAAAAAACAGTGTACTACCCAAGGAATACCTTACCTGCCTCCGGGCGTATGGCGAACTTTGCAGCGTAACACTAAATCCGAAAAAATGAAAATGGAAACAAAAACGCTCAAACGTCTCGCTGGGGCAATCCGGGAATACCGGGACAGAATGATTATGGCGGCCGAATGCCGCCTGATGTCTCACCTCTTCAAGAAGTATGGCCGATGAGAACAGCGGAATGCAATATGTTCATGCAGGTAATACTGGAATTGAGATCGGAGGCCCGGGGCATGAAGAACGGTCTTGACAGCAAGATAGACCAAGTGGCGAAAAGAGTCCCCGAGGCATTTCAGGGTTTCGTCATACTCGACCCGGATGAAGAACTGTGGACAGAGCAGCAGGTCCACCAGCTTTGGATTTTGTTTGTTCTTGTTTTTAACTTTCGCCATAGTCTTGCTATTCTTGTTTTGGGCGCAAAGATAGCGCGGTTTGGTAATCGTTGAAAATCGCCCTCAACACATATTAACAACTAAATCGTACAAATTGTGTACTGAATAAGAAAAAAGTCGCAAATAACCGCATATCATCAGCAGTTCAAAAAATATAATCCCCTCAAAATCAGACCATGAAAATTGGGGATAAATTACTAATTTTCTATCCCAAGTTTACGGTATTTTTGTGACACCAGCAAATGTTATCGGACTATTTTCGCCAGCGAAACGATTTACGGGAAGATTTGCTTATATGCCGCTGATAATTCCGTTAGTTCTTCTGCACGATGCAAACTTATGTAAGGACTTCTATTCTTAAGGAATCTCAATACCAAAGTTTCCGGATAAAAGAGTTCATCAACTATGGAGTCAAATACTTTGCCATTTTCTATAGCATTATCTATGATTTTTTGGCGGGCATCAAGGAATTCCCTTTCCTCAGGAATCTTACGTTCAAGTTCATAGGCAATATCTATATCTCCATAGTCATTGGCATCAGGATTAAGATAGCTGCCAAAAAGAAATAATCCACGTATTCGATAGATATAGAAATCATTTTCGTTGACCTCCTTTGCTCGTTCCAATAAATCTTTAAATACTTGTTCGGCTTTACTCCTATTCATGCGACTAATGAATTTAGTCAGAGCCAAGGCATTTCCTTTAACAGATACTTCATAATCATCCTTGTTCTTATATTCAATAAAGCCCAATTTTAATAGTTCGTTCACAAGTATGTCTCCATTCTCCTCTGACAGATTGAAATATTCAGATATAACTTGAAGCGAAAACGACCACGGTGTTCGGTATCGCCTCAAAAAATCCCTGATTTTAATTATTGGAATTCTGCATATTTTAGTTTTTTTATCAATATTCATTGTCTCGTATTTTTTACTCGTTTAATTGAACTGTTGCTGTTTCAAATGTTCCACTAATCTTTCCATTATGAAAACAAAATATTTCAAGATAAGGTTAGTTGTGGCAGATTTCATCACCAAAATATCTCAATGATATATTGTGTCATTTATACCTGAAGATTTGTTTGTATTTGTCGATATTCCCTCAATTGGCAAACAAGCATGAATTATATACAAACAAATCCGGTTTTTCCTCCAAAATTTCGGATTTTAGCCAAACAAACCACGCCATTTAGGGCTATAAAACACCAATGGCCAAACAAACTCTTTCGTTGTTTAGCCATTGATTATCAGGTATTTAATGGTGATTTTATGTCTCAATATTCGTCTTCGTTGAAGAGAAAATCTTCTTTCGAGGGGTAGTCGGGCCAGATGTCTTCGATGGATTCGTAGGTGTCGCCTTCGTCTTCGATTTCCTGAAGGTTCTCGATTACCTCGAGGGGGGCGCCTGAGCGCATGGCGTAGTCGATGAGTTCTTCTTTGGTGGCAGGCCAGGGGGCGTCTTCAAGTTTGGATGCGAGTTCGAGTGTCCAGTACATTTCTTTATTCGGTTTAGAGGATTGAATTCAATAATGTAGGTGTGCTTTGCTGAAAAGCGCCGCAAAGGTAGTAATTTTTATATAAGTAACAATAGTTTTATAAAAAAATTGTGCGCGAGTGATATTATTTTGGCGGTGATAGGAATTCTGTGTAAATTTGCATGTTATAATTCATACTGATATGACTGCAAAACGCACACCGGTGCTGCTGCTTACGGGTTATCTCGGCAGCGGCAAGACTACTTTGCTCAACCGTATACTCAATAATCGCCGTAATATAAAGTTTGCGGTGATAGTCAACGATATAGGAGAAGTCAACATCGACGCCGACCTTATTCAGAAGGGTGGGGTGGTAGGCGGCGATGGGCAGGACGACCTCGTGGCTCTGCAGAACGGCTGCATATGCTGCACGCTGAAGATGGATCTTGTGAAGCAGCTATGTGAGATTGTCGACTCGGGCAAGTTCGACTATATTGTCATTGAGGCGAGCGGAATATGTGAGCCGGAGCCTATCGCGCAGACTATCTGCACTATCCCGCGCATGCTTGGGAGCACGAATGTTCCGCTGCCTGAATTGGACTGCATTGTTACCGTCGTGGATGCACTGCGCATGCAGAGCGAATTCGGTTCGGGCGAGAGCCTGCGCCGTGCCGGCCTTGACGACGAGGATATCGAGAATCTGATAATACAGCAGATAGAATTCTGTAACATAATACTGCTCAACAAGATATCAGAGGTGACTGCCTATGATGCAGGACGCATCCGCGCCGTGATCCGTGCTATACAGCCCAAGGCTCGCATCATCGACTGTGACTATGCCGATGTCGACCTTGACAGGTTGTTGAATACCGGATTGTTCGACTTTGAGGATGTGGCCACCTCGGCGGCTTGGGTGCGTGAGATAGGGCGCCCTGTCACCGACGAGGAGGAGCACGAGGCACGTCATCACCACCATGATGAGGAGCACGGGCACCATCATCATGACCATGACGAACACGACCACAGTGATTGCGACCACGAGCACGGACACTGTCACCACCACCATCATCACCACGACGATGAGGGCGAGGCCGAGGAGTATGGCATACAGACATTTGTGTATTATCGCCGCGCGGCGTTCGATCTCAACAAGTTCGACTATCTTGCCGCCAACTGGCCTTCGACGATAATCCGCACCAAGGGTGTGGTCTATTTCGACCAAAGCCCCGATATGTCTTATCTGTTCGAGCAGGCAGGCGTGCAGAAGAATCTGCGTGAATCGGGCTATTGGTTTGCCACCGCCCCCAAGGAGGAGATAGAGTCGATGCTGAGCCGCGATGCCGCTTTGCGGCGCGACTGGGATCCGGAGCTTGGCGACCGTATGATAAAGCTTGTGATAATCGGTCGCAATATGGATCGTGAGGCGATTGTCGCGAAGCTCGACTCGTGCCTCGTAAAATAAGCGGAAGTCATCGGCCTGCTTGAAGATACGGAATTTTTTCCGTACCTTTGCATTATGGCAAAATTCCAAATCGACATATTGGGCTGCGGGTCGGCCACTCCTACGGTGCGGCATCAGCCCTCATGCCAGGTGATCGACTTCCGCGACCGGCTCATGATGGTCGACTGCGGCGAGGGCGCGCAGTTGCAGTTCCGACGCATGAAGCTCAAGTTCTCGCGGCTCAACCATATATTCATCTCGCATCTGCACGGCGACCATTTTCTCGGGTTGCCGGGCTTGCTGTCGACGCTCGCGTTGCATGATACCGGCGGCACGATAGTGGTGCATACCTTTCGCGAGGGAGTCGATATACTGAGGAGGATCATGAATGTGTTCTGCCGCGAGACATCGTTTGGTATCGAGTATGACATCATCGAGCCTGCCCGGGCTGTGATTGTCGACGACAAGGCCTTTACAGTGGAGACATTTCCGCTCTATCATCGTGTGCCGGCGGTGGGATTCCTGTTCAGAGAAAAGCCCAAGCCCCGGCATATCAATGGCGAGATGGTGCGATTCTTCAAAGTGCCTGTGTCGCGGATGCCTGCCATCAAGGCCGGCGCCGATTTCGTGACTGAAGATGGCCGTGTGATAGCCAACGCCCGCCTCACCACCGACCCCGAGCCGGTGATGAGCTATGCCTACTGCTCCGATACGATGTTCAACCCGCGTATTGCCGACGATATCAAGGGCGTGAACACTCTGTTTCACGAAGCGACATATCTTAGCGACAATCTGCCAATGGCTGCTCCGCGCGGCCACTCCACAGCCGCGCAGGCGGGCGAGATAGCTACGCTTGCCGGCGCCGAGCGCCTTATTCTCGGACATTACTCTCAGCGCTACGACGATGATGCTCTTTTTGCCGCCGAGGCCGCCACGACCTTTTCCGGCGAGATCATCGCCGCCCACGAAGGTATGAAAATTGATTTATTGTGATTCCATGACATACAATGTCTATGCAAGATAATGAAATCTTTATGGCTGCCGAAGTTGATGTAAAATATATGCGGATGGCGCTCGATGAGGCGCGGAAGGCTGCTGTGGCGGGCGAGATTCCTGTCGGCGCTGTCGTGGTGGCCGGCGGGCGTGTCGTGGGTCGCGGGCACAATCTTACCGAGACATTGCGCGATGTCACCGCCCACGCCGAGATGCAGGCCATAACCGCCGCCGCCAATGAGCGCGACGCCAAGTATCTCGACGATGCCACGCTCTATGTCACGCTCGAGCCGTGCCTGATGTGTGCCGGCGCTATCGGCTGGAGCCAGCTTAGGCGGATAGTGATAGGTGCGCGCGACCCGCGTCGTGGCTTCTCGGTTCTCACCAAGACAATGCCTTTCCATCCCAAGGCCGAGGTGATATGGGATGTGTGTGCCGAGGAGTGCCGCGATCTTATTGTCGACTTTTTCAAACGTCTCCGTCCATGAAATATATGCTTATCGCCGGTGAGGCTTCGGGCGACCTACATGCCTCGCAACTTATCCGCGCTTTGCGCGAAGCCGACCGGGATGCCCGTTTTGTGTTTCTCGGCGGCGACCTCATGGCCTCTGCCGCCGGCTGTGAGCCGGTGATCCATTACCGCGACATGGCCTATATGGGCTTCAGCGAGGTATTGCGCCACCTGCCGTCGGTATTCTCCAATCTGCGCACCGCCAAGTCGGTCGTTACAAGTCATAAGCCCGATGCGCTTATCCTTGTGGATTATCCGAGCTTCAATCTCAAGGTGGCAAAGACAGCCGACTCGGCGGGTATCCCCGTGTATTACTTCATATCCCCCAAGCTGTGGGCATGGAAGCAGTGGCGTGTCAAGTCCATCAAGGCCATGGTGCGTAAGGTGTTGTGCATATTGCCTTTCGAGCCGGCATGGTACGGGCAGCATGACTACGACCGTGCCCTGTATGTGGGCAATCCGTCGGTGGCCGAGATGCGTACAGCCATCGATGCCGCGCCCCCACGAAGCGAATTTCTTAAGGAAACACGCCTGCGCGACCATCGCATAATAGCCCTTTTGCCGGGCAGTCGTGCCGGCGAGATACGTTGCAATCTGCCGGTGATGGATGCGGTGGCGCGGCAGTTCCCGCAATATACCATAGCCGTGGCGGGTGCACCGGGTATCGATGATGGTTTCTACAAGGGGCTCACCAAATTTCAGGTGGTGCGCGGTCGTACACACGATCTTTTGGCGCACTCGCATGCCGCCATCGTCACATCGGGCACAGCCACACTCGAGGCCGCGCTCGCCAACGTACCGCAGGTGGTGATGTACCGCTCCAACGGCTCGAAGATCGCCTACAACCTGATGAAAAGCCTGCTGCATGTTGAATATGTGTCGCTGCCCAATCTTATCAACGCCGCGCCGACAGTCCCCGAGATGCTGCTGCACTTCTGTACACCCGATGCTGTGGCCGCCGAGCTGCGGCGTCTCACCCCCGACCAGTCGAACGACCGCATCGCCATGCTCGACGGCTATGCGGCCATGCGTCGCGCTCTCGGCGACAGCGATGCCGCCGCCAATTCGGCTCGTATTATCATCGATGATCTCAAAAACGAAAAGAAATGAACCGCAATCCACACGATAAAGCCAAGAAAAAAGTACTGTTTGTGTGCCTCGGCAACATATGCCGCTCGCCGGCCGCCGAAGGCATATTCCGCGCCATAGTGGCCGGACATGGCGACGATGACCGATGGGAGATCGACTCGGCCGGTATAGGCAACTGGCACACAGGGCAGCTTCCCGACAACCGTATGCGTGTGCATGCGCGCCGCCGCGGCTACGACCTTACGCATCGCGCACGGCAGGTGCGTGAGAGCGACTTCGACCGCTTCGACCTTATCATAGGTATGGACAGCGGCAATATCGAGGATCTGCGTCGACTTGCTCCGTCGCCCGAGGCCATGGTCAAGATAAAGTCCATGTCGCACTGGCTGCGCACGATAGCCACCCGCTACGACCATATTCCCGACCCATATGACGAAGGAGCGGAAGGCTTCGAGCTTGTGCTCGATCTACTTCAGGATGCGTGCTCCAACCTCTACGCCGACCTCACCGCCTCCGATACCTTGCAGTAGAGAATCAAGGTAAGCGGACAGGGATACCGGGATGTCCATGCCGGTCGACTGCATGAGTTGCCGGTTGGCGAGCAACGTTGCCGTCGGGCCGTCGGCCACGACGCGCCCGCGGTCGAGCACTATGGCCCGCGGGCACAATTCGAGTGCGAGGTCAAGATCGTGAGTGGCCACGAGCATC
This sequence comes from uncultured Muribaculaceae bacterium, assembly GCA_910577355.1. Lineage (GTDB taxonomy): Bacteria > Bacteroidota > Bacteroidia > Bacteroidales > Muribaculaceae > CAG-873. Next base: position 9,106 of record CAJTMY010000029.1, read on the forward strand.
GTGTGTCCGAATCCGTGCAATATGTCGAGCAGACGACGGCGGGCTCCGGTATCGAGATTGGCCGACGGCTCGTCCATCACCAGTATGTCAGGTTCCATGGCTATCACGGTAGCGATGGCCACGGCGCGTTTCTGTCCGCCCGAGAGTTCGAATGAGGGCCTGCCGGCGAGTTCCGTCGCTCCTACCGCAGCGAGGGAGGCATCCACGCGGCGTTTTACCTCGTCGGGCGGCAGCCCCATGTTGAGCGGCCCGAATGCCACATCATCGGCCACGGTGGGCATGAACAGCTGGTCGTCGGGATTCTGGAACACGAGCCCGACTGTCCGGCGTATCAGCTTGAGAGTGCTTTTCCGCACCGGTACGTCGCCTACGTTCACCTCGCCCGACGCGGGCAGCAGCAGGCCGTCGGTATGCAGCAACAGGGTCGACTTGCCGGCTCCGTTCTGCCCGAGCAGAGCCACTTTCTCGCCGTGAGTGATGCGGAATGTCACGCCGCATAGCGCCTCCACCCCTCCGGGATAGCGGTAATGCACATCGTTGAACTGTATATAATGATGACTCATGATGCAGGATCTATAATATTTCCGAAAATGCCCGAAATGTCTATGAAGCGGAGCAGTGCGAAGGCGGCGATCCACCCTGCAAGATATATCCAATCGGCGGCACGCAGGCCTTTAGGCTCCGGCGCAGGCAACGCTCCGTCGAATCCGCGCGCCAGCATGGCATTGTGCACACGGCGCGCACGCTCCACCGATCGCAGCAGCAGCTGTCCCACCATCATACCCCACAGACGCAGCGGATAACTGCTGCAACCGAATCCGCGTGCCGCCCGTGCGCGACTCATGCTCAGACTCTCCTGCAACAATACCGATATATATCGGTATACCATAAGCAGCTGTGTGGTGAGCACAGCGGGCAGCCCCATGCGCTGCATGGCCGTGCAGATGGTATAGAAGCCCGTCGAATAGACAAGCACGAGCACAGCCTGCACGGCGAGCACCCCGCGCAGACATATTGATATGAAAGTGACCCATCCGGCCGAAACGGTAACCGACCATATATGCCAGGCGGGAGTGTGGTCGAGAATGGGATTGAAGATGCCGATAACAGTTGCAAGCGGGAGTACCCACAGCGATTTCACAAGCACACGCCCGTAGCCAGTGCCCGATGCCTCGGCCATGACGATGGGATAGACAAACATCCATACCAGCATGCCCGGGTCGGCGAGCGGAACGCTCAGCACCGCCACCAGATACATCACGGTGACGATGACCTGAAAGCGGCTGTCGACTGCGAGGCCACGGTCACCGTTTTCGAGCGAGTTGAGTGTTATGAGCGCGCGCTGTATAGACATGCTACTTTATTCTTTGAGCCGAGGCCTGCCTGCGCCGGCGGAACATCAGCATTGTCACTGCCCACAATGTGATCATTACAAGCACACCGCCAACGATGCCGGCGAAGTGCGATTCGTAATCTGGCATGAATGCAGTGGCGGGAGCCTGCGCCGGCGCAAGTTCGGCGACGCCGGCCACTTTCTCTATCGACCATTCGAGCCCGTCGGGGTTTGCCGAGGCGATCCATGTGAATGCGACAGCCAATACAAGCGCCGCTATACCGAATCCCCACAACACCTGTTTGCGTCGGGGCGATGTCTTGTGAGTGCCGGCATCGACCGCTCCCGAGAGCAGAGACGCATTGTACCGTTGCACGAATGCGATGACAAGCCCGGTCGCCACACCTTCACATATGCCTATGGCAAGGTGTATGGGCAGCATGAACATCAGGAATTTGCCCAAAGGCAATGCCGTGATGCCCGAGGCTACCGTTTCGGCCGATACGAGCAGCGCGCCGCCTTCGAGCGACAGCACGCATGCGAGTACAGAAGCGGCCATGATGCGGGCTGTCGATATCGGGTATTTCACCAACGGCTTGTATAGAAGAGGATATCCTATTAGAGTCGATACCGCGGCCATATTTATCATATTGCACCCCAAAGCCATCAGGCCGCCGTCGGCAAATACGAGGCATTGTATTATAAGCACTGAGCATAGGGTGAGATAGGCCGCCCAAGGGCCGAGAAACGCGGCGAGCAGTATGCCACCGATGATATGTCCGCTCGACCCCGTGCCCGGAATCGAGAAATTTATCATCTGCGCCGCGAATACAAAGGCACCCATCACGCCCATAAGCGGTATGATGTCGGTACGCTGCGATTTGGCGACCTTCCGGGTCGCCACTACCAGCAGGGAGGCTGCCGCCACGCCGGCCACTGCTGCTACCGGAGGCGACACAAGGGCATCGGCCATATGCATAGTCTGTTCATTTTAAAGTTATACATTTCAAACAAACGAGAACGCCCGTTTGCTCACAGTCCGGCTGTATAAAAGTAATATTTGGTTTTAAGAATATAATATGTATCTTTGTATGATTCTAAATACTGTAATTCACCTTTTGTAGAACCGGCTATGATACGATTTACCACAGGAAATATTTTTGATACGCAGGTGGAAGCCCTTGTAAACGCCGTAAATCTTGTCGGTGTGATGGGCAAAGGTATTGCCTTGCAATTCAAGACGCTATTTCCAAATAACTTCCATATATATCAGTCCGCCTGTAAAAATCATACGATCAATATAGGAAATTCATTGGTGGTGAAGGATGTATTAAATGGGAAAGCGATAAACTTTCCTACAAAAATATTCATTGGCGTAATCCGTCCCAATATCAATATATCGAACAAGGTCTTGGCAATCTGAAGCAAATTATTGCCAAGAATCACATAAAAAGTATAGTCATACCTGCGCTCGGTACAGGTAACGGAAGTCTTGACTGGATGAAAGTCAAGAGTATGATAATTGAAAAACTTTCGGATATCGACTGCGATATTATTGTTTTTGAACCGGGTTATCAGGTGGAAAAGTGAGATATGTCTGCGGGTATATCCGCAGCGCGGAGAGAATGCACTATGATTTATAAATGGCATCTGCAAGGCTGATGTATCATAATGGATAATCGCCTTGCAGATGCCGTATTGTTAGGCTCTCAGAATTTCACGGCTATGTAGCCGCGGAGGCTGAAGGGGGTGCCGGGGGTGAAACAGATGTCGGTAACGGGTCGGCTGTCGCCGGGAATAAGGGCCTCGGTTTCGAATTGCGCCTCTTTCCACTTGGTGTTGAACAGATTGTCGATAGCCATGCCGAAAGTGAAGCGCTTGAATGTATAGGCGGCGGTGAGGTCGACTATGCAGTAGCCGTCGGCGGTGAGTGAATAGTCCTCGTTTGCCGGGCGGTCGCCAAGCCAGCGGGCCTTGGCATTGGCCGTGAATCCGCGATGCTGCCATGTGAGGCCGGTGGCAAGAGTGTTGACCGGTGCGAGAGGCACATAGTTCTGTCCGCGAGGGTCGTCGATGCTGCGGGCGTGCGAGTAGGTATAGTCGCACTGGAAGTAGAAATCCTTGAGAAATTCGTAGCGGGCGCTCAGATCGAGACCGAAGCGGCGGGTGCGGCCCCCCGGCTCCACTACGGCCTCGTCACCCACATACACCATTTCTTGCGACGAATACAGATACCAGCCCGTAGCGGCGATGGTCATATCCTTTACCGGATGCCACTTGAAGCCGAAGTCAACGCCCCAGGTGTGGGGTAGGGTGGGCTTGTCTTTTTCGATCACTACCACGCGTGCGTCGTTGCTGTGGAAGCCTTTGCCGGCTTTGAGTATAAGGCGGAAATCGTCGCTGAGGTCGTATGTCACATTGAGTTTGGGCGAAACAATGGCCTGCGATTTATGCGGGTTGGTGAATTCGACTGCGGTGCGGTCGAGATAATCCATCTTGAACCAGTCGACACGCACTGCCGGATGTATCATCAACGGACCGAAGTTCATCTCTGCGCCGGCATATGCCCACAGCGAGGACTCGCCAACGTCGCCGAGCGAGTAAGTGCCTATCATGTTGCGTTTGACGGTATGGTAGAGCCACAGGTCTTTTATCCAGTCGTATCGTGCTCCTGCGCCGCCTACAGCCTTCCATGTGTTGTCGCGCACCTTGAATGTATGGGTGTACTCGGTGTTGCCGCCGCCGATGAAGCGGCGTTCATGCTGGTTGATCTCGTCGCCGTTGACCGGGTCGTGCAGGAAGAAGGTGAAATTGCTGAACAGATTGAACGTGTAGTATGACGCATACAGGGTGGTGTTGAGCAGGCCGTGGCCGTCGGATGTATGCAGATGGTGCAATGCCTGCAAGGAGGTGCGGGAAGTGGAGCCGCCTTCGCTCGGGTCGAGCGAGCCCCACCAGCTTATCATGCCTTGGTCGACGGCTCGCTGCGGTATCTGGCCCGAGGCGTTCCACGAGCTGTTGAAGTGAGATGCGATGAGTGAGAATTTGGCATTGTCGCTCCACCCGGTGTACTTGGCCATGCCGTTGAAGCGTTTGAAATTCTGGTCGGCGTCGAAGAATCCGTCGTCGCTCAGAAAAGAGGCAGTGGCATATAGGCTCTGTTTGGAATTGTCGAGCAGCGATGCTGTGGCGCGGTAGCGCTGATAGTTGTGCATGCCTATCTCTACGGCGGCGCCGGTGGCCATGCGGTCGCGGGTCTTGAACTCGACATAGCCTGCGTTGGCCAGATCGCCCTTGGCCATGTTGTAGGGCCCCTTGTCGAAGTCGACTTGCTCTATCACCTCGGGCATGAGAAAATGCAGGTCTGCATATCCCTGGCCGTGGGCATGGCTTACCATGTTCACCGGCATGCCGTCGACGGCAATGTTGATGTCGGTGCCGTGGTCAAGATCGAATCCGCGCAGAAACATCTGCTCGGCCTTGCCTCCGCCTGCGTGCTGGGCTATGAACAGACCCGGCACAAGACGGAGTACCTCCTGCGACGAACGCACGGGATTTACCTTGAGATCGAGGTTGACAGCATCGTTGAGATGCCGTACCTTGGGTGCTACAGCCGTGATCTCATGCAGACCTATCACAGTGTCGGCCAATGTGGCAGGATCGTGAGCGAAAGCCGGCATAGCGGTAGCGGCGGCGAGCGCCAACAGGAATTTTTTCATATTGTACAGGATAAAGATTTTTAAAGTGTGCGAAATTTCAACAAGTTGTAAGAAACATTGGTTCACCGAAAACCAATTACACACCGATATTGTTGAAACTATGATAAAACCGACGGAGGCCTCCTCGTGGACCTTTGCCAATACGCTAACTTTAAAAACACAATTTATGCACTTAACCCCGAAAGAGATCGACAAGCTCAACCTGCTCACGCTGGGCTTGATCGCCGAGCGACGCCTTAACAAAGGTCTTAAGCTCAACTACCCGGAATCGGTGGCTTATATCACTTCCTGCGCACTGGAAGGCGCCCGCGAAGGCAAAACCGTCGAAGAGGTGATGCACGATGCCGCCAATGTCCTCACAAAGGACAAGGTGATGGACGGTGTCGCCGACATGATATCATTGTTGCAGGTGGAAGCCGTGTTTACCGACGGCTCGCGTCTGGTATCCATCCACCATCCCATCAAGTGAGGCCCGGGCCGCACTCTCTGTTTCACCCTTTATCAAAAGATCATGAGTACTGACAACACCAACAAGACATTCCAGACCCCGGAAGGGCCGGTGACGGGAACACCCGACATCGACTATCCCAAGACAGCAGGGTTCACTCCGGCAACACCGGTGCCGGTAGGCGGCGTAATTCTCGCGGCCGACGACATAGAATACAACACCAACCGCGATACAGTGACGCTTAAGGTGCGCAACACCGGCGACCGCCCCATTCAGGTGGGATCGCACTTCCATTTCTTCGAGGTAAACCGCTACCTCGAATTCGACCGTGAGGCCGCTTTCGGCTATCACCTCAATATTCCCGCAACGACGGCTATCCGCTTCGAGCCGGGCGAGGAGAAGGAAGTAGAGCTGTGCACATATTACGGCAAACGCCGTGTGATAGGCTTCAACGACCTGGTAAACGGTTATACCGGCGGCGAGGACACACCATCGTTCTACCCCAAGCGTACCGAGGCATTCCGCCGCATGCGCGAATACGGCTTCAAGGACATCAGCGAGGCCGATGCCGAAGCCGAGTTCACCACACAGCCAAAGGCTGCCCCGGCATCAACCACTTCCACCCCTAAAAAGTAACAGTCATGGCAAAGATATCAAGACAAGAAAACAATAATCTGTTCGGCCCCACCGTCGGTGATAAGATCCGTCTGGGCGACACGAACCTCTATGTGGAGATCGAGAAGGATCTGCGCGTATACGGCGACGAAGTGGTATACGGCGGCGGCAAGACTATCCGCGACGGCATGGGCACTGCCAATGAAGTGACATCCGACGCCGGCTCGCTCGACCTAGTGATAACCAATGTGACCATCCTCGACCCGATACTCGGTGTGATCAAGGCCGACGTGGGTGTGAAGGACGGCAGGATAGCCGGTATCGGCAAGGCCGGTAACCCCAATATAATGCAAGGCGTGGATCCCAAGCTGTGCACCGGCCCGTCGACCGACGCCATATCGGGCGAGCACCTCATCCTCACCGCCGCCGGTATCGACGGCCACGTGCACTTCATATCGCCGCAGCAGGCCTACAACTGTCTCAGCAACGGCATCACCACCCTTATCGGTGGCGGCATAGGCCCCACAGACGGCACCAACGGCACCACCATCACCTCGGGTCGCTGGAACATAGAGAAGATGCTCGAAGCAGCCGAAGGTCTGCCAATCAACACCGGTTTTCTGGCCAAAGGCAATTCGAGCATGCGCCAGACTCTCGACGAGCAGATTGTAGCCGGCGCCTGCGGCTTCAAGATCCACGAGGACTGGGGCTCGACGCCCGCCGCCATACGTTCGTGCATGTCGAGCGCCGACCGCTACGACGTGCAGGTGGCCATCCACACAGATACACTCAACGAGGGGGGATATGTGGAAGACTCCATCGCAGCCATCGACGGACGCACCATACACACCTACCATACCGAAGGCGCCGGTGGCGGCCATGCTCCCGACCTGCTGAAGGTGGCATCGATGTCGAATGTGCTGCCATCGTCGACCAACCCCACTCTGCCATTCGGCATCAACTCGGAGAGCGAGCTGTTCGACATGATCATGGTATGTCACAACCTCAATCCCACCATCCCGTCGGATGTGGCTTTCGCCGAAAGCCGCGTACGCCCCGAGACACAGTCGGCCGAGAACATCCTGCACGACCTGGGCGTGATATCGATGGTATCGAGCGACTCGCAGGCTATGGGTCGCGTGGGCGAATCGTTCATGCGCACATTTCAGGTGGCATCGTACATGAAGGATGCCCGCGGCAAGCTGCCCGAGGACGCCGAGGGAAACGATAACTTCCGAGTGCTGCGCTATCTGGCACAGATCACCCTCAACCCCGCCATAACCTACGGTATAAGCGATATCCTCGGTTCGATAGCCGTGGGCAAGATGGCCGACCTCGTGCTGTGGGAACCCGCATTCTTCGGAGCCAAGCCCAAGTGCGTCATCAAGGGCGGTCTCATCAGCTGGGCCAACATGGGCGACCCCAACGCCTCGCTGCCTACCCCGCAGCCTTGCATCATGCGCCCGATGTACGGCGCGTTCGGCAAGGCCATGCCTCTCACCTGCGCACGGTTTGTATCGACAGCCGCCTACGAGGCCGGCATCAAGGAGCGCCTCGGACTGGAATCGATCGTCTATCCCGTACACGGTGTGCGCCAGCTCACCAAATCAGACATGGTACTTAACGGCGGCATGCCTAAGATCGAGGTCAATCCCGAGACATTCGATGTATACGTCGACGGTACCCTCGCATACGTTCCACCGGTAAAGAAAGTGGCCCTCGGCCAGCTTTATTGGTTCAGCTAAACATATTAATACAGCCGGGCGGACGATATCCGGCCGCCCGGCTGCATTCTAAATCCATCACATTAACCCTATACGTTCAACTGTTTATTATGGAAATTTTCACAGAAATCATCGGCAACATACACGACCACGAGTGGCATCACAAGCTTCATGACGCGGAGATAGAATCTATATTCCTCGATCAATGGACCGCTCAGAAAAGCCGTTTCCTCGCCAAGAGCGATGCCGGCATAGAATATCCCGTGGCTCTGAAACGCAAGTCGCAGATCGCCGACGGCGATATCCTTTATTTTGATCCTGCAGCCAACAAGGCCATTGTGCTGAGGCTCGATCTCAATCCCGTACTCGTGATAGACCTGTCGAAGCTCGAGAGCAAGACCCCCGACGAGATAATCCGTATCTCCGTAGAACTCGGCCATGCCATAGGCAACCAGCACTGGCCTGCCGTGGTGAAGGGCACTAAGGTGTATGTGCCGCTCACCGTCGACCGAAAGGTGATGCTGAGCGTTATGGAGACTCACAATATCGACGATATCACATATCAGTTTGAAGAGGGTAAGGAGGTAATCCCATATATGGCGCCTCACGAGATACGCGCCCTCTTCGGCGGAGCCTCGCACGGCAACAGCCATATACACACCGACCATCACGACCACGTGCACGCCGACGCGCACATAGTACACTAATCCGTTAAAACACACAGTCATGGACAGCATAATGCACCTGCTTCAGTTCACCGACTCTACATTCCCGGTCGGTACATTCTCGTTTTCCAACGGCCTGGAAACCGCAGCCTACGAGCGTGTGGTGCATGATGCCGCCACACTCGAATCATATACCCGCTCGGTGGCTCTGCAGGCCGCCTTCAGCGACGGAGTCGCCGCTCTGATGGCACATCGCGCGGCACTCGCCGGCGACTATGAAGGTATACTCCGTACAGACAGCCGTATAATGCTGTTCAAAATGAACGACGAAGCTCGCCTGATGCTGAGCCGCATGGGCAAGAAACTTGCCGAACTGGGAGTACGTCTCTACAAAGACAATGGCCTGATCACACGCTGGCTGGCTGATATTGAGGCCGGTACGACGCCCGGCTCGTATCCTGTAGCTCAAGGTATCGTATTCGCTCTCGCCGGTATCGACGAGGAGCGGTTATATGCCTCGCATCAGTACGGAGTGATCAATATGGTGCTGTCGGCGGCTCTGAGATGCGTGCGCGTGTCGCACTATGATACTCAGGAGATTCTCTTCTGTCTGGCGGCTGATGTGCCGGCTTTATACGAACGAGCGCGCACTATGACGTTCGAGGACATGAACTCGTTCGTGCCCGAGATGGACATAATGGCCTCGCTCCACGAGAAGGGCAACATGCGTATGTTCATGAACTGATCTAAAATATTTACTCATCACACAAAAACAAGAAATTATGTCAACCTGTCGAATAGGTATAGGCGGCCCCGTAGGATCGGGCAAGACCGCACTTATCGAAGCCATAACACCCAAACTGATGGAACGCGGTATGAGCGTGCTCATCATCACCAACGACATCGTCACCACCGAGGATGCCAAACACGTGCGAAAGACGCTCAAAGGCGTGCTGATGGAAGATCGCATAATAGGCGTGGAGACGGGCGCATGCCCGCATACCGCCGTGCGCGAGGATCCATCGATGAATATCGCCGCGGTTGAGGAGATGGAGGCTAAATTTCCCGATGCTGATGTGGTTCTGATAGAATCTGGCGGCGACAATCTTACCCTTACATTCTCGCCGGCGCTCGTCGACTTCTTCATATATGTGATCGATGTAGCCGCGGGAGACAAGATCCCCCGCAAGGACGGCCCGGGCATATCGCAGAGCGATATTCTGGTAATCAATAAGATCGATCTGGCGCCTTACGTGCACGCATCACTCGAGGTAATGGATCACGACTCGAAGCTGATGCGTCCCGGCAAGCCGTTCATCTTCACCAACTCGCTCACCGGCGAGAATGTCGACGAGCTTGTCGACTTGATATTCAAAATGGCCTTGTTTGATAAAGTGAAACAATAATAACCAGATACTATGCTCGAACGCTATTATTCCGATTCGCCTAAGGTCGACTTTGACAGCGCGGCCGAAATGGCTCCATATACCGCACAGCCCGACGCCATGTATGTGGGCTGCCCCGGCAAGCACGGTTATCTCAACCTGGGCTTTGAACTTGATGCGTCGGGCAAGTCCATACTCCGCGAGCTCGACCGCCGCGCTCCGCTCATAGTGCAGCAGGAGCTGTACTTCGACGAGGCGATGCCCGAGATGCCTTGCGTATATATACTGTCGTCGGGCGGCCCGAATGTCGACGGCGACCGATATGTGCAGAATTTCACCGTGCACCGCGATGCTTTCGCCCATATATCGACCGGCGCCGCCACAAAACTCGCCGAGATGAAGCGCAACTATTCGGGCATGACACAGCGTATCGTGCTCGAGGAAGGAGCCTACCTCGAGTATCTGCCCGAGCCGGTGATCCCGTGCCGCCATACGCGCTTCATATGTGATACGTGCATTGTCGCCGAACCCACGGCCACTCTGTTCTACTCTGAGATATACATGGGCGGACGCAAATATTACAAGGATGGCGAGCTGTTTGCTTTCGACATCCTGTCTGTGGCCACTCATGCCGAGCGCCCCGACGGCCGGCAGTTGTTTCGTGAGAAGTTCATAATCGATCCGGCGAACAGCGGCATACGGAATACCGGCGTCATGGCGGGCTACGACATATTCGCCAACGTGATCGTGGTGACTCCCGAGGTTACGGCGGCAAAGATATACGATGCCACAACGCCATATATCGATCGCGAGCATCACGTAGCCGCAGGTATCACACATCTGCCCAATGGCTCCGGGCTGCTGTTCAAGGTGCTCGGCAAGGAGACGGGGCCGGTGAAGGCTGCCGTGCGCGAATTCTGCTCCACCGTGCGTATGGCGGTGAAAGGCAAACCGCTCCCCCCGGAATTCCCATGGAGATGACTTATTGAAACACACAAAATACAAAGATATGACTACAAAAACACAACAGGCATCCGCGCCACAGCCGTCGCAGTGGCAGCTTGCAGTACGCACCACCCTCCGCGGCGCGGGGCAGGTGATGTTCCAGGGCAGCTCGTGGACCGGGCTGCTGTTTTTTATCGGCATATTCTGGGGTGCCTACGCGTCGCACACTCCGGCTGTGGCCTGGGGTGCCCTTGTCGGTACCCTCGCGGCCACAGTTGCGGGATACATGGTCGGATTGCCTAAAGCCGACGGCGATGACGGCCTGTGGGGCTTCAACGGCATTCTTATCGGCTGTGCCTTCCCCACATTCATGGAGGATACATGGCTCATGTGGCTGTGCCTCGTATTTTTCTCTATGCTCACCACATGGGTGCGGACAGGCTTCAACAACGTTATGCGGCCGTGGAAAGTCAATTCGCTCACTTTTCCTTTTGTATTCCTCACATGGGTGATGCTGTTCTCCACGAGGATTCTCGACGGCGTGGACGTCACCACACTTCCCGAGCCGGAACTCCCTCATGTATTCTCCGATGTATTTGACGGAAATTTCGGACATCTGGTGGAATATTGGCTTAAAGGCGTGGCACAGGTGTTCCTGATCAACAACTGGGTCACCGGCATCTGCTTCCTTGTCGGTCTGTGGCTATGCTCGCGCTGGGCTGCCATATGGGGAGCCATAGGCAGCGCCATAGGTCTTGCAGTGGCTATAGTCTTCGGAGCCGACGGATCTGATATAGCCAACGGCCTCTTCGGATACAGCCCCGTGCTCACAGGCATAGCTATAGGCTGTACCTTCAACAAGGTGAACTGGCGGTCGGCTGTCTGGACCGTCGCCGCGATAGTGGCCACCGTATTCATACAGGCCGCGATGGATGTGATGCTTACACCATGGGGATTGCCGGCTCTCACAGGCCCGTTCTGTGTGGCTACATGGCTGTTCCTGCTGCCGCTTTATAAATTTCGCGGGCGTACCGCTCCCGATTACAGCGAGTGGACCGAGGAAGCCCGCCGTGAAGCCGGCATAATCGACCGCGACCTGCTCCGCGATGTCGATGATATCGAGAAAAAAATATAGTCTGTTTTTACGTAAGTCCTATGATTACCATCTCGCAATTAAAACTGCGTCCGATGCACTATTATATTCTGGTATCCGCATCGATGGAGCAGATGATCGGAGCCGCCCTGTCGACTATTGTGGGTGTCATTATCCCCATGATACAGCTTATAATGCACCCTGGGCTGTCATCTCTCATGCAGGGAATAATCGGCGCCGCCGGATTGGTGGGTATCGGTGCGGGATCGATAATCATAGGGCGTCTGAGCGACCGTAGCGGGTATCTGCTGTGGTTCAGGCTTTGTCCTGTGATAATAATGGCCGGTGCCGCGATCGTGTATCTGTGGCCATCGCCGTGGATGCTTGCATTCGGATTCTTTGTATGTGGCTTCGGCACAGGCGGCGGATACAGCCTCGACTCGGCATATATATCCGAACTGATGCCCGGGCGATGGCGTGCGTTGATGGTAGGTGTAGCCAAGGCAAGCTGCTCCATAGGCTTCATCGGTGCCGCTGTAGTATGCTGGCTCATGCTGCTTCATAGTCCCGAGCCTCTGATATGGCCACGGATGGCCCTGATACTCGGCGCCGGTGGAGCTGTGACTCAGATGCTGCGCATATATTGGGCTGAAAGTCCGGTATGGCTTATGAAACATGGACGGACTGCCGAGGCACAGCAGGCGGCCCGTCATTTCTTCGGATCCGGAGTGACGGTTGCCGCGGCAACGCAGCATGACGCACCCTCTCAACGGTTATCGGCACTGTTTCACGGTGTCAATCTCAGGCGAGTGATATTCAGTGGTATACCCTGGGCATGCGAGGGTGTGGGTGTGTATGGTATAGGTGTGTTTCTGCCGGTACTTGTCATGGCTCTCGGCATTGAGACGGCAACCACCACAGGCATACACAAAGTAATTGATTCGGTGATGATCACAGCAGCAGTGAATTTCTTCATACTGCCCGGTTTTGCTGTGGGATTGTGGATGGTAGCCAAAGGATATAATCAGACGCGTATGCTTACCACCGGCTTCGTGATATGTGCTTTAGGACTGGCTATATTGCTTGCGGCATATCTGCTGCATTGGCCTGTATGGGTCTCGCTTGCAGGTTTCATAATCTTCGAGCTTTTTCTCAACGGAGGCCCGCATCTAATAACCTTTATCATTCCTGCCCGGATATTTCCTGTGGCTGACCGTGGTACCGGTACCGGTATCGCCTCCATGCTTGGCAAGGCCGGTGCCGTTCTCGGTGTTTTCTTCATGCCGATGCTGCTGCATTGGGGAGGCATGACATTGGTGCTTATATTCACCGGTACCGTAATGATCATCGGCGCTTTGATATCGGCTATCTACGGCAGGCTTGTTGATGAATAGACAATAATCGGTTAAGTAGAGAAAAGGGGATGTGCGGAAATGTGCATCCCCTGTTTTTTGTGCTTTACCATACGAAATATGGCATCTTTGTCTTGTATTTCGGAGCATGTTGAGTCATATTATTTGATACCTGCCGATGTCTTGATGTCTATAAATTTGATTTATGCATAATCCAATGATTTTCAAAGTGAGGGCGTGTCAAAATCCGCAAAATCAATCGTTTATGCAATAATGCAGGCTATGTACAGACAGTGTGTACAAACGAAGAGCGGCTCCCCGTTGTGGGGAGCCGCCGCATGTATGAAGGGGAGGTGTTTTTACTTGCCTTCTTCGATGGTCACGGCACGGTCGAGGGCCACGTACTTTTCGCCGAGGTCGCAGAGGTTGCCGTTGTTGGTGGTTGCGGTGAGCTGAGAAGCAGCTACGCCGTTCTTGACGAGGTTATTGTAAACGCCGTTCACGCGGTTGTGACGAAGACGGATATTGATCTTGTCGGTACCGGTGTAGTTGTCGGCCCAGCCGGTGAGCACATAGTGCTTGTCGGTGTTGCTCTTCATTACCTCTGCGATAGCGCCGAGTACGTTGCGGTCTTCGCGGGTGAGGTTGTAGCGGCCGATAGGATAGTAGATAGTGGCGAGAGGAGCTGCTTCCACTTCCTTGACTTCAACGGGACGGTTGAGGCAGTCGCGGAGCTGCTGCTCGAGGTCGGCGATGCGGGCATCGGCGGCGGCGAGACGGGCGCGGAGGGCGTCGCAGTTTTCAGCAGGGGGGCATACGGGCACTACGGGGTGCTTCCATTCGCGCTGGTTGAAGAGATAGGTGAGGCCGAGATAAGCCTGAACGTCGAGGTAGGTGCGGTTCTGACCCTGCTCGTAGTCGGGTATACCGTCGATGGCGGAAGCGCGGAGATCGAGCGAGAGCTGAACCTGCTTGCTTACGTTGAACGAGTTGATGATACCGGCACGGAAGGTGAGTACTTTGTCGCCGGTGTTCTTGTAGCCGTTGTCCTTGCCGTTCTCATATTCCTTGGCGAGAGTCCAATAGCCGCCTGCACCGCCGTAGAGTACGAAGTTGTAGACGCGGTCGGGCTTGTAGCCGCAGAAGAGGTTGGTGAGGTTTGCCATTACGTCGAATACCGGGCCTACGTGGTTGTGACGGGTCTTGTAGTAGCCGTCGGGACGATATTCGTTGAGAAGGATGGCGCTTGCGTTCTTGTCGCCGAGGCCCTTGTTGGCAAGGAAGTCCACGCCGATACGGGCACCCCAGACGGGAGTGAACCACTTACCTACGTAGAGTGCGGCGTTGGGAGCGAAACGATCCTTGAGATCGCGATGTACGTCATACTTCGAGAAGTAGACATTGACGCCGCCCTGAGCGGTGATGAACCAGTTATCCTTGAAAGAGTTCATCAGGTAACCTTGCGATGCGTCTTCAACGTACTGGATTTCCTGAGCCTCTTGGGCAAACAGCGAGGGTGCCACAAACAGGGCGCACACGCTGGCGAGGAGTGTAATCTTCTTCATAGGAGTTTACAGTTTAGTTATGATTGAATGTTAATAATATTTATGTCTTTATGTGCGTTTAACAAGCAAGATTCCACCTCTGGGGCGGTTTTCAGGCTGCTAAGTTACGAAGTTTTCTTCATATATAAACTATAAAGGTTAAAAAAAGTTTTGTTATTGTAAAAAAAATGGCGCAGACAGGAGTTTTGTGCTCATTCACCGCTTGGAATGCGGAAGATTGAGAAGTTCACCGACCCGTATGTGCGGTGGTCGAGGAAGCCTTTTATCCCACTGAAATCGTGTGTGCGGTTGTGTTCGACAATCACTATTGTGCCGGGTGCGACTGCTCCCGAGGCAAGTATTTTGCCTGGAATGTCGGCAAATCCGGGCATGTCGTAAGGAGGATCGGCGAATACAATGTCGTAGGTATGCCGGACTGTTGTCAGAAACCGCAATGCATCGCCGCGTATGATATCTATATTGGTGTCGCCGAGCTGTGCCGCCACCTTTTTTATGAAATTATATTGAGTGGACGCTTTTTCCACCGCTGTGACAGATGCCGCCTCGCGCGACAGGAATTCGATCGATACCGCGCCTGTGCCGGCAAAAAGGTCGAGCACGCGCTTGCCCTCGATGTCGGTGATGTTTTCCAATACGTTGAATATGTTCTCGCGCGCAAAGTCGGTGGTGGGGCGGGCTGTGATGTTGGTGGGCACGTCGAAACGCCGGCGGCCGTATTTTCCTCGTATTATTCGCATAATGGCATCAATAGAAGTGGTAGAGGGGATGCGAGGGCGGTGCTGTCGCCGCGGTAAAGCCCTGCGGGCAATATGGCGGGCATCACGCCGGCCACGAATGCCGACAACTGCCGGCATAGATCGCGGCGTGTCTCGGATGTGCCGGCTATATATATTTGGTCGGTATGAGGGTCGAGACCTGCCGATGTGAATACCGATAATGCATAATATGCCCGTTCGTCGGTTGTGTCGCAGGAAAATGTGGCGGCGGCCTTAGGGCCGACGTTGTCGAGAACCAGCACTTCAAGTAGATTGTCGGCGATTTCGATATACATCCGGGCGGCATTGCTGCGTCGTGCCGGGCGGCTGTAATATCGGCCGAGGATACCGAGCACGTGGTGTGGACGTGGCTCGAAAGTACGGCTGAGAAAGTTGTGTATTCCGCGGTTTACCGTATATATTATGTCGTGTCTGCTGTCGAGTGTGTCGGTCATCAATATATTGTCGTCATCCTCTCCGAGCAAGGTATTCAAGGCGTCGGTCTCGCTTCCGGCCGGTACCACAATACTCTGCGGGGCACGCAATGCTATGCCGGTGGTGCGGAACGGCAACAACAGCATAGGGTTGGCGTATATGGCTTCCTCAACGGCGGCGGCAACCGATGTGGCCGATGCATCGTATGGCAGACGCCCCCGTATAGCCGGAGCTTCGCCTACAACGCGGTGTGCGAGCACGTCTATTGCGCCGGGGCCTATGATAAGGCCAAGACGCCATAGTGCGGGATTGTCAATCAGATCTTTATTCAAAACAGCTGTCGGGGATAAGTGCCGTCGGCATGCATGGCGGCAAGGCCGGCAACTACCCCGGGGCGGTCGTCGGTATATGTGACGCCGATCCATTTTGATGTCGTGTCAAGTACCTTGACGGTGGCTTCTCCTCTGCGTATCATTGTATCTACGGCTGTGGGAATGTAGTATTCGCCTTTCAGCGGATCTTGCAGATTGTCGAGAAACCGACGGAACTCGCGGTCGGAGTAGTCGAAATAATCGGGCGTGAAGCCCCACATGTTCATTGATACGGGAGTGTCTGGATCGAGATGCCGCACTTCGCCGTTTTCGTCTGTAAATGTGATACGGTGCTCACTGTCGAATGCTATGGCTGTACGTTCCACTACATCTGTGAGGTAGCCGTCTTTAGTAGTGCATACCCCTCGTGATACCGAACCGTTTTCGGTCATTGTATTGGCTATACGGAACCCCACCATGCAATAGTCGCCTTTGCGGTCGTGCGGGCGGCTCAGTTCTCGGGCTATCACCTCAAATGCATCGCGGCCATAATAGTCGTCGGCATTGATCACCACAAACGGTTCGTTGATGACTTCGCGACCCATGAGTACGGCGTGGTTGGTGCCCCACGGTTTTTTGCGTCCGGGATCCACACTGTATCCTTCCGGCAGCCTGTCGAGCGACTGGAACACCACCTCCACGGGTATATGCCCTTCATATTTGGATAGAATTTTCTTGCGGAAGTCGGTTTCGAAATCTTTACGGATTACGAATACCACTTTTCCGAAGCCGGCGCGGAGCGCATCGTATATGGAGTAGTCCATTATGGTTTCGCCGTTGGGGCCTACGCCGTCGAGTTGCTTCAGGCCACCGTAACGACTGCCCATTCCGGCTGCAAGTACGAATAATGTTGGTTTGACAGACATGGTTATAAGGGGTGTTTAGGAAATACAAAATTAATATTTAGCGGATACGCGACTGCAAATTTACGAATAAATTCCGTGATAACGGATAAAATTAATTAAATTTGCACTATGGAAACATCCGATTTGCGCAGGCAGGCTCTCTCTCTTCTTAAGAGATTCTATGGATACGACAGTTTTCGTCCCGGCCAGTATGAGGTGATATCGGCTATTGCCGGAGGGCGCGACGCCGTGGTGCTTATGCCTACGGGCGGTGGCAAATCTTTGTGCTATCAGCTGCCGGCACTGCTGTTGCCGGGGTGTACGGTAGTAGTGTCGCCGCTTATCGCCCTTATGGAGGATCAGACAGCCGCGCTCATTGCCAACGGCATTCCGGCGGCCTCCATACACTCCAATCGTGACGAGACCGCGAACCGCGGCATTATCGACGCCGCCATACAAGGGAAGATAAAATTGCTCTATATCTCTCCTGAGCGCCTGCTTTCCGACATTGACCTGTGGATAGACAGGCTGCCGATCAGCCTGTTTGCTGTCGACGAGGCTCACTGCATATCGCAATGGGGCCATGACTTCCGGCCTGTCTACACGCAGTTGTCGGTTCTCAAGCAGCGTTTTCCGCATGTGCCGGTCATGGCGCTTACCGCCACTGCCGACCGTCTTACCCGCGATGACATCACCGCGCAGCTCGGTATGCGCGAGCCGTTGCGATGGACCGGATCGTTCAATCGTGCGAATCTGTCGATAAAAGTGGTGCAGGGCGCGTCAAAAAAACAGCGGGTGGATGCGGTGAGATCGCTTGTGCGCAAATATCCCAACGATTCTGGTATTGTATATACCTTGTCGCGCAAGGGCGCCGAGGAGATGGCCGAGGCACTGCGCGTGTATGGCATCCGCACCGCTGTGTACCATGCCGGCATGAATGCAGAGGCACGTGCCGATGCCCAACGGAGCTTCACCGACGGCGACGTGCAGGCCGTGTGTGCTACCGTGGCCTTCGGTATGGGTATTGACAAGAGTAATATCCGCTGGGTGGTGCACAATAATCTGCCAGGCAACATAGAAAGTTACTATCAGGAAATAGGCCGTGCAGGCCGGGACGGGCTCCCTGCCGAGACCATACTGTTCTATTCGTATCAGGATGTGATAATGCGACGCAACTTCATTGAGGAGTCGGGTAGGCCGCTTGTGGCCACGGAGAAACTCGAGCAGATGCAGCGCTTCGCCGAGTCGACCGTATGTCGTCGGCGCATATTGCTGAGCTACTTCGGCGAGGTGATGGATCATGACTGTGGCAACTGCGACGTATGTCTCGACCCGCCGTCGCGTTTCGACGGTACGGTACTGGCCCAGAAAGCCGGAAGCGCCATAATACGTACGGGCCAACAGGCTGGTATAATGACTCTTACTGATATATTGCGCGGATCGGCGCGTGCCGAGATACGGCAACGGGGATTCGACCATATAAAGACGTATGGCGCGGGGCGCGACCTCAGCAATGCCGAGTGGAACGCATACATAGCCCAGATGATACAGCTGGGGCTGTTTGAGGTGGCATACGAGGAGGCAAATCATCTGCGGGTCACTCCCTACGGAATGCGTGTGATAAGGGGTGAGGTACCGGTGGAGCTGTCGACATTCAGCCCCTATGCCAAGGGGACAAAACCGGCTAAGAAGAAAGCGCCGGAGGTGAGCATGAATCCGGTCGAGCAGTTGTTCGAACAGCTAAAGGCCGTGCGCAAGCAGGTGGCCGCGGCTACCTCCACACCTGCCTATATCATATTCAGCGACGCGACTTTGCTCGATATGGCGCGCCGGCGACCCGCCACGATGGAGGATTTCGTGCAGGTGCACGGTGTGGGCGAGCGCAAGGCCGTGCGCTACGGCAAGAAATTCATCGGCGCGATACGTAAGTTCGAGGGGCTTTCGGCCACAATGCCGCAGGGCACCACATACAAGGAGACTCTCATACTCCACAACGCCGGCATACCTCTCGGTGAGATAGCGCAGATAAAGGGTGTGACTGTCGATACCATTCGCGGTCACATCGCCCGTCTTGTCGACGAGGATATGGTAAGTTCGTTCGGCAATTACATAAGTCGTGCCGAATATGAGGCTGTGACAGCAGTTATAGCCACAGGCGATCCCGAGGCTGAGAAACAGCTGCGCGACAGATATTCGCAGGCGACTGTCAATCTCGCGCGATCCATATATAATTATTATCAGCGCAATAAACAATGATTCATGGCCGACAACTATCTTGAAAAGCGGATGGAGGACTATCGCCGCGCTACATCGGCCCGCAGTGTAGTATCACGCCGTGGACTTCTGTTTCCTGCCGTGACCGTATATGTATACCCCGCCGATGCGGAAGGTGGAGAAGTCATGCTCCGCACTCTTGTGGCTGCCGGCTATAAGGTGAGTTTCGGCGTGACAGACGCATCGCGGGGCAGCGCATTGGCCGGAAAGTCCGGAGCCCGTTATTATCCACTTATGCCCGAGGCTGTGGCCGCAGATCTTGCCGGGCGTGGAGAGCCGTTGGCTGCGGTATTGATGCTCGGCCATGATTGTCGCGAGACACATGCATGCCTGCATCCCGGACGATGGATATATGTCGGCGACGCCGTCCCCGGTCTCTTTTGTATTGAAGGGCAGACGCCGCTTGGTGCCGCCGTACTCGCCACCGCCCTCGCACATCCAGAGGTAAAACTATAGAAAAATCCACATACAGGGTATATCACGTCCCGGATTAATATGTAAATTTGCACCCGATTTTTACATATCTGCGTTTTTTATTCTATGAAAAAGAGTATTCTGGCGCTTGCGTTCACTACATTCTGTCTGGGCATCACAGAGTTCGGTATGATGGGAATGCTTGAGGAGGTCGCCGCCGGTATCGGCGTGAGTGTTGTCGAGGCCGGACATTTTATCTCGGCATATTCGCTCGGGGTCGCTGTCGGGGCTCCGGGTCTCATACTGCTGCGCCGTATGCCTCTCAAGCGGTTGCTGATGCTGCTGGTAAGCATCATATGTGTGGGTAATCTGTGTGCGGCAGTGTCGCCGTCGTTCATCACTCTGTTGCTGTCGCGATTTGTGTCGGGATTGCCGCACGGCGCTTTCTTCGGCGCTGCGGCGATAGTGGCGCGTCGGCTCGCGCCCGAGGGGCATAAGGCGCAGGCTGTGGCCGTGATGGTGGGAGGCATGACTGTGGCCAATGTGGTGGGTGTGCCGTTTGCCACATTATTGTCGAATGTGCTGAGTTGGCGGCTGGCTTTCGGATGTGTGGGAGCATGCGCGCTGATATCTCTCATATGTACCGGCATGTGGGTGCCGTATATCGCGCCGCTGCCGGATACGGGCATGAAGGGTCAGTTCCGTTTTCTGGCCTCGCCGGAGCCTTGGCTTATCTATGCGGGCGTTTTCTTCGGACAGGCATCGGTATATTGCTGGCTGAGCTACATAGCACCGTTCATGACGCAGGCTGTTCACTATACGGTGGCCGACATGACATGGCTCATGATACTTGTGGGACTCGGCATGGTGGCGGGCAATGCCGTCGCCGGCCGGCTTGCCGACCGTTATCCGGCTGCGCTTGTCACCTGTGTCATAGCCGCGTCGCTGCTTGTGATAATGCCGGCGATATATTTCCTCGCACCATACAGGATTCCATCGGCTGTGCTCGCGTTTGTGGCTCCGGCCTGTCTTTTCGGCATAGGCGGCCCGCTTCAATATCTCATAGTGGGATATGCCCGTGGCGGCGAGATGCTGGGGGGTGCAGGCATACAGATAGCGTTCAACGTATCCAATGCAGTGTCGGCGTCGCTGGGCGGTGTGGCGATAAGCCACGGGCTCGGGGTGGCCTCGCCTGCGCTGATCGGTGTGCCCTTTGCTGCGATAGGTGCTGCCGCGTTGCTGATACTTTACAGAAAAGAGAATAGCGGCCGTTGATGCAGCCGCTATTCTTGCTTTCAATATATCAGGAATATCACTTCATCATCACCTTTGTGGCCTTGTCACCGGCGACACGGATATAGAGGCGTCCGGCCACGGGATGTTCTATCCGTAAACCCTGCATGTCGTAATATACTGCAGGCGCATCGCTGTCTTCTATTACGTCTTCGATACCGAGCACCGTATCGGCTTTTCCGGCGGCTATGTCGTATACGAGACGGTCGGATGTCTGTTCGGTACCATTGATAAGGTATACGAGCTCGACGCCTATTGTCTCGGTGCCGGCGGGCAGATTCCTGAGATATACCCAGCGGCGCTCCTTGTCATTGCCTCCTATGCTGAATACGTTGTAATTGTTGAAGTTGTAAGGCACAAGAGCCATGTCCTCGTCGAGCCAACGGTATTGTGCGGTGGTGAAAGTGTATGGAGCTCCGTCGATATACATGCGGAAGTAAAGCTGCGATGTCACAAGCAGTTCTCCGTCGGTATCCTTTGCGAATGAATCGAATACAAATTCGGTCTCGCCCGCACTGTTTGGCTTTGAGTAGCGTACGAACGAGGGTGCGGCCGGCTTGGAGGATGTGAATTCGCGGGGCGTGAGAGATATGTTGTCGTATTTCTGATATATCTCGAAGCTTCCGCTGCCGTCGGGCATGATATTGCCCAGCCGGAATATCTCGTTGCCTATACTCATTTCAAGACTTTCCGGATCTACCTGCACTATCATCTGGAACATCGCGTTGTTATCGGTATTGAGGGCCGCAGCTACAATGGGATCTTCAGTGCTCATGTACTTCATTACCTGGAATGACTTGATAATGAAATCTTCGCCGAAACGCTCCACCTTTATCCACGAGGACGGATATTTTGGTACGAGCCCTTGTATCCATATGATGTCGTCGTTCTCGCGATAACCGCTCGCAGTGGTGGTTGTGGTGGTGTTGTCGCTCAGGTATGTGGATGTGAAAAATGTAAGATTGTTGTCCACATTCTCCACAGGTATGAAGCGAAGATCCTTGGCGAGAGCATATACTTCCTCTGAATTGTTGGAATTGCAGATGCCGAACATCGGGAATTCTTCGCTTGAACGAAGAGCCAAGATGCCGTCATCAAGGACATCGAATACGAGAGGTCTGTCGTACAGGACAGTCTCGGATGACCCTGCAAGACCCTCGGCATCAAGGCTGTATAGGCCTACGGGTATTTTGACGTTAGGAAAGAAGAATACCTGTTGCCCGGCCTCTACCGTGATGGTATTTGCCTTCCGGTCGTATGTGCCTTTGACGTATGCCGGCATAGTGTTTCTCATCAGCATGTTTGGAAAATACACGCTGCCGTCTTCGGCAAAGATTATACTCTGTGTCGTGTGGTATTCGCCCATGAAGCCGAATGTGTTGTCGAAGGTCTGCATGTCGGCGTAATACTTCACTGACTGTCCTGCCGGAGCCTCGGTGATGATTTCGGCCGCGGCCACAGGCATTGCGACAGCTGCAAGCGCTGATACAAATGCGAATAATCTGTTCATTGCAGTGGTTGCTTGGACTGGTTATTTTATTATGACTTTCTTACTGTTTACAATGTAGATGCCGGCCGGAAGAGAATTGATGTCGGTCGCTGAGGCTACACGGATACCCTGTAGATTGTATACTGCGGCATCTGTGTCGCTGTCGTATATGATGTCGTTTATGCCCGAGGTAGTGGATACGCTCACACGGGTGTCGGATTCGGTATCGAAGGTATATACGCCGTCGACAGGTTCGATCGCCTCGTCATTTACCTTTACGGTTATGCCATCGTCGCTACGGCTTAAGGGAGCGATGGTGAAGCGTGTGAGACCTATGGCTGTTACAGGCGCCGACAAGTCGGTCTCGGCAACGAGATCGTGTTTCACCTCGTATCCTTCGAGCGCGTCGCCTGTCACGTCGAATGTCACTTCGTGCGAGGTCGGGCTATTGATGAAGAATACTTTGTATACATCATTGTCAGCAACCTCGCTGTCCTGGAAGTAACGGGCGCCTTCATAGCTCGGCTCGATAAATGCGCCGTTCTTGTATGCGAAGAAGCCGTTGTACGATCCTGATGCATATACCGAGAACTCGCCGTCTTCGGGACGGAAACTGATTGTGTTGTATCCGGGTTTGATTTCGTCGGTGGGGGTATATTTGGCGAATTTGACAGTGAAATACGAAAATTCGAGAGAACTGAAATCATCCATGAATACGACGATATTCTTGTCTCGACGGATCTTCCGAGCCACGATCGTGTATTCCTGACCTTCTTCTACAGTAAGATATACCTTGCCGTATGATGTGTAGTCGTAGCTGTCGAGGTAGTCGGTTGTGCCGTCGGTGAATTCGGCGAAATACCAGCCTTCGACGGGTGCGAAAGTGACATATTTGTTTTTCTCGCTGAACATCGGGTTGTTCTCCCCGTCGGCGAAAGGTACCTTGTTGCTGCCGAGCGAGGCTGTGAATCCGTCGGCACCTGTTACGTTGAATTTCACTGTGAATGTGGCATACTTGTGTCCCTTTACTGTGATGTTGTGGTCGCAGTCGATGCCATCGATCGTGTATTGGCTGTATGCATATTTGCTCTCTCCGTTATCCTCCACCGATTCGATCTTGTGATTGTTGTCAAATCCGATAGCGATCTTGTCGCCGGGCTTTGCCTCAAAACCGGCTTCGGTGAGGCATGCGGCCATGTCTGTCACGTCGGTATCGTTGATGCGTATGTAGCTGATCATCTCGGCGGGGCCGTCAAGGCTTATGGTTGTCTTGAACGTGACGTCTTCCGGATAGTTGGCCAATACCTGTATCTCGTCGATATATACAGGCTCCGCTCCGCTGTTGTCGACAAGATCCACCTTGAACCGGCCGTTGGTCTTCTCGAAGTCCTTGTCTCCGGCTGTTACCTTGTACAGCATGTCGCTGTATCCGCGGGGCGATATGGTAAGAATGTGTTCGTCCTCGGGATTGTAGGGGATTTCGATGCTGTTTTCTGCGGGCTTGAATTCTGTGCCGTCGGCACGTGTGATGCTCACTTTCGAGCAGTCATCCATTATTACTGTCACGGTTTTTGTACGGTATTCGGCCGCGGGTGTCACAGACAGTGAATACGGGGTGAGGTTGTCGCGGAATGTGCTCGCATATATCTCGTAATATCCGTAATACGACTTGTCGATGATATCGCCGTCGCAGTCTTTGAGCACCACTATGTCATCATCATTGACCGGCATGATGTATAGCGATTCATATTCCGGAATCTTGATATTGTTCTCGCCATTGACAAGATTGATCACATTGTCTGATGTCTCGGTCGAGCCTACGACGGCTTTTACAAGTTCGGCTCCCTTGTTTACATTGAGTACGATGTCCCAGTCGGCTGCCTTGGCGGATACGCAACAAGCCAGCACGAGAAGAAAGAAGGTGTATAGTCTTTTCATATAACGGTTTTTGTAGGTTGTTTCTGATTTCATAAGAGGAGAGAGGAGGATGAGTTTATGTTCAGCGGACTACCTTGAATGAGCCGGTGCCTACGCGTACTATATATATGCCTTTGCCGGGAAGTTCTATGACGTTGAGCTGCGAGCCTGCTTCGCTTGCTACGGTGCGCCCCGACATATCGCTCACTGTCACGGCTTCGCATGCAGGATTCACCACTGTGAGTTTTCCGTCGTTGACAGATACCTTGACGGCGTTGCCGAATTCCACGTCGCCGATTCCGGCGATCTCGACAGCATGTACGTATTCGGGCGTAAGGGGACTTTTCACATATTCGTTAACCGAGAAGTGCATGCTGTCCCATATCTCGCGTACGGCACAGAGTCTGAAACTGAGATTACTGCCACGCAGAAGGTCTGTAACGGGTATTGTCACTTCATTGCGGTCTGCCTTGGCGTTGTAGTAGGGTACTTTCACTTTGTCGCCTGCTTTAAGCTGCTGGCTTATCTCGATATTGTCGATATACAGGTATCCTGCCGTGGCCCAGATGCTGAGCACCGACTCTTCTGTGCCGCCTGTGAGGTCGGCTCCGTAGTTCATCCATTCGTCGGCGAGCGAGGGGGTCGACCATGTGTCGGTACGGATCATACGGGGCTTGCCTTTCTCGTCATAGATATAGCGGTACATCTCAAACCTTGCGGCGCATTCGTCATACAGGTCTATCTGCTGGGCATAGAGGTCGGCGCTGAATTTTACCTTGCCGCCTCCGGCTGTGAGATCCATTATCGGTGATTCGAGGAACACGTCGTCGCCGTAGTTCTGGGCATAATAGCCTATGAGGCCGTATGCGCCGTTGATATGCGCGGGGTTCTTGGCGATCCAGCCCGGCTGGTCGGTCCATTCGTCGAGTGTTTCCTCCATGGGCAGGTTCTTGTAGTCGGGCACCGACGGTTTGCCGGGCGACACGAGGCGGTCGAAGTTCTCTCTCGACAGCACATAAGTCTCGTCGGTTTCTGCTTCGTAGGCACGCATGGCTGTGAGTTCATAATACTCGGCTCCCTGGACGGCGTCCCAGCTTATTGTGACGGTGTTGTCGTCGTTGGTACGGGCGGTGATGTTCTGCGGCACGGTGAGGCTGTGTACTTTCACTACATTCGATTCCGGCGACTGTATATCGCCTTTCACGGCTTTTACGGTATAGTAATATGTGGAGGTAGGTGTCTCAAGTCCTGTGAATGTATGGCTGTTGCCCGATACGCGGAGATCCTCCTGCAGATAGTGGCGTGTCTTGTCGCGATCGTCTCCTATGGTGAAAAGGCTTATGAGATATGCGTCGGCATCCTCGACCGGTTCCCAGTTGGCTGTGAAGCCGTCGTTTGTGAATCCGGAGTGACCGAGAGCGACCGGAGCTGTGAGCTTCGGGTCAAGAAACTTGATCTCCACGTCGTCCAGATATAGGGCTGTGTCGTAGCCGCTGAACTGGAAGAAGAATTGTGTGCCGGTACGTTTCTTGTCGAATGAGAACTTATATTCGCGCCATTCGTCGTAGGTGTAGGCATAGTCGTTTGAGAAAGTGCGCGGAGCGTTGGGGTCGGTAACGTCTATCACGTATACTTCCACCCAGTCGAAGTTGTATTCTTTGTCGGCAAGGTGAGCGCGGAAAGTTACCGTCACAGGCTTGTCGTTCTGCGGTATCTCGATTATGGGAGTGCACAGGTTGGCGTTGTTGTGGCTTATGCGGTCGATATATGCGCAGCCGCCGGCCTGATATACATAGTAGGCGCTCCACAAAGGCTGTTGTGTGAGGTCGCTGTCTATGAATCCGTCGAGCATTTCTGTGTCGGGTGCTCCGACACTTCCTTTTGTGAATTTGTCGAAGTTCTCGGCGATGATCATGGTCACATTGTATAGATCCTTTTCCGATTGGGCGGCCGCCAAGGGTGCTTTGTCGCGCATGACCGGTATTTTTGCCGTAGCTGTCTCGGCCGGAATCAGCTCCTGCGGTTTGGCCGGCAGCAGGCATGCTGTCAGCGCGATAGTTGTTAATAGTAGTTTTTTCATAAGCAGCAAATGTGCATGATTTATAAAAAGGTTTATTATTCGCTGCAAATGTAATAAGAAATGTCAATTATTGAGAATAATTGCTTTTGTATAGGTATTAAATAATGTTAAATGCCGACATTTTTAACAGTGAGTTCCGTTTTTGGCAAATAAAAGAAAAAAAGAACTGACAGGCTGTTGACAACCTGTCAGTTCTTTTTGCGAGTAGTCTTACCAGGATTCGAACCTGGACAGACAGAACCAAAACCTGTAGTGCTACCATTACACCATAAGACT
>CAJTMY010000030.1 GCA_910577355.1 uncultured Muribaculaceae bacterium
CAGGGGGGCAGTTTCTTTGACCACGACGGGGTTAATTTAATTGAGTTTTTCCACTATGTCAACGATTTCGCCGAAATGGAGGAGCAGCTTGCCAATACCCGAAAGTTTACCGGCATGACCGAGGCCCAGGTTCGAGAACTCAACGAGGGGTTCAAAAAGATGGATACCCGAACTTCTCGAGAGCAGCTTAACCTTTTGGCTCAAGAGGCGGGACGACTTGGTAAGACTACTAAAGAGTCCGTGCAGGGCTATGTGGAGGCAGCCGACATTATCAATGTCGCCCTTGTTGACCTCGGACAAGGCGCGACGCAGGAAATCGCAAAGTTGTCGAGTATCTTCAATGTTGAAGATATCTACGGTACTAAAGACGCGATGCTCAAGGTCGGCTCGACTGTCAATGTCCTATCGCAGAACTGTACCGCATCAAAACCTTATATTGTTGAGTTTACCAAGCGACTTGCAGGCGTAGGTGCGCAGGCCCGAATGACTGTGCCGGAGATTATGGCTTTCGCGGCCACTCTCGATGCAAACGGCCAGGCCGTCGAAATGTCGGCATCGGCTTTGTCTCGAACTATTATGATGCTATTCCAAAAACCAAAGGAAATAGCGCAGACTGTCGGCCTTGATGTCGATAATTTTA
Source organism: uncultured Muribaculaceae bacterium (assembly GCA_910577355.1). Taxonomy (GTDB): domain Bacteria; phylum Bacteroidota; class Bacteroidia; order Bacteroidales; family Muribaculaceae; genus CAG-873. The sequence continues at coordinate 641 of CAJTMY010000030.1, forward strand.
CCAAGACTCTGCAACGCAACACTACCGAGGGTCTAATGATGTTCTTCGGGGCTTTGCAGAATATGGGTAAAGAGGATGCCCTTGCCGCCTTGTCTCCTATGTTTAAAGACCTCGGCATGGATGGTGTCCGTATGTCTACTGTCCTTGCTACTGTTGCCAACAAACTTGATATGGTTAAGTGGGAAATGGACGAGGCTAACAAGGCTTTTCGGGAAGGAATTTCGGCCACTCGCGAATACAATATCTTTAACAATACGGCGCAAGCTACCATTGACAAGGCAAAAAAACGGCTACATGAATTATCCGTGGAATTAGGCGAAAATCTATTTCCTCTGATGACGCATTTCATGTCAACTACTTCCGCTGTGGTTCGTGGTCTCGTGGTAACTATTAGGTTTATATCCGCTTACAAGACCGAGATTATAACCCTTGTATCGGCTTTAGCTCTATATAAGGCCGCAATCATTGCCCACAATCTATATCTCGACCTTGCCGCAGTAAAAACCGTTGTCGCCACCAAGGCTACGGCCGCATGGCAGTTTGTCGTTGGTAAACTTCGGGGCGTTTTGGCTATTGGGCGTGTAGCCATTGCAGCCATGACTAATGCCATACAATACCTTACAAACGGCCTTAATGTGAACTACACCATGCAGCAGAGGTGGCGCAAGGCTATGGCCGGAATGTCATTCGCATCTTGGACGGGGCTTATACTTGGCCTCGCATCTGCTGTGTTCCTCCTGTACCGCCACATGAAACGTCTTGAGGAAGAACGCCGTGTGGTCGAGAAGATACGCGACGAGGCAATAAAAAAGGTTGGGGAGGAACGTGTATCTATTGATTTGCTTGTCGCCGCCGCCCAAAACGAGACTCTTTCGCTTGAAGAACGTAAAAAAGCTATTGACAAGCTCAACGCCATTATCCCGGATTATAACGCCCATCTCGACGAGACTTCGGGCAGATATAGAGCCAATAAAAAGGCTCTTGATGATTATTTGAAATCTTTGACCCGGCAATATGAACTTGAAGGAGCTAAGAGCAAACTTTCCGAACTTGGTAAAGAGAAAGCCGAGGCCAAAGCCAAACTCGTTGATGCGCAGAAATCCTACTCGGCGGCACAAGCTACTGCCAATGCCAGTGCTGGCCCTTCCTATACAACTTCATTTGGTTCGGTGGGATATATGCACATGGATGCCGCCAGCCATCTTAAATCGGTGCTCGATAGCGCAACGGCGGCCTATGAGGAAGTTCTTCGCAAGGAGCAGAAAATCCTTGATGCTTATGGCGTAGACCTTCAAAAAGAGGCTGCCAATGCGGAGAATACAGCTGCCGAATTGGCCGATACTGTTGCGTCTCCCGGAGGAGGATATCACTCAAGTAAGGATGCCGCCAAAGAGGCTAAGAAAGCTATGGCCGAGGCCAAGCGTGAACTCGCCAAACAAGACAAGGCTTATAAGGCCGCAATGGAACGGGCCAAAGGAGAATATGAGGCTGCGATGGCCGACAATGTGATTGCTTATGCTACCGGCGGTCGTACCTATGAGGACTATATTGCCGAAAAGGAGCGCCTTGATCTGAAATATGTTCAAGACCGACTCGACATTTACAACAGCCTCTATGAAAACGAGACAAAGGAGGATAAGGCTCTACTTCTCAAGTATGATGAGGATTACCAGGCTCTCCTTTTAAAGAAGGCGGAAATGGAGAAGAAATTCGCTGATGCCCGGGCGAAATCCAACATCGACAAGTTACAGCGAGAAATGAAAGCAGAACAGGATGCGCTCGAACTGTTGTTTAACAACCCCGACAGCAATCTCTATGGCGATACTCTTGCACAACAGGAGGTAATTCATCAGCTCAAGATAAAATATCTTGCGCTTTTCCGCGACCAATATAAGGCTGGTTCCAAAGAATATCTCCAATATGAACGTCAGCTTGAAGATGAAAACGGTGCCGATATCCTTGCCAAGCGAAAGGCTTATATAGCCAAGCTTGAGGAATGGCGTAAGAGTTATTCATACCTTACGCTGTCGAAACGTCGTGATATGGAGATTAAAGTTCTCGATGAACTTTATAGTCGTGGCATTGTCAAAGAGGAAGAATATCAGCGTATCCTGGCGCAGATACGCAAAAAGTATTCATCGGAGGCCATGACTTCGGAAGATGGCAAAATTGATTACCGCTCTTCATCCGACCAAATACAAGGGAAACGAGGAGCAGAGGCCGGAGAAAAAGATAAGGAGTTTGCCCGGATACAGGCTCTCTATGAAAAGGGTGAACTTACCGAGGAGCAATACCATCAAGCTCGGCGCAATGTTGCCAAGCATTATGCCGACCTTATGTATGAGGATATAAGGAGCGGCCTTGACGAGCAAACGAAGATGCTTTTTGATCTTGGCACCGCATGGCAGAATATGTTTGCCGGAATTGCCGAGACCGGGAAGATCAGCTTTGAGGATATTGGCTCGGTAGCCCAGACCACTTTCGCCGTCATGAGCGCTGGCCTTGAAATGTACGGACAGTTTGCTGCAGCCCAATCCCGTATCGAGATTGCCAACATGGAACGTCGTTACGACGCTGAAATTGAGGCGGCCGAAGGAAACCGTTACAAGGTTAATAAGCTTGAGAAAAAGAAAGAGGCCGACATGGCAAAACTCAAGAAGGAGGCTACTCGAAAAGAGTTCAACATTAAGGTTATATCGGCTGTGGCGCAGACAGCACAAAATGCTTTGGCTGCGTATGGAGCTGGTCTACAGGCGGGATTTCCTATGGCTTTGTGGCTTGCTCCGACTCTTGCCGGACTTGCTACGGCTAACGGTCTTGTGCAGATTGCCCTGTTGAAGAAACAGCAACAGGCAGCCGAGGCCGAGGGTTATGCCGAGGGCGGTTTCACTCGAAAAGGTAGTAAGTACGAACCTGCCGGGATAGTCCATGCCGGAGAATGGGTAGCATCGCAGAAATTGCTTGCTAACCCTGTGGCTCGTCCACTCATAGAGGCTTTGGATTATGCGCAGCGCACTAATACCCTTGGCTCCCTCAAGAGCGAGGATGTTTCGCGGGCAATCACAGCACCAGTCGCTATCGCCCAGATGACTGAAAACTCTCCTTCGTCAATGGTTTTGGCCGCTGCTGTTATGCAGACTTCTTCGGTTGTGAAGGAGCTTACCGACCGATTAAATGAACCGTTTGTTACTGTCAACACCGTTACAGGCGATTATGGTATAAATCGTGCTCTCGAGCAGCATAGACAGTTGATGAAAAATAAATCTCCTAAATCCCAAAAGTGATGCAGATTTTAATTCGTGGAAAACTGGCGACAATTAAGAAAGGTACATCTTTTAATTATGTGTCCGAAAATAGGCTCTTTACCGGGGCCGATGATTATACCCTGTCTATAACATTTCCTTTGGCCGACTGTCAGGCCAATCGTGAAATTTTCGGTTATCTTAATCGACCGGATGTAGAAAAGGATAAGATAATCCTCGACTGTGAGATTGTGGATAAGCAGTTTTATAAATCCGGCTCGTTAGCGATTGTAGAAGTTTCGGATACTGAAGTTAAAACCCAGTTTTTAGAAGGTCGATCGGAGCAGAACTTCGACCAAACGCTTGATGACATATATATCAACAACCTAACGATTAGCGATGGCGATGGAGCTGATGACGGTTCAAATCGAGGTCGTGAAGGATTGAGCCGGGGAGAATCTTTCGATGCCGATGACTCCATCCGCACACACCCTATCACCACCCCGGTAGCCACGGCAAAACCAAAAGATGCCTGGGACCCGACAAAGGATTTCGTAGCCCTTCCGTGGGTGAATAATGAAACTGGCATCTTACAAAACGAAGTGAAATGGGACAGTGCATCCAATTCCTATGTGTGGGCCGACCCGACCAAAAAACTTAGTTGGCAGATGTACCTCTTACCTTTAGCTAAAGCTTTATGTCAGATTTCCGGCTATACTTTTGATTTCTCGGCATGGGAAAACTCGCCATACAAATATCTGCTATGTTGCAATACACTACCTCAAGCGTGGGATATTAACGAGGTAGCTCGTGCTTTACCACATTGGACGGTTACTGAATTTTTTGAGAAACTTGAACTGCTGATGTGCTGTGAGTTTAACATTGATCATCGCATAAAAAAAATTTCATGTGAGTTCAGTGCCGATGTTGTGGCCGCAATCCCAGATGTTGAAATAAAAAATGTCGTTGATGAGTTTACGGCAGAGGTGACTTTTGAGGATAAGGATATAGACAATGATTACATACGCGCCCAAAACTTAGCTTTTGCGGAGGCCGACTATCCGACATGGCCGTATGAGGCATGTGAATGGTATGTAAAAAACATGGATCCGTCCACATGGTCGAAAGGTCGATATGATACCTTCGCCGCTTTGGTGGATGCCAACAAAGGAATGAAACAGCCGACTCATGGGTGGGGAACAAGCTATAGAGGTTATGCCATGATAAATTATGATGTCGAAGATGATCTCTTTGTCTCGTTCCGTTGTGTTGACAAAATTAAGGTAGAAGATCGACCACTTGGACCCGTATATAATCAGATTTACGTCTTACAGCCCATTAATCGTTTTGGGCCGCTGATTAATAACCCGGAAGAAGAAGCAGAAACGGCAGAAGTCGAATTTGTGCCAGTACCCATTGATTACACGGATAGTGAACATGGTTTTACCATGTTTATCCCTGGAGCATCGCATAATGAATCAAGCTCTGATAACACCGATACGAGTATTCCTAATCGACTTGAAGATCCGGATGGATATGCCGCATGGGCGGCTAAAATAGTTCAACCATACCCGTTGAACTCTATTAACGCCGGAGAAAAAGACGAAAAATCTGAATATTTCTCAGTCATATATACAGCTTTCTTTGATGGAACACTCCCGACAAATCATCACAATCCAATCCCTGTGGTTGATAACATTTTGATTTATTCAGACTGGAGTTTCATCAAGAAATCATTTTCACTCCGGCTTAATGCCAAAAAAGGCGAATCATCCACCTATCGCTCGGCCATGCCGGAGATTGATGCAAGGGTGAAATATAAATTTTCGTTCCTTTCAGACTACATTCCAAATTCTCGAGCTGTTTTCAATATCCGAGGTAAGAGATATCTCTGCCAAAAGTTAACGGCGACATTTACCGAGGAGGGCATGTCCCAGCTGATAAAAGGCGAGTTCTACATGATTAAGGACTAAAGTGCGCCATCCAGACATATAATGTCGGGGTTCGCTTTGGCATTGTGCCGGGTATAGATATCAGTTATCGCAAGTGAGCTGTGCCGGGCCTGGTCGCGTACTGCGATGGTTGCCATGTTTCTGTCGCACATTTCGGTTATGCCGGTGTCTTTCAATGAGTAGAATTTCCATTCTTGTTTCAGCCCGAGTGGTTTTCGCAGATTGTCCCAGTGATCCCGGAAATGTTTCGGGTCAATCTCCGTTGGCCCGGGGCGGAGATTGTAGGAGAATATGAAGTCATCCATCGGCGCGGAGAATATGCCGAGGTCTATTGCGTAGAGCAATACTTTCTTGGGTATTGTTACTGTTTGTGTAGCCTTGTTTTTGGCACTCTCCGCAGGGATGGTAATGGTGCTTTCCTTAATATTAAAGTCTCGTATCCGTAGGCGTGTCATTTCGACAGGTCGGATAAAGCAGTAGTAGAGCAGATAACACGCCAGTAGGAAATGTTTCTCATTTAGGGCGCAGTAGTCGGCAATCTTTCCTACCACATCGAGAGGTATGATTGTACGGCCTTTGGTATAGAGCCGTCGGCTGATGGGCGCGATACCCTCGGTCGGCCGCACTTGCAAATAGCCTTTTTCCACAAGAAAACCGCTGAAAACTTTGAGAAAACCGAGATAGTTGTTTCGGGTTTGCGCCCCGTTATTACGCTCGATAAACACCCAGTCGAGGAAGTCGACGCAAAACGTCCTGTCGAACTGGTACATGTAATATATCGGCTTTCTTGCCTTGATATATTCCTTGAGTATCTTGAGATATGATTTGTAACCGGCGTATGTCTCTTTTCGATAGAGGCCGTCGCTGTTCATCTTCTCGATATAGTTCTCATACCTGGCCGCTCCTTCCTCGAATGTCAGCAGATTGGACGTGTCTTTGGCTATCCACGGGTTCCATCCGTGTTGTAACTGTTCAGTTAAACGATTGATGACTTCTTTTGCATATTTGCGACGTTTACACAGACCGTTTATGCGGTTTAACTTGATTGTTTTGCGGCGCATCTTGCAGCTTTCGGGGTCGAAGGCGAAAAACTCGATGTACGCTCCGGCTCCGTTTTCGCGGTAGACCGGCAGCGTGTACTGGCGGATGGAGGCTACTGTGGCAGCCGTACTGATTGACCGGGTTTGTGCTGTTCCACCGGAGGGGTGAGAGAAATTCGGGCACATTTTTTTTGACATTTCGCGGCTGAAATGTCATGGTTCGTACTCTTTTTGTGGCCGGACCTTAAAACGGCGCTGTTCCGTTTGTGTTCCGGCTAAAACTGGAAAATCCCTGCAACTCTACAAGTTGCAGGGATTTAACCCTCAAAGGGTCGGGGTGAGAAGACTCGAACTTCCGACCTCCACGTCCCGAACGTGGCGCGCTAGCCAACTGTGCTACACCCCGGTTGCGTTAGCGACTGCAAAGTTAAGGATTTTTTTGCCGAAATGCAAGTGCCGGATTGTTTTTTGTTGAATTTTATTTGCTTTTGTATGTGCGATCCATTATCGGATAGACGATTGCGGGATTGTCTCGGAACATTGTCGGGGTAAGTTCTTCGTTGTCGATCATTTCTACCAAGGCCGGAAATTCCCGGAGGTAAAATTTCATCACTTTTTTCATGCTCGGGATAATGCCGTCGGTATCATCCCAATAGACTTTGGCATACTCTCCGTCTTTTGTGAGATAGAAGTATCGCCAGGTGTAGTGCACGACCGTCATCGACGGTGTATACGTCGAGTCCATTATGGGCATGGCATATCCCTTTATGTTTACTCCGTCGTAGACAAGGCGCAGGAAGATGGTCTCCTTGTATGGTTTGGGATTCTTGCTGAAGTAATTGGGCATTTTCGACTGAGCCTTCACCGCATCGAAAATCACCGGCATGGAATCGTTCATCGTGCAGTTGAACACGACTCTTTTTACCTCTTCGCCCGTGAATTTTTCAGTCTCGCCTTTGAATTCGCGACTTATGGATACTTTAGTGACCTTGGGCCGGAAATAATTTGTGAATTTAGTCTCGTTGTACCCTTCAAACACAGTGCCGTCGGTTTTGAATACGAGGACACGATATTCCTCGGGATCTTCTTTTGCGAATGTCGACAGGCCGCAGATCAGGCAGGCGATAATCAATATAAGTTGTTTCATATGCTTGTGATTTTGATTCTGTCGCGAATTTCGCAATTATCAGCAACATCGAAACGAACAAATGTTCCATTCCGACACGATTGCGTGTTTTTTAGGCCGACAGCTCAGAATTTTCTGATGCGCCTCAGGTGCTGTGGCGTGATAAGCAGAAACGAGGCCAGTTCCTTGACCTGTATCTGCCGGTGTATGTCGGGGTAGGATTCGACAAATTTGCGGTAGCGCTCTACCGGAGAAAGCTTATAGATATTCAGGTGCCTCTCAAACAAGGTGCGGGAAAAGGCTTTTTCCATCTTGATTGCGAGAAGACTGTCGTGCTCCGATGCTTTCGACAGTGCGTAGTTGAACGGCAACTGCATCACCTTGAGTCGGCATGAGGCGATGATCGACAACCGCGACTTGAGTCTGTTCATTCTGTCGGAGAACCCTGTCGCTATGTCGCCGGGCATCGAGAATCCTATCACACTTTCCGTGCCGTCGCTGCGCAAGGTCGTGTACCGGCAGTATCCGGAGTCCACTACCGAGATGTATCTCTCCATGTCGCCTTCGTGCAGCAGACATTCTCCGCGTTCGTAGACGGCAGGCTTGCCCTCTTCCTTTATCAGCTCGATGAGCGGTCGGAGATCGACAATATTCTTGTATGAGTTGAAAGAGTCTGCCATGGGCGGGATTCGCTCAATAGGGGTATTTTACGTCCCACAGGAATAGTGGGCCGGCGGGCATGGAGTTGCCGGCGGCGCAGCGGTCGGCGGCGGCGAGTATGTCGAGGACGTGGGCAGGGGCGGCTTTGTGGCGGCCGATGTCGACGAGGGTGCCGACTACGGCACGCACCATATTGCGCAGGAAGCGGTCGGCAGTGATCTCGAAGTACCATCGGTCTGAGTCGATGCGGTGCCATGCGGCGGCCCGCAGGTCGCAGATATTTGTCTTGACGTCGGTGTGCAGCTTGGAGAACGATGTGAAGTCGCGGCGTCCGAGCAGGAGGGCGGCTGCGGCGTCCATGGCCTCGAAGTCGAGCGTGGCCGGCGCGAGCCATGACAGCCCCTGTGAGAAAGGCGACTTGGCGGTGTGGGCGAAGTAGCGGTAGGTGCGCTCGACGGCGTCGAATCGGGCATGGGCGTCGGGATGCACGGGGCGTATGGAGCGCACTGCGATGTCGGGGCCGCACATGGCATTGAGCGAGTGCAGAAAGCGCACTCCGGTATCGAGGCCGTCGGGGAGGTCGACATGGGCTATCATGCGGCGGGCATTGACGCCGGCATCGGTGCGGCCGGCGCCGGTTACCGGTGAGGGCTGCCTCGCGAGGCGCCCCAGGGCATCCTCGAGCACCGACTGTACCGTTATCTGCCCCGGCTGTATCTGCCAGCCGTGGAAGGGTGCGCCGCGATAGGAGATGTCGAGGAAGTGGCGCATCAGTCGTGTTCGAGGTATGTGTAGCCGAAAAGTCCGGCGCGGTATGTCGACACGAAGTCGCGGCCTTCCTCAGGGGTGATGGTGCCGGCTTTCATCGATGCGGTGACCCATGCCTCGACGTTGCGCACGAGCTTTTTGGGGTTGAACTGCACGTATTCGAGCACCTCGTCGACGCTCTCGCCCTCGATTATCTGGTCGATCTCGTATCGATCCTTGTACACGCTGATATGCACGGCGTTGGTATCGCCGAAGAGGTTGTGCATGTCGCCGAGGATCTCCTGATATGCGCCCACGAGGAATACGCCGAGGTAGTATGGCTCGCCCGAGCGCAGGGTGTGGACGGGCAGCGCGCTCTGAGTGCCCTGCGAGGTGATGAAGTTGGACAGTTTGCCGTCCGAGTCGCAGGTCATGTCCTGTAACGTACATGTGCGATTTGGCTTCTCGTCGAGGCGGTCGAGTGGTATGATGGGAAACATCTGGTCGACGGCCCAGGCATCGGGCAGCGACTGGAAGAGCGAGAAGTTGCAGAAGTACTTGTCGGGTATCATCTTGGCAATCTTGCGCAGCTCGTCGGGGACGTGCTTCATGTTGGCGGCCATCTCGCCCACCTCGCGGGCGATGCTCCAGAAGAGTTTCTCGATCTGGGCGCGTGTGGTGAGGTCGAGCATGCCCAGTGAGAAACGGTCGAGAGCCTCCTCGCGTATCTGCAGGGCATCGTGCCATCCTTCGAAGAGGTTGTGCGGGTCGAGATTGTCCCATATGTCGAATAGCTCGCGGGCAAGCTCGTGCGCGTTGTCGGCGATGGTCATGTCGTCGCGCCAGCGTGGCAGCTCTGTGGTCTCGAGCACTTCGAGGATAAGGATGGAGTGGTGGGCGGTAAGCGAGCGCCCCGACTCGGTGATGATGTCGGGCTGGCGCAGACTGTTCTTGGTACATGCCTCCACGATTGAAGATACGGCGTCGTTGGCATACTCCTGAATGGAGTAGTTCATCGAGCTTTCCGACGATGACGAGCGAGTGCCGTCGTAATCGACGCCGAGACCGCCGCCTATGTCCATGAAGTCGATGTCGAATCCCATCTGCGTGAGCTGCACGTAGAATTGTGTGGCCTCGCGCAGGGCGTTCTTTATCACGCGGATCTTGGTTATCTGGCTGCCGATGTGGAAGTGTATCAGCTTGAGGCAGTCGGTAATGCCGCGCTTCTGCATTATGGCGATGGCCTCGAGGAGTTCCGAGGAGTTGAGGCCGAACTTCGACGAGTCGCCCCCGCTCTCGCTCCATTTGCCCGAGCCGGTCGACGACAGCTTGATGCGGATGCCGATGTTGGGTCGTATGCCGATGCGCCTGGCGATGTCGGCTATGAGCTTCAGCTCGTTGAGCTTTTCCACAACGAGGTATATGCGGCGCCCCATCTTCTGTGCGAGCAGTGCCAGCTCCACATAGTTGGCGTCCTTGTAGCCGTTGCAGATGATGAGGGCGTTGTCGGCGATATTGGTTGCGAGCACGGCGTGCAGCTCGGGCTTTGAGCCGGCCTCGAGGCCGATGTTGAACTTCTTGCCGTACGTGACTATCTCCTCCACCACAGGGCGCATCTGATTCACCTTTATGGGGTAGATCATGTAGTTGCGGCCAGTGTAGTTGTAAGTCTCCGCAGCGCGGTGGAAGCAGTTTGAAATCTTCTCGATGCGGTTGTCGAGGATGTCGGGGAAGCGGAGCAGCACAGGGGCTGAGATGTCCTTCACCTTTAGCTCGTCCATCACCTCGCGCAGATCCACCGAGGCATAGCCCTCGCGCGGGGTGACACATACGTGCCCCTTGTCGTTGATCGAGAAATAGTTGCGGCCCCAGCCGTTGATGTTATACAGCTCGGCGCTGTCGTCGATTCGCCATCTTCTCATCTATATCTTCTTTATCTTTTTTCAATAATAAAATAAACCAAGCAAAGGTACGAAAAAAAACAATGCGCCGGCATCAATCGGCGCATTATCATATGTGATGGTGTCATTTGCGGGGCTTGCGCGGCGATTTCTCCTTTTTTACCTTGCTGCGGCGGGTGGAGGAGGCGGCGTAATCTTTGTCGGGGTCGGCGACTTCGCTGTACAGGCGTTTGCCGAAGAAGTCGGCGCCTTTGAGGGCGGCTGTGACGCGTTGTGCGTCGGCCTTGGGGACGTCGAAGAGCGAGTACTCGGGCATGAGGTCGATGCGGCCTACGTCGACACGTCGGCCCGGTATGTTGTGGTTGAGCACGTCGATGAGGTTGCCGGCAAAGAATCCGTCGGCCTTGCCTGCGTTGACGTATATGCGCGCCATGCCGCGCTCGGCGGTGCGGCGGTCTTTGTCCTTGGGGGTACGGGGCGCACGCTCGGGGCGCTCTTTCTTCGAGGGTTTCTCGTCGATATAGTCGATGGCGGGTGCGTCCTTGTAGTAGTTGAGCAGGCGCTTGAACTCGAGCGAGAGTACGCGCTTGAGCAGATCCCCGGCGGTGAGCCACGACAGTTTCTTGGCCACGCCGGGCAGGTATCGGTCTATTTCGTTGTCGTCGACCTCGACGCGCTCGATGCGGTCGGCGAGGTTGTAGAGCTGTTTTTCTATGATGTGCTCGGGGGTGGGTACTTCCTTGCGCTCGAATTTCTTGCCGATGATGCGTTCGATCTCGCGCAGGCGTCCTTTTTCTCGCGAGTGTATTATGGCTATCGACACACCGGCCTTGCCTGCGCGGCCTGTGCGGCCCGAGCGGTGGGTGTATACGGCGGTGTCGTCGGGCAGGCCGTAGTTGATCACATGCGTGAGGTCGTCCACGTCGAGGCCGCGGGCGGCCACGTCGGTGGCGACGAGCAGCGATGTCACGCCGTCGCGGAATTTCTTCATCACCATGTCGCGCTGCTGCTGGGAGAGGTCGCCGTGCAGGGCGTCGGCATTGTAGCCGTCGGCGATGAGCTTGTCGGCTATCTCCTGTGTGTCGCGGCGGGTGCGGCAGAATATTATGGCGTAGATATTGGGAGAGTTGTCGGCGATACGCTTAAGGGCCAGATATTTGTCCTTGGCGTTGACCATGTAGTAGATGTGGCGTACGTTGGCGGCGCCCTCGTTGCGGGTGCCTATCACTATCTCCTCGGGGTCATGCATGTATCGTTTGGCGATACGTGCCGCTTCGGGCGGCATTGTGGCCGAGAACATAAGCATCTTGCGGTCTTCGGGCACGTGTGCCAGAATGTCGTTGATGGAGTCGACGAATCCCATGTTGAGCATCTCGTCGGCCTCGTCGAGCACCACGGTATGCACATTGTCGAGTTTTACCACGCCGCGGTTTATCAGGTCTATGAGGCGGCCTGGGGTGGCTATGATTATCTGCACGCCCCGGCGCAGGGCTTTTATCTGGCTCTCGATGCTCGAACCGCCGTATACGGGGAGTATGGATATATCGGGGACGTATTTTGCAAAGTCGGCGAGATCGCCGGCTATCTGGAGGCAAAGCTCGCGGGTGGGTGCGAGTACGAGGGCCTGCGGCACGAGGCGCGCGTTGTCGACACGCTGTATGAGCGGAAGGCCGAAGGCGGCTGTCTTGCCGGTGCCTGTCTGGGCGAGTGCCACGAGGTCGTGGTCGCCGCCGAGCAGCAGGGGTATTACTTTTTCTTGTACGGGCATCGGGGCTTCGAAGCCCATTTCGGAAATGCCTTTGAGGAGGTCGTCGCGAACTCCAAGGTCGTTGAATGTCATAATTAAAAAATATTTTTGCAAATATAATGCTTTGTGCGTTGCTATTGTGCGTTTTTATAGATTATTTTCCATGTCCCGCTTCTTTTTGAACCTTCATGTACTAGATATATGCCATATTGTTCCAGCTTGATTTTCTGATAGCGGATTGTTTTCACTGTTACATGGAGATCCTCAGCTATCTTTGCAAGCGTGGTACAAGAATCGTTATATATGGATGTGAGTATTTGCAGTTGAGCCGGAGAGAGTTTTCGCCATATTATATCCGGAATGATTTCTCTGCCAAACTCATCTTCTATATCTTTTTTTATGCCCTCTTTTATGCCCTCTTTTATGCCCTCTTTTATGCCCTCTTTGGTTTCTCTGACAATTTCTATGTCCTTAAAATCCTGATTGGGCCTGTAAGTCGTCCATCGGCCGTTTGGATTGGATATTATGAATGACTTGTTTACGAGCGACGTAAGAAGTCGGTTCATTTCCCAACTGTTTTTGCCGGTAAGAAGCTGGAGTTCGGAATTGCTTTTTGCAGATTCGGAAAGAATAAGCACAAGACATTCCTTCTCATCGGCCGGCAGCGTATCGAATCTTTTGCCATACAGCTGTTTTACCGTGTGCATGACATCAGGGGCATATAAAGATGACATCTTGAGAGACAGGGATACTATGTGGAGATCCCGGTCTTCGTCGAGTTCGGGTTTTATCCAGGATTCTTCGCGCCATGCCTCGAGTATGAGCGGAAATCCAGAGCCTATATTGTCGCCATATCCGATCATTCGCAGCATATCCTGTATCTTGGGGTTACGGGCCCGGGTATAGTTGCCTTCGTAGATCTTCTTATTGCTGTGCAGGTGGATGGGTTTATGCCTGTAATCGGCTTCCGGAACAGGAATCACTATCAGATTCCGGCTTACTTTCTGGGGATTGTCGAGTTGGCTTCCTATTTCTTGCAGAATCTTTCCGGTGTCTGTGATGCCGGTGATCTCGAACCTGTCGGGGAGCTGTCTGTCGACATGCTCCTTTACACCTAGGATTATCCAGCCGCCATGTGTATTGGCAAATGCCGAATATGTAGGCCAGACTTCTTTTGGAAAGGTCTTGCCGCATTCCTTGAATTCGACATTGGAGTTTTCTCCGGCTCTTACCATGTCGAATATGTCTTGGGCTGTGATTTCCATGCGTTTTTTTGTTTGAAATACAAAATTACGGCAATATTGCCGGATTGCATAATTTTTGTTCTGAAAAAATGCAACAAACGCTGCGTGGGCGATGTTATAATGACAAAGAAGCGAACTTCGTAACCCTGAGCGGGATTGAAATCCCCGATGCTGTGGCTGAAAGTGCTACGGGCTCCCGGTAAAACATTGCGAAGGCGGCTTTGACGGATTTCTCTCCCGGAAAAACGCAAGAATTGCGGACGATGAAGCGCACATCGCCCGCAATTCTTGTATTTTCAGCATCCCATGCGGGCCAGGAATTCGGCGCGGTATGTGTCTCCTACCGGGATATCGGCGCCGGGGAGCCCGGCATGCGACCGGTCGAACGACTGCACGCGGGCGACTGCTATGATAAAAGATCGGTGTACACGCATGAAGGCCGCTTCGGGCAGTGCCTGCTGCACGGCTTTGAGGCTCATCTGTGTTATGACAGGCCGGGGTCGTGACTGGGTGTATATCTTCACATAATCCTTAAGTCCTTCGATATATGTGATGTCGTCGTGGTCGATGCGTATCTGGCGGTAGTCGCTGCGAACCGTGATGAACCTGTCGGCTTCGGGTGTGTTGGTGGCGGCTTTCGGAACCAATGCCTTGGCGGCACGATCCACAGCGTCGGTGAATTCGGCGAAGCTCACAGGCTTGAGCAGGTAGTCGATGGCGTTGACACGGAACCCCTCTACGGCAAAATCGCGGTAGGCGGTCACGAACACCACACGCACTCCATGGTCGCGTGCGAGAGCGGCGAGCTGCAGCCCCGACATGCGTGGCATCTGTATGTCGAGAAAAGCAAGGTCGGCCATGTCCGAGCGTATGGCGGCAAGAGCCTCGTCGGCATGTGTGTACGAGCCTGTGAGCACGAGTCGCGATGTGCGGCCGATATAAGATTCGAGGAGTTGTACGGCCAGTGGCTCGTCATCGGCTACGATACAGCGTATGGGTGTTATGTCGGTCATGGTATTGCGGGCAGTTGGCCGGAAACCGGTATGGTGAGTATGACTGTACACGACCTGTCGGCCTTATATCTGAGCGTGAGAGATGCCGCCGTGCTGTATAGCAGTTCGAGGCGTCGGCGCAGGTTGGCGAGTCCGATGCCAGAGTCGCGTGTACCTGTGCGGGGCGGCAGGTCGGTATAGTTGTGCGTGGTGCACGTGATGGTCTGCGGCCCGGCTGTGATGGTGATGTCGATCGGCAGCGATGTGTCGGCTGTATTGCCGTGCTTGAAGGCGTTCTCTACCAGTGTTACAAACAGCAGGGGGGCAATCTGTGCCTGCGGTGCCCGGCCGGTGTCGACGGTGAGGTTCACCGGACGGCTGCCAAGACGCAGGCGCATGAGGTCGGTGTAGTTGGTCACGAACTCTATCTCGCGTGCGAGCGGCACACTGTCGGGATTGTCATATACAAGATATCGCAGCATGGCCGACAGTTCGTGTACGGCCTGTGCGGCTTTCTCGGGATTGATGGTTATAAGGGCGTATATGGAGTTGAGGGTGTTGAAAAGGAAGTGTGGATTGAGCTGCGAGCGCAGGTTCTCGAGTTCGCTCTCGCGCCGTGCGGCCACCATCTGCTGCTGGCGCCGCTCCAGTTTTATCCATCGTCCCGACAGCCGTATCACTGTCGCGAGCGAGATGGTGAGGAGCAGCATCACGGCATCGCGCAGCATCTGCGACGCCGATGCCATCATCAACTGCCAGGGGTCGGGGGCGTGTCGTCTGAAACGCGGGCGGTGCTCCCAGCCTATCTGTGTGAGGTAGTGCAGCAACAGCGTGGCGGCGACAATCACCAATAGGTTGATCCCTATAAATTTCCACCACGACCTCCGTCCGATAAGCACATGCGGTATGATGTACAGGTAGTTGATATAGAATACCGTTATCATCACGCCGCTCTTGGCATATACTATCCACGGCATCCCTCCGCCGCGGCCGGGGAAAGCCATTTTCATAAGCACGTCGGGCAGGATGAAGAGTATTCCTATCACAATCAGGTGCACCGCTGCTGTAAGCAGCCGGCGTGTCGCGTATATTTTCATTCCGGGAAGATATCTGTGCGAAGCGGGGCCGCCGGCGGGGCGGCCCCGCTTCGAGGCTGATTCAGAAAGGTAGATCCTCGCCATTGCCGGCGGGCTCTACGGGTGGCGGGGGGGGCACAGCCCCGGGGGTAGCCGGAGCCGGCGAGCCGGCCGCTGCGAGGGGCTCGGATTTCCATCCGCGTATCGAGGTGAACCAACGACCCTGATATTCGCGGCTCTCGATGTCAAAGCTCAGGCGTATCTCGTCGCCGACGTTGAGGGGAAACTGATCGGCGCGGTCGCCGAAGAAATCGAATGCTATCTTGCGGGGATAGTTCTCGCGTGTCTCAAGCACGTATTCCTTCACCTTCCAAGGGTTGCCGGCTTTTGACATGCCCGAGCGCTCGCCTATAAATTGTATGATTTTGCCTTCTACTTCCATTATAATAGGGTATTTATATGATCAGATGACAAAGTTAAGGATTTTTTGGCAGGCGGCAAAAAAATTCAGTCTTAATTTCCGGTTGGTGTTTTATGCCGATACGGCGGGAGAGGCTGCCACAACGCCTGTTACTCCCGCCGTATGTTTGTTTTTTTGCCGGTTTATTCGAATCGGTCGGGATGTGTGGTTCTCTCCCGACTGTATCATTCGTCGCGATCGTTTGCGATATCGTCCTCAAGTGCTGCGAGATCGATTATCGGATTCTCCAGTATCCGGTCGTTGTACTTGATGGATTTTGCGTACTCTGTCAAGTCGAGGCGGTCGCCGAAATATTCGCGCATCATCTGCACCATGCCCAGTTTGGCCTCCTTGTCCGACTCGAAATACAGGTAGCCGTCGGGGTCGAGGTCTTCTATCTGCACGGTATAGCTCAGCACAAATTTCAACAAGCCCGGAACTCTTTCATGAGTGACGGAATCGGGCACCATCTGTGCTTCAATATCTGCTAAAACGAGTTTGTTGCCTCGTGCCTCCTCTATGTCATATTTCACTCTGTCCAACATGAATTTTTTGTTAGGTATGTCAATTTCAAAGAGACAGGCGACTCTGACGGGCTTTGTCATATTGGCAACTTCACAGAAATAAATCCAAGGATGATAGAGAATTGATTTTGTCCAAGTGCTGAAGTTCTCAAGACTCAAAGGACGCCATGCTTTGCTTCCTGTCATCATGACATAGCTGTGATCAGGATATTGCCAACCCACTAAACCGGGATCCCACCAGTCGCCGTCTATGCCGGTTGCCGGATCATAGCTTTTCACTACCGCATCCATATCTTCAAGAGAGTATACCGCAGACTCCTCGCCTCTGGCAAGACGCGACAAGAAGTCAACATCGATAGCATCCTTGTTTTCAGGCTCATTCGGCGCATCTGCTGTCGAGCACGCACCGAATGCCACCACTGCGAACAGTGTAATGAAAAACAGAGTTGTTTTGTTGATCGATTTCATATTTGCATAGATAATTATTTGGTGTTATAAAATCAATAGATATTGCGAAATTCGTGCTATTTTTCTGTTTTATACAAAAATTCCAACCATCCCTGTCGATAAAAGTTATTGACAGGGTGTTGATAACTTTTTACGCTTTATATGTAAGGCGTTATGAATATGGCTGTTGAGGCTTGCGGCAGGGTGTTGATAATACTGTCGACAAGCTGTTGATCCATACCTGCGGCATGGCCTATGGTAGCGAGCGTAGCCCGGGCTGTGGCAGCCTCGATGCTGTGTGCGGTGGCATCGGCCCCGGCGATGTCGGGGGTGCTGAAAATGAAGCCGTCGTCGGTGATGCGCTCGAGTCGTATACTGTGTGGAAAGCGGGTCATGAGCGTGTAGAGGCAGTCGGCTGCGACGCGTCGGAGAGCAGCTTCGTGGTCGGGTTGGAGCAGCGGAGCCGCACACAGCGGCGACATTGTAGTGAGCGCCGATGAGGCGTAGATGCTGGCGAGGATATTGCTGTAAGATACAAACATGGCGTGTGGAAATCAGATGGTGGCGGGAAAATGGGGTGCGGCGATTTC
Organism: uncultured Muribaculaceae bacterium; assembly: GCA_910577355.1. GTDB lineage: Bacteria > Bacteroidota > Bacteroidia > Bacteroidales > Muribaculaceae > CAG-873. The sequence continues at coordinate 18,389 of CAJTMY010000030.1, forward strand.
AAGAGCGCGCCGCAACGACAGATAATAGCGTGGCTTGCCGGCATTGCCGTTGCACAGGTCGAGGATGATGTCGTGAAGCGGTCGGCGCGGATGACGTGTGTGTATTTCCGCGAGGTCGCGCAGCATGTCGGACCATACTGCGCCGCACCGGTATCTTGCGGTCGGCGCCGCGCCCTGTTCCAAAGCCGGCAGCAGCACACGGTTGGCATAATAATAGTCGACATAATACATGGGCGCGGGTTGTGCGAGCACATCGAGCACGAGGCGCTGCAGGGTGGGGCTCTTGCCGTCGCGTTTCAGATTGTCGAGGTGGCGCCGGCAGGCGTTCACAAAATGGCGGTTGCGTAATCGGGTAATTGCTGACATTGTATAATTCAATTTTAATTGGCTGTTTGCAATGCAAAGTTACAATGAAAATTTACAACATACAACACCATTGCTGTTGAATAAAATCAATACTTAATGATAATAAACTCGTGCTTATAGTTTTGTACTGCGAAATTTCGCAAAAAAAAAGCGGCCTGCATTGCAGGCCGCCGATATCGGAAGTTGCATCAATGGCTACTTGTCGAAGCGGTTGCGTTTTACGAAGCCTACAAGCTTCAGTGTGGTGCGCTTGGATGATTTGGCTTTGGCCGCGCGGTAGCGTACCTTGATGCTTTTTTCGGCATTCCCCGGGTAGCCTTTGGGGTCGAACGTCACCTTGATAGCGGCCGACTGGCCGGGCGCTATCGGCTTCAGCGGGTATTCGGGGCGTGTACAGCCACATTCGGTCGATACCGAGAGGATTGCCACGGGCTGATCACTTACGTTGGTAAATGTATATTCATGGACTACCGGGCCGTGCGTATCTTCGTTTATCCGGCCGAAGTCGTATCTGGTTTCGTCAAACCGCAGCACGCCGTCGTTCTTGCCGGCGGCATATAGTGTCATCGCGGCTGCAAGTGTCAATACTAAGTATGTGAGTATGCGCTTCATTATTTTTTCATTTGGCGAAATATCTGTCGAGAACCTCGCGGGCCGCTGTGAAAGAGCTGCGGCGATTGGTCTCCACGAGTTTGTCGAGGTGTTGCAGTGTGGCGGCGATGTCGGGGTCGTTGTAGAAGTGCGAGCGCAGCTGCTCGTCGATGGTCTCGTACATCCAGTAGCGGGCCTGCTGGCGGCGTTTTCGGTCGAAGTAGCCGTTCTCTCGCACGAAAGCGAAGTAGCGGTCGATCATGTCCCATACCTCGGCGATGCCCAGCTCGAAGTATCCGGAATAAGTGAGTACTTCGGGTTTCCATCCCGACGGTGTGGGCGGAAATAGTTGCAATGCGCTGCGGAATTGTGCCTGAGCCAGCTGCGTGCGGGGTATGTTGTCGCCGTCGGCCTTGTTTATCACGATACCGTCGGCCATCTCCATGATGCCGCGCTTTATGCCCTGGAGCTCGTCGCCGGTGCCGGCCACCTGGAGCAGCAGGAAGAAGTCGACCATCGAGTGCACCGCCGTCTCGCTCTGGCCTACGCCTACGGTCTCCACAAATATGTTGTTGTATCCGGCGGCCTCGCACAGCACGATGGTCTCGCGTGTCTTGCGCGCCACGCCGCCGAGCGAGCCGGCCGAGGGGCTGGGGCGTATGAATGCCTCGGGGTGTACCGCCAGTTTCTCCATGCGGGTCTTGTCGCCGAGGATCGAACCCTTGGTGCGCTCGCTCGAGGGGTCGATGGCCAGTACGGCCAGACGTGCTCCCGGCTCGCGCAGCACATGCAGGCCGAATACGTCGATCGAGGTCGACTTGCCCGCGCCCGGCACGCCGGTGATGCCTATGCGGCGCGAGTTGCCCGAGTGCGGCAGGCATTTCTCTATCACTTCCTGTGCGCGGGCGTAGTGGTCGGGTGCGGTCGACTCGACAAGTGTCACCGCGCGCGACAGCATTGTAACGTCGCCCTTAAGGATACCTTCCACAAGTTCGGAGGCTTCGGGCAGCGGTTTGCGGCGGCTGCCGCGTCTGAGGTATGGATTCACCGACGGCGGCTGCACCACACCCGAGTTGACCGTGAGGCCAAGATATTTTGAATCGTTTTCGGGATGTTCCATAACAGGGCAAAGATAATAAGAATTTTGCAAAAACACAAAATATATCATAAACCCAACGTGGCGGCTGCCTCCCGGCGCCGCCACGTTAGATAAACCAATCATTATCACATTTCTTTTACAATGGAAAAAGCAATTATCGCTTTGTTGACATTATAACATGTGATTGTTGCGAATGGTTCGGTGGTCGTGAAAAATTTATTTTACATATACCTTGCTGCTGCGGCTGCCCTTACGTAGGATATAGATACCTGCGGTCGGAGCGGTAACACGGCGGCCCTGCATGTCGTAGTATTCGACCGGTGCATTTGCGTCTACGTCAATGATAGCGTTGTCGATAGAGTCATATCCCGGCAGGTCGATAATCAGGTCGGTGTAGCTGTAATTGGGAAAGCATACCCGGCTGTTTTCAAAGGTCGCATGCTGTATGGTACCGTCGGTCGGTGTGTAGAACGCAGTGCTCATGAAGTGCCCGTTGCCGGCGCCGTTCGGACGTCCGTATTCGTAGCTGAAGTTACCGGGCTCGGTGACGTCGAACACAAACCAGAACGTATCGTCGGTACGGAAAGCATCTGGGCGATAAGGAGCTTCATCGCCGCTGTACATCCGGTCGAGACACGCGTTGAACGTATCGGCGAGGCCGCATGTGGGGCTGTAAGGGTTCACCACGCGGTATATCTCGCGGTCGGTATCGGTGCGCTTTTCAATGTCCACCTCCCACTGCAGCGCCTCGGCCGGGAATATCACATGACTGCTCTCTCCGGTCTCATTGTCGTAGACATAATATTCGGGCATGTCCGGATGGTGCCATATGCCGCGGCCTATCGCCTCCCATGTGCCTTCGGGCGGCAGGTTGGAGAAGAGGCTCGATATCTTGTAGATGCCCATATATCTGTCATTAGCATCGTATGCAAGGGCCAGCACACGGTAATATCCTGAGCCTTTTGTATAGTCGACGGTGATCTCAGTATTCGCTTCCTTGTATTCGCAGGTGTCGGCGATGATTGAGTTTATGTCGTTGGTGTAGAAGTTTTCATCATATTTTATGGTATAACGCAGATGGTCTATTCCGTTGGAATTGATGCCGAGAGTGAGGCTCTTATCGGTCGATTTCATGCCTCCGGCCTTGAGATAGAAACTGAAATCGATATCCGGCTTGGCATCGGGCAGCATGATATTGAAACCGTCGGTATAGAATCCCATGTCGTCATATATATTGAAGAAAGGCCTGCCAAACTGGAACACACCACGTGCCTCGGAGTATTGTATCGAAGAGCATTGGAAGTCGATGGATGTGCAGCCGTAGTTCTCGGCAAGAAGTGTGGGAATAGGCATGCCTGTCGGAGTCAGAGGTATATAAGACGTGCACGTCACGGCGTCGTATTCGGCTATCATGTCGTTGTAGCCGAAGAGTTTGCAGAACTTTATCTGTCTTGAGTCGGCATCATCGCGCCGCTGGCGCATCATCACCTCGGTGGTGCCGGCAAATACTATTTCTTCATCCCCATCGATACGGTAGCTGTTGAGCGTAAACAGTATCCGGTCGTATCCTTGGCCAAGTGTGGCTGTGCCGAGGCTCTGCCATTCGGTATAGCCGGCATCGTCGGCTGCAAGCGCGGCGGCGCGGGATGGTGTGGTGGCGGGTGCCATTGGGTCGGGCACATATTCGGCGATTTCCACCGGTTGCGGCGACGAGGCACCGGCGGCGATGCAGGCGCATGCCGCGAGGACAAATGTGTAGAATTTTTTCATACAGTTGATATTTGATGTGATTGATTGAAAGCGATTAGGATATCTTTCGCAAAGATAATGACAATAATCGAAAATTCGCCAATCAGTATTAAGAAAAATGGAATAGGCAATCAAAATTCCATATGCCAAAATTCTATACTAAATTAAAAATTGCTAACTTTGCAGATAATCCAAGACAGTATGACGATGAATAAATTGCAGCTATATATAAGCAAGTCGCTCAGAGAATTCAAAAGCGTGCACTCTATCAACGCGTCCGATGACGTGCAGCGCCATATCCGCGATGTGCGCCGGGCTCTTGAGTCGCTCGACTATGATCCGGCCGAAAAATATCTGTTCTATCTCATTTCGTATATCGACGGCGGAGCGTTCTTCACCATACTGCGCACCATTCCGGGGAGGCCTCTCGACCACCTCGCCACCACCATATTCGTGCCGGCAGGCCTGGATATCCCGCGCGAAGAGATGACCGACATTGTGCGCCGCACCACGCGGATGGTATCAAACCCGAGTGTCAGCGCCGAGGATATCAGCGACCTTCACAAGTTGTTTGCAAAGGAATACGCGGTTGATGAAGATGCGCCGGCATGTGAGCCGTCGCAAGGCGACGATTACGCCTGCTGCCTCTACGGCGCCGACACAGGCCACACTCTCGAGGATTTCTATGCCGGGAATCTCTATCGGCCCGGGTTTTCGGAATATGCGGGTGTGCTGCTCGTCGACGCATCTCTTGGAGTGTCCTCGGTAGCTCCCGCCCCCGAAGCAGACGATGAAGCGTCGGAGCCTGATGCGGAGGAGGATGACGCTGCGGAGGAAGAACCGACGCCTGTTCCGTCTCCACGACCGCAACGCCGCGAGCAGCGCAGGATATATCGTTTTGAGCTGCCTGTGAAATCGTCGGAGCTCGGTGCGCCTATACATTTCGAGATACACACCCGGCGTGAGATGACCGAGAGCCCTGTCGAAGGATATGAACTGCTCGACGACATAAAGGAAGGTGCCGCCCGCGGCAACTACCTCCGATATGTAGGCGCGGCGCCCCGCATGTCGATGCGAAATGCAATCCTGTGTATTGTGGCGGCGCTTGTTGTCGGCTGCATGCTCGGCTGGTTCCTGAAGGGATGTTCGTCGAGGCCGGCCGAAGCCGATATCATCTACGACAGCATCCCCGAAGTTGTCGAAAAAGAGAATTCCGGCGTGCCGCAGACACAGCCTCAGTCCGAGCCTGAGACACCTAAGGCCGCCACGACTGTGCGGCCTGCCGGTACTGTCACAGCCGAAGCTATAAAATACCTCGACAACAATACTGTATGGCAACGCGACCGGCTTGAGCAACTCGGCCTCGCTGGCCTTTTCGATGACATGAACAACTATCGGTTGCAGCGGCTTGTCGACATCTGGGGCGTGAAGCTCAAGGCTTCGGAACGCTTTGGCAAAGTCTCCCACCACGCCGGCCAAAGTATCGGCAAAAAGATTTTCAGGCCGCAGGGCACCTACTGTGCTGCCGGCGACAATTCCATAGCCGTGCAGTCGTATCTAAACCGCATTGATCCCGCAAAGAAAAAATAACATACATATCCAGCATAAATGCATATCACTGTAATGCTTCGCAAATGCCTCATAATAGCCGCACTCAGCCAGGCTCTTGGCGCCGGTGCGAGAGTGGAGGGCAACACAGCCGCCACCACCACGCCCGACGGGCGCACCGTCACTGTCACTGCCATCAACGACAACATACTGAGGGTCACCAACAACGGCCTCGGGCAGACGCCCCTTCCCTCGCGCGCCACGGTTCTTGACGGATCGGCAACGCCCGAAATAGTCAACGTGGGCCCATATGTCACTACGTTGTCCACTCCCGCCGGAGTCACCGCCACTGTCGACGACCGCACCGGATCGCTCACAATCACCGCCGGCGCCGGCCGCACTATCACCGATAACGGCGAGCGACGCACCGCCGACGGCAAGACCGGGCTGTGCCTGTACACCACATCCACCGGCTCGCTCTACGGAGCCGGTGAGCGAGGCCACAAACTCAATCTGCGCGGCGACACACTCGTGATGTTCAACCGCCAGAACTACGGCTATACCGGCAGCGACCCACGCATATCGCAGATGAATATCACTATGCCGCTGCTGCTCAGCAGCGACGGATTCGCCATACTCTTTGACGACTATGCCCGCGCCGAGCTCGTGGCCGGCAATCCTTTGCGGTATATCACCGAGAATCCCCGCCCGGTGAGCTACTACTTCATCAATGGCGCCCGCACCATAGCCGATGTCACCGAGCAGCTCTCGGCTCTCACCGGCCGGCAGGATCTGCCCCCTTTCTGGAGTCTCGGATACATCACATCCAAATACGGTTACCACGATCAGGCCGAGGCCATTGGCGTGGTCGACACACTCAAGCGTGCCGGTTATCCACTCGACGGCATTGTGCTCGACCTGTACTGGTACGGCAAGGAGCAGGATATGGGACGACTGGCATGGGATGCGGAGCAATGGCCCGACCCCGCCCGCATGCTTGCCGATCTCAAGAAGAAAAACGTGAACCTTGTGGCCATCTCACAGCCTTATATCCTGCGCAATGGCCGAGGCATCGACAACTACAACGAGCTGAAAGCCGGCAATATGCTGCTGAAAGACACTGTGGGCAACGATCAGGAAGTGAAGATATGGGTGGGCGAAGGCGGCATGTTTGACGTCTCCAATCCCGATACCCGCGCATGGCTGCGCCAACGCTACAAGACTCTCACCGACGGCGGCATCACCGGCTGGTGGGGCGACCTCGGCGAGCCCGAGGTGCATCCTCTGAGCGGCATGCATGCCAACGGGCTCACCGCTCCGCTATATCACAACCAGTACGGTAACGACTGGAGCGAGATAATCTACGACCTGTACAAGGAGGAATATCCCGGCACACGCCTCATGACCCTTATGCGCGGCGGCACAACAGGCCTGCAGCGTTACAGCGTGTTCCCGTGGAGCACAGATGTATCGCGCTCGTGGGGTGGGCTCGAGCCACAGGTGCGCATAATGCTCAACTCCGGCATGTCGGGCCTCGGATACATGGGGCACGACGTGGGTGGCTTTGCTGTCGACCCCGGCAACGCATACATGCCCGAGCTATATGTGCGCTGGCTTCAGCTCGGCCTGTTCTCCCCGGTGCTGCGCACTCATGCCCAGCAATATGCCGAGCCCTACAAATATCCGCAGTATGCCTCTATAATTGAGCCTATAATCAAGGAGCGTTACCGTTGGCTACCATACAACTATACTTTGGCCTACGAGAATGCCTCCAAGGGCTATCCGCTCGTGCGTCCGCTAAATTTCACCGACCCAGACCGTACATTCGACGATATATCCGACGAATTCCTGTGGGGCGACGAAGTGCTCGTCGCACCCGTCATGACCGAGGGCGCCGTAGCCCGCGACATAACCTTCCCGGCCGGCAAGTGGCTCGACATGAAGGATCCCTGCAAGGTATATGCCGGATACAGTACGGTGAACTACCCTGCACCGCTCGATGTGCTCCCTGTATTTGTGCGTGCCGGCTCGTTCATTCCCATGGCCGACTACCGCATGGAAAGCACAGCCGACTATGACCCGTCGCGGCTCACGGTGAATTACTATCCCGTGGCCGACGAGGCATCCGAATTCACGCTGTTTGATGACGACCGCCTCACCCCGGGTACCATAGCTTCCGGAGCGTACCGTCTCATCACATTCAGCGGCAGCGCCGGCGGCTCGCGCATCAAGGTTATCTCAAGTGGCACATATACCGGCGCGCCGGTCAATATCTCCCTTACATTCGTTATACACCGCGTGGCTGCTCCCGCCACATTCCGCGTCAACGGGCGCAACATCAAGCCTAAATACGACAGCGACGACCACACCCTCACATTCACCGTCAAGTGGCCCGTCGACCGTCCCCTCAATCTCGAATCCAAAAACCTCAAGTTATGTTCTCAGGAATAGTTGAAGAAGCCGCCATTGTGGCAGGCGCTGTACGCGATAACGGCAATCTGCGCCTGCGCGTCCGTTCGTCGTTCGCATCCGAACTCCGCATCGACCAGTCTGTAGCTCACAACGGTGTATGTCTTACCGTGGTCGATATCCATCCCGACTCTACATACGAAGTGGTGGCTATCCGGGAGACTCTCGACCGCTCAAATCTCGGCGATCTCGCCGAAGGCGACCTCGTCAACCTCGAACGCTCTATGGTGATGAACGGGCGCCTCGACGGCCATATAGTGCAGGGACACGTCGACACCACCGCCATGTGCGACGACATTCAGGATGTCGACGGATCGCGTTATTTCCGTTTCCGCTACGATGTAAGCGAGGAGATGCGTCGCCGTGGCTACATGACGGTCGAGAAAGGCTCGGTCACTGTCAACGGCGTGAGCCTCACAGTCTGCGACTCAGCTCCAGGTACATTCCGCGTGGCCATAATCCCCTACACACTCGAGCACACCAACTTCTGCCGCATCGCTGTCGGCACCCTCGTCAACCTCGAGTTCGACATCCTCGGCAAATACATAGCCGCATTGCTGCCGCAGTAAGACCTGTCAGCTTTCGTATCCTTCGTAATAATATGATTGCTCGATGCCGTGGAAAATGACACTGTGGTCTTCAGTATCTTCGGTGAGTGCCGATTGAAGCAGCACGCGTAATTCGAGGTCATTGACAGGACTGCGTTCCATTGCCTGCATATAGCTTTCGCGGCTCACTTTACGCCAGTCGATCATTTTACCGAGCGAATGCCTAAGTACCATGTCGAGCCAGATGCGGGTGGCTCGTCCGTTCCCTTCCATGAACGGATGGGCTATGTTCATTTCCACATATTTGGCAATGATTTCTTCGAATGTGTTCTCGGGCATTCGTTCGATAGCTTCGAGAGCCGGGACGAGATATAGCGAGTTGGCGAATCTGAACCCTCCTTTTGAGATGTTTAGAGTCCTGATAGTACCTGCGAAAGAGTATAGACCATCGAATATCGCGTGGTGGATATCCTGCAGCCCTCGGGTAGTTCCGACCTCAATCTGATATATGCGGCCTGAAGCAAAGAGTGCTTTTGCCATTTCAAGACTTTTGCTGTCGATTTCGTGCTGATTCAGTTTCGTCATAATGCTCGTAGGTTATGTTTCCCCGTAGTTGCGGAGGCTCTCGCGCAGGGAGCTTTTTATCATGGCGCGCAGCTCGGGTGGCTCGAGGACGGTGATGTGCGGGCCGTAGCTCAGCAACTCGGCCACGAAGTCGTCGGTGAGTCGGATGTGGTATGTGAAAAGCGAGAACTTGTCGGATACGGTTTCGATCTGTGAGCTGTGGAGTGGCAGGGCGCGGAAGTACTTGGCCTGTCGCGGGTCGACTCGCAGCACCACCTTGCGCGGGGTGTTGTGGGTCACTACGATGCCGTATGAATGGCGAAAATATTCCTGCATGTCGAAACCGGGATCCGGCTCGAACTTGTCGGCGAGCTGCTTCACGTCGCTCATGCGGTCGAGAGCGTAGGTCTTTATGCGGTCTTCGGCAGTGTTGCGGCCAATAAGATACCAGCGTTGCTTGAAAAGGCGTATAAAGTATGGCTCGAGCACAATGCCCTGAGTAGGCAGCGAGCGGGTGTAGGAATGGTAGTTGAACCGCACACGGCTGTCGGCTTTGAGCGCGCTGATGACGATGTCGAGAAAATCGCGTGCCGACGGTACGTTTTCCAGAAATATACGGTCGGTGATACCGCGTGCTCCTACAAGAACTTCGTTGAGACTTACCGAATTGAGCAGCCAGTCGGTGACGCTTTCGTTGTTGTCGTTGTCATCTTCGATGTAGTATTCGAAGCTTTTTGGGTCGCATGCGATGTTGACATTGAAGAATTCCTCGGCGGCCGCGCGATGGTTGCAGAACGTGCGACGGCTCAGCGGGCGTCCGTTGCTGTGCGGCGACCGCAGCCAGGCTTCCTCGAGTTGCTGCCGGGTTATGCGCCCGTGGCGGCGTATGGTGTCGAGGAGCCAGATGCAGCGGTTTACGGTAGTGTTTGCCAATGTTTATGCCTCCGCTTTGATTTCGGGGCGTTCTTTGGCGCCGATCGTGAGCAGATACAGACCGATGATGGTGATGGCGGCGTTGATGAGCAGCAGCTCGAAGCTGGTCTCGTAGCCAAACCACTTGTTGAGACAGTATTGCAGGCACCACGACAGGCACGGCGCCAGGATACATACCACCGGCACATAGCGGTCGTGTACGGGTCTGGAGTGCATCATGCCGAATACAAACAGGCCGAGAATAGGCCCGTAGGTGTAGCTGGCCAACGTATATACAGCCGAGATGGCGTCTTCTTCGCTCAGGTAGTAGAAGGCTATGATAACCAGCCCCATCACGGCCGACATGGCTATGTGCACAAGCTTGCGGGTGCGGGTGAGGCGCTTGTCGTCCTGCTTCTTGTGGGCTTGCAGTATATCGACGGTGTAGGATGTCGTGAGCGATGTAAGCGCCGAGCCGGCGGCCGAATAGGCAGCCGCGATAAGGCCGAGGACAAACAGGATGCCCACGATGACGGGCATCGACGGATGGAAGGCCACTGCGCCGAATATCTCGTCGCTCTTCTCGGGAGCCTGCATGCCCATGCTGTCCATGAAGATTACAAGCAGGGTGCCGAGCAGCAGGAACAATGCGATGACAAAGAATTGCATTATGCCGCTCACAATCATGTTCTTTTGCGACTGCTTGGAGTCCTTGCAGGCAAGATTGCGCTGCATCATATCCTGGTCGAGGCCGTTGATGGCGATGGCCATGAACACACCGGCAAGGAACTGCTTCCAGAAATATGTGCCTTCCTTGGGATTGTCGAAGAAGAACATCTGCGATGTCGGGTGCTCCTTGATGGCGCTCACCATCTCGCCCATCGAGAAGCCGAGGTTCTGCGCCACGAAGTAGATGCACAGTATCACCGACATTATGAGGCAGAAGCTTTTAAGCGTATCGGTCCATATAAGGGTTTTCACGCCGCCCTGCACGGTGTAGAGCCATATCAGGGCTATGGTGACGATGACGTTGAACACAAACGGGATATGCAGCGGCGAGAACACCAGCAACTGCAGCACCGCGCACACCACAAAGAAGCGCACTGCGGCACCCAGCATCTTGGATATGAAGAAGAGCCACGCGCCCGAGCGGTATGTGCGCATGCCGAAGCGTTCCTCAAGGTAGCCGTAGATGGATATGAGGTTGCGGCGGTAGAACAGCGGCACCAGCACGAAGGCTATCACGAAATAGCCCACGATGAAGCCGAGCACCATCTGCAGATAGGCGTAGCCTTTGCCGGCCACCATGCCCGGCACGGATATGAATGTGACGCCCGATATGGCCGCGCCTATCATGGCGAAGGCCACAAGAGGCCACGGAGCCTGGCGACCGCCGGTGAAGAAGGTCTTGTTGTCGCTGCCCCGCGATGCGAAGTACGACACTATCATCAGCAGCACAAAATATGCCGCGATGGTGATGATTACGATAACAGGCTGTGACATGACTTATTCGGCGTAAAGCAGATAGGGTTTGCGCTGTTTCTTGAAAGCCTCGATGTCGTCGGCGAATGTCGCCTTGATCTCGGCGTTGCTCTTGCCGGCCTTGATCATCTCCACGATATCGGGGCGACCGCTGAGCAGGGTGAAGAAGCGGGTGAAGAAATCATCGGGGCGGCCCGTCTGATTGTAGCAGTCGATCACATAATCGAAGTTAACGCCGTTGGCGATAGCTTCCTCGTCCGACACACCGCGCAGATCCTTGCCGTAGCAGAGGTTGTTGAGCTGGGGCGGATTTTTGGCACCTTCGACGCTGCGGGGAGTGAACGAGAATGAATGATCCTTGTAGTCGGGATGCCCGTATACGGCAAATGGCATATCGGTGCCGCGGCCCAGGCTCGCGGGTGTGCCCTCGAAGTAGCATACAGCCGGATACAGATATATGGCATTCATCGTGCGCAGGTTGGGCGACGGAGCCACCGGCAGCTCATAGCGGGTCTGATGCGTGTAGTTCTCGCAGGGTATGACGGTAAGATCGAGCGAGCGGCCTTCTTTGAGCCATTTCTCACCCACAATCATGCGTGCGAGTTCGCCGAGGGTCATGCCGTGCACGGTGGTGATGGGCAGACGGCCTACGCCGCTTGCATATTTCATGTCGAGTATCGGGCCGTCGACATACATGCCGTTGGGATTCGGGCGGTCGAGCACCATGAACTGCTTGCCGTTGGCCGCTGCGGCGTCCATCAGCTGAAGCATGGTGCAGTAATATGTGTAATAGCGCAGGCCTACATCCTGAATGTCGCATACGATGATGTCGATACCGTCCATCACATCCTGCGACGGGCCGGGTTTCTTGCCGTCGTACAGCGAGGCGATGGGTATGCCGGTAGGCCCGTCGACGCCGCTCTTCACGTGTTCGCCGGCATCGGCCTTGCCGCGGAATCCGTGCTCGGGCGAGAAGATGGTGACTACATTCACGCCGTTTTCAAGCATTATGTCGAGCGAGTGCTTGTCGCCCACCATGCCGGTGTGGTTCGACAGCAGAGCCACTCGTTTGCCTTTGAGCCGGGGAATATATTGGTCGAGGCGGGCAGCGCCCACAACAACCGGTTTTTGGCATTCGGTGCAACTCGTGCATTGTGCGCACGATGCATTGGATGCCTTTTGGGCAACAACCGGGGCGGTAGCGGCCAACGCTGCTATCGCGATAAGAATTGTCTTAAAATTCATGTATTTAGCAAATGTTTAAATAGTTGTGGGTTAGTTCATGGTAACAATATGGCAAAGGTATGAAAAAAGACGGGCTCGAAAACAAAAAATACGCTAAAAAACAAAAAAATAAATTAAAACGCCCAAAACGTTTTGTCGGCTAAAAAAATAGAATTAACTTTGCAACGCAAACCCGGGGTATTAGCTCATCTGGCTAGAGCGCGACACTGGCAGTGTCGAGGTGAGCGGTTCGAGTCCGCTATACTCCACCCCCCCCATCAAGCGAACCGAAATTTCGGCTCGCTTTTTGTTATTTCATCATAAATGACTATATTTGCGGATATGAAGCTTATAGAAATGAACCTCGACAAGATAATCGCCTTGTGTAAGAAATACAAGGTGGCCAAGCTATGGGTCTTCGGCTCCATCCTCACTCCGCGTTTCAACGATGAAAGCGATGTCGATTTTCTTGTCGATTTCGATGAAAAGCATATAGAGTTGCTTGATTATGCCGACAATTTTTTCAACTTTATTCATGAAATAGAGGCTGTCGTGGGACGAAAGGTGGATATGGTCGTCAACAAGTCGATTAAAAATCGTTTCTTCCGCACTGAAGTTGATGAAACCCGCAAATTGTTATGGAGCGCCTAATAAGTAAGACTCTCGAGGATATACGAAATGCTATTTTAGAGATTGATTCTTTTTTTGAGACTCGTCCAAGACGGTATGACGTATACCTGTCGGATATATGTTTGCGTCGAGCAGTCGAACGAAATATAACTATAATAGGGGAGGCTATGAACAGATTGCTGCGGATTGCTCCTGACATCAATATTACAGCGGCGCGCAGGATTGTAGATACGCGAAATTATGTAATTCATGGATATGACAGCGTTACCGACGATATTATGTGGGGAATTGTAATGCGGCATCTGCCCTTGCTGAAAGATGAAGTGGAAAAGCTGCTGAATTGACATTTATTAGATAACAAAAAATAGAAATCAATAGACTCGTTTCATCATAAATAACTATATTTGCGGCATATGAAGATTATAGAAATGAACCTCGACAAGATAATTGCCTTGTGTAAGAAATACAAGGTGGCGAAGTTATGGGTCTTCGGCTCCATCCTCACCCCGCGTTTCAACGATGAAAGCGATGTCGATTTCTCGGTGGTTTTCCATTATGACCAGATACATGACTTGTTTGTGACTTTTTTTGATTTTATCGAGGAACTGCAACTGTTGCTTGGCCGTAAAGTGGATTTGGTCGACGAAACAGCTGTCAGGAATTCATATTTCCGCCGCGAACTTGACCGCACCAAATATCTGATTTATGGATGAGCAGATTGTTAAATATCTGAGCGATATACTCAGAGCTATTGAGAATGTCGAATTATTTTGCTCTTCGCGGCCAAAAGAATTCAAGGTGTTTTGTGATGATGTCTGTTTTCGTAGCGCGGTGCAATGGGAAATAGCAATAATTGGTGAAGCAATGAACAGGATTTTAAAGATCTGTCCTGAAATTTCGATTACGTCGGCCCGCAGGATCGTCAATACTCGTAATTATCTGATACATGGTTACGACAGTCTGAGAGAAGATTTAATCTGGGGGATTGTGATCAATCATCTGCCAATATTGAAAACAGAGGTGTCGCAGCTCATTGAATCCTCTCAGGAATAACTATTTGAACTTACCGCTATGAATATCAATCGTATTTTTGCTTTTGTCGTGTTGATGTCGCTTGCTGTTGCTGTGATGGCTGGCTCCAAGGTGGTGGCGCACCGCGGCTATTGGCAGGCTCCCGGATCGGCGCAGAATTCCATTCGTGCGCTCGTCAAGGCTGACTCGGTGGGATGCTACGCCTCGGAGTTTGATGTATGGATCACTGCCGACGGTGTGCTTGTGGTGAATCATGATGCCGATGTCAACGGTGTGGTAATCGCCTCGTCCGCAGCCCACGAGGTTTTGGCGCAGCGTCTGTCCAACGGTGAGCATGTGCCGACTCTCGATGCTTATCTTGCCACGGCGGCGACGTTGCCCATACGCCTTGTGTGCGAGCTCAAGGTGCACGATAGCCGGGCACAAGAGCGCAAGGCCGTGAAGGATATCATGGCTCTTGTGAAGAAATATGGCCTCGAAGACCGCACGGATTATATAACTTTCTCGTGCGATGCTTTCCGCGAATTCATCCGCCAGGCTCCTGAAAGCGCAGGAGTCTATTATCTCGAGGGCAACTATGTACCGTCGCAGATCCGCCACATGGGCGGTGCCGGCATCGACTACTATATAGGCGTGCTGAAGAAATATCCCGAGTGGATAGATGAATGTCACAGCCTTGGGATGTACGTGAATGTGTGGACGGTCAACAAGCCCGAGGATATGCAATGGTGCATCGATCACGGCGTGGACTTCATCACCACCAACGATCCCGAGCTGCTTCAGTCGCTTCTCAGCGGGAAGGTGTCGGATACCCCGGCTCGAGCTGCAGCAGCAGCCCGGTGACAAACTCCCGCAGATGCATGCGCGGATGCGGCAGCGTGAGCTGCGGCGTGTCGATATGCAGCCGGTCTATGTCGATGATATCTATGTCGATAAGGCGGTCGCGGTAGCTGCCGTCGCTGTTGCGGTGCGGTGTGGCCGCTCCGAGAGCTTTCTCAACGGCTTGTGTGGCGCGCAGTACATCCATCGGGGCGAGTTGCCGCTCGGTTGTGATCATCACGCCGCGGTTGGTGAACATGTTGGCCGATTCAAAGCCCCATGCCGGAGATGTCACATAGTCGCTGAGGGCAAGTCGGGCGGGCGACAAGGCGCGCGCGAGCATGACGATGGCACGGGCGATGACCGTCCGCGAGTCGCCGAGATTCGACCCCAGATTGAGATGTACAGTGCTCAAGGCTCGATAGTGAGGGTGACTCCGTCGGGCGTTATATCAAGCGTTGCGTAGGCCGACTCCACCACCGGCAGGTTGTAGTCCACATGTCCTATCGGAGCGCCGAAAGCCACGGGCAGGTCGGGGTAGGGTGCCAGAGCCTCGGCAAGCATCTGCTCCATCGACTCGTGCACTTTGTCGGGCTTGTAATCGGTGAATTGTCCGAGTATAAGCCCTTTGAGCTTCGGCAATATGCCCATGAGGCGCAGCTGGTATATGATGCGTTCTATCTTGTAGATAGGCTCCGACACATCCTCTATGAACAGTATCGTGCCCGGTTGTATGATGTCGAACGGCGTGGCTATCAGATCGGCGATCACGGCGAGGTTGCCGCCGAGCAGCTTGCCCTCGGCGTGGCCGAGGTGATTGCATTCCGACGGCGCGAAGCGATATGTGGGGAATCGTCCTTGCAATATGTCGAACAGATACGAGTTCAGCTCGTCTTCCGGCCCGAGCATCACCTGCTTGGCCATGGATGCGTGTATCGATGCTATGCCCTTCGAGGCCATCAGGGCGTGCAGGGCCGATATGTCCGAGAAACCGATTATCCACTTCGGGTCGTCGCGCAGCGGCAGCATGGCCAGGCTGTCGAGATTGTGCACCACACCATATCCCCCGCGGGCGCACAGTATGGCGCGTATCGAGTCGTCGCACAGCGCGCCCCGCAGATCGGCGAGTCGCTCGGGGTGAGTGCCGCTGAAATGCCCGTGCTTGCCATAGGTATGTGGATATATCACAGGTTCGTAGCCTATGCCGCGCAGCACTGCGGCCGCACTGTCCACGATCAGACTGTCGATCGGTCCGGCCGGTGCGAGGATGGCGATTTTGTCGCCCGGCTGCAACGGGCGCGGATATAAAGTATCGGTTGCCTTCTGGTCGGGCATGGCGCTTGCTTTCACTACAAATACTATTAAAATCAAGGCAATGACAGCCAGATCGGCCGCCAAAGCCGCGGTAAATCGTCCTTTCATTCTGCAAAAGTAGCAATAAATATCGAAAAATCGTGCCATCCCACGCAGATTTACAGAGGATCGTGACCTGTCACGACCGCCGTAGGTTCAACTGGCAAGTGCAAAGATAGCGATTTGTTTGAAGAATTCGGTCT
>CAJTMY010000031.1 GCA_910577355.1 uncultured Muribaculaceae bacterium
ATCTGCAGACCCACGATTTCCTCGATCTCGTTGCGGTTGAGCGGCGTGAACATTATTATCTCGTCGATACGGTTGAGGAATTCGGGGCGTATCGTCTGTTTGAGCATGTCGAGCACCTGCTGCTTGGTTTTTTCGACAGTCTCCTCCTTGTTGTCGTCGGTCATCTTGGCGAAATTGTCTCGGATGAGAGCCGAACCCATGTTGGAGGTCATGATGATGATGGTGTTCTTGAAGTTGACACTGCGGCCCTTGTTGTCGGTAAGGTGGCCGTCATCGAGCACCTGAAGCAGGATGTTGAACACGTCGGGATGGGCCTTCTCTATCTCGTCGAAGAGCACTACGGAGTAGGGCTTGCGGCGCACGGCCTCGGTGAGCTGGCCGCCCTCGTCGTAGCCTACATATCCCGGAGGCGCTCCCACGAGGCGCGACACGCTGTGCTTCTCCTGATACTCCGACATGTCGATACGTGTCATCATGTTCTCGTCGTCGAAGAGATACTCGGCAAGAGCCTTTGCAAGTTCGGTCTTGCCTACGCCGGTGGTGCCGAGGAATATGAACGAGCCGATAGGGCGCTTGGGGTCGTTGAGGCCTGCGCGCGAGCGCCGCACGGCGTCGGCTATGGCGCGGATGGCTTCCTCCTGGCCTACTACGCGCGAGTGCAGTTCTTCTTCGAGGTGGAGCAGTTTCTCTTTCTCGCTCTGCACCATCTTGTTGACAGGTATACCCGTCCATCGCGATACCACATCGGCGATATCCTCGGCATCGACTTCCTCCTTTATCAAGGCCTTGTCGCCCTGCATCATCTTCAGCTGCTCCTGTATTGTGGCATTCTCCTTCTCCTTGCCCTGTATCCTGGAGTAGCGTATCTCGGCCACCTTGGCGTAATCGCCCTCGCGCTCGGCGCGTTCGGCCTCGAAGCCAAGTTGCTCGATGTCTATCTTGTTCTGCTGTATACGGTTTATGAGGTCTTTTTCGGCCTTCCATTTTGCCGAATATTCCTTCTCCTCCTCGCGCAGCGATGCTATCTCCTTCTCTATTTCGCTCACGCGCTCGGGCATTCCCTCGCGTTTTATGGCCTCGCGCTCGATTTCCTTTTGCGCTATGCGGCGGGTAATGTCGTCGAGCGCCTGCGGCACCGAGTCGATCTCGAGCTTGAGTTTTGAGGCAGCCTCGTCGATAAGGTCGATGGCCTTGTCGGGCAGGAAACGGTCGGTGATATAGCGCTCCGACAGCTGTACGGCGGCCACGATAGCCTCGTCGCGGATACGTACCTTGTGGTGGTTTTCGTAGCGCTCCTTGAGGCCTCGGAGTATGGCGATAGCACTCAGTTCGTCGGGCTCGTTTACCATCACCTTCTGGAAACGGCGCTCCAGCGCCTTGTCTTTCTCGAAATATTTCTGATACTCGTCGAGAGTGGTGGCTCCGATGCTGCGGAGCTCGCCGCGTGCCAGGGCCGGCTTGAGGATGTTGGCCGCATCCATGGCTCCCTCGCCCTTGCCTGCGCCCACCAGAGTGTGTATCTCGTCGATAAACAGGATTATCTCTCCGTCGCTCGACTGTACTTCGTTCACGATGGCCTTGAGGCGTTCCTCGAACTCACCCTTGTACTTGGCTCCGGCCACGAGCGCGCCCATGTCGAGCGAATATATCTGCTTTGACCGCAGGTTTTCGGGCACGTCGCCGCGTACTATGCGGTGTGCCAGCCCCTCGGCTATCGCTGTCTTGCCCGTGCCCGGCTCGCCGATAAGCATGGGATTGTTCTTGGTGCGCCGGCTCAGTATCTGCAACACGCGGCGTATCTCCTCGTCGCGGCCTATCACGGGATCGAGCTTGCCAGAGCGGGCGCGTTCGTTGAGGTTGACGGCGTATTTCGACAGAGCGTTGTATGTCTCTTCCGAATTCTGGTCGGTGGCTTTCTTGCCCTTGCGCAGCTCCTCTACAGCTGCTTCGAGTTCCTTGCGCGACAGGCCGGCATCCTTCATGATGGACGATGCCGGAGAATTCACATCAAACAATGCCAGCAGCAACGCCTCGAGAGCCACATATTCGTCGCCCTGTTTCTTGGCTATATCCAGAGCCTTCTGCAATACATCATTGGCGGTACGGCTCAGATACGGCTCGCCTCCGCTTACCTTCGGCAGGGCGGATATCTCGCGCTCGATATGTGCGTTGACCGCACCGATATTGGCGCCTATTTTCTGAAAAATGAACTTTACCAGCGATTCGCCCTCGTCGATAACAGCTTTGAGAAGCACTACCGGCTCGATGCTCTGGGCACCGGCCGCACGAGTCAGCTCCACGGCCTTCTGTATGGCCTCCTGCGACTTGATTGTGAAATTGTTGAAATTCATAGATGAATTTTTATGGATTGCCGATAAACGGGTAATATCGGACTTACTGTTTTTACTTACTTATAAACAAGTGTCATCGGCTCTTGGTTTGCAAAAAGTGTTCCGGATGTATCGGGGTGACAAAATTGCACGTCATCCGCTGCATTTATACGCACTGTTGCTATGTGCTGCTGACAACTTTTTGCCCCTACAGGTTGTTTTTAACAAAAAAAGTCGTAACTTTGCAGTGCCTTAATGCAGGTACGGTGTCGTGAAGCTGTGCCGCATGCAGGATATTCACATTATAACACACTGCCGGCCGAGCGTCAGAGTCGCCCTCCGGCAAGTATGCCACGGCATAACGAACACAGACTACCTATCCCTTACACAATACTTTAAATATTCCGAGCGGTTGCATCGGGTTGTATTATCGAGTTTATAATACATCTGCATGACGACCGACCATATAAAACTCATATGTATAACATCTCCGATTTGGAAAACATGGCCGATGGCGACATAAGGAAGGTCGCTGAAGATCTCGGCCTTAAGAAAATCGATTCAACCGATAAGCAGGAACTCATCTACCGTATTCTCGACGAACAGGCTATAGTCGGGGCCGCCACACGTGCCGCCAAGCGCCGTGAGGCGCCGGCCGACAAAGCCGAACCTAAGAAACGCGGCCGCAAGAAAAAGACAGCCGAGCCGGAATCTGCCGCAGAGGCATCGGCGCCATCTTCGGCAGCCGTAGAGTCCGAGACCGCCGCAGAAGCGCCGGTTGCCGTGGAACAGCCTAAACGCCGTCGTGGCCGTCCGTCAAAAAAAGAGATGGCTGAGCGTGCCGAGGCCGAGACCAGGGCTGAGACAGCTGCTTCCGGTGACGTTCCCGAGATTGAAAAGCCCGAAGCCCCTGTAGCGGAGGAAGTCCCGGCCGAGGCGAAGCCGGAGCCGGAACCCATTGCCGAGACAGCACCCGAAGCTTCGCCCGAGGAACAGCCGCGAGAGGAAGCTCAACGCAGGGATTTCCGGCCCAAAGGAGATTTCAGCTCATTCTTTCCGCGTGGCGAAGGCCGTAAGTTCACCCCCCGCAGCCAACAGGACAAGGATCAGCCTATGCGCGAAATGCGTCCGCAGCCACAGTTCCGGCAGCCTGCCGGTGAAGCTCCCATCGTGCTTGTGGAGCCGGGACAGCCCATGCCTCAGCAGCAGGGTAAGAAGAAAAAAAACAAAAACGGGCAGCAACAATATGTAGATCAGCGTCTGCAGCCTTCTCAAAGATATGATTTCGAGGATTTTCTCCAGACACTCGGTGTTCTCGAGGTAGAACCTCAGGGGCACGGATTCCTGCGGTCGAGCGACTATAACTATCTGCCTTCGCCCGACGATGTGCTCGTCACGCAGCAACAGATAAAACAGTACGGCCTCAAAGCCGGTGATGTGGTGGAGGCAACTATACGTCCGCCCAAGGAAGGCGAGAAATACTTTCCCATGTGCCGTGCGCTGCACGTCAACGGCCGATCGCTTGAATTTATACGCGACCGCAAGGCATTCGAACACCTTACGCCGCTGTTCCCCGACGAGAAGTTCAATCTCACCGGCGGTGTCACCACCAGCAATATATCCACGCGCGTGGTGGATATGTTCGCGCCGATAGGCAAGGGACAGCGAGCTCTTATAGTGGCTCCACCGAAGACAGGCAAGACCCTTCTGCTTAAAGATATCGCCAATGCCATCGCCGAAAATCACCCCGAGACATATATCATGATACTGCTCATCGACGAGCGTCCCGAGGAGGTGACCGACATGCGCCGCAGTGTCAATGCCGAGGTCATAGCCTCGACCTTCGACGAGCCTGCCGACCGACATGTGCGTATAGCCGGCATAGTGCTCGAGAAGGCCAAGCGCATGGTGGAATGCGGCCATGATGTAGTGGTGCTCCTCGACTCCATAACACGTCTCGCGCGAGCCTACAACACCGTTGCCCCCGCGTCGGGCAAGATCCTCTCGGGCGGTGTCGACGCCAATGCGCTTCAGAAGCCAAAACGTTTCTTCGGCGCCGCGCGCAATATCGAGGGTGGCGGTTCGCTCACAATCATCGCCACCGCGCTCACCGAGACATCGTCAAAGATGGACGAAGTGATCTTCGAGGAATTCAAGGGTACCGGCAACATGGAGCTGCAGCTCGACCGCCGGTTGTCGAACAAACGCATCTTCCCCGCTGTCGACATCATCGCCTCGAGCACCCGGCGCGACGACTTGCTGCTGCGTCCCGAGACTCTCAACCGCATGTGGATACTGCGCCGCTTCCTCGGCGACCGCACACCCATCGAGGCCATGGAATTCATCAAAGACCGCATGGAGCGCACCCGCGACAACGACGAGTTGCTGCGGACGATGGGCGAATGACCGCCTATGGGCGCCATTTATCAACTTTCCCATGAAAAAATGGCGCAAAGTCTTTGTGGTTAAAAAAATAATTAGTAATTTTGCCGCGCTAAACAGTTAGCACAGACTCGGAAAACAAAAACAATAAACTAAATATGATCATCGTACAAGTAAAAGAAGGCGAAACAATCGAACGCGCACTCAAGAAATTCAAACGTAAATTCGAAAAAACCGGCATCGTAAAGGAACTTCGTAGCCGTCAGGCTTTTCAGAAGCCCTCTGTTACCAATCGCAAGAAGATGATGAAGGCCGTTTACGTTCAGCAGCTGCGCGCTACCGAGGAATAAAAAAACGGTTTTATCTCTCATTTTCTCCGATTTTATTTGGAAATATAGGAAAGTATAGCTAATTTCGCCTTTGGAGAGTCCGGCACATATCACCGGCGCCATAAGGCATATGAATCCGCTATACGACAAATTTCTCAATTATATACGGTGTGAGCTGAATCTTTCGGTTCATACCGTTTTGTCGTATACCTCCGATCTGAGACAGTGGGAGGAATTTTCCGACTCGGCTTTCGGCGCCGGCTTCGATCCTGCTGCGACAGTCGCCAACGATCTGCGCATGTGGGTTGCCCATCTGTCGTCCTGCGGGGTGGGGACTCGCACCATACGTCGCAAGGTGCAGACCATGCGTGCGTTTTTCAGATATATGATGAAACGCCACGGCCTGAAGGACAATCCGGCGCTCGAACTGGTACCGGCGCGGCTGCCCAAGACACTTCCTGCGGTGGTTCGTCCGGAAGACATGCAGAGACTGCTCGACGCACCATGCGACCGGCAAAATTTCATAGAACTCCGCAATAGACTGATTGTCACGATGCTTTATTCCACTGGTATGCGCGCATCAGAACTCACAGGCCTGCGCGATGCGGATGTCGATGTGCGGCAGGGCGAACTAAAAGTGCTCGGCAAGCGTAATAAAGAAAGAATGATACCTTTCGGAAAAGAACTTGCCGATATGATTACCCTCTACCGCACCATCCGTCCCGCCACACCGGCCGCCGAGCTGTTTGTGCTCGAGGACGGACGTCCGCTCGCATACCGCAATCTGCTCGGTATTGTCAAGGAGAATCTCGCCGGAAGGGTCACCGTAGCCAGACGCACCCCGCACGTGCTCCGCCACTCGTTTGCCACCGACATGCTCAACGGCGGCGCCGAGATAACGGCCGTACAGCAGCTGCTGGGCCATGCGTCACTCGCCACGACTCAAATATATACTCATCTCTCCTATCGAGAGTTACAACATAATTATCAACAAGCGCATCCACGCGCACAAAAGAAAGGATAGACCATGGACGTACGTATTCAAGCCATCCACTTCGACGCAGCCGAGAAGCTCGTCGCCTTCATCAACAAGAAAGCCGACCGTATGGCCCGACATTATCCCGCCATATCGGGCGTTGACGTTACTTTAAAGGTGGTTAAGCCCGAAACGGCCATGAATAAGGAGGCCACGATAAAGGTCACCGTACCGCAGCAGGACGATCTTGTGGCCGGCAAGACTGCCGATACATTCGAGGAGGCCATCGACCTCGCCCTCGAGGCTCTCGAACGCCAGCTGGAGAAGCGTAAAGAAAAATAATACGACAAAAACATAAAAAATACGCACCCCGGTGTCATTTTCGGCACCGGGGTGCGTCTTATATTCGAATCACATTTTAAGGATATAAATGATAATCACTCTCCGCGACATCAACAAGACCTATCCTGGCATCGTGCCGCTGCACGTGCTCAAGGACATCAATCTCGACATCGCCAAGGGCGAGCTTGTGTCGATAATGGGAGCCTCGGGCTCCGGCAAATCCACCCTGCTCAACATACTCGGTATACTTGACAGCTACGACAGCGGCGAGTATCTGCTCGACGGCGTGCTGATAAAGAATCTGAGCGAGAACCGCGCCGCCGAGCTGCGCAACCGCATGATAGGGTTTGTATTCCAGTCGTTCAATCTCATCAGCTACAAGAACGCTCTCGAGAACGTGGCGCTGCCGCTGTTCTATCAGGGCATAGGCCGCAAGCGACGCAACGCCCTGGCCATGGAACAGCTCGAACGCATGGGTCTTGCCGACCGCGCCCATCACCTCCCGGGCGAGTTGTCGGGCGGCCAGAAGCAGCGTGTGGCCATCGCGCGCGCCCTTGTCACCAATCCGTCGATAATCCTTGCCGACGAGCCCACCGGAGCCCTCGACTCGCACACTTCCAAGGAGGTGATGCAGGTGTTCAGGCAGCTCAACGACGAGGGCATGACCATCGTCATCGTGACGCACGACCCCGGCGTAGGTGCGGCAACCAACCGTATAATCCATATCACCGACGGAGAAATAACCCACAGCGATGATTGACCTTCTGCGCGAAATAGGCCAGACACTGCGCAACAACCGCCTGCGCACCATCCTCACCGGAGTGTCGGTATCATGGGGCATATTCATGCTCATAGTGCTGCTTGGTGCCTCGCGCGGTGTGGCCAATGGTTTCCGTGCCAACATGGCAGGACAAAGCACCAATGTGATATCATTTTATAACGGATTCACATCCAAGCCATACAAGGGCTTTGAAGACGGCCGGTATGTGCAGCTCAAAGGCTCTGACGTAGAAGTCATAGAGCATAACAACAGCGATATCGTGAGCCGTGCCGGTGCCTATGCCTCGGTGGATACGGCCAAGATATCCACCTCGCGCGATGTGCTGTCCGACGGATTCGACGCCGTGTATCCCGACGTGCTCGGCACAAGCAGAATCAAGATGATCCACGGGCGTTTCATAAACCGGCGCGATATCAATGAGGGCCGCCGAGTGATCGTGCTGTCCGACAAGAATGCCCGCACCCTCTTCGGCGACGATGCCGAGGCTGTCGGCAATACGGTGCAGAGCCTCGGCCTTGCATGGACGGTTGTAGGTGTGTACAGCCACAGGTGGCGCTCGCAGTCGATGGTGCCGTACACCGCATATAAGGCCGTGACAGGTAATACCGATAAGGCCTATCAGATAGATGTCACGGTAGAGGGGCTCAAGACCGAGGCCGACGGCGAGCGCGCCGAACAGGAGATACGCAACACCCTGGCGAAGCGCCATACATTCGCCCCCGATGATAAAAGCGCCCTGTGGGTGTATAACCGCTTCAGCAGCTATCTAACCAATGCCGCTGCGATGGGCTATCTCGACCTTGGTGTATGGATAATAGGCCTGTTCACACTGCTGTCGGGCATCGTGGGCGTGAGCAACATCATGTTTGTGTCGGTGCGAGAGCGTACTCACGAAATCGGCATACGCCGCGCCATCGGCGCAAAGCCCCGTTCGGTGCTCACTCAGATTTTGGCCGAGAGTGTCGCCGTTACATCGTTGTTCGGCTACATCGGCATTGTGCTTGGCACACTTGTGCTGCAGATAATAGCCGGTATACAGGGCGAGAGCGAGGGGTTCAAAGATCCGACGGTCGACCTCGCCATAGCCGCCAAGGTGGCCGTGGCACTGATAATATGCGGCGCGCTGGCCGGACTCTTCCCGGCGCTGAAAGCCGTTAAGGTAAAACCTGTAGAAGCTCTGAGGGACGAATGAAGACATCAATCTTTGACATAGAGAATTGGCGCGAGATCGTAGCCACCTTGTCGCGCAACAAGACACGCACCTTCCTTACCGCTTTCGGCATATTCTGGGGCACGGCCATGCTGGCTATGCTTTGGGGCGGCGCACACGGCTTCGAGGGGATAATGCGGCGCAATTTCGCCGGTTTCACAGCCAATACAGGCGCGGTGTTCTCGGGTGTGCGTGGTATCAGCTATAAGGGATTCAACAAAGGCTCCTACTGGACACTCACCGAGCAGGACGTGGCCGACATACGCCGCCGCGCGCCATATATCGAATACTCCTCGGAAATAAACCGCAAGTATGTGAAAAGCATCTACAACGACAAGTCGAAGAAAGCCAATGCTCTCGGCGTCGATCCTGATTTTGCCCGCATACAGATTCCGGTAATATACGAAGGCCGCTTCATCAACGATACCGATGTGCGCGGCACGGCCAAGGTCACTGTCATAGGCAAGAATCTTGCCAACGAGCTTTTTGGCGGCGAGTCACCACTCGGCAAGTATGTAAGCCTCAACGGTATATATTTCAAGGTGGTGGGCGTGGCCGGCCAGAAGGGCGAGGCGAGCATAATGAGCCGTGTTGACGACAGCTTCATTCTGCCATCGGTCACCATGCGCAACGCTTTCAACCGCGGCACCACTGTCGACGGGCTGATGTACACGGCTCCCGCAGGGCATAAGCCGTCGGACAACGAGATATCGATACGCCGCACACTGTCGGCCGCGCACTATATACATCCCGACGACGAGCGTGCCGTGAACTTCATGGACGTGTCGGAGATGTTCGAGATGATCGACACCATGTTTCTCGGTCTGAGCCTATTGGCGCTCTTTATCGGCGCAAGCTCGCTGATGGCCGGCGTGATAGGCGTGGGCAACATAATGTGGATAATCGTGAAGGAGCGCACACACGAGTTCGGCATCCGACGCGCCATAGGCGCCACTCCTGCCGATATCACCGTGCAGGTGCTGTCCGAGAGTGTATTGCTCACACTTGTGGCCGGTGTGGCCGGTGTGTGCTTCGCATGTCTGGTGCTCGGTATCGCCGACAATGCCACCATGTCGCCCACACTCGGCGTCGCCGGATTCCAGCTGCCGTTCACCACAGCTGCCGCTATCGTCGTGATATTCTTTATCCTCGGTTCGCTCGCCGGAACGCTTCCGGCTGTGAAGGCCATGAGAATCAAGCCCATCGAGGCAATCCGTGACAAATAACAGAAACACCATAAAGACAGAAATGAAAAAGTTTTTCCGTATTCTCCTCTGGACGATCGTAGCCCTTGTGTTTGTGGGCACATTCGTCTACCTCTACCTCAATTCAAAGGGCGAAGAAGAGCGCTTCGCCACCGTGCAGCCCGAGCGTGTGACCATCGAGCGCAGCACCGTCCTCACCGGCAAAATCGAGCCGCGCGACGAGATTCTTATCAAACCGCAGATATCGGGTATAATCTCCGAGATCAAGGTCGAGGCCGGCGATCAGGTGCATGCCGGCGATGTGATAGCCACCATCAAGGTGATCCCCGAGGCATCGCAGCTGTCATCGGCACAGAATCGCGTGAATGTGGCCGAGATAGACCTCGCCGACGCCAAGACAAAATACGAGCGCGACAAAGCACTCTACGAGAAGAAAGTGATTTCGCGCGAGGAATTCGAGAACACCGAGAAGACATACAATCGTGCCCGCTATGAGCTCGATGCCGCCCGCGACGCCTATCGCATCGTGCGCGAGGGCGTATCGCAATACAATGCCTCGGAGAGCAACACACAGGTGCGCGCCACAATCGACGGCCTCGTGCTCGACGTGCCCGTGAAGGTGGGCTCTTCGGTCATACAGTCAAATACATTCAACGACGGCACAACCATCGCCACAATCGCCGACATGTCAAACCTCATATTCCGTGGCAATGTCGACGAGACCGAGGTGGGACGCCTCAGCGTCGGCCTACCTATGCAGATATCTATCGGCGCCATGCCCGACCTGTCGCCCACTGCGGTTATCGAGTATATATCACCTAAAGGCAGCGACACGAGCGGCGCCAACACATTCGAGATAAAAGCCGCCCTCAAACTCGACAATTACGAAGGTCTGCGCGCCGGATACAGCGCCAACGCCTCGGTAAGCCTCGAGAAGGCCGCCGATATCCTCGCCGTGCCCGAGTCGGTGGTGGAATTCTCCGGCGACTCGGCATATGTGTACATCCTCACCGACACCGTTCCAAAGCCCGCGTTTGCACGCACAGCCATAACAACAGGCATAAGCGACGGAATCAATATCGAGGTAAAGGAAGGCATTGACTCAACTGCCGTGCTGCGCGGCGAGAAAATCCAATGACCGCGATGAAACATATAGTATTGACACTCCTTGTCGCAGCCTCGGCCATAGCGGCTCAGGCGCAGGAAACGTGGTCGCTCGACCGATGCGTGGCCTATGCCGTCGACAACAATATAAGTGTTAAGCGCCAGGCCTTGCAGGCCACACAGGGAGAACTCGCCATAACCGAGGCCAAAGACCGTTTCCTGCCTCAGGTGAGCGGCTATGCCTCGCAGAGTTTCAACTTCGGCCGCGGTCTTACAGCCGACAATACCTATGCCAACCGCAACACATCGTCATTCTCGGCGGGCGCACAGCTGTCGTTGCCCATATTTCAGGGACTTTCGGCAGTACGCCGCCTCGACTATGCCAAGGCCGACCTGCGGGCACTCGTCGAGCAGACCGAAGCCGCCAAGGACGATGTCGAGCTCAACGTAATAGGCCAGTATCTTCAGGCTCTTTATACTGCCGAGATGGTGCAGGTGGCACGCGTGCGACTCGGCATCTCCCGCGACGAGCTTGTGCGTCGCAATGCCTTGCTTGAGGCCGGCAAGATTCCGGAACTGGATATTTACCAGGCGCAGGCGCAGGTGAGCCAGGATGAATTGTATCTTGTTAACTGCGTCAATGACAGCGCCATCGCCATGCTCGACCTCAAGCAGCTGCTCAACCTGCCCGCCGAGGCCGATTTTTCCATCGAGGCATTGCCGGATACCCTTATGCCACTTCTCGATCCGGTCGAGGTATATGCCAACGCACTGGCCGGCAATCATGCCATCAAGGCCGGACGTCTGGCCGCCGAGGCCGCCGATAAAAGCGTGTCGCTCGCCAAGACGGGCTACATACCCACATTGTCGTTCAACGCCGGCATAGGCTCGAATTATTACACCGTTTCTGGCATGAAATCCGAAGGATTCGGTCCGCAGATGCGCCACAACTTCGCCAAGCAGATTGGCTTCTCCCTGTCGGTGCCGGTTTTCGACGCCTTCTCCACCCGCAACTCCGTGCGCCGCGCTCGGGTGCAGGCCGACAATGCCCGCCTGCAGCTCGACGACTCGCGCCAACGCCTGTACAAATCCATAATGACTGCCTATACACAGGCCACTGCCGCGCACAAAAAACGCGATGCCGCACTTGTGGCTGTTGAGTCGGCCGAAAAAGCCTTCGAGGCCATGCGCATCAAGTACGACAACGGCAAGGCCAACGCCACCGAATACGAGAAATCGCGCAGCGACTACACATCCTCGCTCGCCGAGTCGGTACAGGCCCGCTATGAAGCCCTCCTCCGCGCCCGCATCCTCAGCTTCTACAATCGGGAATAATCTATTGATACTTTTGGATAAAGACTTATAGGACTGATATGGCATATTGGCCCTATAAGTCTTATAAATCTTATAATCAGCCTATGTTCTTCAGAATCCGTTGATGGTGGCGCGGAGGGCGGTGAGGCGGTGCAGCAGGGCGGGGAGCAGGTCGAGGCGGAGCATGTTGGCGCCGTCGCTCTTGGCCCGGGCCGGGTCGGGGTGTGTCTCGATGAACAGGCCGTCGGCGCCGACGGCGATTGCTGCGCGTGCTATGGTCTCGATCATGTCGGGCCGGCCGCCGGTGACACCGCCGGTGGTGTTGGGCTGCTGCAGCGAGTGGGTCACGTCCATTATCACGGGGCACTTGCATTGCTGCTGCATTTCGGGGATGCCTCGGAAGTCGACTATGAGATCGCCGTAGCCGAATGTGGTGCCGCGGTCGGTCACCATAACCTGTTCATTGCCTGATTCGCGCACCTTGTCGACGGCAAACCGCATCGAGCCGGGTGCCAGAAACTGGCCTTTCTTGATATTGACGGCGCGACCTGTACGGGCGGCGGCCACGAGGAGATCGGTCTGCCGGCACAGGAAGGCCGGAATCTGCAATATGTCCACATATGGTGCGGCCATGGCGGCCTCGGATGCGTCGTGTATGTCGGTCACGACAGGCACGCCCACGGTATCGCGTACTTCGGCGAGTATCCCGAGTGCCTTCTCGTCGCCGATGCCTGTGAAGGAGTCGAGGCGCGAGCGGTTGGCCTTGCGGTACGAGCCTTTGAACACATAGGGGATGTCGAGCTCGCGGCACAGCGGGGCTATCTCGGCGGCGATGTCGAGAGCCATCTGCCGGCCTTCTATGACGCACGGGCCGGCGAGCAGGAAGAAGTTGCGTGTGGACGACGAACTGAGGTATTGCGGAATTGTCATTGGGCGAGTGTGTTGATGATTTGGAATGTATCGCAGGCTACGAGGGCGGCTGTCTCGGTGCGCAGGCGGTTGTCGCCGAGTGTGACCGGTATCCAGCCGTTGTCGAGAGCCAGATGTATCTCTTCGGGCGAGAAGTCGCCTTCAGGGCCTATTAGCACTGTGACGTCGGTATCGGGCATAAGCTCGCAGGCGAGCTGTCGGCGCGGTATCGACGGGTCGCAATAGGCGATGAAGCGTTGCTGTGATGTGCAGCTGTTTATGAAGTCGCGGTATGGAGTCATTGCATCGATCTGCGGCAGCACGGCCTTGAGCGACTGCTTCATGGCCGATACGGCTATCTTGGCAAGGCGCTCCGTGTTGATGTCCTTGCGCTCGGAGTGTCGGCAGCGCAGCGGCACTATGCGGTCGACACCTATCTCTACCAGTTTCTCCACAAGCCACTCCATGCGGTCGTTGTGTTTTGTAGGAGCTATGGCTATGGTGATGCTGCCGCGCCACACCTTGGGCAGTGCGACGGTTTCGGTGATGTCTACGGTTGCACGGCGCGGATTTGCGTCGCGCAGGATACAGCGGTACAGCATGCCGGCGCCGTCCACCACCTCGATGCTGTCGCCCGGATGCATTCTGAGCACGCGCACGCAATGCCCCGAATCGCTCTCGGGCAGCGTGAGCGTCTCCGCTATGTCAGGTGCGTGGAAGCGTATCATTGCTGTTTGTCTTCCACAAAGCCGCCTGCACCGGCGGGAGTTTCCTCGGCCTGCTCCACACTTGCGGAGTCGTGATTTTTCGGCTGCTTGAATATGAAATAGAAAAGCACGCCCACGATAAGCGCATAGCCGGCGAATATATACCATGATTCGCGCCAGCCGGCGAGCTGCTGCACGGCATCAAGGCCGGGTGCGAATACATTCTTGTTGATAACAAGTGTTCCGGCGAGGAAAGTGCCTACCGAAGCACCGATGCCGTTGGTCATGATCATGAACAGACCCTGAGCCGACGAGCGCAACTCGGGCGATGTCTGGCTGTCGACAAAGAGACCGCCCGACACGTTGAAGAAGTCGAACGCCACGCCGTAGACGATGCACGAGAGCATCAGCAACCATACACCCGAGGGGCTTGTATTGCCGAGGCCGAAGAAGCCGAAGCGCATTACCCAGGCAAACATGGCGATGAGCATCACACCCTTGATGCCGAACTTGTGCAGACATATCGGGATGAGCAGGATGCACAGCGCTTCGCTGGCCTGTGACAGCGATATCAGGAAGGTGGGATTGGCGGCGAAGAAATCATGTGCATACTGCTCCACCTTGCCGAAATGCTCTATGAACATGGTGCCGTACGAATTGGTGATCTGCAGCGAAACGCCGAGCAGCATGCTGAATATGAAGAATATGGCCATCTCCTTGCGCTTGAAAAGCTTGAAAGCGCTGAGGCCAAGGACATCGGCGAGCGACCCGCGCGAGTCGCGGTTGGTGTCGCATGCAGGCATCGTGAGCGCGTACAGCGCCAGAATAAAACTGATGATACCGCAGGTAAAGAACTGGTAGTATGTGAACTGTATCGCCTGTCCGTCGATGGCCACGAAATTTACAAACAGCTCGGCACATATGAAGCCCACGGTGCCGAAGCAGCGTATCGCCGGAAATTCTTTCACAGTATCCATCCCGGCCTTCGACATGGCGCTGAATGCCACTGAGTTGTTGAGACCTATGGTAGGCATGAAGAATGCTACGGACAGTGTATAAAGCGTGAACAGCGGCCCGAAATGCACATCATCGCCCGCGCTCATGGCATACCATCCTGCCGCCACCATAAATGCGCCGGCAAGCACGTGGCACAGGCTCATCATTTTCTGGGCGGGGATGAACCGGTCGGCGATCACGCCGATAAGACCGGGCATGAACAGCGATACCAGGCCTTGCACGGTGTAGAACCAGAATACATAGTCGCCGAGGCCGGCGCTGCCGAGATACATGCCCAATGATACAAGGTATGAGCCCCATACGGCGAATTCCAGGAAGCCGAGAGCCGCCAGGCGTACTTTAAGACTTTTCATTTTATTATTCGGTTTTTCGGGTTTTTCAATATAACGGTATCTGATTTGCGGTGGTTTTATTGCTGCGCCTTTTTACGTTTGATTATCTCGCTTATGCGGGCGGCCTCTTCGTAGTTCTCGTCGTCGATAAGTTTGGCAAGCATTTTTTCGAGTTCCTCTACTGCGAGGCGTTCGGGTGCCGGTTCGGGCGATATGTCGGTTATTGGCGCTTCTGCATCTTCGCCGGAGTCGGAAGGCTCGTCCTCGATGATGAAGCCTGTCTCCTCGAGTATCGCCTTTGTCGTCCATATCGGTGCCTTGCAGCGCATTGCGATGGCTATGGCGTCGGATGTGCGGGCGTCGAGCACAATCTGCCGATCGCCGTCGCTGAAAGTGAGTTCCGACGAGAATATGCCGTCCTCGAAGCGGTAGATGAACACCTCGCGCAGCCGCACACCGAATGCCTGGGCGAAACTCATGAACAGGTCGTGTGTGAGTGGCTGGGGCGGCGTGATGCCTTCGAGACGTATGGCTATCGACTGTGCCTCCGCTGCGCCTATCACCACCGGTATGCGGTAAGGGCCGTCCTCCTGAGCCAGCAGCAACGCGAACGCTCCACTCTGCAGCTGGTTGTACGACAGTCCCATTACATTGAGTTTTATACGGTCTTCCATAAGTTTTAAAGGGTTATGATGCCCGAACCGAGGCATCGTCGGGCGTCGTGGTCGTAGAGTACGGCAAACTGGCCGGGCGCAATGCCCTGCACCTTGCGCTCGGATTCCACGATATATTCGCCCGGAATGTCTCCGCGTGTAAGTGTGCCGGGCAGGAACTCGGGCATATGGCGGTTCTTGAATCTGATCCCGACCTTATCGCACGGCTTGTCTTTCCATGGGTCGAGTGTTATGAAGCGTGTCTCGGTGATGTGCAGCGTATGGCCGTACTGTTGCTCCGTGCCGTAGCCGCCCGACACGTATATCGTATTGGCTGCGACGTCTTTGCGCACCACATACCACGGGCCGCCGCTGAGCCCGAGCCCCTTGCGCTGGCCTATGGTGTGGAACCAGAATCCGCGGTGCTCGCCCAGTACACGGCCTGTCTCAAGCTCGACTATCGGCCCCGGCATCTCGCCAAGATGGCGGCGTATGAAGTCATTGTAGTTGATCTTGCCCAGAAAGCATATACCCTGCGAGTCCTTGCGGCCGGCGTTGGGCATGCGGGTTTCGCGTGCTATGCGGCGCACCTCGGCTTTGGGAAGGTCGCCGATAGGGAATATGATGTGTTTCAGCTGGTCGTAGGTGATACGGGCCAGAAAGTCGGTCTGATCCTTCACCGGATCGACTGCCGTGGTGAGCCACTTGTTGCCGTCGGCATCGATCTCTGTCGACGCATAGTGTCCCGAGGCCGTGATGTCGAACTCATGCCCCCATCGTTGCTCGAAATATCCGAACTTTATTATCAGGTTGCACATCATGTCGGGATTGGGTGTGAGGCCGCTTCGCACGGTATCGAGCGCATACTGCATCACATGCTCCCAATACTCCTCGTGCAGCTCCACCACATCGAACGGCAGCCCGTAGCGTGCGGCGATAAGGGTACACATCTCTATGTCCTCGTCGGCGCTGCAATCACCGGTGCCGTCGTCGCGGCCGATGCGGATATAGAACAGATGCACGTCGTGCCCCTGCTCCACAAGCCGGTGTACGGCCACTGCCGAGTCGACTCCGCCCGATATCAGTGCGGCTACCTTCATATGCCGGTATTCTGTCGCAGAGTGGTCAGCGCGGCAAGCAGTCCGTCGATTTGTACCTCTTTCAGAAGTATCTTGTGGCGGGCATCGAGCAGATATATCGCCGGGGATGTGCGCAGCGGGAAGTATTCGCGTGCGTCGGGCGAGGCGCCTATCGTCCAGTCCTCGGGATATCCTGCCGCAGCGGCTTTCCACTCGTCTGTGGCTTCTCCTGGCTGCAGATATATCACGGTGAGAAGACCCGCACGTATGAGCGCGGTGGCGTTGATATCGGCCGACAGACGCACACGGGCAAGATTGGCTGCGTCGCTGTCATAGCGGCCGAATATCACCAATATCATCTGGGTGTGCAGATTGTCGATGTTGCGGGTCTCGCCTTGCGGAGTCACGTATTCGAGGTGACGCAGTGGCTTGCCTGTCTCCGTGTTCTCTATTATCTGTGCCTGAGTGGCAAAGTGGCTGCGGTCTTCCGCCTTGATTTTCTTATGCGCTGCCGCTGCTTTGGCGAACGGCAGGAATATCTCGTCGCTGTACACATCGGCCGAGTCGGAATGCGCCCATGATTCGGCCATGCGGGCCAGTTCGAGGGTGTGCGGCCCCGATTTGGCCACTGAGG
Organism: uncultured Muribaculaceae bacterium; assembly: GCA_910577355.1. Taxonomy (GTDB): domain Bacteria; phylum Bacteroidota; class Bacteroidia; order Bacteroidales; family Muribaculaceae; genus CAG-873. The sequence continues at coordinate 17,305 of CAJTMY010000031.1, forward strand.
CGAGCAGGCGGTCGATGGCGGCGTGGACAGTGTCGGCATTGGCATACGGCATGAATGATATCCAGTCGCCGAAGGTGGAATTCAGCGCATCCTTCTTCGACATCGCGCTCTTGAAGTCGCAACGTTTCCAGAACTGGCTTACAAGGTAATCGCAGCGCTCCACAAGAGTGGTCATGTCGTCGGTGGGCTTGGGGTAGGGGAACAGGTCGCCGTCGGCGGCATGCATGCCGACAGCCGAGACCGCGCAGATGATATAGATAATAATGCGTTTCATCGGGGGGTATTTTTCATTGATATGCAAATTTACATCTTTTGCTTCAATCATCCAACTTTATGCGGCGCTTTTTGCGCCGTAAAAACGAAGGAGAGTCTTGCGGATGAGACTCTCCTTCGTATATGGTCGGTATCAGGCTTTGATTACATGTTCATGCCGCCGTCTACCTGGATCACCTGTCCGGATACATACGACGAGAGGTCGGATGCGAGGAAGAGAGCCACCGATGCGATATCCTCCACCTTGCCGCCGCGGCGCAGGGGGATTTTCTTTATCCACTCGGCACGGATGTCATCGGGCAGCTGCTCGGTCATGGCAGTCTCGATGAAGCCGGGGGCGATGGCATTGGCACGGATGCCGCGCGAGCCTACTTCCTGGGCAATCGACTTGGCCAGGGCGATAAGGCCTGCCTTCGATGCTGCATAGTTCGACTGTCCGGCGTTGCCGTGTACGCCAACCACCGATGCCATGTTTATGATGGAGCCGCTGCGCTGGCGCAGCATTACGGGAAGCACCGCATTGATGAAGTTGAACGCGCTCTTGAGGTTGACGGCAATCACGGCGTCCCACTGCTGTTCGGTCATGCGCATCATCAGGCCGTCCTTGGTGATGCCGGCATTGTTCACGAGGATGTCGATGGTGCCGAAATCCTTCTTTATCTGCTCCACCACTTCCTTGGTCTGGGCGAAGTCGGCGGCATTGGACGCGTATCCTTTGGCCTTTACGCCGAAAGCGGCTATTTCTTCTTCGGTCTGTTTGCCGTTTTCATCTATTACGAGGTCGGTGAATGCGATGTTTGCGCCTTCCTGGGCGAAACGCAGGGCAAGGGCCTTGCCGATGCCGCGGGCAGCGCCTGTTATAAGGGCTGTTTTTCCTTCGAGAAGTTTCATATCTTTATGATTGATTTAAATCTGTGCAAAGGTAATGTTTTTTTGTCAATTAGAGAAATCGTAGGATTCATCGGGCGCGAATTGTCTCAGTATGGCGTTGAGGTCTGCCGAGGCCAGTGCCGCTGTGGGAATGAATATGAAGTCTTCGGGCCGGTTGCCTGTCTCTATCCGCAGCATGCCGTGTGCGACGGTAACCGATACTATTCCGGCCTCGGCGACGAGTATTGCCGGAGTGTCGGAGTTGTCGTCGTGTCGGTAAAGCCTTATACTGTCGCCGTCGATGACGGCCTGTGTGGCCGATGTACGTGCGGCGAGCTGCGGCAGCGTGGCATATCGCAGAATGGTGAAACCCATGGCCATGGGGTATATGATGAATATGAATATCAGCCCCACCACCGCCCAACGCCAGTCGGCGGCGACCCCGTAGGCTATCAGCGCGGCCGGCACAAGGCCGAGCCACCACCGGCGCGCTACAAGCGAGCGGGCGATGGCGGCCATGTATGCCGTCGGTGACACTTTATAGGGGCCGCACGCGGTCATGGTTTCAGTCTTTCTGGCTCTTGGACTTGTCAAGGCTGCCGGTCTCGGGCAGGATGCCGTCGCGGCGCAGCAGCGCGTCGATGCTCGCGTCCTTGCCGCGGAAGCGGCGGTAGAGCACATCGGGGGCTTCCGAACCGCCGCGCTCGAGTACATTGGTACGGAACGACTTGGCTGTGGCCGGGTCGAAGATGCCGTTCTGCCTGAAAAAGTCGAATGCATCCGCATCGAGCACCTCGGCCCACTTGTAGCTGTAATATCCGGCTGCGTAGCCGCCCGAGAATATATGCGAGAACTGGGGCGATGTGAGGGCGCCTTCGACCGGTGCGAATATCTCGACAGGTTTGACGGCCTCGGCTTCAAATGCTACCGCATCTGTCACCGGCTGTGTGGCGGTGTGCCAGGCCATGTCGAGGTAGCCGAACATCAGTTGGCGCATGCATGCGTAGGCGGCTCCATACTGCTGGGCGGCCACGAGGCGGTCGATAAGCTCGGCGGGGATAGGCTCGCCGGTCTTGTAGTGGCGGGCGAACGTGTCGAGGAATTCCTTCTCGTTGAGATAGTTCTCATTGAACTGCGAGGGCAGCTCCACAAAGTCGCGGTATACGTTCGTGCCCGAGAGCGAGGCATAGTTGCCCTTGGCGAGCAGGCCGTGGAGCGAATGTCCGAATTCGTGCAGGAACGTCTCCACCTCATACGGCGTGAGCAGCGACGGTGTGCCTTCGGTAGGCTTGGTGAAGTTCATCACTATCGATATCACCGGCCTGTGATCCTTGCCGTCGGCGTCGACATATTGCTCGGTGATGTTGGTCATCCATGCGCCGGGACGCTTGCTCGCGCGGGGGAAGAAGTCGGTGTAGAGCACGCCTACGAAACTGCCGTCGGCGTCTGTCACATCATAAGCCTTCACATCGGGGTGGTAGACTTCTATCTCGGGGTTGAGCGTGAATTTAAGACCGTAGAGACGTGTGGCGAGGCCGAACACACCGTCTATCACATTGTTGAGCTCGAAATACGGGCGCATAGCCTCTTCGTCGAAGGCATATTTCGATGCCTTGAGCTTGTTGGAATAATAGCTGTAGTCCCAGGGCATGATTGTTACAGGCTTGCCTTCGAGTGTCGAGGCGAACTCCGTTAACTCGGCCATCTCGGCCTTGAGAGGCTCCGAATACGCTTCGCGCAGCTGGTCGAGCAGGTTGTAGACACCCTGCGGGTTCTTGGCCATTGTGCGCTTGAGCGAGTGAGAGGCATAGTTCTCCGAACCGAGCAGGGAAGCTATCTCGCGACGTACCTCGGCTATGCGTGCCATGATCTCGAGATTGGAGTAATCGCCCTTGGTGTTGCGGCCTGAGTAGAGGCGCCACATGCGTTCGCGCAGATCGCGGCGGCTTGAATTTTTCATGAACGCCATGTATACCGGAGCATCGAGGGTGAAAAGGTATTCGCCTTCGCGGCCTTTGGCCTTCGCGGCCTCGGCAGCGGCCACTGTCGAGCTTTCGGGCAGTCCCGCCAGATCATCGGCTGTAAGCCATATCTCGTAGGTCGACAGCTCCTTGAGCACATTTTGGCCAAACTTGGTGGTGAGTTCCGACAGCTCGGCCGACAGCTTGCGGTACTGCTCGCGGGCTTCGCCCTCGAGATTGGCGCCCGACTGCGCGAACGAGTCATAGGTGTTCTGCAGCAGGGTTTTCTGCTCGGGTGTGAGATTATATTTGTCGCGGTCGGCATACACCTGTTTCACCTTGTTCCACAGGCCTTCGTTGAGGATTATCGATGTGGAGTAGTCGCTGAGTTTCTGGGAGCTGCGCATTGCGATATCCATCATCTCGTCATCGGCTTCGGCCGACATCAGCGGGTAGAACACTCCCAGCACGCGGTTGAGGTCGGCACCGGTGCGTTCCATGGCCACTATGGTGTTGTCGAAGTCGGGAGTGGCGCGGTTCTTTACTATGGCGTCGATTTCCTGTCGTGCGATTGCTATGCCGCTGTCGATAGCCTCCTCGTAATGGCGGTTTTCGATGGCCGAGAATGGCGGCGTGCCGTGAGGCTTATTGAATTCGTGCAGGAAGGGGTTGGCTGCTTGTGTCATAAATGAGATTGCAAGTAAAATCGGAAGAATGAATTTTCGCATATTGAAGTGTTTAATGATTGTCGGATGTATAGGTGAGTGCAAACCGCACCAGCAGCGGATAGTGGTCTGATGCCAGGCTCGACCCGCGCCGCATGCGCAGCGGCTTCAGATCGCCGCGATACAGCACATGGTCGATGCGGAAATAGAAGCGGTCGCGGTTGAACGTTATCATCGGCCCGAAGCCTATGTCGCTGTACACCTGTCGCAGATTGAAATCGGCGAGATGGCGCAGTGTGAAGCATCCCGGCACGTCGTTGAAGTCGCCGGCCACTATCACGTTTGGGCCGCCGTAACGTTCTATGAGCCGCCCGAGCCGCCGGGCGTCACGCTCGCGATATTCCGCAGCGCTCTGCACTTTGCTGAGCAGCTGCGATTTCACATCGGTTATAGTGCTTTTGATGCCTTTTTCGTTGTCGACATCTTTCTTTATGTCGGTGACGTCTTTGAACAATTCCTTGTCGCCGTCGGTGAGGTGGTATGATTTGAGGTGGACATCAAAGAGTGTCACTTTTTCGCCCTCGATGTTCAGCCTGAACACAGCGATCTCGCCCTGATTCTTCTCCGGGTCGCCGATATGTATGGCCTCGGCAGGATATTTAGACATCAGCATCTGGCTCTTGCCATACATTATTATGTACGGATAGGCGCGGTGCAGCGAGTCGATCTGAGCCTGACCGAGCCGAATCTTTTTGGCGGGCGTGAGCACGACGGCTTCCTGGAGGTTCACCACATCGGCGTTTATTTTCAGAATATTGGATATGGTGGGATTGATGTCGCCGGGATATCTGTCGGTGAGATCCGTAAAATTGGTGATATTGTAGGTAAGAAATGTGAACTGCCGGTGTTCAGCGGCCTTGTCGAGCGACGGGCGGCGCAGATTCAGAGGCATGAACTCCCATATGCCGGCGGCGCAGGCTATGTACACGAGCACGCACAGCGGCAATATCCTGCGGCACCACAGCAGGTCGAGGATGGTGAAGACGGTCATGAGTATAAGCCATGCCGGCAATGTCATCACCATAAGGCATATTCCACGGTATGCCGATGGCGATAGATTGCCGCCGAAGCAAGCGGCGATAAGCCCGACGGCGCTTACGATGGTTCCGATGCTCAGCAGCACCATGGCGATGCGGCGCCATACCGATGGTTTCTTGCGCTTCGGTACCGTCCCGGCACGTCTCGCGGCGGCAGGTTTGCGGGGCTTTGTCTGCCGCTTTGCAGCCGGTGAGGGAACCGGGGCGTCGGAGCGTTGCGGTGCGTTTACCACGGGTTTCAGCTCGTCGGGCATATGTCTGTCTTTCTTATCGGCCATTATGGTGCTGACTGTTGAAAAGCCGGCGTCGTTCGTCGGCTGTTAGACTCGAATATCCCGACCGCTCGAATTTGTCGATGATATTGCCGCTGTCATCATTGCGGGGTGTCGCCTCCCGCGACAGATATCGCCCCATACCCCATCCGGACAGTATTCCCGCGATATGTGCGAGATTGCCTCCGGGGTTGTCGCCCCAAAGTTCAAATACCGAGCTTACCAGGACAATACACAGCGGAAGACCAGCCGACCATCGCCCGATGAATCCGAGCGATATATTGCCGAGCCGCCGCCCGTACAGCGCCACAATGCCCGCATATACCGCAAGCACCGCAGCCGACGAACCGCCAAGAGTGGCATCGGGCGTGCCCGCTATCAGTGCTATTGCCTCGAATGCCATGGCACCCGCCAGGCCGCCTGTCAGGTATGTGGCTGCGAGCCTTAGGCCGCCGAGCCGGTTCTCAAACCATGCTCCCACTATTATAAAGCTGATGATATTGAGCGAGAAGTGTGCCGCATGTGTCTGTGCGAACATATAGGTGAACGGACTCCAAGGCCTTGCCCGTAGTGACTCGATACCCGCGCCGAGATACAGATCCGACATATCGGCGCCGCAGCATGCCGATATGAACAGCGCTGCGTTTATGCCGGCGATTATCCACATTGCGCCTGCTCGGGCCAATATGCGGCGGATGGATTTCATTCAGAAAAACCAATGGTTGTTGAACACGCCCTTCTTTCTCCAGTACAGAATCAGTATCACGCCGGCTATCATGCCGCCGAGGTGGGCGAAATGGGCCACATTATCGGTCATCGTGCCGAGTCCGTAGCTCAGCTCGAGAATGCCGTATCCTATCACCATCCACTTGGCCTTGATGGGTACAGGGATGAAAAACAGGTAGATGGGCTGGTTGGGATACAGCATGCCGAATGCGAGGATGATGCCGTAAATCGCTCCGGAGGCGCCTACCATCGGGCCGTTGACAAGGCTGTTGATGGCGTTGAGTGTCGGATCGGTATATGTGTATCCGGTCTTGATGAGATTCCAGCCGTGATCGACGATTTCCTTGAATTCAGCGGCCGTGAACATACCCTGGTATTTGGAAAGCACCACCGCATAGGCTCCCATCTGAACCAGCGCGGCAAACAATCCGCACGATACATAATAGAAAAGAAAACGCTTCGAGCCCATGGAGCGCTCGATGATGCCGCCGAACATTACCAACGCGAACATGTTGAAAAACAGGTGCATGAAGCCTCCGTGCATGAACATGTAGGTGAACAGCTGGGCCGCGTTGAAACCCGGTGAGCTGAAATAATGCAGGGCGCACCACTGTGTGAGGCGTGTGTCGATAACCGGCACAAGTGCCATTGCCGCCCAGATGATGACGTTGATTATCAATAGATTCTTGGTAACCGGCGGCATATTTGTGAACATTCGTTGTAGATACATAGCAGTGTATATAATAACGTGCAAAGTTACGAAAAATTGCCGAGAATAACCTCTGTAATATGAAAAACCCCACCGGATATGGCGGGGTTGTGGGTTGTGGGAATTATTCCTCTTCTGATCTTGGTGGGGGAGGGAGCGCCGGGAGCATTTTGTCGGCGGCAGCTTCAGGTGTGTTTGCCTTGGCCTTTGGCCTTGGCTGGCGTGGAGGCCGTTGCGGCCCGGGTTGCTTTGCAGTCTCTGTCTTGTCGGCAGTGCTTGGCTGAGGTGATGGTGTCCCCTCGGCAACTTCGGCTATGGTATCGCCGCTGTCTGCAGGTTTGTTCTTTTTGCGCTTGCGGCGTTTCGACTTCGGCTTTTCGTCCGATATCGGTTCGCCGTCTGTGTTATCCGTGTCTTCCTTGATGCCGGAAATTGCGGCACGGGTGTCGTTGTCGGTATCATCGCCGCCGCGTTTCTTGGCTTTTGTCGAGCGTTTCTCGGCCGACGATGCATCCATGTCTTTCTCCTCTTTGAGGTCGATTTCGTTACGATCTTTGTCAAGTACGCGGTATTGCAGATATGCGAGCGATTCGTCGGGCATTATCTTGAAACAGCGTCCCAGCGTGCGGCGCCACCGGCCATAGAGCGATGTGAACAGCCCGCGCTTGATATAAGCGTCGACAAAAGGATGTACATACATGATGAATCCTTTGACACCGAGTGTATTGACAAGATATTCGAGCTTCTCAAACAAAGTGTCTGTAAACAGAAGCGACGGCTGTACCTCGCCTTTGCCGAAGCACGACGGGCACTTCTCGGAGGTGGTGATGTCCAGGGCAGGCCGCACACGCTGGCGCGTTATCTGCATCAGGCCGAACTTGCTGAGAGGTAGGATGTTGTGCCGGGCGCGGTCATTGGCCATTATCTCGCGCATGTGCTCGTAGAGCTGCTGGCGATGCTCGCCTTTGGTCATGTCGATGAAATCGACGACTATTATGCCGCCCATGTCGCGCAGCCGCAGCTGGCGGGCTATCTCGTCGGCGGCGCGCAGATTCACCTCGAGGGCATTTGTCTCCTGGTCATTGGTGGCCTTGGAGCGGTTGCCTGAGTTTACGTCGACTACGTGCAAGGCTTCAGTGCTCTCGATGATGATGTAGGCGCCCGAGCGAAACGATACGGTCTTGCCGAACGATGATTTTATCTGCCGGGTGATGCCGAAATGATCGAATATAGGCTCGTCGCGATCGTATTTCTTGACGATTTCCTTGCGCTCCGGAGCGATGAGGCTCACATACTTGTCGATCTGCTCGTGTATGTCGGCATCATTTACATGAATGGCCTCGAACGACGGGCTGAATACGTCGCGCAACATACCCACTACACGGTTTTCCTCTTCGAAAATAAGAGCGGGCGCAGTTGCTTTCTGAGCCTTGGCCACAGTGGAGTTCCAGCAATTTATGAGTGTCTTCAGCTCGTTGATAAGTTCTGCCACACGCTTGCCCTCGGCAGATGTACGCACTATAACACCGAAGTTGCGTGGTTTGATGCTTTCGATGAGCTGGCGCAGACGCATCTTCTCCTCGGTCGACTTTATTTTCTGTGAGATGGATATCTTGTCGCTGAAAGGGATGAGCACCATGAACCGGCCTGTGAAAGTGATTTCAGTGGTGAGGCGCGGGCCCTTGCTCGATATCGGCTCTTTTACTATCTGCACCAGCAGCTCCCGTCCCTGTGTGAGGGTCTGCGCTATGGTGCCGTTCTTGTCGATGTCGGGAAGGAGTTTCATTTTCTCTATGGCGGGGACGCGCCTGCGGTCGTCGCCAAGGAGCTGTGAGAGGTAGGCTTCGTACGATGCGAAGTGAGGGCCAAGATCAAGATAATGGAGGAATGCATCCTTTTCGTAACCCACGTTGACAAATGCGGCGTTCAGACCGGGCATTATCTTCTTGACCTTGGCAAGATAGATGTCGCCCACGGCATAAGCGATGTTGCGCGCCTCCTTCTGGAGAGACACCAGACGGGAGTCTTCCAGCAGGGCGATCGATACATCGGCCGGCTGTACGTCGACGATTAGTTCGCTTTTCATTGTGAGTACTGAGGATTAATAAATTGACAAAGGACACATGATGGAACCGTATGTGTATTTGTGCCGCATCATGATGTCCTTTGTATAAACGTTCTATCGGATAGCGATGAGCCGTCCGGAGCAGCCGCTGCGCGGCTTACTTCTTCTTATGGCGGTTCTTGCGAAGACGTTTTTTGCGCTTGTGTGTAGCCATCTTATGGCCTTTACGTTTTTTTCCGCTTGGCATAGGGCAGTGAGTTTATATTGTTGGGTTAAGTTTATTCCGGAGAATGAGGTATCGGGTATCAGTTCTTTTTCACCTCTTCCATGAACACCTTCGCGGGCTTGAATGCGGGGATCTTGTGTTCGGGTATGACGATGGTGGTGTTCTTGGAGATGTTGCGGGCGGTCTTTTCGGAGCGAACCTTGATTATAAAGCTGCCGAAGCCACGGAGGTAGACGTTTTCTCCTTCGGCGAGTGAGTCTTTCACAACTTCCATGAATTTCTCAACGGTTGAAAGCACGAGAGCCTTGTCGATGCCGGTCGACTTCGAGATTTCGCTTACGATGTCTGCTTTAGTCATTGCTGTATTATATTATCGATTTATATAACTTTATAAATGTGTGCATTGTAATCGCAAAAGAAGGATGATATACAGCCCTGAGCACTTTTGCAGGTGCAAATATCGTAACTTTTTTTCAAACGGCAATAATAAAACGTTGAATTATTGCGATTTTTTTGATTTTTTCGTGAAAAAAGCTCCTTTGGCGACAAAAAACAGCCCTGCCGTAAGCTTGCATGCGCTTTATGGCAGAGCCGTATGTGAGGCGGTACGGAGATCGCTGTGGCTCACTCGGTATCAGGGTCGAGCGGCTCGGGGCGCGGAGCGGTATCGGGATGTCCGGACGGCTCCACAGCCGCTGCACCGGTACCGACGGTGTCGTGAACCTCGGCAGGCGCTTTCGCGGCCTTGCCGGCATCGTGGATCGTGCGGCGCCGGATACTGCCCAAAGCCATCCCTTCGGCAACTGTCGACAGACCGAAAAACGACAGGGCGATGCCGGTGGTGAGCATTATTACCGTGTCATCAACCTCCGGTTTCTGCAAGAACAGATATACTGCCGTGCCGGCCAGAGCAAGCGGCACGATATACAGCCATCCAGGCAGCATCACCGGCCGGGTTCCGTAAGCCAGCAGATACACCTGATAGAACGCCGAGAATGCTATAAGTACTCCGAATATAAACGGTATCAGTGTCACAAACGTGTCCTTGAAGATAAGCATGCACACGCCGAGAATGACAGCGCCCGCACAGGCAAGCAAGTTTACCGCGGCCGATATCATGCCGTGCCCGCGGCTGCCGGCACGCTCGGCACGCCGCCGCTCATACCCGGCAGCCACTACATTGAATATCCCTGCGAGGATAAAAAGTATGCCTCCGGTAATCACCACACCTGTCGAGCTTATGCCCTTATAGGTGATGATGAGCGCTATGCCTGCGGCAAGAGCCGGCAGACCCATGATTATGAGATTCTTTCCTTTCATAGTTGACTGAGATGTTATAAGATTCTTTTTTGTATAACGCTTCAGGCGATATAAAAGTGTGAGCGGCCACAGCAAAAAATTGTATGAAAGTAAAAAAAATCGTACCTTTGCGAAAATTTTACTTCTTCGAATGAAACAAGTCAGTTACGAAGGGCTCACCTTCGAGCCTTATATCACCCGTGAGACCATTGCCGCCCGTATAAAAGAGCTCGGCAAGGATATAATGCGCGATTGCGCAGGTAAAACGCCTCTGTTCCTCTGTGTGTTGAACGGGGCGTTTGCGTTTGCTGCCGATTTGTTCCGTGCCTGCGAGGAGATTGATGCCGAGATATCTTTCATACGTCTCAAAAGCTATGAAGGCACCGGCTCGACAGGAGTGGTGAAAGAGGTGCTGGGCCTGCACGAGAATATCGAAGGCCGCACGGTGATTGTCGTCGAGGACATTGTCGATACCGGCAACACCATCGCCCGTCTTGTCGACGACCTCAGGGCAAAGAATCCCGCCGAGGTGAAGATAGCCACCCTGTTGTTCAAGCCCGAGGCCTTGCAGCGCGACATCAAGCCCGATTATGTGGGATTCAGCATACCCAAGAAGTTTATCCTCGGATTCGGGCTCGACCTCAACGGTATGGCCCGCAATCTCGGCGACATATACATGCTTAGGGAAGATTGATTTTCAAGGATTGTTCATATCAGATATATTTTTCCAATAGTACAATAGGAATGCTCAACATCGTGATATTCGGTGCCCCCGGCAGCGGTAAAGGCACCCAGAGCGACCGCCTTATATCGAAGTACGGTCTGCATCATATCTCCACCGGCGAAGTCCTTCGCGACCACATAGCCCGCGGCACCGAACTCGGCCGTATCGCCGACTCATACATTTCGAAAGGCCAGCTCATACCCGACGACCTTATGATACGTGTGCTCGAACACGTGCTCGACTCCAATCCCGAGCTCACCAGCAAGGGAGTGATATTCGACGGTTTTCCACGCACCATCGACCAGGCCAAGGCCCTCAAGAAAATGCTCGCCTCGCGTGGCTCCAGAGTACATGCCGTGGTAGGACTCGAGGTTCCGGAAGACGAGCTCATACGCCGCATGATAAACCGAGGAAAGGAAACAGGCCGCGCCGACGACAACCCCGATACCATCCGCAAGCGTCTCGTCGTGTACCATGACCAGACATCGCCGCTGCGCGACTATTATATCGGTGAAGGCAAATACCACGGCATCGACGGCTCAGGCGATATGGACGAGATATTCGAGCGCATACACCGCTCGCTTCACGACCGCGTCCCCGAGCTTGCCGAAAGCGACGCGGAATGAACCTTACCGCCGCGGCGTTCGTTAAATGACTATACCACAAAAACCTGATTATGGAAAAACCACACTGCTCGACGCGCGGCTGCGATCTTGTTGACATATACCGTGAGGCATTCTGCGACCATTTTCCGCTGCCGGCCATAACTGACTTCGTGTCGGGCAAGACTCTTACCTACGGCGAGTTTGCCCGACGCATCGCGCGTATGCACATGTTCTTCGAGGAGGCCGGCATACGCCCCGGCGACAAGGTGGCTTTGCTCGGCAAGAATACCTCCACGTGGATAGTCATTTTCATGGCATCGCTCACCTACGGCACCACAATAGTACCGATACTCAACGAATTCAATCCGGTCGACGCCGCCAATATAATCCGTCACAGCGACGCGCGCATACTTTTTGTGGCCGATTCGATATGGGAGCATCTGAGCCTCGACGACATACCGCAGGTAGAGGCTGTGGTATCGCTCGATACCCGCAAGGTGCTCGCCGAGCGTGGCACACGCTACTCACGTACCGTAAGGGGGCTCACGCGCAAGTTCAACCGCCGCTATCCCGCAGGATTCAGCCGCGCCGATATCCTTTACAATCCGCGCGACAACGACGACCTCGCCATAATCAACTACACCTCGGGCACCACAGGCTTCTCCAAAGGAGTGATGCTCACCTACGACAATATCGCCGGAAACATAGGCTTCGGTATCGCCTCGCGGCTTCATTACTCCGGTTCGAGAGCTCTGTCGTTCCTTCCTTTGGCGCACGCCTATGGCTGCGCCTTCGACATGCTCGTGCCCCTTGCCGTGGGGTCGCATGTCACCGTGCTTGGCAAGACTCCAACCCCTACATTGCTCGTCAAAGCCATGGCGCAGGTGCGCCCCAATCTTGTGGTGTGCGTGCCGCTTATCCTCGAGAAGATCTACCGCCGCATGATCGTGCCGATGATCACAAAGCGCCGCATGCGCTGGGTGCTTGCCGTGCCCATGCTCGACCGCGCCGTCTATGCGATGATACGGGCAAAGCTTGTCGAGGCATTCGGCGGACAGTTTGAAGAGGTCATCATCGGTGGCGCACCGCTCAACCACGAAGTCGAGGAATTCCTCTACCATATCAAATTCCCCTTCACCGTAGGCTACGGAATGACAGAGTGCGGCCCTCTTATCAGCTACACACCGTGGCGCGACTTCATCCCCGGCAGCTCGGGCAGGCTGCTGCCCGGCATCATGGACGGCCGTATCCTCAAAGAGAACGATGCCGACGGTCAGGGCGAGATAATGGTATACGGGCAGAACGTCATGGCCGGCTATTACAAGAACCCCGACGCCACCGAGGCCGCCATCGAGGAAGACGGATGGCTCCATACAGGCGACATGGGCCGCCTCGGAGGCCCCGACGGTCGTACGATATTCATAAGAGGCCGCTACAAGACAATGATTCTCAGTGCCAACGGCCAGAACATATATCCCGAGGAGATCGAAGCCAAGCTCAACAACATGCCTTTCGTAGGCGAGAGCCTTGTTATCGAGCGCGAGGGCAAGGGCCTTGTGGCTCTCGTATATCCCGACACCGAGGCTGCCGAGGAACAGCGGCTCGGCGATGCCGACATCGAGGCGGTGATGGAGCAGAACCGCCGCGAGCTCAACCGACTTGTGGCTCCATACGAACAGATATCAGCCATAGAACTGATGCCCGAGGAATTTGTCAAGACCCCGAAGCGTTCGATAAAACGCTATCTGTATAAATGAACAATCGCGCCCCGTACCTATTTCAGAGCGGGGCGCGATTGTTCATGGTTCCTTCATATGCCGAAACTGAGAGTGGTATAGTAGCGCATATCGCCGTAGTCGGTATACTGGGGCGAGAACGACAGCCTGATGAACTGGTTGCCGGTGCCCCACCAGGTAGCCTCCATCCCCGACGAGGTGCTCTGCACGCTTACAGGAGCGCCATATGCATTGACAAGCGACGTATAGGTCATGTTATAGCGGTTCATGTCATAGAAACCGGTCGAATACAGAAACCGCGAGCCGCACAATCCGCCCCTGTCGTTATAGAACAATACCGCGTCGGGCCACATCATGTTGAGCATCGGCACATTGTTCACAAACACCGAGTTGGAGTTGTAGGAACTTACCGTATATCCGCTGTTGATCAAAGCGTTTACCGACAGATTTATGGCCGTGCCGAACGATATGCCCAGAATAGAGCGGAACGGACGCCAGTGGTGCGGCGGACGCCATTGTGGAGGCGGCGCCGGACGGTACCATCCGTGATGCGGAGGCCTCGGCCGCACGGGCCCGTGGTAATGGTGCTGCGGCGGACGGTTCGGACGGTAATCCGGGCGATGCGAACCTATGGGGCCACCCGGCCCCGGCCCGGGATGATGGTTGCCGTTGCCGGGCCGATGACCCTGATTGTTGCCCGGACGATTGTGGTTGCCGTTGCCGGGCCGGTCATTATTGCCCGGCCGATGATTATTGTTTCCGGGACGGTCATGGTTGCCGCCGTTGCCCGGCCGGTTGTTATTGTTGCCCGGCCGGTTGTGGCCGCCGCCGTTGTTGTGCGAAGGGCGCCCCTGTCCGTTATTCCCGGGACGGGACGAAGGCTGCTGCGTGCGCGAAGGTTCGCGACCACGCTCATTGCGTCCACGGGCCTCGGCGACAGGGCATACAAGTGCCCCGCACAGCAACAATATCCCTACAGTTCTGAAAAATCTTTTCATATGTGTCGGTTTTTACATCTTAGATATAAAAACAACCCGAAGGTTTATCCCGTTCATATTTAAATTCACAAAATACCGGCCGCACATGTGCTTTGTGCGGCCGGCGCAAATATCATATGTGGCCAAACATTATTTCACGATACGCTTGCGGGCGGTGCCGTCGGTGTATACCTCCACATATATGCCTGCGGGCAGAGTGCCGGTCACTTCCACGCCGTCGAGCGTGTATACGGCCTTGAGTGTGGCATGGCTGCCTGCGATGGCATCTTCGATGCCGCTCTGCAGCTGGGTCACCTTGAAGGTTTTCGACAGTCCGTCGGTCTTTACGGTTACAGATCCATCGCGCTTAGCCTCATCATTGGCTTCGGCACTCACGACGATCTTGGTATTGTGGAAGCGGCCTGTGGCGGTAGCCTTGATCCATGGCGACGACTCGATTTCAAGGTCGGAAGCGTCGTTGTAGCTGTCGAGGGCGATCTCGGCCGATGTGCCGTTGCCGAGGCTCACTTCCTCCACCTCGCTCTCAAGATACGGATAATAGGCCGACAGGCCGATGGCAAACGAGCAGTACATGTCGCCGAACTCGTTGGCATAGTATCCCAGTGCGTGCTGGTTCTTGCCTGCGCGGCCATTGATATTCATATCCTTCTCCACCCATCCCAGGCACAGATAGTTGGGATCGGGCTGCCACTGCTGTATCGGGGCGAAGAATTCCACCTTGTCGCTGCGGAAACCGCTTATCTTCACGCAATATGCAGGATACGTGTCGTCGATTATCACCTTCTTGTCGAATACAAAGGGCAGTGTGAGACCGTTGCTTATGGTTGGATCGCGGTTTATCACATCCGTGCCTTTGCATATGGCGGTGGCGAGCGGGGTGTCGCATGCTTGTTGGCCCATCAGGTCGCCCGCGTCGTCGTAGACATTCTCATAGGGATATATCTCGCACTTGAATTCCGCGTCATCTCCCACAAGACCCCATGCGAATGCGCTTGCGCCTTCCACCACAAGTGGCGAATCTCCCGGATATATCATGTTGTAGTAGGCCGTGAGATGGCAGTAATCTCCCTCTTCCGCTTCACCCTGGGTGGTGTAGTACAGCCAGTATTCGTCGGTGTCGCTGTTGTAGCCGAATGCAGGTACCGCCCATTTGCCTATGGGGTCGCAGTCCACCGAGTAGAAGCCTATGTCGTAGGTCTTCTGCTCGAAAGGCATCATTGTGTAGTCCTTTATGATGCCGTTGGACAGCGTGATGCTCGGCGTGCCGCCTATCTGCATCTTGTCCACGTCGGCCCAGGGATTGTGCATCGTCTTGTAGCCGTCGCCTTCCGCCACCAGAACCGGGGGATTGACGAAGCTTGCGGCAGTGCCGGTCTCGGCATCGAAGTCGGGGGTATATGTCACCTCGAGATTCTCGGGGTTGTTGTCGGTCGCTATATCGCCGCTTGCCGGATCCTGATACTCCCACGAATATGTCACATTGTCATACGACATGTTGGTGAAGGTGAGCGGGGTGTAGGCCGGGTATACGGCTATGCGGCGGTTGAGCGCCGGCCAGCCCGGCTCGTTCGAGAAGCCGTAGTACATCGTGCGGAAGTCGGCCGCGATCACAGCCTCCGGCTCGGGCAGAGCCACACTTATCCGGTCAAGATATATCATGTCGCTGTCGCAGCCCAGCAGGCGGAATGCCAGACGTATCTTCTTGCCGGCATACTTCGCGAGGTCTATACTGTACGGCTCCAGAGCTGTTGGTTCATTCGCGGTAAAATAGCTGTACGGCTTGCCCATGCCTTCCTCGGCATAGTCCTTTAGAGTCTGCCATTCGCCGCCTTCCTCCTGTACGAGCACCTGGAATGTGCTGCATATCTCCTGCTTTATCCATTCTCCATTGGTGGATACATGTATGGGCATGAAAACGAAGCGAGCATCGGTGTGAATGTCGGTCGGTTGCGTAACT